>NZ_JBEZDR010000020.1:0-234058 GCF_040648415.1 Nonomuraea sp. NPDC049141
CCTCCCAGCAGTGCTCGTCGTGTGGGCATGTGGACCGCAAGAACCGGCTCGATCAAGCCTCTTTCTCGTGTACGTCGTGCGGCTTCGCTGAGCACGCAGACGTCAACGCAGCCCGCAACATCGCCGCACGCGGTGAGACGGGCTGGGCAGTGAGTCACGCTGCCTGACGCGGACCGGACCGTCGAAGCCATCGACGGCGAGGAACTGCAAGCTCGGTCGTTTACGGCCGAGAAGCTGACAACCGCCGTCCTGCACCACCTCGTGCCTGGTCATGGCCGTACTGGTCAGCTGTGCGGCTGACTGTCCCGGAGATCAATCGGACCCTGGCGTACCAGAACAACGCCCCAGGCGCCGGTGAGCGGTGCCTGGGGCGTGTGTGGTGCTGCGTCAGGCGGCCCCACTTCCACCGGCCAGATACCGCTCGTTATCCGAACTGGCCGGGCTGGTAGTCGCCGGCGGGCTGCTGGATGATGACGTTCAGCCGGTTGAAGGCGTTGATGAGCGCGATGAGGCCCACCAGGGCGGCGAGCTGGTCCTCGTCGTAGTGCTTTGCGGCGTTCGCCCAGGCCTCGTCCGTGACGCCACCGGCCGCGTCGGCGATACGGGTGCCCTGCTCCGTCAGCTCCAGGGCGGCGCGCTCGGCCTCGGTGAACACCGTGGCCTCCCGCCAGGCCGCGACCAGGTTGAGGCGTACCGAGGTCTCCCCGGCGTGGGCGGCGTCCTTGGTGTGCATGTCGGTGCAGAAGCCGCAGCCGTTGATCTGACTGGCGCGGATCTTCACCAGTTCCTGCGTCGCGGCGGGCAGCGTCGAGTCCGAGAGGACCTTGTCCGCCGAGACGATGTGCTTCAGGACCTTGCCTGCGATCGGGTTGCCGAAGACGTTCAGACGTGCATCCATGGTTGATTCCTCTGCCGTTGCCGGTGGTTACACATGTCCGACGGAATCGCGTGGGGAGATGTGACACGAACGAATGTGATGTGCGTCTCCCTCGCACCGCCACTCCGGCGGGTTGGCGTAGGCGGGCAGGGGCGAGCCGACCAGCAGCGGCGCCGCGTAGGCGAACATCGTTCACGAGATTGTTGGGAAGGATGGGGCGGCATCGGGCAAGAAGAGATGTTGGCCTGATCCGGGAGCCGTTGAGTGATCCTTGCCCCTGACACGTTTGAAGCGGTGTTCGATGCCCATTACGAGGAGATCCGCCGCTATATCGCCAGCCGGATCGGCCTGGATATGGCGGAGGACCTCGCGGCCGAGACCTTCCTTATCGCGTTCCAGCAGCGCGAGCTGTTCGATGCCTCGCTGGGTGGTATGCGGCCGTGGTTGTACGGCATCGCGACGAATCTCATCAGCCGGTACCGGCGCGCGGAGTTGCGCCGTTACCGCGCGCTGGCCAGGTCTGGGCCTCCGCCTGACGACGTGGGGCACGACGAGCGCGTGGTGGATCGGCTCGCAGCGGGGGTGGCGGTGGACCGGCTCGCCCAGGCGCTGGCGGACCTCTCGCCTGGCGAACGTGACGCGGTCCTGCTCGTGGCTTACGGAGCGCTGAGCTATCCCGAGGTGGCGGCCGCGCTGGGAATCGCTGAGGGGACCGTGGCATCACGGCTGAGCAGGGCCAGGACGAAATTGCGCAACACGCTGGGGGTGGAGGTGTGAGGAGGGAGTTCCAGTTCATCGAAGAGGTGATGCCGGCTGTCCCGCCTGCCTCCCCTGAGCAGATCGCCGCTGTACGAGCCCGCGTCTTGAACGCGGCGTCGAACTCCGGTGGCGCCTCGCGTTCGAAAGCCTTGCGTTCGAAAGCCTTGCGTTCGAAAGCCTTGCGTTCGAGAGCAGCCTTGCCTTCGAGAAAGGCGGGACTCGTTCGCCGACCGCCCGGCGCCCGGCGAACCACCCACGGGCTGATCGGGACGGTGCTGGCCGCGGTGGCCGTCGTCCTCGTGATCACGATCGTGATGGTCGCGATACCCAGGCCGAGCGAGAAGGCGGCCGTGACCTCCCCCAGACAGGAGCTCAACGCGGCAGCCGACAGACTCGCCGCCCAGCAACCGGCCACGGGCCGCTACTGGTGGTTGAAAACCCAGGAACTCGTGCGGACCAAAGACGCTGAAGTCGACATGGTCGAGCTACGCGGTGACGACGTGCTGGTCATCGGACGTGACGGGCACCGGTACACCTGGTACGAAGCCGTGTCGACCAGACCATACGGCTCGGCAGCGGAGCAGGCGTGGAAAAAGGCTGGATCGCACAAGCTATGCCCAGGGCGCGGTTGCGACTCCAAGAAGCGCTTCTACGCGAGCCGGTCGCTCGATGAAGCGCTGAAGCTCGCGAACGGCCCCGACCTGACGCTTAAGGATCTCCTTGACCTGCCGAAGGAGGCCACCGCGTTGCGGACTCGGCTGCTGGAGGACTACCCGCCTAACTCCGATCTGAGCCGGGAGCAGTGGCTGATGGAAGTGGGCATCAGGCTTGTCACCGAGACCCCGGCCACTCCTGGGACGCGTGCGGCGGGTTACCGGATGCTGGCCGCGCTGCCAGGCGTGAGTGTGACGGATCGCGTACCTGACGTGATCGACCGTCGAGGGGTGGTCCTGCAGTTTCCCACCCCGCAAGGTGTTGTCTGGACCCAGCTCGTCATCGACAGGGAGAACGGAGAGCCGCTGGCCGTCCAGGGAGTGGGTCCCATGCCTGGCCTGCCCGAGGGCACAGCGTTTCATGTAAGGATCATCAAAATGGCGAGCTGGACCGATACTCGCCCTGTGGTGCCGCCCGGCTGCCGCTCTGGATGCGAGGGCACGTACTGAAACAGTGCTCGATGGTGACGTGGTGCCGCTCGGTCAGTCGCTGGGCGATCAACGATCGGTGGCAGGCCTCGGGGTCGCGCTCGACACAGAGCAGCGCTGCGGTCCCACTGCTCGGCAGCGCCGACACGATCGGCGTGAGGTCGGCGCGGTCGAGGATCTCGGTGGTGTAGCGGCGGGTGTACTCGGCAGCGAGTTCGCGGCGCGAGCGCTTGCCGACCCCGCCATAGACGCCGATTGTCACCACCCTGAGCACCGGAAATCACCCACCTGCCTACTACTCGTGCCGCCTCCGGCAGCCCTGCCGGAGGCGGCGTGGTCACATCACGCGACGGCGGTTCCCTCAAGCTCGACCATCAGGTCGGGGATCGCCAGCCGTGTCACTCCGAGCATCGTGGTGGACGGTGCCACCCCAGCGGCGCCCAACCGCGACGCCAGCACGCCGTAGTGCTCGAAGAGCCGATCGACGTCGGTGGTGTAGACGTTGAGCCGGACGAGGTTCGCGAGGGACATGCCGGCCTCGCCGAGCACGGCCTCCAGGTTGTCGAGGCTCAGCGCCAACTGCGCCGCCAGGTCATCGGCATGCTGGGGCTTGCCGTCGCCGCTCATCGCGGTCTGCCCCGAGCAGTACAGGGTCCGGGTGTGCCCAGAGACGATCTCACCCTGGTTGTACCCGAGGTTCACCGACCACGCCCACGGGTTGACCGCAGTTCGCTCCATTGCCACATCAGCTCCATTCGATTCGTCGACATTGCGTACGTCCATCTGGGCGCGCTGCTGAGCCTCCCAACAAATCACGACATCCTGTGTCGTGTATTTCGATAGGGTTTTCGTATGCGCGCCGACCGGTTGGTCTCGCTGGTGCTGCTGCTGCGACAGCACGGTCGGCTGTCCGCGACCGCGCTGGCCCGCGAGCTGGAGGTATCCACCCGCACCGTGCTGCGCGACATCGAGGCGCTGTCGGCAGCCGGCGTCCCGGTCTACGCCGAACGCGGCCGGCACGGCGGTTTCGCGTTGTTGCCTGGTTTCCGGACCGAGCTCACCGGACTGAACCCCGACGAGGCCCTTGCCCTGCTGGTCGCCGGATCGCGGCGCGGCGCCCAGGCATTCGGCCTCGGCTCGGCGCTCGCTTCGGCGATGCTCAAGGTGGTTGACGCGCTACCCGAGAGCTATCGGGACACCGCGGCCGGCGCGGCCGAGCGATTGCTCATCGACCCGGAGACCGATCTCCTCTCGCGTCGGCTGGTCGATGAGGAGGTGCCCGACGCCATAGCGGCCGAGGTCCTGCGCGCGGTGTTCGCCGGACACAAGCTGCAGATCCACTACGCGGCTGTGGACCAGACCCCGAAGTGGCGCACGGTGGACCCGATCGGCCTGGTCACCATACGAGACCGGGGCTACTTGCTGGCCATGAGGTCTGGCGAGGACCGCACCTACCGGCTGTCCCGGGTCTTGGCCGCCAAGGAACTCGCCGAACCCGCACAGCGACCAGACCGGGTCGATCTGGACCGGGCCTGGCAGGAACGCAGCACGCAGTTTCGGAGCGGCGGCGACGACCAAGTCACCGTGCTGGTACGAGTGAACCCGGCGCGGCGGGAGGACCTGGTGGGCACCGCGCTGGCCGTCCTCGCCGAAGAAGCCGACCCAGACGGCTGGCTGCGGCTGGAGGTGACCTTCCAAGATGCGAGACACGCCGTATGGGCGCTGTGGCAGCTCACCACGAACGCGGAAGCCCTGTCCCCGCAGTGGTTGCGCGACTCGCTGCGCAACCGCGCCGCCGCGATCGCCACCCGCTACGGAGTGCCATCCTGAGAGTTGTCGCCTTCTGCGGGCCACCACCAGACTCACAGATCCTTCGAGGGAAGTGGTGCTCGGTGCGCGGGATCTCACGGCGCCACCGGGCCTGCGACCTCATCCGCCGTGGCGGTTCCCGACGAATACTTCTAGGAAGCGCTCCGCCGAGCGTTCACTCTTACCGGGGGGTTGCGTGAAGGAAAGACTGCGGAAGCTCGGCCTTGCCTTCGTGGCGGTTCTGGTCCTTGGGCTGGTTGCTCTGACGGTGGTGATCTCCGTGCCGGAGTCACTGCCGTATGTGCTTTTCGCCGTGGTGGCCATCCTCGTGGTGGGCTCCATTCTCTTCGACCGCTTGGTCTTCTCCGATCCGGAGCCCCCCGACCTGCCGCCGCGATCGGCTCACGATGTGCGGAGGGAACAACGTCGTCGCGATCCCTGGTGACGCCGTCTTCTCGCTTAGCATGATCACCATGCATCGCAGTCGTGTCTACGCCCTCCTGATCGACACCCCCACGGCGGAGGCCGAGGCTGCGGCCGCCTTCTGGGCCGCGGCGCTGGGGGCCACGGCTCGCCCGCTGCCCTCCGAAGAGCAGTTCATCTCCCTGCACGGCGCCTTGCCCGAGCCCGGTCCGCTCGTGGCCGTGCAGTCGGTCGACGACGCGCCCCGCTTCCACGTGGACATCGAGACCGACGACGTCGAGGCAGAGACCCGGCGCCTGCTCGCCCTGGGCGCGAGTGAGGTGACGCGGTGGCAGGAGTGCCGCACCCTGCGCGCCCCCGGCGGTCATCTCATGTGCGTGCTGCCCGTGGAGAGCGACCGCGCGGTGTTCGAGTCCGAGGCCAAGACCTGGCCCTGAGCCTCCCGCTGGTAGACCAGGGTGGGGCGTAGAGGACCTCGCGGGTCAGGGCGTTCGCGAACTCGTACGCGCTGCCGCACACCACCAGCAGCCCCTGGCCCAACCCGCGCAGTGCCGGTCCCGCGGTGGTTTTGAAGGACGGCGATGGCTTTGCACTGGTGGCCGGCCCTGGAGAGCTGCAGGTTGCGGAGGATCTTCCAGCTCTTCAGTTGCGCGTTCGCCGGGGCCGCGGAGTTTGGCGTGGGCGCGGTTGGCCCGCCTGAGGGACTCGGGTTTGTTCTTGCCTTTGTACGGGGTGGAGCCGGAAAAGGGTTCACTGATCTTGACGCTCCACCACAGCGGTGCCAGCATCCAGTTGCTATGACCGCCGATCCCTTACTTGCCAACGGGCAGACCTATAAGCCCCTCGCCTACGTTCTCGCTTTGCTGAGCGTGGTCTTTATGATC
Organism: Nonomuraea sp. NPDC049141; assembly: GCF_040648415.1. Classification (NCBI taxonomy): domain Bacteria; kingdom Bacillati; phylum Actinomycetota; class Actinomycetes; order Streptosporangiales; family Streptosporangiaceae; genus Nonomuraea; species Nonomuraea sp. NPDC049141. The sequence continues at coordinate 5,895 of NZ_JBEZDR010000020.1, forward strand.
ATGCCGGTTCGCCGCGTCGTGATCGAGGTCAGCGAGTTCGGCCTGCGGGAGCTTTTTGTTCCGGTGCTCATCCTGGTCGGACTACCCGTGCTCGGAGCGCTCGGTGGAGCCTTCTTGAGGTTTCGGGGTCCAGGTGGCAGATTCCTCGGAATCATGTTGGGGATCTTTGCCGCCACTCTGCTCTTGATGGCGCTACTCGCCTACTGGTGGTTTTACTCCATCACCACCGGCTTCTGATCCGGTTCCAGACACGACCGCCAGAGACGGTTGATCTCTCTCGTTCCTCAGCTGTCACAATTCAGGCATGTTCGTTGTCACAGTGACCTACACAGCAGCGCTGGATGAAGTGGATCAGTGGCGGCCGGCCCACGGCGACTGGCTGAACGATCTCATTTCACGACGGCTGTTTCTCGTCGCCGGGCGCCGGGTTCCCCTGACCGGCGGCGTCTATCTCGCCTCGGAGATGCCCGCCGAAGAGCTTGACTCGATTCTCGCCACCGATCCGTATGTCCTCAACGGCGTCGCCGCGCACAGTGTCGTGGAGTTCACGCCGTTGCTGGTCGCAACCGGTCTGGAGAGCCTCAAGGGTTAGAGGAGATGCCTTGTGAGCGATGACGTCTGGGCTTCCCTTGCCGACCAGTTCGTGGACGGGGCATACGCGTCAGTGAAGGGGCAGGTCCGTACCTACGTTCTCCATCAGCAGTTGATGGAGCACCTCATTGAGCCGCCAGGAGCTGTCTTGGATGTGGGGGGAGGGGCGGGCCATCAGTCGTTCCCATTGGCCCGGGCCGGCTATGAGGTGACCCTCCTCGACTCCTCCCCGACGATGCTGGCCAAAGCTGAGCAGAGGCTGGCATCCGAAGCCCCGGAGGTGCGCGACCGCGTTCGGTTGGTGCAAGCCCGTGGTGAGGACGCCGCCGAGGCGACCGGTGGCCGGCGCTTCGAGGCTGTGCTCTGCCACGGCGTTCTCATGTACGTCGACGACCCCGGCCCGCTCATCACCTCGCTGTCCAGCTGCGCGGCCCCTGGTGGAATCGTGTCGGTGATGGCGCTGAACGCCAAGACCCTGGCGATCCGCCCCGCACTGGAGCGCCGATGGGCTGACGCGCTGGCGGCCTTCGAATCCAAGGGTGAACAAGGGGTCCTTGGTGTCGAGACCCGGGCGGACACCGTCGAGGAACTGTCCGAGCTGTTCCGAGTTAACGACGTAGAACCGGTGGCCTGGTACGGCGTATGGCTCTTCGCCGACTGGATGGACCTCGCGGTGACCGAGGAGGTCTCGGCCGTGGCGGCCGTCGAACTGCGAGCCAGCCGCCGGGACCCTTATCGCCGGCTCAGCCGGGTCTTCCACCTGGTGGGTCGCAGCCGAGCCAAGGCTTGACTTCCACGGCACTCGTGGTCGTGCCTCACATCCGGGATCTCAGCACGTCGATCTCACAGCCCGGCGCGAACGGGTCGAAGCCGTGCTCGACCAGCCAGCGAACCACCAGCAGGCTTCGCAGCGACCACCACGCGCGGATCACGTCGAGGTCGACGTCGGTGCCATAGCCGGCGACGACGTCGCCGAGGTGCTCCTCGTGTCCGAGTGTCAAGATGGCGAGGTCGAACAGGGCATCACCTTGGCTCGCCTCGGACCAGTCGATGATGCCCGTGATCCCGTCGCCGTCGACGAACACGTGATCGAGCTGCAGGTCGCCGTGCGTGAATACCGGAGCCCACGGCCGGAGCGCGGCCTCGGCGACCTGGCGGTTGCGCGTGACCAGCTCGGCAGGAAGGACGCCGTTGGTGATGAGCCACTCGCATTGGACGTCGAGGTCCGCCGCGATGTCGTCGAGGCTCCGGCCGGGCCATGGCGGCAGCGGCGCGTTGTGCAACCTCCGGATGGCGGCGCCCGCCGCGGCCCACGCCGCCGGGGACGCGGTCGACGGCTCGCCGAGGCGGCCGAGCGCTGTCCCCGGGACTGCGGCGATCGCGAGCACCGGCGGCTTGTGCCACAGGACCTTCGGGGTCGGGACCGGCGCCAGGGCCATCGCCTCGACCTCGACGTCAATGCGCGCCTGATCGGCGTCCACCTTCAGGAACACGTCGCCGACGCGCAGGGTCGCGCGCTCGGAATGAGCGACGACCACTTTGACCTCATCCATGGGCGACCAGTATCCCCGGGGATGATCGTCGACGTCACCGGGTTTATCGCGTGCGGCCGCGTCCCGCACCGCAACACCCCGATCGTGCGGGCCATCACGCCATCGAGACAGGCCGCTACTCAGGATGAAAGGCGTTCCATAATCGAGTGGCTCATGCTCCCGATCCTCATTACCGTGACCAGGTGCTGAGCTATGACGTGCTCGTCGAGCAAGCCGTCCAGGCATCCGTCCGCGGATGGGACTTCAACTGGCTGCGCGGCCGAGTGAACGGTGGAAATCCGTCGTGGGTGTACACCGAGCGAGCCCTGTCGCTGCTTCCAACGGCGCGGCGGGTGCTCGACATGGATACCGGCGGTGGTGAGGTCCTGGCTTCCCTATCCCCACTTCCGCCTTCCACGGTCGCCATGGAGAGATGGCAACCCAACATCCCCATCGCCGGCGAGCGGCTGAGGCCGTTGAGGGTGCCGGTCTTGGGTGGGACCGCCGAGCACATCCCCATCCGCGACACCACCTTCGACCTGGTGCTCAACAGGCACGGTGCGCTGAACGCGGCCGAAGTCGCCCGAGTTCTCGTTCCTCATGGCCGACTGCTCACGCAGCAGGTCGGCAGCCGTAACGGGTTGGACCTGAACGTCGCCCTGGGTGCGCCGCCCCCAATCGATCCAGAGAGCTGGACATTGGCCGTCGCAGTCGACCGCCTCCGCCACTGCGGGCTGCGCGTGCTGGACGCGCGTGAGGAGATGGTCGAGTACGTCTTTCACGACATCGGCGCAGTCGTCTTCCAGTTACGTGCCGTTCCTTGGCAGGTTCGCGACTTCGATCGCAATCGCTACGACCGGCCGTTACGTGCTCTTCATGAGCGCATCTGTTCCGAGGGTGCTTTCGCTACTCGCGATCATCGCTTCCTCATCGAAGCCGAACTGCCTAGTCGCTAAGGGCGATTCCTTCCGTATTCCCAAGCCGCTCATCAGCGCGATCTTCGCTCGCTAGCATCGGTCGGGGTAACCGAGGGACGCGAAGGGGACACATGGAGTCGGAAGCACGGTTCACGCTTCTCGGGCCGGTGTCGGTCCATGGGCCTGACGGGCCGATCGCGCTGGGCTCGCCGAAGCAGCGGACCGTGCTGGCCGCGCTCCTGCTCCATGCGAACCACACGGTGTCGGACGACCGGCTCGTCGCTCTGGTCTGGGGCGAGTGGGCGCCGCGCACGGCGGTCGCGCGCTTGCAGGTGTACGTACACGAGCTGCGGGCGCTGGTCGGCAAGGAGCGCATCAGCCGCGTCGGCGCCGGCTACCGCATCCAGGCCGGCGCGGACGAGGTCGACCTGCAGTTGTTCGAGCGGTACAGAACAGCCGCGCGCGCCGACGCCGAGGAGGGGCGGCACGCCGACGCCGTGGCGCGGCTGCGTGCCGGTGCGGGACTGTGGTGCGGGCCCGCGCTGGCGGGGACCAGCGCCACGCTCATCGACCAGGAACGCCCGGGCCTCGAGGACAGGCGGATCTGCGCCCTGGAGGAGTTGTACGACGCGGAGCTGGCGTCCGGGCGGCACGCCGAAATTCTCGGCGAACTTCACGCCGCGGTGGTCGAGCACTCGCTGCGCGAGCAGCTACTGGGACAGCTCATGCTGGCACTGCACCGGTGCGAACGTCGCGCCGAGGCGCTGGCCGTGTACCGGGACGCGAGACAGCGGCTGGTCGACGAACTGGGCATCGAGCCCGGCCGGCCTCTACGCGAGTTGCACCAGCGGCTCTTGGAGGACGAACCGGACGTCCCGGGGCCAGACACACAGAGGGCCGCGCAGCCGACGCCGCAACGCGGACCGGTGGCACCCCTTGTCGCGCGGCCGGCCGAATTACCCAGGGACGTGCCCGGGTTCGCCGCCCGCGAGGCGGAGCTGGCGTGGCTGGACGAGTGCCTGGGCGGCGGCGACGGCGTGTGCGTGCTGAGCGGCACCGCGGGCATGGGCAAGACGGCCCTCGCGTTGCACTGGGCCCACCGGGTCAAGGAGCGCTTCCCCGACGGCCAGCTCTACATCGACCTTCGTGGTTATGATCCGGACCACGAGCCGCTGACCACGACCGCCGCGCTGACCCGGCTACTGGTCTCGCTCGGCGTCGATCCCGAACGGGTGCCGGGCGGGTTCGAGACCCAGCTCGGTGTCTACCGTTCGCTGCTGGCGGGGCACTCGTTCCTGCTGGTCCTGGACAACGCCCGCTCAGCGGCCCAGATCGAGCAGCTCCTGCCCCCGACCGGCGTGGCGCTGGTGACCAGCAGGCACCGGCTCGGCGAGCTGGTGGCGTACGCGGGTGTCAGGCAGCACTCGCTCGGCCCGCTCTTCGACGAGGACGGCCGGGCGCTGCTGGACGGCGTACTCGGGCCGGCGGCCGACCCGGCCGAGTCGGACGCGCGGGGAGAGCTGGTCCGTGCGTGCGGCGGGTTACCGCTCGCGCTGCGCATCGCCGCCGCGAACGCCGCCACCCGGCCCGACGGCGGCACCACGGCGGTCGCGGCGGAGCTGGCCGCCGGCAACCTGCTGACGGGACTCACCGTGGACGGCACCGAGCACAACGCCATCACCCTCGCCTTCTCCGCCTCCTATCGCGTGCTCGCCCCCGTCGAGCAGCGGGTCTTCCGTCTGCTCGGGCTCGTGCCCGGCCCCGATGTCACCGTGGCGGCCGCGACGGCGGCCACCGGCCTGTCTCCGGACACGGCGCGTGCCTCGCTCAAGTCCTTGGCCGCGGCCCACCTGCTCGAACATCACCTCACCGACCGGTACCGCTTCCATGACCTCGTCCGGCTCTACGCCGTGGCGGAAGCCGGGCGTGACCCCGAATGTGCGTCGGCATGGCATCGCCTGTTCGACCACTACCTGGAACTGGGCGCCACCGTCGCCGCCCAGTGCGCGCCCGGCGAGTTCCTGCTCCCCGGTCCCCAGCCGCATACGGACGCCCGGGAGCAGTCGCTCCCCGAGGCGGCCGACGTCATCAATCTGATGGCCGCGCTGACGCACGCGGTCGAGCGTGAGCCCGGCCCGGGGGTCTGGCGCCTGGCCGACATGGTTCGCGCCATCTGCGCCCGCACCGGGCGTATCGGTGAGTGGATGGAGATCGCGCCGACCCTGCTGGCGGCCGCCTCCGCCCACGATGTGCCGGGCGTGACCGCCATGCTGCACACCGGCATGGGCGAGGGCCTGTTCCGGATCGGCCGCCGTGAGGAGGCCGTCGGGCACCTGGAACAGGCCGTCCGCATCGCCCGCGACAGCGGCGAGCTGAAGGGCGAGGCGGCGGCCCGGATGGGGCTGAGCTTCGCGCACGCGTGGACCGGCCACCTCGCCGAAGCGATGGCCGACAACGTCCGGGCCACGCAGCTCTTCGGCGAGCTCGGCTCGGTGCCCGGGCACATCCTGGCCCTCAACGCGCTCGGCAACCAGTACCACCAGTTGGGCCGGCTCGTTCTGGCCGAGGAATACTGCAGGCAGGCGGTCACGTTGAGCCGGCGCCACAGTCTGTCCCACGCCGAGGGAGCCGGCCTGCGGGAGTTGGGTGCCGTACTCCTCGACCAGGGCCGGTACGGCGAAGCGGAGACCTGCCTTCGGCAGTCGGTCGCCCTGATCGTCTCGATAGGCGGCCACGGCGCGGCCACGTCGCAGATCTGGATCAGCCGGCTGCACTGGGAGAACGGCCGGTGGGCGCAGTCGCGGGACGAGGCGCTGCGAGCGCTCGACGTGTGCCACAGCCAGGGTGACCGGCTGGTGGAGGCGGCGGCGCTGGTCGCCCTGGCCGATGCCGGAATCCGCCTCGGTCTGACGACAGAGGCCTCCGACAGTCTCGACCTGGCCGAAGAACTCATCAGCACAGGCGGCCTGCCCTGGCATCGGGCGTACGGGCTGCTCGCCCGTGCCCGGCTGCACGACGCCCAAGGCGACCACGAGGGTGCCCTCCGCCACGCGCTGCGGGGGCATGCCATCGCGTCCGAGAACGCGTACCGGCTGCCGGAGCTGGCCGCCCTGACGGAGCTGGCCGGGCTGGAACAGCGGCGCGGCAACCGCGAGGCGGCGGCGCGCAAGGCCGACCAGGCCTTGCGACTGTGCCGGCAGATCGGACACGCATCATGTACGGAGAAGCTCGCGCCGCTGCTGGTGGACGCGATGTAAGCACCTACAGGTGACCGCGGGTCACTTCAGGACCCAGAGCGCCCAGAACGGGCTGTCCCATTCGCATTCCCAGTATTCCTGGTCCCCGGAATACTTGAAGCCCGCTTTCTGGCACTGCGCGTAGGTCTTGTGAACGCTCTTGATGTGGCCGGCCTTGGTCGTCGCCACGTCCGCGCTCGCGGAGGCCGCGGTGCCGAGCGTCGCGGTCATCGTCAGGGCGGCCGCTGCGACCACCGCACTCATGATCTTGTTCCTCATGCGAAAAGTGTCGCAGTCAGGGCTTCCGTAAATCTTCTCCTTCGCTCGCCCATCAGTACGGAGCCGGAACCGGAACGGAAGAAGAACGGAAGAGCGGTCTCGTAGCATTTCGGAACGCCACGGTGGTGTTCGCAGTCCCTCTTTCTCTCTCTGATCGTGTCTTTCCGTCGGGGGCAGGGAGAGGAAGAGGGGTCGGTCTCTGTTCAGCTACCCTTTGGGCCGTGAATCAGAACGGTAGTGTCGAAGCGGCCGAGCAGGCTCTGACCGGCCTTGGGGGAGATTCCTCCCGCGTGACCTTGCGCCGCCTCACCATCGACGATCAAGACGAGTTCATCGAGTTGGTGCGTGCCAGTGCCGACCTGCACCAACCGTGGATGTCCTTGCCCAGCACACCGCAGGACTTCCGCAACTTCCTCGGGAAGTTCGACGACCCTCAGTCCGCTGAAGCCCTGCTGGTCTGTGTGCGTGACACCGGAGCCGCAGCGGGCAACATCAACATCAACAGCATCATCCGGGGGCGGTTCCAGTCCGGCTCACTGGGCTATGCGGCCTTCGCTCCCTCCGCCGGCCGAGGGTACATGTCCGAAGGAGTCGGCCTGGTGCTGCGGTACGCGTTCGAGCACTTGCGCCTTCACCGGCTGGAAGCCCAGATCCAGCCCGGCAACCACGCTTCTCTGAAGCTGGTTCAACGCCACGGGTTCCGCTCCGAGGGTTACTCGCCCGACTTGCTGTTCATCGATGGCGCCTGGCGGGATCACGAACGGTGGGCCATCACCAACAGCATGGCCGGCATTGTTCCGAGCGCTCCACATCCAAGCCAGCCCGTTCGTTGAATGAGTGGCGATCAGCTCATGCCCCATCGCTGATGAGCTTCGAATACAGATACATGTCCCGACGCTCGCCCCCCACCTCCTGCCAGCTACGCAAGAGGCCCTCGCGAACGAACCCCGCCCGCTCGGCGGCCTTCCACGACGGTGCATTCCACGGCTCCACGTGTAACTGCAGCCGGGGAATCCTCAGCCCTTCCAGGCCCCAGGACGAGATCGCCCGCAAGGCCGTACACGCGACCCCCTGACCCCGGGCCGACTTCGCGACCCAGTAACCCACCGACGCCCGGCCATGAGGGCCGGGCCACAACCCGATCTGGCCCACGGCTCGGTCGTCGGTGGCGTTCGCGATCGCGAAGGAGTACCCGACTCCGTCGGCGGCCTTGCTCCACTGGCGCCCGATGAAGGCGGCGCCCTCCGCGTCCGAATAATTCGGCGGCACGCCGGTGATCAGCGGGATGTACGCGTCTTCGGAAGCCTCGCGCACCACCGCGACATCATCCAGCCGCCATGGGCGAAGGAAGAATTTCTCGCCGGCGCGGAGTTCGGGAACGACGAGCGGGTTGGCCATTCTCGCATCATGCCACCGGAGGTGATTTCGGGGCGGAATGGCGGGTGCCGAATAGACTGCGGCGATGACCGCGTACCGGATCCTGGCGGTGGACGACGATCAGGCCATCCTGCGCTCGCTCCGGCGCGGCCTGCGACTGGAGGGGTTCGCCGTGGACACCGCCGAGTCGGGGCGGCAGGCGCTGGAGCGGGTGGAGGGCCGGCCCGATGCGATCATCCTCGACGTGTCCATGCCGGAAATGTCGGGCATCGAGGTGTGCAGCCGGTTGCGTGGGGCTGGGTCGCAGGTGCCGGTGTTGATGCTGTCGGCCATGGATGAGGTGGCCGACCGGAAGGCCGGGCTGGCGGTGGGCGCCGACGACTACGTCGTCAAGCCGTTCGATCTGGGTGAGCTGGTGCTCCGCCTGCGCGCTCTGTTACGCCGTGCCGGATGTGCTCCGGGGGCGGTGGTGCGCGTCGGAGCGCTGGTCGTCGAGCCTGACGCGCGCCGGGTCACCTTACGCGGTCGTGAGGTCGAGGTGACGCGGCGTGAGTTCGACCTGCTGGAGGTGCTGGCGCGTAACGCGGGCATCGTGTTGTCCCGGTCGGTGCTGCTGGAGCGTGTCTGGGGCTATGACTTCGAGGTGACCGGCAACGCGGTGGACACGTTCGTCGGATACCTGCGGCGCAAGCTGGAAGCGGATGGCGAGCCGCGCATGCTGCACACGGTGCGCGGGGTGGGGTTCGTACTGCGGGAAGTACAGCAGTGAAGCTGTCCACCCGGTTCGCGCTCTGCCTCGCTGTCGCGGTTCCGCTGCTGGTCGCGCTGGCGGGGCTGGTCTTGCTGGGGCTGGTCTCGCAGGATCTGCGCGCTGAGCGAGACGACCAGCTCACGGCGCGGCTGCGGGCGCTGACCCCGCTGGCGGCGACGTTCACGGTGCGGACCCGCATACTGCCCGCCATCCCGCCCGACCTGCTTCAGCAGCGGCTGACCGCGGCCGCCAGCACGGGCGGGGTCTGCGTCGCGGAGCAGGAGAAGAAACTGCTGGTCATCGGGGATGTTCCGGGTACGCTGCCGGCCGGCGCCGGGCCTGCCGATCATGTCGAGGGGGAGCGGCGCTGGCGGTTCGTGGCCGCCGACGTGCGGCGGGGGACCGCGCGGCTGATCCTCTTCGATCCGGAGGAACGCCTCGGCGACCAGATCGCGGTGCTCCGCAACCGGCTGATATCCGTCACGCTCGTCGCGGCCGGAGTGGGCGCGGTGGCCGGGTTGCTGCTGGGCAGGTTCGCGGTACGTCCGCTGTCGAGGCTTGGCAGCCAGGCACGGACGATCGACAGGCGGCAACGGCCGCCGGACCGGCAGACGCGCCTGGCGACCACGGCAGGTGTCGCCGAGATCGACGAGCTGGCCCGCCTCCTGAACGATCTCCTGGACCGGCGCGACGCGGCCGTGACCCGTACCGGCGAGGCCCTGGAGACCGCCCGCGCCTTCGCGGCCACCGCCGCGCACGAGCTCCGCACCCCGCTCACCAGCATGGGCACCAACCTCACCCTCCTGGACCACCCCGAACTGGACCCCGCGGACCGCGCCGAGATCATCGCCGACCTCGCCGCCGAACAAGGCCGCATCCAGCGGCTCATCACGATGCTGCGCCGGCTCGCGCGCGGTGAGCTGCTCGACCCCGGCGCCTTCGCGGACACCGATCTGACCGAGATCGTCAACGACGCGGTCGAGGACGCGCGGCACCGTCACCCGCACGCCACGATCACGGCCCGTCTGGCGGACAAAGTGCGCGTACGCGGCTGGGCGGAGGGGCTGCGCATGGTCGCCGACAACCTGCTCGACAACGCCGCCGTCCACGGCGCCGACGGGTCCGGCCGGGCGGCGATCAGCGTGAGCCTGGACGTGGGGGAGGAGGTCATCCTCGCCGTTCAGGACGCGGGCTCGGGGGTGGTGCCGCAGGACCGCGATGCGATGTTCGCCCGCTTCCGCCGCCGCTCCGGCAGCCCGGGCTCCGGGCTCGGCCTCACGCTGGTGCGGCAGCAGGCGACGCTCCACGGCGGCACCGCCACGCTGAGCGCTTCCCTCGACGGTCCGGGAACGCGCGCCGAAGTACGTCTCCCCTTGACCGGCCGGCAAGCGCCGGCATCCGCGCGGTCCTGGCTGGAATAGACCGCCCGCCTGCCAGAGATCTGCCAAGAAGCATCGTCACCATGCCTCGCATGATCACACCAAGACTGGGTGCCGCCCTCATGGCCACCGCCACCCTCCTCGTCACGTTTCCGCAGCACGCCGCCGCGGCCACTCCGCCGGTGACGCCCGACTGCGCATGGGAGGTCAAGGTCTCCGCCGACACGCGCAACGTCTTCTACCCCGACTCCGCCGCCACGTACTGGGTGCTGCCGTTCACCGTGCAGGAGGGGTTACGGATCACGCTGTCCGGCGAGTACCCCGACAGCCGGTACGCCTCTGTCCAGGTGTACAAGGAGGGCGGCGGCCTGTTCGAGTCGAACGGCGTCCCATCGTCGCTCACCGACCACCGCATCCAGCCGGACGCGGGCAGCGTCAACCCCTGGCAGCAGCAGGCGACCCCCGGCGGCCACTACACGCTCACGGTGGCCGCCGATGCGGCTCCGGGGCAGGTCAACACGCTGCCGCTGGCCCCGCCCGGCACCTCAGTAGGGGCCACGGGGAACATCGTCTACCGCGTCTACCTCCCCGCCGACGGGGACTTCAGCCAGGTGCGACTCCCCGCCGTCACCTTCGAGCGCGACGGCGTCTCGCAGCCCGTACCCGCCTGCGACGATCCGCAGCCCACGACCAGCGTCGCCACCCCACCAGCGAAAGGCACGGCCGTGGCCACGCGAGCCGCGGCCGCGTTCGCCCGCGCGGACCCCGCCGACCGTCCGACCGGCGGCTTCCCGAACGGGGACTCCGCCTATCTCTACGCCGACGTCACCCCACCCGTCGGCGGCCGGGTCGTCGTCATCCGCGGCAAGGCCCCGCACAACGCCCAGGGCTCGCACCCGGCCCCCTGGCCGGCCCTGGGCAAGGACGTGCGCTACTGGTCCATGTGCACGAACCTGACCCTGCCCCCGTACCAGGTCGTGGTGAACCCGCTGCCCGACGGCACGTCCGACTACGGATGCCGCGCCGACGACCACACCGGGCTCGACTCCGACGGCCGCTACAGCTACGTGGTCGGCGGGGAGTCGCAGCGGGAGGCGATCGAGCAGGTGCCCGGGGTGACGTTCCTGCCGTTCTCGGCCGCCCGGCCCGCGGCGACGCATCGGATCATCCTCCGCAACATGGTCGTGGACGCCGGCTTCGCCGAGGCCGTGCAGAACGTGCCGGAGGACGGCGATCCCGCCTCCGCCGCGGCCGTCATGGGTGAGTACTACCCCGTCACGAAGGTCTGCTCGCTGGCCGCGCTCACCTCGGAGGGTCCCGCGGACTGCTGAGTCACGGCCGGCGGCGGGAGTATGCGTCCATTGATAAGGACGGGAGAATTGCCGCCCAGAGTTACCATTCGCTACAACCAGTTGTCCCGTCAAAAGGTCAACCAGTCAAATCTTCAAGCGGTCAACCCGAAATCAATGAACAGCCGGTCACGGGCAGGCGACGCAGTGCCGTTGAATTCCACCTGGCAAATCCACCTACCGATATCAGGAGCCTGAATCGGCCGCCCAAATCTCCCAGCCAATTGTTATGTACGGGAATCACGGTAAACGTTCTCAGAAAGTTAGATAACGTTTACAGTGGCCCTCATGACGAGATGGAGCGGCTGATGGTTCCAGTCTTGACATACGGAATCCTGGGCCCATTGATTGTCCGACGTGATGACACCGAGGTCCCCGTCGCCGGGATGCGGGACCGCACCGTGCTCGCCCGCCTCCTTCTTGCCCCCGGCGAGGCGGTCTCCAAAGACCAGCTCATTGACGCCCTCTACGGCGACTCGCCGCGCAAGACAGCGTCCACCCAGATCCACGGCGCCGTCAAGCGGCTGCGCGGTCTGCTCGGTGCCGGGTCGATCCAGCGGAGCGTCGACGGTTACGCGCTGTTCGCCGAGCCCGAGGCCGTCGACGCGCACGTCTTCGACGGGCTGGTCGGCCGGGGGCGTGCGGCGGCGCGCGCCGGCCGGACCGGTGAGGCCGCCGCCGAGCTGTGCCGGGCGCTGGAGCTGTGGCGCGGCCCCGCGCTGGCCGGGTTCGAGGGCGAGGTCTTCCAGACGGTGGCCCGCAGATGGGAAGAGTTGCGCCTGGCCGCGCTGGAAGAGCGCATCGAGGCCGAGCTGGCCCTGGGCCGCTACGCGGAGCTCATCCCTGAGCTGCACCTGCTGACAGCGGTCCACCCGATGCGCGAACGCTTCGCCGCCCAGCTCATGCTCGCCCTCTACCACTCACAGCGCGGACCTGAGGCGTTGCGCACCTACGTCGAGCTGCGCAACCGGCTGATCGACGAGCTGGGCGTGGATCCGGCGCCGGAGCTGCAGCGGCTGTACGCGCAGATCCTTCAGCAGGACTCCGCCCTGCACCACTGGCATGAGGTCGTGCTCGCCCCCCAGCAACTGCCCCCGGGCCTGCCGTCGATGATCGGCCGGGGCGCCGAGGTGAAGCAGGCGATGCTCGCGCTGACCCCGCAGCGGCGCAGGCACCTGCCCGTGGTGGTCGTCGTCGGGCATGGCGGGATCGGCAAGACGACCGTGGCGCTGGAGGTCGCGCACGCCCTCAAAGGGGACTATCCCGACGGCCAGCTGTTCGCCAACCTCGGCGGTACGGGGCCGCGGCCGGCCAGGCCGCACGAGGTCCTGGCCAGGTTCCTGCGCGCCCTGGGGACGGGCGGCGCGGCCGTTCCCGCGGACATGGAGGAGCGGTCCGAGATGTTCCGGTCCGTGGTCGCCGACAAGAGCCTGCTGATCGTCCTGGACGACGCGGTGGACGCCCAGCAGATCGCCTCGCTCCTGCCCGGGAGTTCCGGCTGCGCGGTGATCGTGACCAGCCGGGCCAGCGCCGCCCAGTTCCACGGCGTCACCCTGATCCCGCTCCTGCCCTTCGAACTGGACGACGCCAGGGCGCTGCTGACCCAGTGCGCCGGAACCGAGCGGATGTCCGCCGAGCCGGAGGCGGTCAATCGCGTCATCGAACTCTGCTTCGGGCTGCCGCTCGCCCTGGCCATCGTCGGCTCCCGGCTGGCGGCCAGGCCCATGTGGCAGATCAGCAAGGTGGCCGCCCGGCTCGCCGACCGGGAACGGATACTCACCGAGCTGAGCGAGGTCGAGCCGGTGCTCGAGTGGGCCTACGGCACGCTGGACAGCGAGACGCGCTCGCTGCTGAGACGTATCGGCCTGTCGGGCCAGCGCGAGGTGTCCGCCTGGATGGCCGCCGCCCTGGCCGGCGTCTCGCTCCTGGCCGCCGAGGAGCGCCTCGACCAGCTCGGCGAGGCGGGCTTCCTGTCCCCGACCGGCGAACGGTCGCACGAGGGCGCCCTCTACACCTGTCATGACCTCGTCCTGGCGCTCGGCCACGCGCGGGCGCTCAAGGAGGACTCACCCGCGGAGCGGATCGCGGCGCTCGACCGGTCCTTCGGCGCGCTGCTCAGCCTGAGCGACGGCGCCTACGTCGCCATCCGCGGCGGGCACTGGGGCATCGTGCGGGGTGGCGCCCGCCGCTGGGAGCCGCGCGGGGCCGCGCTCCACACGCTGCCACCCGACTGGGCACCCGCCTGGCTGGAATCCCAGGCCGCGCGGATCGCGGCCGCGGTGCACCAGGCCGCCGAGCTCGGCCGGGCGGAGTACTGCTGGGAGCTCGCGCTGGCCCTGTTCCCCCTGCTGGAGGCGGGTGGCCACTTCGAGTTGTGGCGTACGCTCACCGATCGCGCCTTGGAGGTCGTCCGGCAGGCAGGAGACCTGCGCGGTGGGGCCGCCATGCTCTACTCCCAGGGCCACCGGGCCGTCATCCATCACGATCGGGGCGAGGCGAGAAAGCTCCTCGACCGAGCGGCGGCCCTGTTCCGGCTCCTCGGGGACGCCGGGGGCGAGGGACTGGCGTTGAGCGACGTCGCCGCCATCCGCAGGAGCGCGGGTGATCTGGCCGGGGCGGAGGAGACGTACGCGAAGGCCGCCGCGCTGCTGGCCGCGGTGGGTGACCGGGCGAGCGAGGCGGGGGCCGTACACGGGATGGCCAAGATCTTCCTGGACCGGCACGCCGACTGGACGGCCCGCGTCTACCTGGAGAAGGCCAGGCTGCTCGCCCATACGGCGGGCAACCGCGGCCTGGAGGCGCAGATCCTGCACAGTCTGGCCGTCCTCGACGCGCACGTGGGCAATCTCGACGCGGCCGAGATCGGGTTCGAGAACGCGTTGCGGATCATCCGCTCCGTCGTTCACCACGTCGGGACCGCGTTCGTCCTGGTGGATCTGGGCGTATTGCAGGTCGGCCAGGGCAAGCGGGACGCCGGGTTCCTCAGCCTGCTCGAAGCCTGTGAGCTGGCCCAGATCGCCGGGGAGCGACGCATTGAGGCCAAGGCGAGATGCGCCTTGGCCTCGGAGTACGTGAAATTCGGAGAGCTGGCGCTGGCGGTCGCCGACTATACGGCGGCCCGGGCGCTCTTTCTCGCGCTCAGCGACGAAGAGGGCGCCGCTCGCGCTCAGGAGGGACTTGCGGACATTGCACGGGCGGTGCCTTAGCAGAAGAAACCCCACGGCGGGTCACACTGGACCGCCGTCGGGGAAAAAGCCGTGTCGGCCGCGACCGGCCCGGCGATCGCGAAGGCGAGCAGAGCAATGAATGTTCCGGCGATTGCCTGTTTCCATCTCATGAACCGAATCATTCAGCACCCCACTACCTGCGCTCTATCCCTGCCCTACGTCCGCTGACCCGAGTTCCCGGCCATGGCATAGCGTCTCCGCGTAGGAGAAGACGAAGCCGCGGCCGACCTCGGCCGGCGCGAGGGCGGCCAGGTCGTCCTCCAGGTCGTCGGCGAAGCGCAGGCTCGCCGCGCCCGCCCAGATCTCGCCGAACTCGACGCCGGCGACCACGGAGACCACCAGTTGCGAGAGCGGTTGCTCCGGGGGGACCCAGGCGGGGAAATGCCGGGTGTGCACGAGCGGAACGGTGTGCAACTCGGGCGGGTCGCCGACCGGCCCGTCCAGGGTGACGCTCGCCTCGGCGATGCGGCGGCCGTACTGGGAGGCGATGCCGTGGAAGCGCCCGCCCCCGGCCAGCCGCGGACCGGCGTGGCCCACGGCCTTGGGATGGGTCTGGTGGACGGTGCCGAACTGCTTCGGCATGCCCTGGATCCAGCCGCGGGCCATCGGGACGGCGCCGTCCACCCAGGCGTACGGGCAGCGTGCCATCGGCCGCCCCTCCGCGGTGCAGCCGAGCAGGATCAGGAACTCGTTGAACTGGTTGCGCGCGGGGTCGGCCGACTCCCGGTCCGGCTCCGAACACCAGTGCCAGTGCGCGAAGACGGCGGCGGCCGCACCGGGATCGGCGCCGGGGTCCACCCCCGGCGGGAGGAAGGCGGCGGCGACAGCGGGGTCGACCCGGTACTCGACCATGATCACGTCACCGGAGAAGTGCCACGGGGGCGGGGTGACCATGGCCGAGAGTCCGGAGGGGGACAAGGGGAGGCTGTACCCATGGGGTCCAGTGGCTACGTGCATGAGCGGGTCCGATCCGTCGGGTTCCAGGCCGCGGCCAGCCTGAGCGCGGCGGCGGCCAGCCTGGCCGGTGAGTTGAAGCTGTAGGCGAGCCGGATGCTCGGCTGCGCCGATCGGCCGAACCGGGAGCCGGCCAGGACTCTGACCCCCGCTTCCTGCGCCGCGGCCAGCAGCGCCGGTTCGTCCTGCTGACCGTACGAGCGGAGCCAGAGGAAGAAGCCGCCCGCCGGGCGGTCGAACCTGATCTCCTCGGGCAGGTGGGCGCGGAGCGTGTCGGCGAGGGCGTCGCGACGGGCCCGCAGGCGGGCCCTGAGCCAGCTCAGCTGCCGGTCGTAGGCGCCGCTCGACAGCAGGTGGGTCACCGCGAGCGAGGCCAGGTGGTTCGGCGAGCCACCGCTGTCGAACACGGCGTGCCCCTGGATCCTGGCGGCCGTCTCGGGGTCGGTGGCCAGCCAGCCGAGGCGCAGGCCGGGAGCCACCGACTTGGAGAAGGAGCAGAGCCGGATCACTCCGCGATACCCGGACAGCGCGCCCAGTGAGTCGCGCGTCGCGGCGCGGTCCAGGGCCAGCTCGGCGTACGCGTCGTCCTCGACGAGCGGCACCCCGTGCTCGGCGGCGACCCTGATGAGCTCGCGCCGCCGCTCTCCCGGCACCAGCAGTCCGGTGGGATTGTGGAAGGTGGGACTGAGGTAGACGAACGCGGGACGCGCGTCACGGTCGGCCAGCGCGCGGTCCAGCGCCTCCGGGACCATGCCCGAGGCGTCCATCTCGACGGCGCGCAGGCGCAGACCGCAGTCGGCCAGGATGGCGCGGCCGAGGTCGTACCCGACCTCCTCGACGAGCGCGACGTCGCCCGGCCCGCCCAGGATGGTGGCGATCAGGTAGAGCGCGTGCGACGTGCCGGCCGTCACCACGATGTGGTCGGGGGTGCAGAGGTGGTCGGCCCGCTCGGCGAGGATCGTACGCAGCGGGAGCGCCCCGGCGTTGTGGCCGTAGCTGAGCGCGGCCGACCCGAATTCGGCCAGCGCGTCCGCGTAGGCCGCGCGAAGGAGATCGACCGGTAGCAGGGCGGGATCCAGATAACCGGGCCCGAGGTCGAACGTCCGCGGCGGGGCCACGTCCTGCACGACGTCCGGATACCACCGCCTCCGGTGCGACAGCGGACCGGCGAGCTCCTCGGGCTCGGCCATCAGGCTTCCGAGAGCACGGCCCGTAGCGCCGCCGCTCCCGCCGCGAGCGAGGACGGCGGCCTGGCCAGCGCGATGCGCAGGATGCCCTCGCCCTCGTCGGGATTGTTCCAGTAGAACTTCTGGCACGGCAGCGCGAACACGTTGTGCTCACGCAACGCCGACCACACGGCCAGGTTGGACCGCGACCCGATGCCGATCCGCTCCACGCTGGTGCGCGAGAACGGGTCGAGGAACTCGACGCCGGGCACGTTCGCCAGCGTGGTACGCAGCATCGCCCGGTTGCCGGCGATGAACTCGTGCAGCTCGGCCAGCCCGCCCTCGGCGGCGTCCTCGCAGAATCGCCGCACCATGGACATGATCAGCGGGGAGACGCCGAGCAGGATGTCCGAGTACACCTTGGCCAGCGGCAGCCCGACATGGGCCGCCGACACCAGCCAGCCGATCTTGAGCTCCAGCGTGGGCCACAGCTTGCCGGTGTCCTCGATGACCACCCACCGGCATCCGCTGGCTTCGAGCACGGCGTAGTGGTCGTAGTGGGCGTCGGTGTCGAACCCGCGGAAGCACGTGTCCAGGGCCAGCACCACGTCGTGCTCCGCGCACTCGTCGGCCAGGCGGCGCAGCCGCTCCCGGGAGACCACCCGGCCGGTCGGGTTGTTGGGGGTCGTGATGAAGATGGCCCCGACGCCGCGCAGCAGCTCCGGGTCGAGGTCGCCGCCGTGCAGGGCGTCCTCCTCGATGGGTACGAGCTTGAGCCCCACCCCGCGCAGGATGTCGGGGATGTTGTCGAAGGTGGGGTGGACGAGCCCGATCGAGCCGCTCACTCCGGCGAGCGACCTGGCGAAGATCTCCATGGCCACCGACGAGGAGTAGCAGCTCAGTACGCGGCCTTCGGCGATCGGGTAGTGGTGCTGACCGAGCAGCCCGAAGAAGGCGCTCTGCGTGTCCGCCTCGACCTCGCTCACCGGCCGCTTGACGGCGTCGGTCCAGAGGCTCGGCAGTTCTTCGATGATTCTGGCCTGGTTGGGGGTGAGTTCCTGCCGGGCATGGCCGTCAGAAAGGTTGAGTGGACTGTTCAGCGCCAGGTATTCAAATTGGGTGAGATTTCCTAGCTCGATGGCGAGTGGATTCCGTATTGCGTTCACAAGCACCTCGCTCAGCCGGGGGACTTAAGCGATCATAATAAATCCACCAAAAGCAGCAAGGGCTAAAAAATAGCCGACCTGCGTACTTAACATATAATTCAAAAATGTCGACACCGGTGCGGGCCGGCGGGATGATGCGCCCATGGTGGCTACTATTAGGGATGGCGCCGTGAGAAACCGGGCAATCAACATCGTGTCGATCAGCGGCTGGGACGTGCGGTGGGCGCCCGTGGACGAGCCGCGCCTGCGCCTGTTCTGCGCCCCGCACGCGGGCGGCGGAGCCGCCGTCTACAGGACGTGGGCCCGGCTGCTCGCCCCGGAGATCGAGGTGGTCGCCATCCGGCTGCCGGGCCGGGAGATCCGCTTCCAGGAGACCCCGTACACCCGCGTGGACCAGCTGGTGCCCGAGCTCGTCCGGGGCATCGCGCCGCTGCTGGACCGGCCGTACGCCTGGTTCGGCCACAGCATGGGGGCGCTCATCGCGTTCGAGGCCTGCCGGTGGATCCGGCACCTGGGGCTCAGCGAGCCCAGCGGGCTCGTGGTGTCCGGCCGATCGGCGCCCGACCTCCCCATGCGGGAGCGTCCGGTGCACGGCGTGCCCACTCCCGAGCTGGCGAAATGGCTGCGCGAGACCGGCGGCACGCCGCAGGAACTGCTGGACGATCCGGACCTGTTCGCGGCCCTGCTGCCCATGTTGCGCGCCGACCTGGCCGTCGCCGAGACCTACCGCTACCGTCCCGAGCCGCCGCTCTCCTGCCCGCTCTCGGTCTTCGGCGGCAGCGACGACCACTATGCCGACGAGGACGAACTCCGGCGGTGGGGCCGGCACACCACCGCCGAATGCCGGGTACGGATTTACCGCGGCGGACATTTCTTCATCCACGATTCGCAGGAACAGATCCTCCCGGTGATAAGCGCGGACCTGCTGCCCTGTCGCGCTATTCCCGGCGCCGGACCAGCCTCCCGGTGATCTGCAGCAGATCGACCCGCCCGGTCGCCGGGTCGCGAAGGAATCTGCCGATATAAGGCATCGCGCCCCGGTCCGCTCCGGCGGTGGTGAAGCGCAGGTCCTGGAAGCAGCTCAGCTTCCACCCTGGTTCCGACCCGACGGAGAGGTACAGCTCCCCGCCGGACGCCTCCACGACGCACGTCCAGGAACCGTTGGCGTAGTGACCGGCGCACTCGGCGGGGCCGGGCGCCGGCGGCCCGGGGTCGAGCAGTGCCGACAGGCGGTAGTCGCCCACGTCCAGCCCCATCGACCGGAGCTCCCCGACCAGCGCCTCCCACAGACTGACGCCGGTACTCCCGTTGGTCATCAGCGCGACCACGGTCCCGCTGACCGGCTCGGCACGCAGGTGGCACCACGCTCCGTCGCCGGTCCCGTCGTGCCCGAACCACTCCCGCCCGGCACGGCGGTACAGCGACCAGCCGGGACCCCAGCCGTCCGCCAGTCCGAACGAGCCGACGGCCACGTCGTCGAGCCGGTCGCGCCGCATCTCCTCGGTGGTCGCGTCGTCCAGCAGCGCCGGCTCGGGGCACGCGGGCAGGTGCAGCCCGGCGAAGGCGACCAGATCCGCCGCACTGGCGGCCAGCCCGGCGACCGGTTCCTCCAGCGGGGACACGGACTGCTCCCTGATCGGCAGCGCCGGGGCATGCGGCCGGACCGCGTGCCCGTCGGCGACGGGCGGCGTCCCTGAGCGCGGCGGAGGGTCCACGACGAACAGCGGCGCGATGCCCAGCGGGCGCAGCAGGAACGACTCCACGGCCTGCCGCCAGCTCATCCCGGTGATCACCTCGACGAGGTGCGCCGCCAGGAGATAGCCCGCGTTGGAGTACGAGAACGCGAAGCCCGGCGGGTGCGCCATCGCGGCGCGGGAGTCCACCCACCGACGCCGGGTCATGCCCGAGGCCGTCTCGTCGACGGTGGCCACCAGCCCGCCGGTGTGGCTGAGCAACTGCCGCAGGGTCACCTGCCCGGGCCCGAAGCCGAGCTCGGGCAGGTATGTGGCGAGCGGCACGTCGAGCTCGACGTCGCCGTCGGCGACCAGCATCATCGCCAGGGTGGCCGTGAACGGCTTGGTAAGAGATCCCATCGGGAACGCGGACCGGCTGGTGACGGGACGGCCCGTGCCGACGGACTCCTCGCCCGCTTCGGCGGTGATCGTCTGGCCCCGCCACCGTACGGCCAGCTGCGCCCCCGGAATGCGATGCCGCCGCACCAGTCGCGCCAGCAGGACGGACAAGGTCTCGGAATCCACCTGTGGCCTCACCGTTCGATGCCCGGGTCGCTGAACCGAGCGAGTGACCGCAGAGCCGTCCGGAAGTCCTCGGCCACCCGTTCGACGGTGGCCCGGTCATGCAGGCCGGTCGAGTAGTGCCAGTTGAACATGAGCCGGCCCTCCTCCGCCGCGCCGACGATCTCCAGCGGGTGGACCACCTGTTCGTCGGGGTGCTGTTCCTGCCCGATGGTGTCGTGGAAGGCGTGGTACAGGGACCGGCCGTCCGTTCTGGTGATCTCGTCGATCTGGCTGTGGTAGTTGAACAGCGCCTGGGGCGAGCCCCGGCCGGCCAGCGCGGAGTCGGCCGGGCCGAGGTGGCGCAGCGCGCCGTACCCCAGGCCGTTGCCGGGAACGGAACGCAGGCACCGGCGGACGGACCTGACCACCGCCGGCCAGTCCTGGTCCGTCAGGCTCGGCACGTCGAGCACGACGGGGTAGGAGCTGGTGAACCAGCCGACCGTGCGGGACAGGTCGATGTCGTCGAAGATCTCCTCCCGCCCGTGGCCCTCCAGCTCGATCACCAGCCGCCTCTCGCCCGACCACCGGCACAGCGTCCAGGCCAGGGCGCTGAGCAGCACGTCGTTGACCCGGGCGCGGAACACCCCGGGAGCCACGTGCAGCAACGCCTCGCTCTCCCGCTCGGTCAAGGTGATCGGCAGGATCCTCCTGGAGGACACGGTGTTCGGGCCGGGTCCGTCCGCGGGCAGCGGGGTGCTCTCCGGCAGCGCGGCCCAGTAGCCGAGCTGCTCGTCGAAGCCGCCGTCCTTGACGTGCCCGGCGAGCCGGTCGGCCCACTGCTGGAACGAGGACGTCTTGGGCCCCAGGTCCACCGGTTCGCCGCTCGCCGCCTGCCGGTAGGCGGTGTCCAGGTCGTCGTTGAGTATCCGCCAGGACACCGCGTCGATCACCAGATGATGCACGGTGAGGTACATCCACGCCCGTCGGCCCGCGCCGAGGTCGAACAGCAGCGCGCGCAGCAGCGGACCCTCGGCCAGATCGAGCGTCGAGTCGGCTTCGACCGCCAGCTCGTCCATGGCCCGCGCGCGCCTCGACTCGGCCACGGCCGACAGGTCATGCCGGTGCAGCAGCTCGGCCTGTTCCGCCGGGGCGTTGTACTGCGACCACCGGTCCCCATCGCGTACGTAGCGCAGCCGCAGCGCGTCGTGGTGCGCCAGCACGGCCGACAAGGCGGTGCGCAGCGCGTCCTCGTCGACGTCCGCGGCCAGCTCGACGAGCATGGACTGGGTGAGGTGGTGCGGGGCCACCGTGTGCGTGTCGAAGAACTCCCGCTGGATCGGTGTCAGCGGGACCGCGCCCACCACCGCCGTCTGCGTCGCCGCGATCTGCTCCGCCTGACCGGCCACCGTGGCGAGCTCCGCGATGGTCTGGTGCCGGAACAGGTCGCTGGAGGAGACGGGCAGACCCGCTCGCCTGCTCCTGAAGACCACCTGGATGCTCAGGATCGAGTCCCCGCCCAGCTCGAAGAAGTTATCCTCCACGCCGACCCGCGGGACACCGAGTATCTCGGACCAGATACCGGCCATGGCCTCCTCGACCGGCGTGCGCGGGGCGACGTACGGGCGGTCGGCCAGTCCCTGCTCGGGGGCGGGCAGCGCCCGGCGGTCGACCTTGCCGTGCGGGGTCAGCGGGAGCTGCTCCAGCACGACGAACGCGGCCGGCACCATGTACTCCGGGATCTTGCCCGCCACGAACCTGCCGAGCTCCTTCGGCTCGACGGTGGCGCCCGCCTTCGCCACGACGTAGGCGACCAGGCGTCTGTGCCCCGGCTGGTCCTCCCGCACGATGACGGCGATCTGGGCGACCCCGGCGTGCCGGGCGATGACCTTCTCGATCTCGCCGAGCTCGATCCGGAAGCCCCGGACCTTCACCTGGTCGTCGGTCCGGCCGACGAACTCGAGATTCCCGTCCGCCCGCCACCGCATCAGGTCGCCGGTGCGGTACATCCGGGAGCCCGGCGGCCCGAACGGATCGGCCACGAACCGCTCCACGGTCATTGCCGGCCGGGCCCAGAACCCGCGGGTGACGCCGTCACCGCCGATGTACGCCTCGCCCGCCACTCCCGTCGGCACCACGTTCAGGTCGTCGTCCAGCAGGTAGATCGTGGCGTGGGCGACCGGCCTGCCGATGGGCACCACGGTGTCCCCCGGCCCGATCGAACGGACCGGGAAGCAGCCGGCGGTCACCGAGCACTCGGTGGGACCGTA
The DNA here is from genome assembly GCF_040648415.1 of Nonomuraea sp. NPDC049141. NCBI lineage: Bacteria > Bacillati > Actinomycetota > Actinomycetes > Streptosporangiales > Streptosporangiaceae > Nonomuraea > Nonomuraea sp. NPDC049141. The sequence continues at coordinate 28,323 of NZ_JBEZDR010000020.1, forward strand.
CGCGTTGACGATCTCCAGGTCGGGCAGCCGGTCCAGCACCCGCGCGCAGTGCGCCGGCGAGAGCGCCTCCCCGCCGATGACGACCTTCCGCAGCCCGGACAGGATCCCGGGATCGGTGTCCGCGATGGCATGGAAGAACCCGGCCGAGAACGACATCGCGGCGACCTGGTTGGCCTTCAGGAACTCGTCCAGCTCGTCGACGGCGTGGAAGCCGCCGGGCCGCACCGCCAGGCAGGCTCCGGTGAGCAGCGCGTTCCAGAGCTCGTTCTGCGAGGCGTCGAAGGAGATCGAATGGTGCTGGGCGATGATCTCGGCGCCGCCGAAGGTGTGCGGGCCGGCGGCGAGCACCAGCCGTACCAGGCCCCGGTGGGTGAGCATGGCGCCCTTGGGCACGCCGGTGGAGCCGGAGGTGTAGACGAGCACCGCGAGGTTGTCCGGCTCCAGGCGGACCGCCGGTGCCGTACGGGGATGCCGGGCGATGGCGGCCAGCCGTTCGTCCAGGTAGATCACGTTCGCCCGGGTGGCCGGCAGCCGGTCGGCCAGCCGGGTCGCGGTGAGCAGGACCGGGACCGCCGTGTCGTCGAGCATGTACGCCAGCCGCTCCGGCGGGTAGCCCGGGTCGAGCGGCACGTAGGCGCCGCCCGCCTTCAACACGCCCAGCACCGCCGTCACCATGTCCAGGCCGCCTTCGAGGCAGATCCCGACCGGGACCTCCGGCCCGACCCCGCACTCGGCCAGTTCGCGGGCGAGCTGGTTGGCGCGGGCGTCCAGCTCCGCGTAGGTCAGCCGGGCCTCCCCGCACACGACGGCCGGCGCGTCCGGTACCCGCCGGGCCTGTTCGGCGAAGATCTCGGGCAGGCAGCGGGCGGGATAGCCGGTGGCGGTGTCGTTGCGCTCCACGACGAGTCCGCGCAGCTCCGCGTCGCCGGCGACCGGCAGCGCCCGCAGGGGACGGTCCGGCGCGGTGACCATGGCGTCCAGCAGCCCGAGCAGGTGATCCGAGAACCGCCGGGCCGTGTCCTCGTCGAACAGCCGGGGGTCGTAGCCGAGGCGCATGCGCAGCGTGTCGGTGATGAAGGCGACACAGGTGAGGGGGTAGTTCGAGGTCTCCACGCTGGTCATCTCGCGGACCTGGAGGCCGTTCCTGGCCGCCGCCTCGTCGTCGTAGGGGAAGTTCTCGAACACGACGACGCTGTCGAACAGGTTGCTGCCGTGCGGTATCTCGCTCCACTGGCGTACCTGGGCCAGCGAGACGTACTCGTACTGCCGGGCGTCCACCTGCTGTTCCTGGATCCGCCGCAGCCACGACAGCGTGTCGAGATCGCGGTCCACACGTACCCGGGCCGGCAGCGTGTTGATGAACAAGCCGATCATCTCGTCCGCGCCGGGGAGCTCCGCCGGCCGGCCGGACACGGTGGTCCCGAAGGACACGTCCCGCTCGCCGCTGTAGCGGGACAGCGACATCGCCCAGGCCCCCTGGATCACGGTGTTCACCGTCAGACGGGCGTTCCTGGCGAACCGCTCCAGCCGCCGGGTGTGCTCCTGCGACAGTGCCAGATCCAGCCAGGCCGAGTCGCGGGACTGGTGGGCCCGCACCGGAGCACGGTCGAACGGGAGCGGGGTGGGCGCGGTGAAGCCGGCCATCGTCCGCCGCCAGTGGTCGGCCGCGGCGGTCTTGTCCTGGTCGGCCAGCCACCGCACGTACTCCCGATAGGGGCGGCGGACCTTCGGCGCGCTCACCTGTTCGCCGGTGAGCGCGGCGTGCTCTTCGAACACCTCCGACAGCACGTCGGCGAAGCTCCAGCCGTCCAGCAGGATGTGGTGCGACGACCAGAGGATCTGGACGCCGGTCTCCGACAGCCGGGCCATGTGCAGTCGCATCAGCGGCGGCCTGGTCAGGTCGAGCTCCTGTCGCGTGGCCTCCTCCCACAGCCGCTTCTTCCGCTCTTCCTGCGCGGCTGCGGACAGTCCGCGCCAGTCGTGCTGGGTCACCGGCAACCGGACATCGCGGTAGACCACCTGCAACGGCTCGCCGGCCTCCTCCCCGGCCACGGCGGTACGCAGGATCGGCGTCCGGTCGACCACCCGCTGGAAGGCTTCGGCGAGGATCTCCGGATCGGTGACCCCGTCCAGCACCAGACCGAAGTGCGTGAAATAGATGTCGGTGTCGTGCGCGCCGAGCGAGTGGAACAGCAGCCCGCTCTGCATCGGCGTCAACGGGTAGACGTCCTCCACCGACCGCCCGTCACCGGCGATCCGGTCCACACCGTCCTGGTCCAGCCCCGCCAGCGGGAAGTCCGACGGCGTGCAGCCCCCCGCGCCCGGCCGCGCGCAGTGCTCGACGATCTGCTCCAGAGCGGCCACGAACTCCGCGGCCAGCCGGGCGATGGTCGCCTCGTGGTGGATGCCGACCGCGTACTCCCAGCCGAACTCGAGCTCGCCCTGCCGCACCATGCCGGTGACCTCGATGAGGTTCTGCCGGGCCAGGTCCGGGCTCCGGTCCGCGACCGGGCTGGGCAGCCAGCCGCGGACCAGGCCGCCGTCGTCGGTGTCCACGTCGAAGCGGCCGTGGTAGTTGAACCCGACCTGGCAGGGGCGGCCCCGCCCGAGCGCGCCGCCATTGCCCAGGTAGCGCAGCGCGCCGTAGCCGAGCCCGGCCGTCGGTATCTCGCGTAACTGCTCCTTCACCGCTTTGATGACCGCTCCCCAGTCCGGCGCCGACGGTACGGTCAGCGCGACCGGGAACAGGGTGGTGAACCAGCCGACCGTGCGCGAGAGGTCGACGTCGTCGAACAGGTCCTCCCGGCCGTGACCCTCCATCTCCACCGGAATCGTGTCGCCACCGGTCCACGCGGACAGCACCGTGGCGAGCGCGCCGAGCAGCACGTCGTTGACCTGGGTCCGGTAGACGCCGGGCACGTCCCGCAGCAGGGCCCGGGTCGTTTCGGCGCTCAGCCGCACCGATACGGTGCGCGCGGAGCCGACGGTGTTCTCCCCGGAGCCGTCCACCGGCAGGACCGCCGCGTTCTCGACCGCCCGCTCGACCTCCGACCAGTACGCGAGCTCCCGCTCGAACCTGCCTGCGGCCACCGCCTCGCCCAGGCGGCCGGACCAGTCCCGGTACGAGCTCGTCTTCGGCTCCAGCCGCACGTCCTCGCCACGGGCGGCCTGCTGGTAGACGGTGTCCAGATCGGACAGCAGCACCCGCCAGGACACGCCGTCGACCACGAGGTGATGCGCGGTGACGAACAGCCGGGGACTCCGGCCCCGGCCGAGGGTGAAGAACACGGCTCTGACCAGCGGCCCGGTGTCCAGCCGCAACCCGCGCTGCGCCTCCATGACGGCGTCGCGCATCGCGCGGTCCTGGCCGGGCTCGTCGAGTTCCGACAGGTCGGCCGTCCGGAAGACCTCGCCGTTCTCGATGCTCGCGTAGTGCTGCCGCCATCCGTCCGCCGTGCGCTCGGCCCGCAGCCGGAGCGCGTCGTGGTGGGCGAGCGAGCCGGCGAACGCCGTGCGCAACGCCGCGACGTCGGGGTCGTCGGACAGTTCCAGGAACATCGACTGGTTGAAGTGCTCGGCTCCGTCCGGGTACTCCTCGAAGAACCAGTGCTGCACCGGCGTCAGTCGCACGTCCCCGACGGCCGGGCCCGCAGCCGCCCTCGGTACGTCCTCGACGGTCACCACCGTGGCCAGGTCGGCGACGGTCTGGTGGAGGAAGATCTGTTTCGCGGTCAGTCGCAGGCCCGCCCGCCGCGCCCGGGACACCACCTGCAGGCCGAGGATCGAGTCCCCGCCGAGGCCGAAGAAGTTGTCCTCGATGCCGACGCCGCCCTGATCGACGCCGAGCACCTCGGCCCAGACGGCCGTCAGCACGGTCTCGACGTGGGTCCGGGGAGGCACGTACCGATCCGCCGCCCGCTCCACGCGGTCCGGGGCGGGCAGGGCGCGCCGGTCCAGCGTTCCACTGGAGGTCAACGGCAGCGCGTCCAGTATCACCAGGGCGGACGGCACCGCCGGGTCCGGCACGATGTCGGCCAGGAAGGCCCGCAGCTCACCCAGATCCGGCGCCCGGTCCCCGGCCGGGACCACATAGCCGACCAGGCGGTCGCGGCCCGTCTCGTCCCGCCGGACGGCGGCCGCCGCGGCGGCGATCCCGGTGTGCCGCATGATCGCGGTCTCCACCTCGCCGAGCTCCACCCGGAATCCGCGGACCTTGACCTGGTCGTCGGCCCGGCCGACGAGCTCCAGGTTGCCGTCGGCGCGCCAGCGGCCGAGGTCCCCCGTCCGGTACAGCCTGGCTTCGGGATCGGTGGTGAACGGGTCGCGCAGGAATCGCCGCTCGGTGAGGTCGGGACGGTTCCAGTAGCCCTGTGCCACGCCGTCGCCGCCGATGTAGAGCTCGCCGAAGACGCCGACCGGGACCGGGCTCATGCGCGCGTCCAGTACGTACACCCGCGTGTTGATCAGCGGCCGGCCGACGGGGACCATCGCCGCCGGCCCGATCGGGTCGGCGCGCAGCTCGAACACCGTGGAGTCCACGGTGGTCTCCGTCGCGCCGTAGGCGTTGGTGACGACGGTGTCCGGGCCGACCTGCTCCAGCAGCTTCGCGCAGTCGTCGGCCAGCCACGGCTCGGAGCCCACGGCGAGCACCCGCAGCGAGTCCAGGCTGCCGCCGACCCAGGTGAGCTCCTGCGACACCGCCTTCGCCAGCGACGGCGTGGTGACCAGGATCTCCGGGGCCTCCTGTCCCAGCATCGCGGCCAGTGCCGGCGGGTCGGCCACCACGTCCGCGGGGCACACCACCAGTTCGCCGCCGAACAGCGTGGACAGCAGGAAGTCGCCGAAGAACACGTCGACCCCGAGGCTGGAGACCGAAAGGCAACGCCCGCGCAGCCGGGTCAGGCCGTAGCGGGCGTCCCAGGCGCGCATGATGTGCCGCACGTTGTGGTGGTTGACCATCACACCCTTCGGCGTTCCGGTCGATCCCGAGGTGTAGACGACATAGGCCAGGTCGTCGGGGGTCACCGTGGTGGCGGGCGGCACCGCCGGCAGCCGGTCCAGCGCCGGCCGGTCCCGGTCCATGTCCACGATGGTCGCCTGGTGCGCGGCGACGCGGTCGCGCAGCCGGGCTTCGGTGATCACGACGGAGGCGGCGCCGTCGTCCAGCATCGTGGTCAACCGCTGGGCCGGGTGGTCCGGATCCAGCGGCAGGAAGGCGCCGCCGGCCTTCAGGACGCCCAGCAACGCGACGACCGCGTCCACACCGCGTTCGAGGCAGACGCCCACCAGCACTCCGGGGCCCACTCCCAGGCCGGTCAGGTGCTGGGCCAGCTGGTCGGCGCGGGCGGCCAGGCCGGCGAACGTCAGCCGCTCGTCGCCGCAGCTCACCGCGATCGCGTCCGGGCTGCGCCGGGCCTGCTCGTCGAACAGCTCGTGCACGCAGCGGGCCGGACCGCGTCGGACCGTGGGGCCCTGCCAGGCGGTGGTCAGCTCGTGGAGCTCGGCTTCGGTGAGCATGGCCAGCGCGTGCAGAGGGCTGTCGGGAGCCTCGGTGATGCTGGTCAGCAGCATGAGCAGATGCCGGCTCATGCGCTCGATCGTGGCCCGGTCGTACAGGTCGGTGCTGTATTCGAGATAGCAGGTCAGAGACCGGGCGTCCTCGTAGAAGTCGAAGGTGAGATCCAGCTTGGCCACGTTCATCGGCGGCTGGATCTCCGACACCTCCAGCCCGTGGAAGGCGGGCGCGCCGTCCGCCGTGTTCTGCAGGTTGACCATGACCTGGACCAGCGGCGGGCGGCTCGGGTCCCGCTCCGGCCGGAGGATCTCGACCAGCCGCTGGAAGGGCACCTCCTCGTTGGCGAACGCGTCCAGCAAGGTCGAGCGGACCTGCGACAGGAAGGCCGTGAACGGCAGCGACCCGTCCACCTGGGAACGCAGCACCACCGTGTTGATGAAGAAGCCGATCAGGTTCTCCAGGTCCGGCCGGCCGCGGCCGGAGGTCACGGTGCCCAGAGCGATGTCCTGCTCGCCCGAGTAGCGGCTGAGCAGGAGCTTCGTCGCCGCCGCCAGCGGCATGAACAGCGTCGCGCCGTTGTCGCGGCTCAGCCCCCGCAGGCGCGACACCAGCGGCTCCGGCACCTCGAACACGTGCACCGCGCCGGCCGAGGTACGTACCGGAGGCCGTGGCCGGTCCGTGGGCAGTTCGAGGGCGGTCATCCGGTCCAGCCGCCCCCGCCAGTAGGCGAGCTGGTCATCGAGCGCGGGGCCGGCCGCCCGGTTCCGCTGCCATGCCGCATAGTCGGCGTACTGGACGGGCAGCGGGGGCAGTACGGCCTCGGTCCCGCTCAGCTCGGCCGTGTACGCCGTGGACAGCTCGCCGGCCAGCCGGCCCATCGACCAGCCGTCGCTGACGATGTGGTGCATGCTCAGCACCAGGACGTGGTCCCGCGCGCCCATCCGCAGCAGGGACGGCCGGAACAACGGGCCGCGCCGCAGGTCGTACGGCGTGTTCATCTCGTCGAGCAGGCACTGCTCCACCGCGCCGTCGGACGCCCGCCCGGACAGGTCGACCAGCGGGAGGGGCAGGTCGACGTGGTCGTGCACCACCTGAAAACCACGGCCGTCCACCGCGTCGAACGTGGAGCGCAGCGACTCGTGCCGCCGCACCACGTGGTTCAGGGCGGCGGTCAGCGCCCGGATGTCCAGGTCACCGCGGAGCCGCAGCGCCCGCAGCGCGTTGTATTCGGCGCTGCCCGGCTCCAGCTCGGCATGGAACCACAGGCGTTGCTGGGCGAACGACATGGGCAGGACGCCGTCTCGCGGCACCTGGGCGATCTCCCGGTCTTCGGGGTGCGGCTGCTCGCCGGCGAGCCGGCGCCGGACGAGCTCTCTGAGATGGGCGGGAACGGCGGCCAGCTTGTCTTCGAAGGACGTGGACATAGATCGTGGTCCCTTCAGATCCTGCCTGAGGCGTCGAGTCCGGATGCTGTCGGCAGGCTCTCCAGGATCTTGCTCTGGATCCGCTCGGCCAGCGCCGCGATCCGCGGTCGATCGAAGAGGTCATGCGGTGAGACGTCGACGTCGAAGGCGCCGCGGATCCTCGACACCAGCCGAACGCTGCTGATGGAGTCGCCGCCCAGGTCGAAGAAGTTGTCCTCGATCCCGATGTGGTCGATCGCCAGCACCTCCGACCAGATCCGGCACAGCGCCTCTTCCGTCGGGTTGCGCGGAGGCAGATACTCCTTCTCGGCGTCGTCCTGGTAGCCCGGCGCGGGCAGCGCCTCGCGGTCGAGCTTCCCGTTGCGGTTGAGCGGCAGCTTCGCCAGCGGTACGAAGGCGGACGGGATCATGTAGTCCGGCAGGAACTCCGCGAGATGCCCGCCGAGCTCGCCGCCGGAAGGCGTGGGGGCGCCGGGCGGCGACACCACGTAGGCGATCAGGCGTTTGTTCCCGGCCTCGTCCTCGTGGATGGTCACGGCCGTCTCGGCCACGCCCTTGTGCCGGGACAGGACGTTCTCCACCTCTCTCGGCTCCACCCGGAAACCGCGGATCTTCGCCTGGTCGTCGGCCCGGCCGGCGAACTCCAGCGTGCCGTCCGGGTTCCAGCGGACGAGGTCCCCGGAGCGGTACAGCCGGGCGCCCGGCGGACCGAACGGGTCGGCGACGAAGCGCTCGGCGGTCAGTCCGGGGCGGCCGACGTAGCCGCGGGCCACGCCGTCGCCGCCGATGTACAGCTCTCCGGTGACGCCGACCGGAACGGGGGAGAGCCGCGCGTCCAGCACGTAGACGCGGTCGTTCGGGATGGGCAGCCCGATCGGTACGTTGCCGTACTCCGTCCCCGGCTCCACCGGGAACAGGGTGACGGCGATGCTGCCCTCGCTCGGCCCGTAGTTGTTGACCAGCCTGCGGCCCCGTGACCAGATTCTGGCCAGCTCGGAGGTGAGCACCTCGCCACCGACCCGGATGAACTCCAGACCGGACAGTGCCTCGGCGTCGAGGGCCGGCAGGACGGTGGGCGGCATGGTCACGGCCGTCACGATCTTCGTACGCAGCTGCTCGATCAGCTGCGCGCCGCCGTACCCCGGAGCCGTCACCGGAGCCACCAGCGTGGCCCCGCTCACCAGCGTGGTGAACAGATCCAGCGAAGCGGCGTCGAAGCTCATCGGGCAGAGCTGGAAGACCCTGCTCTCTCGGGTCAGCCACAGGTCGCACACCGCCACGACCGTGTTGTACAGCGAGCGATGCTCGACCATGACCCCCTTGGGCTGCCCGGTCGAGCCCGAGGTGTACACGACGTAGGCGAGGTCGCGCGGCCCGCCGGTGTTCGGCGGCGGAGCGTCCGGGCACTGGGCGATGGCCGGCCAGTCCCGGTCCAGGCACACCGTACGGGCGCCGGCCGCGGACAGGTCGGCGACGAGACGTTCATGGGTCAGCACCACCGCCGGCTGGGACTCGGCCAGCATCACGCGCAGCCGTTGCGCCGGATAGTCCGGGTCCAGCGGCACGTAGGCGCAGCCGGACTTGAGCACGCCGAGGATCGCGACGACGAGGTCCAGGCTGCGTTCGACGGCCACTCCGACCAGCACGTTGCCGGTGACGCCCAGGCCGGTCAGGTACTGGGCGAGCCGGTTCGCCCGCGTCTCCAGCTCCGCGTAGGACAGCCGCTGCTCACCGCACTCCACCGCGATCGCCTCCGGCCATCGGCGCGCGCCTTCGGCGATCACCTCGTGGACGCGGCGCTCGATCGAGTAGTCGGCCGTCGTGCCGCTCCACTCGTCCACGATCATCCGGAACTCCGCGCCGGTGAGCATGGGGATCTCGCCGATCACCTGGCCGGTGTCTGCCACGAAGGACGCGAGCAGGGCCAGGAGGTGCTGGGAGATCCGGTCGATGGTGGTGGCGTCGAAGAGCTCCGGGTCGTAGAGCAGCCGCATAGACAGCGTCTCGTCGGGGAAGACGCTGAGACCAACGGGGTAGTTCGTACTGAATTCGGGGTTGAAGGAGACGAGTTCGAGGCCGTCCGCTGTCGTCCGGCGATCGAACGGGTAGTTCTGGAAGACCAGGACGCTGTCGAACAGGTTGACCCCGGCCGGCACGTCGCTCCACGACTGCACCCGGGGAAGCGACACCGAGCCGAACTCCCTGGCACTCGCCTGTTCGCGCTGCGCTTCGCGCAGCCAGGGCAGCAGCTGCCGGCGGTCGTCGACGTCGATCCGGATGGGCAGCGTGTTGATGAGCATCCCGAGGATCGAGTCCGCTCCGTCCAGGTCGGCGGGCCGTACGGACACCGTGGTGCCGAAGCATACGTCCCGCTCGCCGCAGTGCCGTGCCAGCAGGATCGCCCAGGCGCCCTGGACCAGGGTGTTCATCGTCAGCTTGGTGCGCTGCGCGCAGGAGACGATCTTCGAGGCCAGCGCCTCCGGCACCTCCACCTCGACCGATTCCGTCGCCCGGGGCCGGTAGCCCTCCCCGGGCTGCCGGTCGAAGGAGAGCTTCGTGGGCGTGTCGAAACCGGCGAGCTTGTCCCGCCAGTACGTCTCCGCGGCCGGTTCGTCGTGCCGATCCAGCCATTCCACGTAATCGCGGAACGCCCTCCGGGGGGCGGGCGCCGCGGTGCCGCCGTAGTGGGACAGGACCTCCCCGAGCAGCTCGGCGGCGCTCCACCCGTCCACCAGGATGTGATGGACCGACCAGATGACCTCGACCCTGGTGTCGGTCAGCCGGATGATGGACAGCCTGCTGAGCGGAGCCTGGGTGAACTCGACGCCGGCGGCCCGGTCCGCGGCGATCAGCCGGCGCAGCTCGCGTCGCCTGTCGTGCTCGGGCAACGATCGCCAGTCGGCGTGGGTGATGGGCAGCGTGGCCCGCTCGTACACGACCTGGAGCGGGGTGTCGACATCCTCCCAGACCACGGCGGTGCGCAGGATCGGATGGAGATCCGCGGCATGCTGCCATGCCCGGCCCAGCGCCTCCGGGTCGTCCACGCCGTCCAGCACCACCTCGAACTGGATGAGGTGGAGGCCGGAGTCGCGCACCATCAGCGCGTCGAACAGCATGCCGCTCTGCATCGGTGTCAACGGGTAGACATCGGCCACGTCGACGCCGCCTGTCGCCGGCGGCAGCTCGGCGGCCGGCCGGTCGGTGGCGCGGCGGTGCTCGTCCACCGGAGCGGGCAGCGGCTCGGCGGCCGCCGCCAGCTCGGCGATGGTCTGCTTGACGAAGACGTCCTTGGCGGTCAGGCGTACGCCGCGGGAACGGGCTCTGGACACCACCTTCATGTTCAGGATGGAGTCGCCGCCGAGGGTGAAGAAGTCGTCGGTCACGCCGACGTGCTCGATCCCCAGCACCTCGGACCAGACGTCGGCGAGGATCCGCTCGACGTCCGTACGCGGAAGCACGGCTTCGGCAGCGGGCCGTGGCGCGGCGTCGGGCGCGGGGAGCGCCCGCTTGTCGATCTTCCCGTTGCTGGAGATCGGCAGGCTGTCCAGCACGATGAAGCGGGACGGGACCATATAGCTCGGCAGCCGCTCGGCCGCGAAGCGCCGCAGCTCCATCTCCTCGGCCTCGCCGGCCACCACGTAGGCGATCAGGTTGCGCGTCCCGTGGGAGTCGTGGACCGTCACCACGGCTTCGGCGACCCCGGGGTAGCGGCGCAGCGCCGTCTCGACCTCGCCCAGCTCGATGCGGAAGCCGCGGATCTTCACCTGGTCGTCGACCCGGCCGACGAACTCGATGTCCCCGTCCGCGCTCCACCGCACCAGGTCGCCGGTCCGGTACATCCGGCTGCCCGCGCCGAAGGGGTCCGCGACGAAGCGCCCGGCCGTGAGCTCGGGGCGGCCGAAGTATCCCCTGGCCAGACCCTCGCCGGCCAGATACAGCTCACCCGGGGCGCCGATGGGGACGGGCCGCAGGCACTCGTCCAGCACGTACGTCCGCGTGTTGTCCGTGGGCCCGCCGATCGGCGCGACACCGGCCCGTACCTGCTCCAACGTCAGCACCTGGGTGGTCGCGAAGGTCGTGGTCTCTGTAGGGCCGTACCCGTTGAGGACGACCGTGCCGGGACAGGCCTGAAGGACCCGTTCCACCGCGGCCAGCGATGGGGCCTCGCCCACCGTCCACGCCTCCCGCAGGCCCGCGAAGCAGTCCGGCGCCTCCTCGGCGAAGAGGCGGAACAGGGCGGCGGTGAGCATCACGGCGGTCACGCCGTGGTCGGCGACCAGCCCGCGCAGCACCTGTGGGGTCAGCTCCGCCGGCGCGACCACCACCCTGCCGCCCATCAGCAGCGGGACCCACACCTCGTAGGTCGCGGCATCGAAGGCGTGCGGGGAGAAGAACAGGAATCGCCGGTGCGTCTCGGAGCGCGCGTGACGGTCCCAGGCCAGGCTCACGATGTCCCGGTGGGTCACCGCCACACCCTTCGGGGTGCCGGTGGAGCCCGAGGTGTACATCACGTACGCCAACTGCTCCGGACGTACGGTCACCGCGGGGGCGTCCGCGCGCGGCTCGGCGAGGTCCGGCTCGTCCACCACGATCACCGGGATGCCGGCCGCCCGCGCCTTCGCGCCCATGGTCCGGTCGGTGAGCAGGACCGCCGCGCCGGTGTCGCGGAGCACCCAGCGGATCCGTTCCGCCGGATAGCTGTCGTGCAGGGGTACGTAGACCGCGCCGGCCTTGAGCACCGCGAGCATCGACACGACCGCGCAGGGCGAACGGTCCAGCAGGAGGCCGACCCGGGACTCGGTGGTCACGCCCTCGGCCAGGAGGCGGTGCGCCAGCCGGTTCGACAGGCCGTCCAGCTCGGCGTAGGTGAGGATCACGTTGCCCGCCACCACGGCCGGTCCGTCTGGGTTCGCACGGGCCTGCTCGGCGATCAGCTCGGGTACGCACTGGTCCGCCGGATAGTCGTAGGCGGTGTCGTTCCACTCCACGAGCAGCCGCCGCCGCTCGGGCTCGGTCAGCAGCGGCAGCTCGGACACCGGCCGGCCAGGGTCGGCGAGCACTCCCGCCAGCAGGACCTCGAGATTGCCGGCCAGCCGCTCGATGGTCTCCGGGTGGAACAGCTCGGCGTTGTATTCGACCGACAACGCGAGGGGGCCGGTCTGTTCGGCGAAGGTCACCGCGATGTCGACGGGATTGGCCGGTGGGCCGCCCTGTACCACCATCGCGCGTATCAGGGGCTGGTGCCGTACGTCGGGCTCGGCGAACGCGGTGCGTACCGTTTCCCGGACCGTGGCCAGGAAGGCGTCGAACGGCTGTGTGCCCACCACCCGTGACCGCAGCAGGAGCGTATGAGGTGGATATTCGGTGCCCACCGCTATGTCCTCCTGCCCGGAATAACGGGCGAAGAGCACCTGGCAGGCGGCGGTCAGGATGACGAATAGGGAGGCGTCGTGACGGGCGCCGAGTTTGAGCAGTCCTTCGGTGAGTTCCGCGGAAAGCGCGAATGGATGGGACGCGGGGGAGAATTTCCGCGCCCCGGACCGGCGGCGATCGGCCGGTAGCCGGAGCGGGGTCGCCGGCAATTCCGCGGATTCCCGTGTGGACGTCAACCTATCATCGGACATGTTCGACCTCCGATAGAATTCCGCGCCGCTGGAACGGATATCAACCCCACGCGGAATTCCGAATTTATTTCACCTGGGGGTGCCAGCTTCCCGCGGAATATGCCGGGAGATCCACGTCATTGACTCGGCAGCTAAACAGAGTGGTCGGGCCTCACTCGCGGGCGCCGATGGCCTCCACCGGCCTCTGCCGCATGGCGACCCGCGCGGAAATCATGATCGCCGGCCAGGCGACGAGCACGGCGGCGAGCACGATGCCCGCGTACGCGAGCGGCGGAATCGACGGCACCGGCCAGCGGCTCACGGCCACGCTGACGCCGACCAACGCCGGGATCGCGGCCAGCGTGCCGATGAGCACGGCGGCGACCACGATGATCCGCGTCTCGCGGCGCATCATCGACAGGACCTGGGCGCGCTTGGCGCCGATGAGCCGCAGCATGGCGAATTCGCGTACCCGCGCGACGGTGGCCATGACCAGGGTGTTCACCACAGCGATGGCGATGTAGCCGAGCAGGATCGCGTTGAGGAGGAGGCTGACCGCGGAGTCGCCCGCCCCGTCGCCGCTCTGCGCGGCCGTGAAGGACCCGCTGTCGGCGACCGCGGCCGTCGGGTAACGCGCCAGGGCCGAGCGCAGGTCGGTGCCCTTCGCCGCCTTGACCAGCAGCCAGGAGTCGAGATGGTCGGTGGTGTGCCGGATGACCAGGTCGTGGGGGAGAGTGACGTCGGCGAAGCCGAAGCCCTTCTCATAGAGCGCCACCACCCGCGCCCGGACGGCGGCGCCGTCGCCGAGCCGCAGGGTGACGGTGTCGCCGAGGCCCGCGCCGATGGTGCCCGCGGCGATCCGGCTCAGCGCCACCGTCTCGCCGCGCAGGCCGGCGAGGTCGCCGGAGAGGACGCCGAGATCCATGGTCGCCTTGAGGCCGCCGGGGTCGACGCCCTGCGTCGCGAAGATCTTGTACTGCTGACTGTCGTCGGAGGTGTAGGTGGCGATCGTCTGGGTCCGGACCACCGGCGTCACCGCCGCCACACCGGCCGTCCTGCCGAGCACGCCGGCGAGCTCCGGAGACAGCCCCGCGGACCTCGGGGTCACCACGTAATCGGCGCGGATGCCCTCGACGGCCTGGCTCTGCGCGGCGGACGCCAGGGTGGTGGCGCTGAAGATCTGCGCGGCGGCCATCGTCACGCCCATGATCAGCGGCGTGGTGGCCGAGCTGAGCCGCCGCGATCTGGCGTGGGCGTTCGCGATCGCCAGGAAGCCGCTGACCTCCCCGGACCGGTTCAGCCGCGGCCCGAGCACGGAGACGGCGCCCCCGAGCAGGCGGGGGCCGAGCAGGGCGACGGCGATGACCAGCATCAGGGCGGAGCTGCTCGCGCCGTCCACGGCCGCCTCGCCGGGCAGCACGATCGGCAGGACGATCGCGGCCGCCAGGGCGGCCGGGATGAGTAGCACGCCGATCGTCATGCGGATCCAGCCAAGCTTGCGTGGATCCACCGCCGCGTCGCCGAGCGCCTCGACCGGGCTGACCTTGGCCGCGCGCCGTGCGGCGATCCAGCCGCCCATCCGGGCGCCGATCACGCACAGCACCATGGAGGCCAGCACGGGGACCGGGCCGATCACCAGCTCGAAGTCCTCGGGTAACACGCCGACCGCGGCGAAGACCTCGTGGAACACCAGGCCCAGGCCGATGCCCGGAACCGCGCCGAGCACCGCTCCGGCCACGCTGACCAGGGTCGCCTCGGCCCCGATCATGCCGAGGACCTGCTTCGGGGTCGCGCCGATCGCCCGGAGCAGCGCCAGTTCCCTTCTCCGCTGCTGTACGGACAGCGCGAGCGTACTGGCCACGACGATCACGACCACCATGACCATGGTGGCGCCGAACGACAGGGCCAGCTCGATCACGAACGAGCGCGTCGCCCCGATGTCCAGGATCTCGGCGTCGCTGCGGTCGTCGCCGGTGTAGGTCACGACCTTGGGGACGGCCTTCTCGACGTCGGTGGCGAGATCGGCGGGCTCGGCGTGCGGGGCGGCCAGGACGCCGATCGCGTCCACCTGATCCGGCCGCCCGGACAGCTGCCGGGCCCGCTCGTCGGTGAGGAACAGCGCGGACTGCCGGATCAGCCGCCCGCCCGGCGGGGTCACCAGGCCGCTCACCCGATAGCTCGACGAGGTCGAGCCGACGGTCAACGTCACCGAGCCGCCGACGGAGACCCCTGCCCGCCCGGCCAGCCCCGATTCCAGCACGACCTCGTCCGGCGCCTGGGGCTGCCGCCCGGCGCTCAGAGTGAACGGCCCGAGCACGGCGGCCGGCCAGCCGTGTCCGAGCAGGGGAAAGCCGTCCGGCCCGTCGAGCACCCGGCCGTCCCGGGTCACCACGCTCATCGGCACGCTGACGTCACCGACCGCGGCGCGCACGCCGCGTACTCGCGCGACCTCACCGACGCGGGCGGCCGGCAATCGGACCCGCTCGCTGAACCGGGGGTCGATGTCATCGGCGATCGGCAGGGACTGGTAGGCGCCGACGACCACCGCGGCCGCCCGGTACCGCTCGGTCGGAACGCCGGAGCTGAGGCCGGTCTCCAGCAGGATCCCGCTGGCGGTGATGACCGCCGACCCGAACATCACCGCCAGGAACGCGGCGACGAAACCCCCCTTACGCCCCTTGATCGTGCTCCAGGCCAGGGACAGTGCCCGCTTCGACATCACGCGCGGCGCCATGTCACCAGTCGCCCAAACGAGTCATCCGGTCGGCGACCTTCTCCGGCGAGGCCCCGCGCAGCTCACCGGCCAACCGGCCGTCGGCCAGGAACACCACCGAGTCGGCGTGGGAGGCGGCGACCGGATCGTGGGTCACCATCAGCACCGTCTGCCCCATCTCCTTGACCACCTGCCGCAGCAGCTCCAGGATCTGCCGGCCGGTGCGGGTGTCGAGCGCCCCGGTCGGCTCGTCGGCGAACACCGCGTCCGGCTGATTGATCAACGCCCGGGCGATCGCGACCCGCTGCCGCTGGCCGCCGGAGAGCTGGCTCGGATAGCGGTCGTGCTGCTCGCTGAGGCCGACCGCCGCCAGCGCGGTCCGCAGACGATCGTGCTGGATGGGTTTCTCCGCCAGGCGGAACGGCAGCGTGATGTTCTGTTCGACGGTCAACGAATCGAGCAGGTTGTACGCCTGGAAGACGAACCCGACGCGCTCGCGCCGGAGCTCGGTGAGCGCGTCCTCTTTCAAGCCGGATAACTCCGTGTCACCCAGCCAGACCTTTCCCGACGTGGCCCGGTCGAGGCCGGCCGCACAGTGCAGGAACGTGCTCTTGCCCGAGCCGGACGGGCCCATGACCGCGGTGAACGTGCCTCTCGGCAAGGCCATCGTCACGTCGTTGAGCGCGTGTACGGCATTGCGTCCTGATCCGTACACCTTGCCTACCGAATCCATTCGGACCGCGTACGTCGCCACCCCGCACCCTCGCAAGTATCGAATGTCGCGCCGAGTATTGCATTAAGACTAGTTCATTTTCGCCGTTCGCTGAACATGCCCGTGAACTGGGTTTTTCTCTGACGAGTCAAACAGGTAGTCGCCGGCCGGGCCGATGCGAATACTGGGGAAAGCTCGGCGTGACCCTCCGCGGCCGGCGGCTGCCGGAGTTTCGCCTGCGCATTTTCGCCGGCCAGGGCATTTAAGAATGCCTGATGAGTATCGACCGGATTGGCCGTCTGCCATGATTCCAGCGCATCTCGAACGTGCCGTCTTCGGAATTTATTCTACCTACTCCCTGCATCTCGCCGACAAGTCCGGGGTGTTCACCTACCTCGCGGACAACGCCGGCGCCACCACCGCGAAGCTCGCGGGCGCGCTGGAGACCGACGAGGAGACCCTCGAACGGCTGCTGCTCGTCCTGGCCTCGCTGAACGTGCTCGATCGCACGGCCGGCGGCCAGTACGCCCTCGCCGACGGAGTGCGGCCCTACCTCGACCGGCGGGAGCCGCGATACCTGCTGGGATTCGTCGACCATCTGCTCGGCAGCACGGCGGAACGGTTCGGCCAGTTGGCCGCCTATCTGGAGCGCGGCAAGAACGCGGTCGACGCCGACCTGCCCGCGCCGTTCGCCACGCTGTATCGCGACGAGGAGTCCACCCGGCGGTTTCTCACCGCGATGTGGCAGCTCAGTTTCCACGTCTCCCACGAACTCGCCGCGCTCGCCGACCTCGGCGACGCCCGGCGACTGGTGGACGTCGGCGGCGCGAGCGGCCCGTTCTCCGTGGCGGCCCTGCTCGCCTACCCGCGCCTCCGCTCGACCGTGTTCGACCTGCCGCAGGTCGGGCCGTACCTCGCGGAGACCGCGCGAGAGCACCGGCTCGGCGACCGGCTCGGCTTCACCGGCGGCGACTTCTTCCGGGATCCGCTGCCCGAAGGCGACTGCGTCGCGTTCGGCTACATCCTGTCCGACTGGGACGACGAGACCTGCGCCCAACTGCTGCGCAAGGCGTACGACGCCTGCCGGCCGGGCGGCCGCGTACTCGTCATGGAGCGCCTCTTCGACGAGGACCGGCAGGGCCCGCTGGCCACCGCGGTGATGAACCTGTCGATGTACTTCGAGACCCAGGGCAGGCACCGGACCCCCGCGGAGTACCTGAGCTTGCTGGAACGCGCCGGATTCACCCGCTGCGCCGTGCACCGCTCCACCGCCGACAAGCACCTCCTGGTCGGTCGGCGCGATTGACCACCGCTCGCAACCCCGTGGGGAACAGATGACCACCGATGCCGTTCGATTAACCTTCCCTGAACACAGCACGGCGCTCGCCGACCGGCTGGCCACGACCGCACTGGCCGAACTGAGCCAGGAAGAACTGGCCGACCTGTCCCGCCGCTACGACGAGGCGCTGGCCGGTCCGGACACCGAAGAGAACGACACCATCCGCCTGCTGACGCGTCCGTTCAGCCGGCGTCTCGCCATTCCCGAGTACTACCGCTACACCGGGCTGCACGTCTTCGGCCAGTTCCTCTCCGGCCAGGACGACGCCTTCGGCGGTTGCCTGCTCGCGATGCACGCGACCCTGACCGAACTCGCCGATCTGGAACGCCGGGAGGCCTGCCGGTACGCGGTGGTGCCCGAGCACCTCGCCGAACGCCTGCTCGGCCTGCATCGGGTCATCGATCAGGTCGGTGCGATGTCCGTCGCGCCTTACAGCGCGCTGCGCGGCGCGGACCTGGTGCGTGCCGCGCACGAGGACGAACGGCTC
Source organism: Nonomuraea sp. NPDC049141 (assembly GCF_040648415.1). Lineage (NCBI taxonomy): Bacteria > Bacillati > Actinomycetota > Actinomycetes > Streptosporangiales > Streptosporangiaceae > Nonomuraea > Nonomuraea sp. NPDC049141. The sequence goes on from NZ_JBEZDR010000020.1 coordinate 46,116, forward strand.
GAACGGCAGTTGCTGCTGCTCAGGCGGTGCTGCGGATTCCGCCGCTCGGACAAGCACGACGAGCACATCTTCATCCGCTCCGTGCAGGCCTGCGAGCTGACCTTCTTCATGATCCGAGGGCTGGCCCGCCAGGCGATCGCGGTGGTCGGCCTCGACCGCGCCGAGTTCATGTTCCGGATGGGCCAGCTGATCGCCTGCTCCGAACTGCTCAAAGAGATCTTCCACGTGCTGAAGACCCTGTCGCCCGAGCTGTTCCTCGGCTTCCGGGACGCCACCGGGGACGCCAGCGCGGTCCAGTCGCTGAACTACCACCTGATGGAGCTGGTGGTGTACGGCTACGACGAACGCAAGGCGGAGACGTACGCCGGTTTCGCCCACCTCGACCTGATCAACGACCCTCGGCTGCGGGAATTCCGCTCCCTGAAGGACGTGGTCGCCGCCGGCGCGGACGCGGAAGTGATCAGCGCGTACACGGAGGTGGAGCGGTGCCTGCTGATGTGGCGGGGCCGGCACTACGGATTCGGCCGCACCTACCTGCCGAACATGAAGGGTTCGGGCGGCACCGAGGGAGCCGGCTACCTCAAGCGGTTCATCGACAAGAGCGGCCTCTGCTCCGGCACCAGGCTGGACGACCCCGAGGACCTGCTCTCCCGGTTCGCCTTCTGCTGATCGACCGTACGAAAGAGGCCTCCGCTCTGGTTCGCCAGAGCGGAGGCCTCTTCATCGACGGCTGATCAGGTGCAGCCCTCTGTGCTCGTCGCCGTCACGGCCTTGGCGGTGTACGGGCACTGGAAGCCGATCCACCGAAGCTTGGGCCACAGCAGCGACCACGACTCACGGGGCTGCCGGCACACCATGAACTCCTGCCCCCGGTCGGACACGGGCAGGTCGATGTCGAACTTGCCGTGCGGCTCGCACCGGGCGAACAGCTTCGAGAACTGGGCACGATCCACGCCGATCGTGATGACGATGGTCTTGTCATCGGTCGGCTGTCCGAAGTCGGCGTAGGAGTTGTGGCCGCTGTAGGCGTGCGGCAGCCCGTACTGGGGGCCGTACTTGTCCAGCGCGCCCGCCTGACCGTAGTGGTTGCCGTAGAAGATGGCATGGGCCTGGTCGGCCACCGGCAGCCCTCGGTAGATGGCGGCGGCCTGGGCGGTCAGCTCCGGCCACCCGGCCTGGTCGAACTGGACGATGGCGAGTTCCTGCAGCACGGGATTACCGGCATACGTCTGGATGGGGAACACCGGCAGCATCAACACCGCCGACGTCACCAGATTGAGGCCCACCGCCGCCCCGAACAGGTATTTACGCGTGACGGTCCGTGCCCATTGCTCGACCATGACACATCCGGTGGCCAGCAGCACGAACTGCAGAGCCGAGGCGTACGCCGCCTGCCCGCCGATGACGAGCAGCAGCACGACCATGAAGAGGTAGGCCACCCCGATGAACCGGTACGGACGCCACTGCGGGCGGCGCAGCAGGCCGACCAGGCCGGCGATCCACACTGGGCTCAGGAACAAGCCGATCATGAGGATCTGCATCGGGATGAAGGAGATCCTGGACAGGGTGTCGAGCGCAGTCGACAACGCCTTGGACATCTCGACCTGCGGCCAGCCGTGCATCACCTGCCACACCAGGACGGGTGCCGCGATCACCGCCGCGATGACGACGCCGGCGACCAGTTTCCAGCTACGCAGCGCCTCCCGCGGCCCGCAGAGCAGTATTCCCGCCGCGAGGGAGAGCAGGAGCAGAGCGAGGAGGTATTTGGCGTGCAAGCCGAATCCGACCACCGCGCCCATCACCAGCCACAGCCGGTAATCGCGGGTACGGGCGAGCCTGATGGCCAGCCAGCAGACGACGACCCAGACGAGCACGTCGAAATTGTTGGTGCCCAGGATATGTCCGGTGTGCAGCGCGAGACCGGACGCCGCCGCGGCGATCGTGGCGAGGAGCTGGGCTCGCTGATTCGCCCCGAGTTCGCGGGCGATGAATGCGGCGAGAATCACCACCACCCCGATCAGCAGGGCGGGCACTATGCGAAATGCCGTCAGGCTGTCGCCGAACACCATTATTTCCAGCCTGGCCACCAGCGCGACCAGTGGCGGCTGGTCGATCTGCCCCCAGTCGAGATGCTGGCTGGCCGCTCTGGTGTACAGCTCGTCGAGGTGGTAGCCGTGCCGCCCCGACAGTACGAGGAGCAGGGCTGTCAGCGCACCGGCGACGCTCAGCAGGGGCCACCATCGCACGGCGGGTAATGTGGCCTTGATCGAGGTCGGTAGGTCGGGTTTGGCTGTCGTGGTCGTCACGACATACCTCCATTCCATCGCAGCCTGGCGAAACCCAGGCCGCGTGAGGCGTGAATCAGTCGACCGTGGCCGTCGCTGCTCTCCCGATTTCTTTCTGTGACCGCAGTGGCGGCGGAGGCACCTGGCCGCCTCATGGTGTTGGACACCGGTCCCGTGCGGCAATGAAGTTGACGCGTGCAGAAAACTCGCAGGCCATTCTTTTGCGGCCGGTGGCCTTCATGGCGTGGCCCTGGCCTCCGGATTTCGCGGTCGAGTCAAAGACATAGCCGGCCGGGCGAATTCAGCAGCAAGATCTGAAGGTAAGCGCGGTTCGGCCATTGGGCGCCTCCGCGGGGACATATTCCTGCGCGTGAGGATCGGCCCGGCATTCGGGCACCAGAACAGATCGGCGGGCGCATGGCGCGACACGACCAGATCGGCGGGCGCATGGCGCGGCACGACGAGAGCACCGGGCGTACGGCGCGACGCGACGAGAGCGCCGGGGTGTCGGCGCCGGGTGGCGGCGGACGGGACGAAAGCACCGTGGTGTCGGCGGGGGACGAGCCGGTTCGGTTGTCTCGGAACCGCGACTACAACATCCTGTGGACCAGCATGTTCCTGTCGGAACTGGCCGGCGAGATCGTGTTCGTCGCCTTTCCGCTGCTGCTCCTGGCGCACTCGGCCTCGGCGGTGCAGATCGGGCTGATCACCTCGATCCTGGCGGCGGCACGGATGGCGGTGAACGTCCCGGCAGGTGTGATCGCCGACCGGTGGGACCGCAAGAGAGTCCTGCTGCTGTCTCAGGCGGTGCGCTCGGCGGCGATGTTCAGCATCGTGATCGCGCTGCTGCTCGGGGTATTCTCCTTCCCCCATGTCGTTCTCGTCGCCGTGATCGAGGGCGCTTTCAGCTCGGTGTTCCAGCCGGCGGAGCATGCGGCGCTTCCGCAGGTCGTACCAGGTGCCCAGTTGCCCGACGCGCTGGCGCGCAACGCGGCGCGCCCGTTCGGGGCGCTCCTGCTCGGCCCCGCGGCGGCCGGGTTCACCTTCGGGCTGCACGAGCTGGTGCCGTTCTCGATCGACGCCGGAATGCTGGCGGTCTCCTTCGCCGCGCTGACGGTGCTCCGGCTCCCTCGCCGCCGCCCCGCCGGTCAGGTCTCGCCCGGTCAGGTCTCGCCCGGTCAGGTCTCGCCCGGCCGGCCGAGCGATGACGGGCTCTTGAGCGGGTTCCGCTGGCTGTTGCGGCAGCCCGTCATCAGGACGACCGTCGTGTGGATCGTTTTCGTCAATCTCGCGTTCCACGCGCTGATCATCATCATCCTGGTCCAGTCGGGCGAGGCCGAGGTGGCTTACGGCGAGATCGGGTTGATGATGGCCTGCTTCGGCGTCGGTGGGCTGCTCGGCGCCATGGTGGCGGGCCGGCTGCACGCCGCGCTGCCGGCACCCGTGATCATCATCGGCGCGTCGTGGGTCTTCGCCGCGATGGCCGGGCTGATGGCGCTCGTGTCGCGAGGGCTCCTGCTCGGCGTGTTACTCGGGCTGGCCGCGGTGTTCTTCCCCGTCGCGAACACCACCATCGTGACCTACCAGCTCACGATCGCCCCTGACGAGATACGCGGCCGTCTGAGCGGTGTCGTCGGCCTCTGCTCCGACCTGGCCGGCACGGTGGGTCCGATGGTCGGCGGCCTGCTGATCGCCGTCACGGGCGACGGGGCGATGAGCATCCTGATCTGCGCCGCGGCCCTGGGCATCGTGGCACTCGGCGCCAACCTCAGCCCAACCCTCCGCCACTTCCCAACCCTGCGCCCCGCACCCGCCGCCCCGGAGACGTAGCCACCCGGTCTACGACCGCGCCCCCGCGTGACCCCTCGGCGACCCGGGCGGCTCTTACGATCCCGGTGCCGCGGGAAAGGGGTGCCGCAGGGAAGCGGGCCGGGCGCACGGAAGCGGGCCGGTCGCTGCGGCGCTCGTCGAGTGCCTGCGGTCGTGACCGGCCCGCTCCAGAAACCACACCAAATCAGGAGATCAGTAGATCGTCCGAGATTCCGCGCCCAGCCGGCGGGCCCGGGACTTACGGAGATCCCTGGCGATATTGAGCCGCCGCAGCCATCTGTCGGTTCCGTCGAACCGCGCGGAGAACGCGTTTCGCCCGTGCACCATCCGATAGTTGTCGATGAAGCAGATATCGCCGGGCCGGAGCACGATCTCGGTGACGACCGCGTCGAGCGCGCGGGTCACCACATCGAGCGCCTCCTGCTCGGCCACCCCCTGGACGTGCCGCATGAAATGCGGGTCGATACGGATATAAGGATCGTCCGGGTCACCGAACAGCACCGCGGTCGCCGTCGGCGAGCGCAGCTCCTGGTCGACGATCTTCCGGCTGCCGCGCAACAGCTCGGCGGCCTTGTGCCGCAGGCCGTCCGCGCCGGCGGGGGCGCCCACGCTCTCGGGCCGGTGCGAGTGGTCGGGCAGGATGCGGAAGCGCTCCTGACGCAGCAACTCGCCGGTGACCTGGTCCAGGCGTACGTCGGCGACGTCCGCGACGGTGGTCGCGACCCCGTCGTGGTTGCGCAGGCAGATCAGCCCGAGATAGTCCGTCCGCAGCGGGTGGAAGGCGTCCTCGGTGTGCCAGGTGAGCACCTCCTCGCAGCCCGAGCCGATCTGCTCACGCTCATGCCCCTTGATGGGCAGGATGTCGTGCATGAGATAACCGTCTTGCTGGGTGGCCCAGCCGATGGGCTCGCCGAGCAGGCAGGCCATCAGGTAGAAGGCGATGTCCTGCCGCAGCGACGGCGACGGCACCGGCTTGTCCTTCCAGTGCGCCGGGGTCGGCCCGATCACGCGGTCGTCGACGGGCAGCCCCGAGATCACGCAACCGCCGTGGCGCTCCGCCGCGACGAATCCGTTCAGGGCCGCGCGCAGGCGCCGGGGTAATTCCTGGGCGAAGGTCTTGGCCTCTCGCTGGAAGTCGGCCGACTCCACGCTCTGGTGGTGTTCGGACAGCTCGTCGACGAGTTCGTGGACGAACTTGGTCTCGGCCGCGTCCAGTTTTATCGTGAGCACGGGTGAGTCCTTTCTTGATGGGCGCTGGCGAATCTCACGACCCCTCCATCGACCTGACGAGGCTGGCGGGCCGCATGTCGGTCCAGTTCGCCGTGACGTAGTCGAGCGCCGACTGGCGGTTCGTGTCGGCCCGGGCCACGGTCCATCCGGCGGGCACTTCGGCGAACGAGGGCCACAGCGAGTGCTGCCCTTCCTCGTTGACCAGCACGTGGTAGATGCCGTCCGGGTCCTCGAACGGGTTGGTGCTCATCATCGATCCCTTCCATGGCTAGCGGGCCGGTACGGATTCGCGGCGTCGCAGGAGAGCGACGCCCAGCGGCGTCAGTGTGTGGAGCACCGTGTTCCTGCTCCTGGAGGCGTTGGCCAGACCGGCCCTGCGCAGGACGGTCGCGTGTTTGCTCGCGCCGGCGAGCGAGATGCCGAGGCGCTGAGCCAGTTCGCCGGTGGTACAGCTTTCGGCGAGCGCCTGTAGGGCCGCCGCCCGGGTGTGGCCGACCAGAGCGCCGAGCGCCTGCTCAGGCGGGGGCTCGGTGCCGAAGATGTCGGCCACGTCGAAACGCATGGAGTAGGCCAGTGCGGGCGGTTTGTCGTTTCCGGCGCCCACGACTACGCAGGACCTACTGCGCAGGAACAGCGACGGGCTGAGCAGCAGCCCGCGCCCGCGCAGATGGACGTCGCGTTCTTCGTCGTCACGGATCTCGAGGACGGGTGGATTCCATTCCATGTTGGGGTGCAAGGTACGGAGCAGACCCTCGACCCCCGTAGTGATGCCGATGCGGCCGCGGATGGCCCGTTCGGCCTCCAGAGAGCTCTGAACCCGGCCCCAGTAAGGGACCACGGCCGCGCCGCAGAACTCGAAGACCAGCGCCGTGACCCGCGCGCGGGTCTTGGCGTCGGCGGGGGCATCACCGAGGAGCTCCAGCAGCTCGGCCAGCGAAAGGCGCTCGCGGAGCAGCTGCTCCATGGCGCCGACGCGTGGTCCGAGACGTCGGCGCACCTGCTTGCGCCAGCCGTCGAAGACGGCGCCGTTGCGCTGGAACAGGTCCAGGGCGAAAGCACCTTCCGCCACCAGCCCGAGTCCCGCGCTCATGCGCAGGCGGCCCATATCCTGGACCGTGAAGTGAATCCTCAGCACACTTCACGAAATTAGGGACAGCCGCTATCTCGGGACTACCGCGGTCCTACCCGGCAACAGCGCGGTAACGAGCGGACGATGTTACTGTGGCGGCGCACGAAGTGCCGCGTCGGAACGCTTCGTGTGTCACGGCTGTGGCTCCCAGGGCGCGCTCAAGCTAGTCGCTGCTAACGCAGAGGAGCGCTGTGTCCACCTTGGTGATCGGAGCCCGCGGAAGCGTCGGGCGTCATGTCGTCGATCAGCTGCTGGCCGCCGGAGAATCGGTGCGCGCGTCGGTGCGCGACCTCGCGTCGGCGGACCTGCCCGCAGAAGTGTCCGTGGTCGCCGCGGACCTCACCCGGCCCGACACGCTGAAGGCCGCGTTGGACGGGGTGCGGAAGGTCTTCCTGTACGCGCCCGTCGGCGGCGCCGATGCTTTCGTTGGTGCCGCTCGGGACGCTGATCTCGAACGCATCGTGCTGATGTCCTCGGGAAGCGTCTTGCTGCCGTACGCGGCGGGAAACGCGATAGCCGAAGAGCATCGGTCGGTCGAGCGGGCACTGGATGGTTCGGGTCTGCCCTGGACGCCGATCCGCCCGCTGGTTCTGGCGAACAACGCGCTGAACTGGGCCCACTCGATCCGTACCGACGGCATCGTCCGGCTGGTCCATCCCGAAGCGGTGATGGCCCCCATCCATGAACGCGACATCGCCGCGGTCGCGGTCGCGGCCCTTGTGGGGGAGGCCGGCAAAGAAGCCGGCGCCTTGCTGACGGGTTCCGAGCTGCTGTCCCAGCGGCGTCAGGTCGAGTTGATCGGCGCGGCGATCGACAAGGACCTCCAGATCGAGGAGTTGTCGGAATCAGCGGCACGTGACCGTTTCGGGCAGTTCGAGAAGCCGTACATCGTCGACGCGATCCTCGAGTTCATCAAGGCGGCGGCGAACGGAGGATCACCGGCGACAGGCACGGTAGAACAGGTCCTTGGACGACCCGCCGTACCCTTCTCGCAGTGGGCACGAGAGCACGCTGCCGACTTCCACTGACCCTAGGGTCGGCGCAGCATTACGGCCAACCGTGGCATGCCCACGAGCAACTCCGCGGTGAAGCGCCGGCGGGCGCGTCGATCGGGCAGCGCGTGGAGCTCTCCGAGCCACTCCGCGATCCAGCGAGCCCGGACACCATGCGGAAGGATGATCGCCCCCGCAGTGATCACCCGGAGAAACGCCTGCGTTCCGGCATCGAGTCTCGCCCGCGCGAGACCTTCGAGTTCCCGGCCGATCTCGTCCATGCCCAGCCGGCCGGCGATCGGCACGAAGACGTCGAGGGTCTCGCGCGCTTTCCGCAGTTGCTTGTCCGGCGGGAGGAATCGCATCGTCCGCTGGTTGTGCAGGCGATCGGCCAATTTCAAGGTCAGCACCCGCTCGTCGGTGGTGGCCGCCCAGCCTTCAGCCAGCAGCGCGGGGTCATCGAGCGGCCGCAGGTCCGTCACCAGACGCACGATCGTCTCGCCGAACTCCGCCGCCAGCTCCGTCTCGGGACACGAGGTGTCTTCGAGGACGTCGTGAAGGAGCGCCGCGCAGAGTAACTCGTGGTCAGCGCCGTACTCGGCCAGGATGGCGGCGACCGCGAGTGGATGGGTGATGTACGGCTCCCCGCTCCTCCGTGTCTGGTCGCGGTGCCAATAGGCGGCCACCGTGTACGCACGCTCGACCATCCGCGCCTGATCCGCTGTCAGGTAATCGGGCAAGGCGTCTTCCAGGATGCTCATGCCGTGCCTCCGGCGATCCCGGGACGCCTGCTTCCGGCGGCCCGCCTGCGCTTTCCGGCCGTCCGAGCGATGGCCTCACGGCCGCGTTCGAGGCCGTCTTCGGTGATTCTGTAGTGCCGGCGCGGTGGACGACCCTGGTGGGCGGCCGGGTCATCCCAGCGGCTCTCCACCCAGCCGTACGCTTCGAGGCGGACCAGAATGGGATAAAGAGTGCCACCGGCGATTCCGGTGGCTTTACACAATCCCAGTCCGTAATGCTCGGCCAAGGGATCATTCAACAGCTCCCGCAAGACCGAGATGGTCTGCGGCGTCATTCGTGGACTGCCTGCCATGACTCTTAATCTAGCTAGGTAGAGATGGCCCGCCATGTCTCTCGAAAGTGACAGCGATGTCGCGGCGCAGAGGTGGGCGGCGGGCCCAGGTGGCCCAGCGCCAGAGCCATTCGAGGGGACCCTGCTGGTACCTGCGCAGCCAGAGGGTGGACCACAGCCATTGGACGGCGAGGATGGCACCGGCGATCAGCACCACCGTTGTCGGAGACCAGTCGTCCGACCGGCCGCCGAGGACGCGGCTGATCGCCAGGACGAAGAGCGTGGCGGTCAGGTAGTTGGTGAGTGCCATCTGCCCCAGCGGTGCGAAGACCGCCTGCAGCGCCGGTCGGATCGGTGTCCTGAGCAGGACCAGCAGGGCGCACACGTACACCCCTGCGATCAGCAGCCCGGCCAAGGCGAGCGAGCCGCTGAAGCCCGACCCGCCGGTGGAGTGGGTCTGCCACCACAGGGCGGGCGCGGCCCCCACCGCGAGGACCAGGCCGAGCACGGCAGGGCCGCGGGTGGACCGCTCGATCCGGGCGATCACCCCGTACCGGGTCAGCGCTGAGCCCAGCAGGAACAGCCCGGGGACCAGTGCGAGAAAGCCGCTGCCGACGATCAACGGCGCCACGAGGAGCGCGGCGGCGAGGCCGGCCACGGCCCACCGCGGCAGCCAGGTCGAGGGCAGCAGTACCACCAGGCCGACGACGGCGTAGATGGCCAGGATGTCACCCTCCCAGAGCAGGAAGTGGTGCACCAGGCCCATCGCGAGCAGCACCAGGAGCCGGCGCAGCAGGAGCAGCCGCGGGTGAGGGGCGCGGTCGGTGGCGGAGTTCAGCAGCAGCGAGAACCCGACGCCGAACAGCAGAGAGAAGATCGGGAAGAAGCGCTGCTCGACGAGCAGCCCCATCCATTCCTCCCCAGGCATCGGTGCCGGCTCCACGGCGACGCTGCCGACGTGGGCTATCGGCTGGACGTTGGCCACCAGGATTCCGCACAGCGCGAACCCGCGTATTACGTCGAGCGCGGCGATACGCGGTCGCCTGGAGGTGACGCGGGCGGCTTCCGGCACCGAATAGGGATCTTGATGTCGCATGAGGCTCATCCTGCGAGCCCGGCCCGATGCCGGGCATCGGGCGAAAGCAGGGTTACACCATGCACGACGGTACTTTCGGCCGGTTCGGTGCGCGGTGCACATCTCCTAGCCTGAACCATGTGAATGTGCGGGCCGGGATCGCGGCCGACGCCGGGCTCGGCGCCGTGTTCGCGGCGGCGCTCGCCTTCCAGGCGTACCGGGTCGCGGACAGTTGGGGCGACGGTTACTGGCAGTTCGACTGCGTCGCCGGAGCGGTGGTGTGCGCGACAGCTCTGGTGCGCCGGCGCCACCGGGTATGGGCGGCCGTGGCGGGCCTGGCCGTCGCGGCGGCCGCCATGCTCATCACCCGCTTCGTCCATCTCCCCAGCGAGCCCGGCCTGGCCATGGCCCTGGCCCTGTCCGTGCTCGTCGGCTCCGCGATCAGAGCGCTCCCGGCCCCCTCGGCCTGCGCGGTCGCGGCCGGTGGATTCGCGGTGGTCGCGGGCAGCCTGCTCGCCACCCGCACCCCTTCCGCCGGCGTTTCGCCTGTCGTGGTGCTGAACGGCGCGGGATGGCTCGCCGCCGTCGCGCTCGGGCTGGGCCCGCGACTGCTCGCCGCCCGCCGGAGGACCGTCGTCGAGCGGGTACGCCGCAACGAGCGCCTGGTGCTGGCCAGGGAACTCCATGACGTCGTCGCCCACCACATCACCTCCGTCGTACTCCAGGCCCAGGCCGCCCAGCTCGTCACCCGCAAGCACCCGGAGAAGACGGAAGACTCCCTCGCGAGCATCGAGGCCGCCGGCTCCGACGCGCTGGCCGCGACCCGCCGCGTTGTCGGCCTGCTGCGCGACGCCGAGGACGCGGCCCCCGCCACGCCCGGCCCCGAACAACTCAGCGAACTGGTCGAACGCTTCGGCGGCCACGGCCCCGAAGTGAGCCTGAGCCTGCCCGAGGACGAATCGGGGTGGCCGCCCGAGGTGTCCAGCACCGTCTACCGGGTCGTACAGGAGTCGCTGACCAACATCTCCCGCCACGCACCGCACGCCCGCTCGGTGACGGTCAGCGTCGCCCGCGAGCGGGACGTGGTCACCGTCGAGGTCGCCGACGACGCCCCGCCGGTCCCAGCCCGCTACCCCCATCGCGGCGGCTACGGCCTGGTCGGGATGCGCGAACGCGTCGAGGCCCTCGGCGGCCTGCTGTCCGCCGGCCCGCGCCCCGGGACCGGGTGGTCCGTACTCGCCACCCTGCCCGTCCCCGCGCGGAAACGCCGATGACCACCTTGCGGGTCGCCGCGCGGAGACGTCCATGACCATCAGGGTCCTGCTGGCCGACGACCAGGCGATGATCCGTGGCTGCCTGCGGCTCATCCTGGAGGACCAGCCCGACATCACCGTGGTCGCCGAGGCCGCGGACGGCGCCGAGGCGGTCGCTCTGGCCCGCAGCCTGCGGCCGGACGTGTGCCTGGTGGACATCCAGATGCCCCGCCTCAACGGCATCGAGGTCACCCACGCACTGGCCGGCCCCGGCGTCCCCGACCCGCTGCGGGTCATCGTGGTCACCACCTTCGACCTCGACGAGTACGTCTACGGCGCGCTGCGCGGCGGGGCGGTCGGCTTCGTGCTGAAAGACGCCGGCCCCACCCTGCTCGTCGAGGCCGTCCGCGCCGCGAACGCCGGGGACGCCTTGATCTCCCCGTCGATCACTCTGCGGCTCCTCCGCCACCTCACCGCCACCGGCGCACCGACCGCCCGCAAAACCGCCCAGCCGCTGTCCGAACGGGAGGCCGAGGTCGTCCGGGCCGTCGCCCGGGGCCGCACCAACCAGGAGATCGCCGCCGAACTGTTCATCTCCGTGAGCACCGTCAAGGGCCACATATCCGGCATCCTGGCCAAGCTAGGCATGCGCAACCGAGTCGAGATCGTCGCCTGGGCCTGGGAGAACCGCATCGTGGGGTAGACCCAGGCAGACGAACGCCGCTAGACCGACCAAAGTTGACCCCACGCCCGTACGTGGGCATCGTGAACCGGGTGACCAGCGATGAAACGCGGGACGGAGTGTCGCTCACCAATCTCGACCAGCCGCTGTTCGACGGATCGAACGCGACGAAACGGGATCTGGTCGACTACCTGGACGCCGTCCGCGACCGCATCATCCCCGTCCTGCGGGACCGCGCGCTGTCGGTGATCCGCGTACGGCCCGGCCAGGCGCCGTTCATGCAGAAGAACGTGCCCAAGTACGCCCCCGACTGGATCCGTACGATCTCCGTCTGGGCCGAGGCGTCGCACCGGCAGGTGTCCTACGCGCTGTGCGACGACCGCAGGACCCTGCTGTGGTTCGCCAACCAGAGGGCGGTCGAATACCACCCGGCGCTGTTCCGCGGCGAGCATCCCACCCATCTTGTGCTCGACCTCGATCCGCCCGTCGAGGACGCGTTCCCGCTGGCCGTGGGGGCGGCCCGGCTGGTGCGCCAGGCCCTCGACGACGCGGGGCTGGCCGGGGCGGTGAAGACCAGCGGGGCGAAGGGGCTGCACGTGTTCGTGCCCGTGGTGGCGGGGACCGCGATGGACGACCTGGCCGCGGCCACCCGCGCCCTGGCAGCCCGCGCCGAACGCGTCGACCCGGCGCTCGCCACCACGGCGTTCATCCGGGAGGACCGCGAGGGCAAGGTGTTCCTCGACTCCACCCGCGCGGGCGGCGCGACGGTGGTGGCCGCCTACAGCCCGCGCATCCGGCCGGGCGCGCCGGTCTCGTTCCCCTTGGCCTGGGAGGACCTCGACCGGGTCACGCCGTCCGACTTCACCATCCACACCGCGGCGCGGCTGCTCGCCGACGCCGACCCCTGGGCGGAGCTCATGCCCGAGCCGCAGCCGCTGCCCGCCGACCTGGTCGAGGAGGGGCACACGATCCCGATCGCCCGCGTCCAGGCGATGCACGAGGGCAAGCGGCGAGCGAAGGCCAGGAGAGGCGAGTGATCAGCGGGCCGGCGTGGCCTGCTTGAGTGAGCGCAGGACGGAGTCCGGGTCGTCGGCGAAGAAGCGGATCGTGGTGGCCTCGGCCCGGCCACCGAGCGGGCGGATCACGGTGATCGGCTCGGCCAGTTGGACGAGCACGTTGGTCTGGGAGGAGACCGCCACACCGAGCCGCCCGTCCGCCACGGAGACCATCCTGCTCTCGTTGTAGCTGCGCGACAGCCGTACCGAAGAGATCAGCTCGCGGGGAACGCGCAGGTCGAAGTACACCCCGAACCGGACACGCAGCTCGCCGGGCGTCACGACGTGCGGCCGGGTGACGCAGGCCGCGCCGAGCGCCAGGCAGTAGAGGATGCCGTAGACGTCGCCGATCAGCACCACCACGCGCAGCCAGTCCGGCACGTCGATCGCCCGTAGGAGCAGGTCTATCCCCACTGTCTCCACAATCATCACGAACAGGAAGACGAGCAGGATCGGCGCCTGCTCTCTCGCGTACGGCACGGCGGTGGCGCCGGCCGGCACGCCGTGGCGTCGCCGCGCGATCCACAGGACGAGACTCACCAGGCTCAGCAGCTCGATCTGGACTAACCGAAGCACCTTGCGTGCCATCAGAACCTCTCCTTGAGCGCGATCAGGAGCAGCCGGAACACCTCGGACTGCGCGGGGGTGAACTCCGAGAACATCGCATCCAGCCACCCGCCGTCCCCGGCGGAGCCGTCCGGCAGGTGCGCGATCATCTGCCTCGCCATCTCGTCCGGCAGGTGCGCGGCGAGGTCGGTGGCGAGCGCGGCGAGGCGGGGGTCGCCGGGATCCGCCTGGGCGAGCTCGTCGAGCCGCCGGTAGAGGGCGTGACCCCGCGCGAGCGCGCCGGGCTCGGTGAGCGGGCGCATCAGGTCGAGCATCCGCGTCTGGGCAGCCGGGTCGGCCACCGTGTTCACCACGGTCAGCAGCTCGCGATCGAGCTCGGCGAACCTCGAACCCGCCGCGGGCAGCTCGCGCAGCACCTCCGCCAGCTCGGGTGACATCAGCGAGCCGGAATGGAGGTCGGCCGCCTCCAGGAGCGCGGCCAGCCGGTCCCGCTTGGCGTCGATGGCCGCCTGCTGCCTGGCCAGGTCGGCGTCGAGCTCCTGGAGCACCTCACGCAGCTCGCGCCCCTCGTCGTCGGCCAGGACGTCGCGGAGCTCGTCGAGGGACAGGCCCAGCTCGGCCAGCTGCCGGATGCGGGCGAGGGCCACCGCATCGCGCAGCCGATACTCACGGTAGCCGTTGGCCAGCCGCGCCGGCTCGGGCATCAGGCCCAGGTGATGGTAGTGGCGCACGGTCCGGGTGGACACCCCGACCAGCGCGGCGAGCTCGCCGATTCGCATGTGCTCATTACACACGTTGACCTTACGTGAAGGTCAATTCATCACAGAGCGTAGGCGAGCGCCGCTTCCACGATGACCAGCAGCGGCACGAGCGGCACGGCGTACAGGGCCGCCCTACGAGCCCCCGCGTGCCGCTCCGGGACGGCCGAGAGCAGGGCCAGCAGCACCGCGCAGCCGATCGGCGCGAGCAGCCAGGTCGACAGGGTGACCGTGCCCCACGTGCTGACCGTGTCGCAGTCCTCGATCTGGTACGAGGTCAGCGCGCACGCCTTCTCACCGAGGATCGACACGGCCAGCCAGGCGATGAAGCCCGCCAGCCAGATGACGACGGCGAGGACGGAGGTCAACGCGACGGATGTGCCGCTCGGCGAGGTCGTCCGGTCGGCAGCGGGAGAGGGGGCGATCACGGCAGGACTCTAATGGTGATCAACGCCGGCGGGGCCGGCTTTGATCAACCTGAGTCGTCTTCAGTGCTTCACGACGGCCACCCCGCCCGCGGGGACCTCGCCCGTGAAGGGGGCGCCGGTGAGCAGGTCCGTGCCCGTCATGCCGGTCACCGTGACGGGCGCGTCGCCGTGGTTGATGAGGAAGGCGAAGGCGCCCCGTCGTACGAGCTCCAGGGTGTCGGGAAGGTCACGCGGCCGGGAGACGCCCGCGCGGTCGAGTACCTCGCCGAGCAGGGCGCGCAGGTCGTCGCCGCCGAGCGCGGCGGCCAGGTAGCTCGCGGTGCCGCCGCCGAACGCGTTGGCGGTTACGGCGGGATGGCCGGCGTCGGGGCCGTCGGTGAAGTGCCGCATGGCCACCGCCCGTTCGAGGCGGACCCGCTCGGACCAGATCCGGCCGGTGGCCCCGCCGGTGAGCGTCACGGTCTCCAGCTCGCGCAGCGGGTGGAACTCCTCGACGGACAGCCCGAGCACCTCGCGCAGCGCGCCGGGGTAGGCGCCCGCGTGGACGGTGTCGTTCTCATCGACGATGCCGGAAAAATACGACACGAGCAGGTGACCGCCCGACTCGACGTAGCGCTGCAGGTTCTTGGCCGAGCTTTCGGCGAGCAGGTACGAGCTCGGCACGACAACCAGCCTGTATCCCGAAATATCGGCGGAAGGGTGGACGAAGTCCACCGTGACGTGCTCCCGCCAGAGGGCCTCGTAGAAGGCGTCCACCCGCTCGCGGAAGCGCAGATCGCCCGAGGGCCGCCACTCCAGCTCCAGCGCCCAGTACGACTCCCAGTCCCAGACCATCGCCACCTCGCTGGTGACGCGCCCGTCCTTGACCGGGGCCAGCCGGCGCACGTCGGCGCCGAGCGAGACGACGTCGCGCCAGATCTGCGAGTCGGTCCCCGCGTGCGGGATCATCGCCGAGTGCCACTTCTCGGCGCCGTACCGCGAGGCCCGCCACTGGAAGAACAGCACCGAGTCCGAGCCCCTGGCGACGTGGGCGAGGCTGTTGCGGCGCATCTCACCGGGACGCTTGGCGATGCCGCGCGGCTGCCAGCTGATCGCGCTCGTCGAGTGCTCCATGAGCAGCCACGGCCCGCCGCCGGCCAGGGAGCGGCTCAGGTCGGCCGACATGGCGAGCTGGATGTGGTTGTCGGGCTGTTCGCCGTTCAGGTAGTGGTCGTTGGCGATCACGTCCAGCTCGGGGGCCCATCGCCACAGGTCCATCGACTTGCAGTTGACCGTGCCCGCGAAGTTGGTGGTGACCGGTTTGCCGCTCCGGCGCAGGATGTCGCGCTGCAACCGGTAGTGCGACAGGTGCTCCTCGTTGGCGAAACGGGCGTAGTCGAGGCGCTGCGCCGGGTTGACCACGGTATGACTCCACCGGGGCGCGTCGATCTCGTCCCATTCGCCGTAGTGCTGGCCCCAGAAGGCGGTGCCCCAGGAGGTGTTGAGCGCGTCGAGGCTCTCGTACCGCTGCCGGAGCCAGTCGCGCCAGGCGGCCACGCTCGACTCGCAGTAGCACTCGCCGAGCGGCGCCCCGTACTCGTTGTGCACATGCCACATCACCACGGCGGGATGCTCGCCGTAGCGGGCCACCAGCCGCTCGGTCAGCCGCGCGCTGGCCGCGCGGAAGGCCGGGTGGCTGGAGCAGGCGGTCTCGCGCGCGCCCGCGCCGACGCGCAGGCCCTCGCGGGTCACGGGGGAGGCGTCGGGATACTTTCTGGCGAACCAGGCGGGCGGCACCGTGGTCGGGGTGCCCAGGTTCACCGAGATGTCCGCGCTGTGCAGGCGGTCGATGATGGTGTCGAGCCAGCCGAACTCGTACACCCCTTCGGCGGGCTCCATCAGCACCCACGCGAAGATGCCCAGGCTGACCAGGTTCACCCCGGCCTGCCGCATCAGCCGCACGTCCTCTTCCTGCACCTCCAGCGGCCACTGCTCGGGGTTGTAGTCCCCGCCGAACGCGATGCCCTCAGGCATATAAGTCCCCCTTTTTTGATAATTTGTCAGGCTTTGACGGCGCCGCTGCTGAGGTCGGTGCGCCAGAACCGCTGCATCGTGAGAAAGAGCGCGATCAGCGGAATCAACGCCAGGAACGTACCGATGAGGATGAGGTTGTAAAGGCTCGGGTGGTTCGCCCCCGCGGCCAGCATCGTGTAGAGCCCGACCGTCAGCGGGAACTTGCCGTCGTCGCCGAGCATGATGAACGGCAGCAGGAAGTTGTTCCAGATGGCCACGAACTGGAACAGGAAGATGGTCACCATCCCCGGCCCCATCAGCGGCAACGCCACCCGGGTCAGCAGCGTCCAGTGCGAGGCCCCGTCGATGCGCCCGGCTTCGAGCAGCGAGTCGGGGATGGCCGCGCCGGCGTACACGCGGGCGAGGTAGATGCTGTACGGATGCAGGATCTGCGGCAGCAGGACCGACCAGTACGTGTCCGCCAGCCCGACCTTCGCGAACAGCAGATACTGCGGGATCGCCAGCACCACCGCGGGCACCAGGATGCCGCCGATCAGGATGTTGAAGATCAGGTTCCGGCCGGCGAAGCGGTACTTGGCCAGCGTGTAGCCCGACACCGCGGACACGGCGGTCGACAGCAGCGCCCCGCCACCGGCGTACAGGAGCGTGTTGAGCATCCACAGCCAGAACACCCCGTCGCGATAGGCGGCGAGATCGGCGAGGTTCTGGAAGAACCCGGTGCCGGGCGAGAAGGTCGAGGTCGAGAACAGCTCGCCGGACGTCTTGGTGGCGGCGATCACCACCCAGCTCACCGGGAACAGGCAGTACACCGAGCCGATCAGCAGGATCCCGGTCGGGGCCAGGCCGAGCGGCGCGTACGCGGCGCGGGCGCGGGCCATCACGCCTCCCCGAACGCGCGGTTCTTCACCACGCGCAGGAACCCGAACGACAGCACCAGCGAGATCCCGGCGATCACCACGGCCGTCGCCGCCGCCGAGTACAGGTCACCGGTCACGAAGGCGTCCCGGTAGATCTTCATCAAGGGACTCCAGGTCGAGCTGATGGTGTTCGTGAACGGCCGGAGCGTGGTCGGCTCGGTGAACACCTGGATCGTGGCGATGATCGAGAAGACGGTGACCAGGATGATCGCCGGGGCCAGGATCGGGATCTTGATCCGCAACGCGATCTGCAGCTCCGACGCGCCGTCGATCCTGGCCGCCTGATACAGGTCCTGGGGTATGGCCCGCAGGTTCGTGTAGAGCACCAGCATGTTGAAGCCCGTGCCGCCCCACACCGCCACGTTGGCCATCGAGTACACCACCGCGCTCTGGCTCAGCGGCGCCACCCCGAACAGCTCACTGATCGGGCTCACGCTCGGCAGGTAGAGGAAACCCCACATCAGGCTGGCGGCCACGCCCGGCACCGCGTACGGCATGAAGATCGCGATCCGGGAGAAGCGGGCCAGCCGTACCTTCGCGGCGTCCAGCATCAGCGCGAACACCAGCGCGAGCCCCAGCATCACGGCCAGGACCAGCGCGGCGTAGCCGACCACCCGCAGCCAGCCGGCCCACAACTCGCCGTCGCCGATGGCGGCGACGTAGTTGTCGAGCCCCACGAAGATCTCCCGCTTCGACCCCTTGCCGAGCCCGAGCCCCGACACCTTGGTCCGGCGCAGGCTGAGATAGACGGTGTAGCCGATCGGCAGGGCCAGGAACAGGGCGAACAGTGTCACAGCCGGGGTCAGGAACAGGTACGGTGCCCAGCTCTTCCTTGTCGTGCCTGTAATTGGGCGAGCTTGAAGCCGGACTTCGTCATGTCCGCGACCGTGGCGTCCTGGACGCTCTGGAGGGCGCCGCTGAAGGAGGTCTTGTTCAGCGCGGCCTTGTCGAAGGCGTCCTTGAAGGCGTTGTAGGTCACGTTGACGTTCGGGCCGAAGGTGAAGCCGCGCGCTCCCGCGCCGAACCCGGCCGCCTGCTTCCAGAAGTCGGGCACGTTCGAGAAGTACGCGGGCGGCTCGGAGAGCAGGTCGGCGCCCTTGGTCGCGGCGGGGTAGACGGAGCCCTCCTTCACCAGCAGGGCGAGCGCTTCAGGATCGCTGTTGAGCCAGGTGGCGAACTTGGCCGCGGCCTCCTTGTTCTTGGAGCCCGCCGACACGGAGACGGCCGAGCCGCCCCAGAAGCCGCTGAAGTTCTCGCCGGCGTTCCACTGCGGCAACTGCGCGATCCCCCACTTGCCCTTGGCCTTGGGCGCGTTGGTCGACAGCGGGCCGGGCGCCCAGATGGCCGACGGCCAGGTCAGCAGCCTGCCGTCGTTCAGGGCCTTGTTCCACTCGGGGGTGAAGTAGGGCATGTTGTCGATGACGCCCTCCTTGACCAGGCCGCCCCAGTAGTCGGCGAGCTTCTTGGTGGGCTCGTCGTTGATCGCGACCTTCCACGCTTCGCCGCTGATCGACCACCACTGCCCGCCCGCCTGCTGGGCGAGGCCCGCGAAGGAGCCCGGGTCCTTGCTGGAGAACGTGCCGAGATACACCTTGGCGTCCTTCGCGTGCACGGTCCTGGCCGCGTCGGCGTACTCCTGCCAGGTCTTCGGTACGGCTATGCCGTACTTCTTGAACAGGTCGGCCCGGTAGTAGAGCAGCATCGGGCCGCTGTCCTGCGGGATGCCGTAGACCGCGTCGGTGCCGAGCGTGACCAGCCCCCAGATACCCTCGCCGAACTGCGCTTTGACCGGATCCGCCGCCGGCTTGATGTCCGCCACCGCCTCGGCGGCCACGAACGACGGCAGGGCCTGATACTCCGCCTGGACGAGGTCCGGCGGGTTCCCGCCCTTGGCGGCGGTGAGGAACTTGGTGGCCGAGTCGTCCCCGCCCGCCTGGGTGCTGGAGGTGACCTGGATGTCGGGATGCGCCTTGTTCCAGACCGCGACGATCTTGTCCATGCCGGGCACCCAGTTCCAGTAGGTCAGGGTGACCTTCTGCGCGGCGGGGCTCGACGGGGCGGCGCTCTGCTGCGCGCCACCACTGGAACAACCGGCCACGAGGGTGACGGCTGCGGCTACAGCGGCAAGCCTGTTCATCTGCATGGGTACCTCGACTTGGGGGGAGTCTGTGAACGTTCACAGCGTGTGTCTGGGCACTCTGCGCTGTCAACCCTTCGTTACGGGGTCGTTAAACGGGCTAAAAGGTGTGTGCACGTTCACAGTGTTTGGGCTGCGGGGCATGAGATGCTGAACCCGTGAAAAGGCCGACCATCCATGACGTGGCCGCGGTGGCCGGGATCTCGCGCGGCACCGTCTCGCGGGTCCTGAACGGCGACCGTTATGTGAGCCCCGCGGCCCGGATCGCCATCGAACGCGCCATCGCCGAAACCGGCTACGTCGTCAACCGCAATGCCCGCAACCTGGTCAGACAGCGCGCCGGATCGGTCGTCATGGTCCGCTCCGAAGCCCACTTCGAGGACCCCAACTACAGCACCACGATCCGCACCGCGATCCGCCTCCTCGGCGAACGCGACCTCTCGCTGGTCATGATGATCGCCGGCGACGACAGGGAGCGCGAACAGGTGCTCCGCTACGTACGCGGCGGCCACGCCGACGGCGTCCTGCTCCTGTCCACCCACGCCGGCGACCCCCTGGTCGACACCCTCCACGGCGCCGGCATCCCGGTGGTCTCCTGCGGCGCCGTCATCGGCAGGGAGACGGTGATCCCGTACGCGGCCTGCGACGAACGGGGCGGCGCCCGCCAGATGGCCGAATACCTGGTCTCGCGTGGCCGCAAGAAGATCGCCATGATCACCGGCCCGATGGACACACCGGGCGGCATCCAGCGCCTCGAAGGCTTCGCCGACGTCCTCGGCCGGAAGGCGTCCAAGAAACTGATCGAACACGGCGACTGGACCCACGCCAGCGGCGAGGCGGCCATGACCCGGCTGCTGGAACGCGTACCAGACCTGGACGCGGTCTTCGCGGCCTCGGACGTGATGGCTTCGGGTGCCCTGCACACGCTGCGGGCGGCGGGGCGGCGGGTGCCTGAGGACGTGGCGGTGGGCGGCTTCGACGACTCGTCGGTGGCGATCTCCACACACCCGCCGCTGACTACGGTGCGGCAGCCGCTGGGGGATGTGGCTCGGGAGACGGTACGACTGCTGCTGGCACTCATTGACGGCGCGGAGCGAGTCGACTCGATCGCCCTACCCACCAGCCTGATCGTCCGCGACTCGGCCTAGGCTCAAAAGGGCCTTCGCTTCGCTTTCTTCCCCCCGCCTAAAAAGGGCCTTCGCTTCGCTCCGGACGTTCTTCCCCCCACCCGTCACCCGATTCGGTGGTTGGCCGTCTGATGCCCACCCGCCCACAAAGGGCCTCCGCTTCGCTCCGGACGCTCTCCCAGGCGGGCTGACGCCCGCCCCCTGAAGGACCTCGCTACGCTCGGACGCCTTCCCAAGCACGCTTCGCCGGGTCAGTTGGCCGGAGCGGGACAAGATGGACCGTCATACCCGGGACTCTCTAGCGGAGACGGTGCTGCCCGATCTCCTTGAGGGCCAGGGCCCAGGGGTAGGTGTCCAGCTTGTCTCCTCCGGCTCCAGAGGGATGGGGCTCGAATTGGCCAGGGCCGAGAAGGACAGGAATGCCTTCGGCGCGCAGGCTCGCGACGCTTTGACGGAAGGGGGCACGGGAGGCGAAAGCGCTGTTGACGAAGGGCAGGACGACTACGGGAATACCCAGGCCGGGTGCCTCAGCCAGCAGACCGAGAGCGTAGGTGTCGGCGATGCCCTGAGCGAACTTGTTGATGGTGTTGTAGGTCGCGGGAGCAACGATGATCGCATCGGCTCTGGGGGGCCGGGGCTCGTGCGGCTTGCGGTACTGGCTGCGAACGGGGCGTCCGGTCTGCTGCTCCAGTTCGGGGACGTCGATGAAGTCCAGAGCGGACGGGGTGGCGATGATCTGGACGATCCACCCTTCGCCTTGGGCGTAGGCGACCAGTCGGCCGACGTCGACGGCGGCTCCTGCGGCACACACGATGATGTAGAGGACCTTGCCGGATCGGGTCACGCGAGGACTCCCAGTGAGGCGGCATACTCGCGGGCTTCGCGGTAGATGCTGAGCGGAGCGGTGGTGGCGATGTCGTGGGCCAGGCGAAGCGCAGCGGGTCGGCCGCCGACCTCTTCGAAGGCGATGTCTGCGGCCGACCGCAGGACGTACAGAGCCTTGTCGTGCCGGCCGCACATAAGGAAAGCCTGCGCGGCGTCGAGCAGCAGGGTGCCCTTGCGCTCGCTGGTCGGTAGCTTGTTGAGATCGATTCGGCGCGCGTGGTCGATCGCGGTTCCCGCGTCACCGAGCCTCAGGGCGATGTTCACCCGGTGGCAGAGAACGTTGGCCGGGCCGAACGCGGTCCACAGATGGTTGCCGTCGTATCCGAGTCGTTGAGCGGCCTGGGCGGCCTCGTCGAGGAGTTCGGCGCTGGTGTGCCGGTCTCTGGCGTGTGCCGCGGCCACGGCTCCGCTCAGCAACAACGACCCGTAGATGGACAACTCATCGCCGGAAGGCTGCTTGAGGCCGGAGCTCATACGCGCCGCTGCGGTGCGGGCCGTGCTGATCGCGACCTGATGGTGCGCCCCGTCCATGAGGGCGCGGGTGATGACCCGAGAGCTTGACCCGATCGCGAGGGAGCTCTCGCTGGCGTGCGCGGCCTGGACGCTTCGGCCTGCCGCGAGCCAGGCAAGGCCCTTGCTCTCCTGTTTGAGCAGGATGGAGGCGGCGATGTGGTACGCCTCGGAGGACAGCGCGTGCGCCTCCAGCTTGGCGTCACTATCCAAAATGGAGCAGGCGGCTCGGAGCCGGCGGAGCAGGTCCGGCAGTTCGGCAATTACTCGCGAGTACCGGCTGGCTTGGTAGTTCCGCTTGGCTTGGGCAATCATGGCGGCGAGTGGGGTCAAGCCGATGAGGCCGTCGCTGGGAGTGACGTAGTCGACCAACACGGTTGCGAGGTTGTCGATGCCCTGAACGCTGTCGCGGGGTTGCTCGGGTTGATTGAGTACCGCACCGAACAAGGCCGCTCCGCTCAACTCGACGAACTCACGGCGCCGCAGTCTCCTCTCGAGCGAGCGAGGATCCGACTGCATGAGCTGGGTGCTGTCCCGAGTCGGCTCAGCAGTGACACGAGCGCGCTTGGTGGGAACGAAGCCCAGGTTCTCAGGGTCTTCGTGAGTAAGTTCTCTCAGGGCCAGGCGGTAGGGCTCACGCGGCCACGAGACTTCTCCGACCTCCCAACGGCGAACCCGCTCCTCGTCGCAGGACAGGCGGTGCTTGATGCCGCTGGCGGTGAGGTTGAGCATTTTGGCCATTTCGCCACGTGATAATCCGGCGTTCTGACGCCATGCCCGGAGCTGGACATTGGGGACGGCATTGGCCATTCTTTGCCTTCCTTCCGCCGCAGAAGCCAAAAGGGGTTAAGAGGGGGGTCTCTTAGCGGGTCTCGTCTTTCCACATTGCCGGTGGACTTGCCGTCAAGCGACCACGGTACGTCAAACGGCCTCCCACCACAGGGAATGCCGGATGAACGAGGAGACGGTGACGGTTACCCGGCCACACGAGAACAACCAGACCAGATGATCCCCCGTGTGCTGTGGAGGTGGGACGAAGCTATGCGATTCGCGGCGCGCTCCTCATCCGGAAGTCGGCGCCGAAGATCGCCTAATGGGTTGGGAACGGAAGTTTCTCGACTGCTACGGAAGCGGTCGGGGCGAAAGGAGCGAAAATGAATCCGATCATGGCTGCTGTAGCGGCCGACATCACTCACCGTGACGAGGCGGCCAAGCTCATACGCCTTTCGGTTCGGCTCGTGGAGCTCGGTGTGAACGCCGAGTTGCGGGACAACAACACTGCTCTGATGGTGCATCGGCCTGAGCCGGGCCTGCCGGTTTGGGTGTTCGTCGGGTACGGCGGCATGCACTACTCCTGGCAGAACGCCGAGAGGCGGCATCCTACCGACGACCCGGAGGGTATGGCCAAAGTCTTGATCGAGTACCTCAACCGGTGACATTTCAAGCTCTCGATGCGCTTCAGACCTCCGCTATAGAGCACGCTTCGCCGGGCGCCTGCTGCGCTCGGCGAGCGGAGCCTGAAAATGCCTTCCGTGAGCGCTCTTGAGCGGTGGATGGTCCTACGGCATCTTCTGTGGGGGCTCCTTGCATCCCCACACAACGGGCGACGGCTGTGCGGCTCATGCGAACCGAAGCCTGGGACGTCCCCGTGTTCTCGCCGACTCACGTCGTGGAGGTCCTTCAAGCCGCACCTAGCGGAAGGATGGATGATCGGCGAAGGGCTGTCCGGGTGGAGGGTCGTCCCGGAAACGGACGGGTGCGTTATAGCGCTGACGGTAGACGCGGCTCACGAGGCCGGTCCACGGTGGAACGGTGGCGCAGGAGGGAAGCTCAGGAGGCATCTTGGTCGGCTGCATCATGATGTCTTCGTAGTAGTCCAGCCTCTGAGCGACGACCCACTGGGCGAGTTCATCAGGATCGCCCAGGCCCACGTTGATCAGCTTCCAGAATGTCATCCAGTACGTCATGTCACGCCTTCGATTCCAGGTGATCAGCAGGTGCAGGATATTAGCCTGAGATACGACATGATCCGTGCATGGGCGCATCCCCTGCATGCCTCAAAGGACATGATTCGCGAAATGACGGCGAGGTATGAGCAATGAGTGAGGAGCTGTCCGAAGAGCTGGCCACCGCCGCATGGCGTAAGGCCAAGGCATCGGGCGCGAACAACGGCAACTGTCTGGAGGTTGCCCCGCTGTCCGGCGGGTGTGTCGGTATTCGCGACACTGAGGCTCCCGAGCAGGCCCCGTACGTCGTCACCGCCTCCGTGTGGGAAGCTTTCAAAGACGGCGTCCGAAAGGGCGAATTCGACTTCTAATGGCGCGCAAAGCCCTCAAAGTTACATCCGGGGGCTTTGCTATGGCATTTGGCGCGATAGCGCAAGCCTTCGCCGACGCACTACTTGAAGGATGGTGGCCATGAGCGACACGGCCGCGACGCTCCGCCGCGAACTGGCGGACAAAATAGGGTCTGCCAGTTGGCGAAAAGCACTGGAAACGGTGCCCCGCGAACGGTTCTTGGGAGAAGCTGTTTATCGCCCCGACAAGAACCGATTCGGCTGGTGGACACCCGTCCGCCGCGCCGACACACCCGAAGGCGCATGGCTCGCCCTGGCATACGCCAACGAGACCTGGCCGACTCAGGTTGAGGGGCTCTTGGCTGAAGACTCGACACGGCCCGTATCTGGATACCCGTCGTCATCATCCACGCTTCCCAGCCTGGTCGTACGGATGCTTGAGGCCGTCGAGATCGAGGAGGGCGACAAGGTCCTGGAGATCGGAACAGGCACGGGCTACTCAACCGCGCTGATGTGTCAGCGACTTGGAAGCGACGCCGTCTTTTCGATCGAGTACGACCCGCTGGTCGCCGCCCGAGCCCGTGACGCGATCATGGGTGCGGGCTACGCTCCCACGCTGGTGGAGGGCGACGGGCTGCGCGGATATGCGGAGAACGCCAAATACGATCGGCTCATCGCGACCTGCTCTGTCCGCACGGCCCCCCGGGAGTGGTCGCAACAGATCCGTGTCGGCGGGACCATCACCGCTCCGTTGTCAGGATGGATGGGTGAAACCGCGTTCGCGCATCTCACCGTGGCCGACGACGGCACCGCGAGCGGCCGTTTCCTCGAAGATGACCTCTCCTTCATGACCGCCCGATCACACCTGCCCCCGCCGCGTCCGCCATTGGTGAGGGGTTTGGGGATCGCCCGCGAGTCCAGAGTCGATCCGTCGGTCCTCCAGGACAGAACAGCTCTATGGGTCGCCCAGCTCGCCATTCCGCAGGCCCAAATTGCATGGGGCGATGACGCCACGTTCCTCGTCGACGCCGGCACCGGTTCGCGGGCCGAAGCTCAACCGGATCCCGCACGCGGATGGACTGTGCGCCAGCACGGACCGCTCAAACTGTGGGACGCGGTCGAGAAGGCCATCGAAACGTGGCAGGAAGCAGGCAGCCCGCATAAGTCTGGCTTCGGGCTCACGGTCACCGGTGAGCGCCAGCGGGTGTGGCTCGGCAACCCTGCGGGGCCGAACTGGAGTCTGCCGGCGTAGATCCTGCGATCAACAGAAGGGGCCTGGCAGCCCTCACAGCCCTTCGGAGGGCGGTTCCTCCACGGTGGTGAAACGGTCGGCGAACGCAGCTCTGTTGGCGGAGTCTGGCGAGCGGTCCCAGACCGCGAAGACAACCCGTTCGAACACAGTCGAGAATGCGGCGCCTGCGGTGAGGTGGTGGTGAAATGCATCGGCGACCTGGTGCGGGTCGTTGCGGAACACCCCGCATCCCCAGGCGCCGAGAACCAGTTGACGCGCGCCGTGGTGGGCGGCCACGGCCAGTACTCGTTCCGCACGCTGGTAGAGCACCCGCTGGATTCGGTTCCGCGCGCTCGGCTCACGGCGCAGCACTTGTCCGGCGTTGGGAGCGGGGCAGGTCAGGAACGAGACCGGATACGGCTCCGCCAGCAATTGACCGTCATCATCGCGGTGCACGGGAACGTCGGGGGACCAGATGACGCGGTGGCTGTAGAGCAGGTCAGGGGAGTCGCGGTGGGCGGCGTAGTAGTCGGGAGCCTGAAGGAGACAGGGATACAACAGCGCGTTGCGACAGAGATCCTCTTCCTGTGCTTTGGCGCCGCCGAGGTAGCCGCCTCCGGGGATACGGGCCGAGGCGAAGTTCAGAACGGCGATTCGTTCGGCCCCGGCAAGGTGCAGCCGTCGCGCGGCCTGAAGGCTGTCCTCAGCCGTCACCTCGAAAGACGTCCGGTGACCGATCGCTGTGGGGGGCACATCGACGAGCCCGTCCGGTGGATGGCTCACAGTCCCGGAAACCGCTGCCTCCAGTGCCGGGCCCACGACGACGATGGTGCCGTCATCGGTCGTGTACTCGCCATCGGTGATGATCTGGGCGTTGACGGCCGCGATCCCACGCAGTCTTCTGCTCACGCGTCCGCATGGTAGGCCGTGACCAGCTCCCCGGGCGAACAGTTTCGCCCGGCTGCGAACCCGCCACCGTTACTTTTGGGCTTGGGTTCCGACGCATCGCTCCGAGATGAGCCCCGAAGAGTGGTGGACCTTGACCTTCGACGGATCAGTTCTCGCGGGTCCAGGCCGGCGTGATCCGCTGTTCGCGGAATCGCCAGCCCGCCGGCGTCCGGACCACGGTGCCGGCCAGTCGCAGGCCGCCTGTGAAGTGGGGCGCTTGGCCGTCGCGGTAGTAGTACACCAGCGAGTAGGCCGAGGCGGCCGCCTGGTCGCCGTCGATGTCCACCAGCAGGTCGGTGGTGGTGTGCAGGGCGTGCTGCCCCTCGACCTCGCTCTGTCGCATGAAGCCGACGACCTTGTCGATGCCGCGGAGTTCGCCTCCGCGCGGCGAGTGCACCGTCACATCGTCGGTGAAGACGGTGTCGGCGTTCTCCCACCGCTTCTCGTCGAGTAGGCGCGCGAAGCGGGTGAACAGGTCGGCGATCTCGATGCGGTGGGCGATCAGCGTATCTGTGGACATGGAATCCTCTTTCATGCTGGAGGGCGGCGATGTTGTCTCTGTGCCAGATGGCGAGTTTCGAGGGAGAAGGGTTCAGGGGCCGACCAGTACCGCGTTGGCCCTGTCCAGGACGATGCCCAGGACGCGGCCCGCGGTGGCCAGGTCCCCGGCCGGCAGGTCGCCCCACAGTCCCTGGGTGATCGGGCCGATCGCGGTGCGGACCTGCGTCCAACGCGCCTGTCCTTCGTCGGTGACCTGGACGCGGCCGTCGCCGCCGTCGCGCAGGAACCCTGCGGTGGTCAGCTCGGTGATGCGTTCGGCCACCGACGCCTGGCTGAACTGTGTGGCACCGCTGACCCGGCGGATGAGCTCGGCCCGGTCGATGGCCCCGCCACTGACCACGGTCAGCGTGAGGGTCACCCACTGGGGCTCGGTGATGCCGGTCCCGGCGAGTTGCCGGTCCAGGATCGCGTTGAGCGCCTTCTCGGTCTGGCCGATGAGCGCGGTACCGAAGGCCTGGGCTGTGGTCGTCACGATGATCTCCAAATCCGTTTCTAAGGCTAACGTTTATTTGCCTAACGTTTCTGCCATGAACGAACCTACATCGTTAGTCCGACTAACGCAACCGGGTAGGATCAGCGTCATGGCCAGCAGAGTCGAAGCCGCGGACATGCCCGACGACGGTGAGATCAAGACGCCCGAAAGACTGCGCCGACGGGCCAGTCGCCTGCTGTCACAGATGACCGCGCAGTCGGACCGGCTGATCAATGAGGGGCTGGCCCAGGCCGACGCCCGCAAGTGGCACTACGCCGTGCTCGCCTCGTTGCAGGAATACGGCCCGGGCAGCCAGGCGACGCTGAGCCGACGCACCGGCATCTACCGCAGTGACATGGTCGGCGTCCTCAACGAACTGGCCGAGCGCGGCCTCGTCGAGCGGGCACCGGATCCTGGCGACCGCCGCCGCAACGTCATCACGATCACCGCCCAGGGCCGCCGGCACCTGCGCCGCCTGGACAAGGTCCTGGACGACCTCCATGAAGAACTGCTCGCCCCGCTGCTCCCCGCTGAGCGCGACCAGTTCGAGCAACTGCTCACCCGCCTACTGGACCACCACACGCAGCAGGCGCACCGAGCCCCCTGACTCCGGCATCACGCGGTGGGCGGCGAGCGCCGCGTTCGCGCAGGACCGGCGTGTGATCACGCGTGGGCCTCGACGTCGAAGGCCGCCATCCCGGTCACGCGTCGGCCGCTCGGCGAAGGGTCCACGTAAGGCGTTCGGCATGGCTGACGTCAACAATTGCGATCAGTCACCGGACAGCAGGGTTCCAGCTGCGCTCGTCGAGCTGTTCACACGTCCTGCGTGCCGTACCAGCGCCACTCGGTGAGTCGTGGACGATCAGGGAGAGCGGTGCGTCCGGTCGCCCACAGCAGGGTCTCCCAGGCGTCAACATCGATGGCGACATGGGGAAAGAGCCTCTTCAGAACTCGTCCGCACAGCTCCCGTGGCGGCGACCACTCCAGATTCAGCCCCTGAGTGATGTCATGGAGGTGCACGAGGGTCTCAACGACGGCCATCGCGGCGAAGCCGTCTGGATCCGAGGGCCCGAAGACGTGGTAGGCGACGGTGGTCGAGGGGGCCGTGCGCAGGACGGACGCGAGCAGGCCGCCACATGCCTCCAAGATGGTCAGCAGGCCCTCGGGGCCCGAGTTCCGCTCAACGAAGATGACGTTTTCCGGCCCGCCGCTTCGGTCGCTGCTCGTCCGGAACGGCAAGAGCGCGGACATCGGCGGCTTCTCGAGCCCGAACCTCGCGGCGTAAGTGAACAGGTCGTCAGCCAGATGCTCGAGCGTCTCCCAGCACGTCCACTCGAGCGTTCCCGCTTTGGCCTCCCACGTGTGGGGATCTGCACCTCTTAGTGTGTCGATGGCCAGAGCGACGACCTGACGTACGTCCTCTCCGTCTATGGCGCTGTCTGCTCTGTGCATGCGAAGGATCGTAACAACGGCCAACATGGGCCCTGGTCCGCCCGGTACTCGATTCGGTGGTTGGCCGTTTGACGCCCGCCCCCTGAAGGACCTCGCTGCGCTCGGACCGGAGCGGGACCAAGCGGATATGTGGCGCTGATGGCGCTATTCCAGAAAGTTCTGCGCGTAATGGGCGTGGGGCGGTCCACAGGACACGCATAGCCTCGACCGCGCCTCCGCGACGGCCGTCGGGTCGGGTTCAGGAGCAGCAGCCCGAGCTCCCCGTGCTGGGCCGTCCGCTGTGGAGGTCGTCGTCGTGGCCGGCGGTGATCCGTGCCCATTGCGCGGTCGGTCGTCCGTCCTTGCGGAACTGCTGGCCGAGGGTCTCGTACGGCTGCGGCCAGCCCGACGGGGAGTCCTCCCAGGTCTCCTGCCGCCCATGTACGGTCATGTCGAGGATGCCGTAGGACGGCGCCATGGGTTCGACGCCGCGGCCGGTGGTCCAGTACGTTTCGTAGACGCGGTCCCCAGCGCGGAGGTAGCTCGCCTTCATCCCGAAATGGCGACCGGCGAGGAGCCGTTCGTGCGACTCGGCGGGCACGGAGTACCAGGGCATGTCCCAGCCCATGAATCGGCGGTAGCGGTCGGACTCCTCGTAGGGGCCCTGGCAGAAGACGGCGAAGGTGACGTCACGCTGGTGCAGATAAGACAGTTCGCGGACCTGGCCGGTGAAGAAGGTGCAGCCCTCACACTGATCGGCGGCGGGGCGGCCGTCGTGCCACATGTGATACGACACGAACAGCTGGGTGCGGCCCTCGAAGACGTCGATCAGGGGGACGGCTCCGTTGCCTCCGATGATCGGAATCGACGGGTCCGCTTCGGTCATGGGCAGCCGTCGCCGGGCGGCGGCGATCGCGTCGCCCTCGCGGGTGTGCGCCTTCTCCCGGGCGCGCAGGGTGTCGATTGCGGCCAGCCACTCCGTGCGGGAGACGACCGGCGGTGTGTTCACAGTGGTCATGCCTGTACTGACCGGGTAGCCCGCAAGAAGTCATCGGTGGCACCCGAGGCGGGCGCACACCGACCACGACCTCGCCGGGCGACACGGACGTGATGACACCCTCGATCCAACCCCCGGCGAGGACCATGTCAACGCCCCTTGGCCACACGATCACCGCCACGCGTTTACGCGCAACACTTCTGTAATCTCGCTCAGTTTCACTTCGTCGACCTCGGTCGGCAGATGACACACCGTGTGCCACCAGGGGCGCCTCTGATCGTGCTGTATCTCCAGTAGCTGGATCAGCGGTCCACGCACGAACCACATCGGGTGGCAGCCGTCGTGGTTGGACTTCACCGGGAATCCGCGCGGACCCCGAGCGCGTGAAGGTTGGGTTCGGCGAATCTGGGGATCTGCCGACGCAGTCGGGTGTCGTCTCGCTCGTCGCTGTCAAACCGCCATCACGCGCACTGGATGACCCCACCAGTAACGGCTTCATCTCTGGCCTGTGAAAGTGAAGGGCCCGGTTGGAAAGTGCATCCAACCGGCCAAGACGAGGTTGAGATCTTGTTGCGGCCGTCGTCGTTGCCGGATTCGACGACGACGGCCGCCCCCAAAGCCCACTTCAAGAGACAACTTGGCGGTCTGCCTCCTTTTCCGCTGCTCAGCGGTGGGGCCGTGACCAGCCGTGGCGGTCATCAGCCCTCCGTAGCCCGTTCGCCGTGCCACCGACCAGCCATACCGGCCATGTCGGCTTCGGCGCACGCCTTGCCCTCCAGTCGTTAACCCCATTATCTTGGAACGAGCGATCCAAGATAGGAAGTGGCGTATGCCTGACATCAAGCACTTCGACCCGGAGATGGCGCTGGAGGAAGTGGTGCGCCTGTTTTGGCAGCGCGGCGCGGATACCGCCGGCATCGCCGAAGTGGTGCAGGCGACCGGGCTGAGCCGCTCCAGCCTGTATGCGACATTCGGCGGCAAGGAACGGTTGCAGGTGGCCGCTCTGCGCCGTTACCTGGAGCGGCGCTCACGGCCGGTGTTCGACGCCCTGGCCGCGGACGGCCGCGGCCTGCCCGCCATCGCCGGCTTCTTCGAACAGCTGGTGGCTGCGCGCTGCACCGGTGAGCATGCCCGCTGGGGGTGCCTGGTCACCAACACGCACGCCGGAGCCACCGGCGAGGTAGCCGAGGTCCGCGACGTTCTGGACGCCCATCACGCCGCTCTGCGGGACGCGATGCGTGCCGCGCTGCAGACGGCACGCGAGCACGGCCAGGTGCGTCCCGGCCTGGATGTGGAGTCGGGCGCGGAGGCGCTGGCGCTGCTGGCCTACGGGGTCAACCTGCGCTCGCGGGCCGGAGCCGAGGCGGACGACCTGCTGGCGGGCGTGCACGCCGTACTGGATGGTTTCACCCACGTTGAGGAGAGATGATGATCGATTTCCGTGTGTACGACGAGAGCGACGCCCCCGAGGCGGCCCGCCCGATGCTGGAAGCGGCCAAGAAGCGTATGGGGTTCGTCACCACGCTGAACGGGGTGATGGCCGAATCGCCCGAACTGCTGGCCGGTTACAACGCCCTCGCCGAGCAGTTCGGAAAGTCGTCCCTGCCGTCGCAGGCCAAGCAGGTCGTGTTGATCACCGCGAGCGTGGAGAACGGGTGCGAGTACTGCGTGGCCGCGCACTCCACGCTTGCGCTCAAGGCGCGGGTGCCCGCTGAGGTGGTGGAAAGCCTGCGCACGGGCAAGTCGCTGCAGGAGGCCGGGCTGGAGGCGGTGCGCAGGTTGACCCAGCTCATGGTCGCCCAGCGGGGTTGGGTGGACGACGCCGAGATCGAGGCGTTCCTGGCGGCCGGTTACACCCGCCGCCAGGTGCTCGACGTCATCCTGGGGGTGGGGATGAAGACGCTGTCGAACTACACCAACCACATTGCCCACACCCCGCTCGACCCGGCCTGGCAGGACCAGGAGTGGAGTCGCTGACACAGCCGACCGCGCGTGTCCGGACCTGGGCGACTGAATGCGAACGTAGGCCAAGCCGCTCCATCCCGCTCGCGGCAACAGGCGTGGCCGGCGCGGCCCGCGTGTCGTCTGATGAGCGCAGGCTCAGACGCAACTGCCCGGCTTCAATGACTTGGACCAGGCCGGGAGTACGTCGGTGATCTGCGGACGGGTTATGGACCAGAGTTCACGCCCTTGCCCCGGCACGAGTTCCTGGCCGCCCAGGAGGACGTAGGAGGTCTTGTCGAAGATGAAGGATTCGCGGGAGATGGCGCCCCCGGGGCCTAGGTTGTCCACCCGGGTCACGGCGATGCCTGATTTGCCGGTGGCGTCCTTGAGCTCTTCCGTCTCGAGGCCCGGCAAGGTCGCGGCGATCTTGAAGATGGCTGCCTGCTGCTTGGGCGGGATCGGGCTGCCGAGGATGTTGACGACGGCGCGCCAGATCTGGGTCGTTGCGTCCTTTTTGAGGACCATCTTCTTACCGTGTTCGGCAAGTTTGTGCCGGAGCTGCTCCTGGTCGGTCGGCCACCCACGGAGGTCGGCGTAGGTGGGGCGCCCCGCGCCAGGTCTGCTGGAGCACCGGGTCAGGAGTTCCTTGTACTCGCGGCCCCGGGGGTTGGTTTTCGACAGCTTGTGCCACCACAGTTCTGGGCGGGAGCCGTCGACGGACTCCCAGACCTCGCCCGTTATGTGGCGCGGACCGACGTTGGGAACCCCGTTCTCGCTGCGCGTCTCCGCGATCCGCTCGTAGTGGAGGTACTGGTCGTCGCGGGGTTCCGGCCACGGAGTGGCGGTCGCGGCCTCGGCCGCCAGCCTCAGGACCTCGGCGGCGCTCGCGGGCGCGGAGGTGTTGAACGTCTGGACGGCGATCACTCCTGCCGTCATCGCCGCGACCAAGCCGCCTGCCAGCATCAGACGCCGCAGGCCGACCGCCCGGGGCCGCCGCTTCGTGTGGGCCTCGGCCAGGAGGGCGGTACGGGCGGGGGCGAGGCGGTCCGCCGTGGGGTGCGGCGTATCGGCGAACAGGTCGCGGAGTTCGGTCAGGTCGCTCAGTTCGTTCATGAGGTCTGCTCCGTCGTGGGGTCGGTGCTGCCGAGGACGTTGCGGACGATGGCCCGCGCGCGGTTGAGGCGGGAACGGACTGTTCCGACCGGGATGGACAGGGCGTTGGCGACCTCCTCGTAGGTGAGGTCGGCCCAGGCCACGAGTAAGAGGACGTCGCGGTCACGGGCCTTCAGCGAGGCGAGCGCCTGGGTGAGAGGGCGCCGTACGGCATGCGCGCTCGCCCGCTCAAGGGCTTGTTCGGCGGCGTCGTCGGCGTCGAAAAGCACGCCCATTTTCGAGTACGCCTTATAGCGGTGTGTCTCCGCGCGCTGATGCCGCCGGATGAAGTTGGTCGCGATGCCGTACAACCAGGGGAGGGCCTCGGGACGGGCGGTGTCGTAGTCGCGGCGCTGCCTGAACGCGGCGAGGAACGTCTCGGAGACGACGTCGTCGGCCGTGTCGTCGCCGAGCCGGCGGGCCACATAACGGTGGATGTGTCCCGCGTGCCTGTCGAACAGCAAGGCGAAATCCTCGGGATCTCGCCACGACCGTTCGATCAGGGCGGCGTCAGACAGGGTCGTACCGAGCGGCATGTGGTTGGGCCTTCCCAAGGAAGTAGTGTCGCCCGTCTTTCACCCGAGTCAGGAAACGAGTTCACGGGACGCCGTCAACCATGCGGTGTCGTGTCAGCGGCGGCGTCAGGGCGGCGACTGCCCGGTATCAGAGCGGTTGGCCATGGTTGAGCCATGAACGGTTCAGCGATCGCGGCCTTGGGGCTGCGAACTGGGCCGAGCTCGCAGGATCGAAACAATGCAGCACAAGGAGAGCATGATGCAGACGTTCGACACCCCCGCCCCGATCGCCGCCGTCCTGGACATCCCTGCGGGGCGCGTCCGGTTCATCGCCGCCGACCGGGTCGACACCACGGTCGAGGTCGTGCCGGTGAACGCGGCGAAGAGCCGGGATGTGCAGGCGGCGGAGCAGACCACGGTCGCCTACGCCGATGGCGTCCTGCGGATCGTGAGCGCCGAGGCGAAGAACCAGTACTTCGGCCCGTCCGGATCCATTGAGGTGACGATCCAGTTGCCCGCCGGTTCCCGGGTCGAGGCCAAGGCGGCCAGCACCGAGCTGCGGGCCGTCGGCCGCCTCGGTGACGTCGTCTTCGACGGCGCGTACAGCCAGATCAAGATCGACGAGGCGGCGAGTGTCCGCCTCACCGCGGTCGACGGTGACGTCGAGGTCGGCCGGCTGGGCGGCCCCGCGGAGATCAGCACCGCACGGGGCGACATCCGGATCGCCGAGGCCGCAGGCGGCACGGTCGTGCTGCGCACCCAGTCCGGCAACATCTCGATCGCCGCCGCCGCCGGTGTCTCGGCCGCCCTGGACGCCGGCACCAGCCACGGCCGCATCACCAACGCCCTCAAGAACGACGGCACCACCGAACTCGACATCCACGCCACCACCTCCAACGGCGACATCACCGCCCGCAGCCTGTGACCCGCAGCCTCCAGAGTTCATCTCCGACCTTCGTACGGCGCTCATGGAAGCCCATGAGCGCCGCACCGGGGCGGGCCTTACAAGATCGAACGCTGTAGGTAAGGAGGGGAGGAACCTGACGGCGCGAGGGTCGTAGCCGCGGCCGGGCGCGCCACAAACGCCCGGCAAATGAATTGATGACCAACACCATTGATCGGCGCCCAATTGCCGATTGACGGCTTTCTGGTGCAGACGTAGGGTCCGGGCGACCAAGAGAGGACGGTCGATGATCCAATGCACACGGGCGGTCAGGGGAAGAAATTACCCGATAGTAAAACGGGCGGCGACACGAGCCAGTCGATGACCAAGACGAAACGTAAACGCACGGACGGGGTGGACGAAACGAGTGCCGTCCCTCCCAAGGAAAGCGACTCTGGCGGAAGCGCTCCAGAGTCGCAAGACTCCTCAAAGCGTTCGAAGACCATCAGCACGTCAATCGGGCCCCCGACGGACATCGGCGACCCAACGGTCCAGGCACTCGCACGCGCTCCATCGCATCTCCAGCGCAACACCGCCATTCTGTGCCGGAACGGCGCCTTCGTCGCACTCGACCAGGCGGACACCGAAGACTCGTTCGTACAGGCGCTCCGGTACATCCTGACGAACCCGATATTCTCCGACCTGCTCGACCTGCTCGACCTGCTCGACGCGGTCGACGCCAACGCCGCCAAAGCGCAGGACGTCCAGGCGATCTTTGACGCGGAGATGCGGGGCAATCCCTCGAACGAACGGCGCAACGAGCTCACAGCGATCGCGCAGGGCCTGAAAACCGGAGCAAAGATCGTGGTGACGGACGCCACCGGCTACCACGGCTCTTGGGCAAGCCACCGACCGGACGAGAACATGATCCTGGTCGGCGATATTCAGGACCCTCTCAAAGGCTGGGACAAGTACACCGGAGACTATTGGCCCTGCCTTGAAGCGATGCTGTTCGAGCTCTGCAACGCGGCGCGCGCCAATGTCTCTCGCAGCATCATTCGGGAGGCGGGCGAGGGTACGCTGGGCTGTGCCTCGTTCGTGCTGTCGGCAGAACTCAACGAGGACCGCTCCGGTGTCGCGTTCGACTGGCTCTGGAGCAAGATAATGGCCGCCGGTCCCCACGAAGTCAACAAGGGCGGCGAAATCATCAAGAGCGACGTCCCGGGCCTGCGCTTCGTCAAGTGGGACGTCATGATGGACAATCCCTTCTACGCCCAGAAGCACAGATGGACGACGAATCTTTACGGAGGGCACGTCGCCGAGTATGCGCGAATGTGGTTCTCGAACTTCTGCCAGAAATTCATGCAGATAAACAAGGAAAACCCCGGAATCGTCAACAGTTTTGTCGCACTTGTCGCCCCGTCGAAAAGGGAGATTCCGGAGGAGGGTTCGTCCGCCCGGGACAAGAAGCAGATCATCGCAGACGTCAAGCGTCTGACGGGTTACGAGCCGCCCCCGTACCAGATTGTCGACGTGGTGGCAGTCATGCGTGCCGCGCGCTCCGCAATCGCGGGACAGTAGGGGCTCACGACAGTCCCGATGAGGTGTTGTCTCCGGGCTGCTCGTACAGCTTCTGGGCGATGGCTTGCAATCGGTCATCGTGCGGTTCCGGTAGGTGCAGTGCCTGCTCGTGGGAGCGACCGAATGACTGACAACCGCACCGGACGGCATGGACTCAGAGCCGAGGTTCGGCATGTTCACCGTCCTGGTCGTGATCTCAATGATCAAGCAGGCCGGTAACCCGGCCGCGTGAGGTCCTTAGGAGCTCGTCAGCCGCCGAAGGGATCATTACCGAGTGTGGCGGTCACGCCGAGCGGGACTCGGCGGTGGCTGTTGCGATGTCCTGTTCCAGTAGGTCGTTGTGGATCGCGACCGCGACGGTGCTGGCATGGCCGGCCGCGCCGATTGCCAGCAGGGCGGGGACGGTCGTGGTGCCGGTAGCCCAAACGCCAGGGACGCTGGTGCGGCCTGCCGAGTCCGTCTCGACGGTCCCGGCTGCTGTTCCCGCTTCTGTGTGGCGGCAGCCGAGCTGCTGCGCGAGGTCTGTTTGCTGGCGTTGGCGTGTGACGACGAAGACAGCGCGTACGGGGAGAGGGGTGCCATCGGCGAACTCAATGCTGTGCAGGCGCCCGTCATGGGACACGAGGCGGCGGACACGCTGTGTCTGGACCGCGACCCCGGCGGCATGGAGCCGCTCACGCTGGGCGGCATCGAGCTCGTCGCCGTCTGTCAGCAGTACGACCTCGCTGCTCCACCGGCTGAGCAGCAGTGCCCGATCGACTCCGCGCTGAGGCATGCCGCGAAGGCTCAGTTGCGCGAGGGGCTCTCCGCGGACTTCCCAACCATGGCAATGTGGGCAGGCGACAACATCCCGCCCCCACAGCTCGGGAACACCTGGCACGTCCGGGAGTTCATCGACGAGCCCGGTGGCGAGAACGACCGCGCGGGTCTGCCAGACCCGCCCATCCCGGCTGGTCACGTAGAGACGGCCACCCACTGGTGCGTGCTCGATCCGGACCACACGATCACGTTCCAGCGCAACGTCGTAGTCGCCGAGGGCCGCTCGGCCGGCCTCCAGCAGGGTGGCCGGGGTGGAGCCGTGCTGTCCGAGGAAGTTGTGCACGTGCGCGGCGGGAGCGTTCCGGGGGCGACCGTCATCAATCACGACCACTCGGCGGCATGCCCGGCCTAGCGTGAGTGCGGCTTGAAGCCCTGCGAAGCTGCCGCCGATCACGACCGCATCGGCATCCGGCGCGTTCAGCTGATCCATGGCAGCTACCATCCATCTCGTATGGTGATACGCGATTCCTGCATTGTGGACGATGCTGCCGCGTGGACATGCCTGACCGCCACAGGCTTTCGATAGATGAGACTGCGGAGATCGGCCCGATCCAGACCGGCAGAAGCTGGGCTCCAAGGGCGAACCGCCCCCGGCTTCGACCAAGAGGCTTACAAGGGGCGCAACACTGTCGCACGCTGCGTCAACAAGCTCCGTCAGCACCGCGCTATGACAAGAGAGAACTCATCTACCAGGGCACCATCTGGCTACGCGGCCTGGTCACGTGATCCGTGGATCGCGATCGCGACGGAACTCGGCACGCCACCTGGCAGCAAGCGGCCTCCTGTGATGCGGATCACTTTCCAGAACGTGAACTCGCGCCAGCCGTACGGGCGAAAGCTGACGAACCCGTGCGTACGGACAGGAGCACCATGTGATCGCCGAAGAATTCGGCAGAACCGACGACGCCGAGCTGATACGGCGCTCGGAGCGCGTTCCGGAGGACTTCGCCGACCTCTTCGACCGGCACGCGCCCGCCATGCGGCGGTATGTCGCCAGGCGGCTGGGCCCCTCCCTGGCCGACGACATCGTCTCCGACACCTTCCTGGCCGCTTTCCGGCGCCGCCACCGCTACGACCTGAGCCATCCCGACGCCCGGCCCTGGCTGTACGGCATCGCCGCCCGGCTCATCAGCCGGCATCGGCGGGTGGAGATCCGGTTCTACCGGGCGCTGGTCCGCAGCGGCGTCGACGAGATCGCCGAGCCGTATGCCGAGCGCGTCGACGATCGGGTCGCCGCGCAGCAGACCGGGCTGGCGGCGGCTCTGGCGCAGCTGTCACCCGGAGACCGGGAGGTGCTGTTACTCGTCGCCTGGGCCGACATGTCGTATGAGGACGTAGCACGTGCACTGGGCATCCCGGTCGGCACCGTCAGATCCCGCCTGCACCGGGCCAGGGTCAAGACGCGCCAGGCGCTGGGCGGATCCAACCCTTTGGCGACCCGAGAGGAGTCTTTCGATGGATGACCTGCGATCGCTGCGCGCCTGGCGCGCCGAGGTCCCCGAGCCGGGCCAGGAGTGGATCATCCCGGAGCGCCGGCGGCTGCTGACACGGATCCGGGGGCGGGGACGGGGACTGGGGCGCCGCCTGCTCGTGATCGGGGCGCTGGGGGCCGCCGCCGCGCTCGCCGTGGTCACCCTGCGGCCCGAACCGCTCACCCCGGGCCCAACCAGCACGCCGTCGGTCGTCCGGCTCGACTCCAGCGTGGTACTTGCCCGCGCCGCCGAGGTGGTCGGCAGGCGCGGGAGCGCCCAGGTGCCCCTGCCGACACAGTGGCAGTACACCAAGACCCTGGACAAACAGCCGAATTCAGACACGATCAGGACCAGCGAACAATGGATGCGCTACGACGGCATGCAGGCCGCCAACTTCGGCGAGGACGGCGAGCTGCACGTCGGCCCCGAGGGCGATCCTCGGGATCCAGGCGATGACGACCTGACGCCGCAGGAGTACGACGCCAAGCTTCGCGACCTGCCGACCGACCCAAGGAAGCTGCTGGCCAAGGTCACCGGCGATCGCCACTGGATCGAGGGGGCACGCGAGGAGGGTGTTCCCAAGAGCGTCGTACCCGCCAACGTTCGCGCCTATAACGTGATCATGCTCTACCTGAGCAGGTACGGCACGATGCCACCGAAGCTGGAGGCGGCCATGTATCGCGCTCTGGCGCTCATTCCCGGAGTCCGGATCGAGCAGGGCGTGAGCGACGCCGCCGGCCGCAGTGGGCTGGGCGTCTGGCTGGAGCTAGCCGGTGATGCGTGGGCCGTCCGCAAATACGAGATCCTGGATCCGGCTACCTACCGCTACCTGGGTAGCCGGATGGTCTGGCTGCGTGATGAATCGCCGCCCGGCATGAGCGGGCCCGTCACCCGCAAGGGGGCGGTCTGGAGCACGGCCCTGCTGTCGTCGGTGATCGTCGACCGTCCCGGCCAGCGAGGCTGAGCGCCGCGGTGGCTACTGGATGGGCACCGCGGTGCCGGAGACCTTGACGCGAGAGTCGCCGGCAATGGCGTTACAGGTCAGGAGGCTGGGCCGCCCCATGTCGACGCCCTGGTGAATGGTGAGAACCGCGCCATCTTCCAGGCGTCCCAGCGCACGCAGGTAGCCGGTGAAGGCGGCGGCCGCGGCGCCGGTCGCCGGGTCCTCGACGACGCCGCCAGGCGGGAACGGGTCCCGGGCGTGGAAGACGGTGGGGGATTCCGGCCAGAACAGGTGGACGGTGGTCCATCCCAGGTCAGCCATGATCTTGCCCAGGGCCTCGAAGTCGTAGTCGAGATCGGCCAGGCGACCCCGGCCGGCCGCGGCCAGGACGAGGTGGTCGTTGCCGGCGTTGGCGACGTGCGCCGGGTAGGCGGGGTCCAGGTCGTCGGCCGACAAGCCCAGTGCGGCGAGCACGGGCCGTACCTCCTCTTCGGAGGCCGGGCGGGTGGAGGTCGGCGGACTGGTCAGGGTGGCGGTGATCCCGCCGGCCGGATCCGCGGCGATCTCCACCGGGACCGGTCCCGCCTGGGTGGCGAGGTTCACGGTTCCGGGGCCGATCCGTTCGCCGAGCGCGACCGAGGCCGCGATCGTCGCGTGGCCGCAGAAGGCGACCTCGGCCAGGGGGCTGAAGTACTGGATCCGGTACTGGCGCTCGTCCGTCGGGTGCAGGAAGGCGGTCTCGGAGTAGCCGAGTTCGGCGGCGATGGCGAGCATCTCCGCGTCTGACAGGTTCCGGGCATCCAAGACCACTCCGGCGGGGTTGCCGCCAGCGGGAGTGGTCGTGAAAGCCGCATACCTGAGGACTTCGTTCATGCGGTCATCATGGCGCATGCCAGTCCCGCCGGGCTCACTCGCTGCTGGTGAGGGTCACCTCCGCCGGGCCGCGGCCGGGGGTGCCGGTGCAGCTGTGGTTCTTCTCGGTTCCCTTGTGGTCCCACAGTTGGGTCAGG
Organism: Nonomuraea sp. NPDC049141; assembly: GCF_040648415.1. NCBI lineage: Bacteria > Bacillati > Actinomycetota > Actinomycetes > Streptosporangiales > Streptosporangiaceae > Nonomuraea > Nonomuraea sp. NPDC049141. Next base: position 86,316 of record NZ_JBEZDR010000020.1, read on the forward strand.
CAGGTGCCGATGGCCTGCTGGCCGTAGTAGTTGGGGTGAACGGATTCCTGCGCCTGGCCCTGGGATTCCAGGACGACAAGGAAGCGGGTCCATTCACTGATGTCGCCGGGTAGCGGGTTCTGAAGAGAGTTGGCGGCGGTGGCTTGCCGCGCCCGGTTGGCGCAGGCCTCGTGGCCGTCGAACAGGTTGCGCAGGTCGAGGAATTCCACGTCATGGGCGCGGGCGACCTCCCGGAGCATGTCGGGAGATGGCGGGAATGACGGTGTTACGGGCCCAGTCGGAGTCGTCGTTGAACATCGGGCAGCCGCCCACCGAGTACAAGATGCTGGGACTCGGTATGGCGGTCGCCATCCTCATCGACGCGACCGTGGTCCGCGGCGTACTGCTGCCGGCCGCGATGGCCCTGCTCGGCGAGCGAACCTGGCGGCGACCAGCTGTCCTCAGCCGCTGACGGGAGTGACAGCCGCCTTCGGGCGGGGAAGAACAAAAGCCAGCAGGCCGCCCAGAACGGAGGCGGTGCCGCCGATCCACATCGCCGTGCGCAGGCCGTCCAGCACCGCCTGCGCCGCGGGTGGATCGCCAAGGCCCGCCGTGGCGATGGCCACCAGGACGGCCAGGCCCGCCGCGCCGCCGACCTGCTGGGCGGTGGTGGCCACGGCGGACGCGATGCCCGCCTCGCTGGGGCGCACGCCCGAGGCGGCGCACACGAACATCGCCGGAAAGGTCACGCCTCCGCCGATGCCCCAGACCGCCACGCCCGGCAGCAGCATCCAGTAGGAGGCTCCCGTCGACATGGCCACCGCCAGCAGGACCATGCCCGTGCCGTTCACGGCCATCCCGGCGAACAGCGTCGCGCGGGGCCCCCAGCGGACGAGCAGCGCTCCGGCCAGTCGCAGCGACGCGCCCATGGAGATGACCGTCAGCGGAACGAAGGCGAGCCCGGCCTCCAGCGCCTCGTACCCGAGCACCCCCTGCAGGTAGGTGGTGAACAGGTAATACGCGCCACCCAAGGCACTCTGGAAGACCAGGATCACGCCGATCGCCGTCACCAGCCCGCGATCGGCGAACAGTCGCAGCGGCACCAGCGCGTCCTTCGTTCTCCCCTCGACCAGGGCAAATGCCCCCAACAGCAGCAGACCGGCCGCCAGGAAACCCAGACCGCGCACCGAGACCCACCCCGCTTCCGGGCCGCCGACCAGCCCGAGCACCAGCAGCGCCGATCCGAGCGTGGCCAGGACGGCGCCGGGCACGTCGAACCCGCCGCGCGTCACCGCGTGCCGTTCGTCCGGCGGAAGTACGGCCGGGGCGAGCGCGGCGGCGGCCAACGCCGGCGGCACCAGGACGAACAGCACCCACTCCCAGCCCCATGCCTGGGTGAGCACGCCGCCTGACAGTGCGCCGGCGGCCAGCCCGCCGCTGCCTGCCGCGCCCCAGACGGCCAGAGCGCGGGTCCGCGCCGGGCCCTCCTCGAACCGCGTGTTGATCAGCATCAGGGTGGCGGGGGACAGCAGCGCACCGCCGAACCCTTGCGCCGCCCGCGCGGCGACGAGTACGCCCGGCTCGGTGGCGAACCCACCGGCCAGGCACGCCAACCCGAAGATCACCGAGCCGAGAATGAACACCCGCCGTCCGCCTAACCGGTCGACGAGCCGCCCGCCGAACAGCAGGAACCCGCCGAACGCGACCGCGTACGCGCTGACGACCCACTGCAGCGACTGGGCGGAGAAGCCGATGGCCCGCCCGATGTCGGGAAGCGCGACGTAGACGATGTTGTAGTCGACCGCGACGGTGAACTGGGCGAACGCCAAGAGCGCCAGCATCCGGCCGGGCCGGATCACGAGGCGGCCTTCACGGCGCCGCCGTCCAGCAGGTGGTCGCTGCCGGCGATGCTGCGGGCGCGGCCGGAGGCCAGGAACACGACCAGGTCGGCGACCTCGTCCGGCTCGATGACCCGTCCGGTCGTCATCCCGGCCGAGGCAGGAAGACCGGCGAGCAGGCCGGCGGAGTCGGTGCCATAGGCGGTGGCGACGGTGTCCCAGAACGCGGTGCGCACCGGCCCCGGCGACACGGTGGTCACCCGCACGCCCTGGGGCCCGAACTCCTCGTCCAACGCCTTGCCCAAAGCGGTCAGCGCAGCCTTGGGCACGCTGTAGTCGACCGTTCCGGCGCCGGGCACGCGGGCCACCACGGAGGAGATGTTGACGATCGTGCCGCGCCGCCGCAGCAGGCTCGGCAGCGCGGCACGGGTGACCCGGACCGCGCTGAAGAAGTTGCGGTCGAACGCACGACGCCACAGGTCGTCGTCCGCGCTCAGGAAACCGCCGACGGCGAAGTCCTCACCGCCGCCGACATTGTTGACCAGCACATCGACACCGCCGAGCTCGGCGACCGCCCGGTCGACGAGCAGCGCGGCGCCCTCGGCGGTGGTCAGGTCGGCCTCGACGGCCACAGCGCCGGTCTCCTTGAGCTCCGGAGTGACGGTGCGGGCCGCCGCGGCGACCTGGACGCCTTCGGCGGTGAGCGCGCGCACGATCGCCAGCCCGATGCCGCGGCCGGCTCCGGTGACCACGGCGGTGCTTCCGGACAGACCCAGATTCATGTTCGATCCCTTCATTCGGCAGCACGCCGTCGAGAAACTGAACGGCGTGTAGTTGCTGCACGAAGATTAGCCACTGAACGCTGTAGGCTGTCAAGCGTGGTTAACCAGAGGGCGATCAGATGCTGAACCGGCGCGCCCGCCTGCGGGCCGAGACCATTGCCGAGATCCGCGCGATCGCGTTGAAGCTCATGGCCGAGGGTGGCCCCGACGCGATCTCGCTGCGCGCCATCGCGCGCGAGATGGGCATGACCGCAGGCGCCATCTACGGCTATTTCCCGACCCGCGATGACCTGATCACCACGCTGATCCGGGACGTGCACACCTCGCTGGTCGACGCGCTGGAGGCGGCGCGCGACACCGTACCCCGGGATGATCCCTCCGGGCGGATCCTGGCGTGGGCGCTGGCCTTCCGCGAGTGGGCGCTGGCCAACCCGCAGGGCTTCCGGCTGATCTACGGCGACCCGGTGCCCGGCTACCAGGTCCCCGAGGGCGGTGCCGCGCCCGAGGCCGAACACCGCACCTGCATGGGACTGACGGGCCTCGTCGCCGGCGCCTGGCCGCAGACCGAACGGATCCGTCCCGCGGACGCCTACGACTGGGCCGACTTCGACGAAGCCCTGGTCACGAAGGTCCGCGCGGAGTTCCCCGGCCTGCCGCCCGCCGCGATCGCCGAGGCGCTGCGCATGTGGGGCCGCCTGCACGGCCTGCTGTCCCTGGAGATTTACGGTCATCTGAGCGGCCAGACCCGCAACCCGGCCAAGGTCTACCGCGCCGAGATCACCGAACTGGTCCGGTCCCTGGGCCTCACCTCTCCCAGCTGAAATTTGGTACGGGACGTCCGTCATCCGTATGCGTCTCCCAAGCGGTAGTCATCGCCGGAGACAACGAGACGGAGATGATCGATGGACGACGGGTTCGCCGAATATGTGGCACAGCGGCACTTACGGCTGTGCCGGATGGCCTATCTCCTCGCCCGGGACTGGGGCACGGCCGAGGATCTGGTGCAGACCGCGCTGGCGAAGGCATGGATCGCCTGGCGGCGGATCGAGGGTAACCCCGACCCCTACGTCTATCGGATCATCGTGAACACCCACGCGTCGTGGTGGCGCAGGCGGTGGCGCGGAGAAGTGCCGGCCGAGAGCATCCCTGAGACGGCCGATCCACGCGACCCGGCCGCCGAGGTGGCCGACCATGCCGCGATGTGGAGCGCCATCGGCACACTCTCTTCGCGCCAGCGCGCCGTGGTCGTTCTGCACTACTTCGAGGGACGGACACTCACCCAGGTCGCCGACATCGTCGGGTGCTCACTGGGAGCGGTGAAGAGCCAGCTCAGCCGAGCCCTCACCCGTCTTCGGGTGGATCCGGATATTCAGACCATGAACTTGGAGAGGGTCCAGCGATGAGGCACACCGAGAGCGACCTGCGGCAGTTCCTGACGGAGTTCGGCCAGGACCCCGCGGGCGGCGAACCGCCTGCTCATCTCGACGCGATCGTACGGCGCGGCCGCCGCATGCGCCGTACTCGGCGAGCGCTGACGGCCGGGGCGACCATGGCCGTCGCCGTAACGGCCGCCGGACTGGTGAACGGCCTGCTGGCCGGACCCCAGGCGGACAGGACGTCGGTCGCGAGCCGCCCAGCGAGCTCGGCTCAGGTCGATTCCGGGCCGAAGCTGCCCGCGAGCTATTCCGTGGTGCTCGGGGCGGAGAAATTCGATCTCCCCCTCATGCACTCCCAGCGGTTCGAGACGACGGGCGTCGGCCGGACGGTGACCTTCACTCCGACCAGTCTCTCCACCGGGTACAAGGTGGTCTGCGACGATCCGCAGGCGTGGGTGGTCACAGTGCAAAAGCTCAAGGGCGGCGAACTGGGGGGTATGACCGGACGGTGCAAGAATGCACTGGGCAGCCATCACGACGAGCTTTCAGCACCCACCGACTGGCTGAAGAAGCCGCAGTCCCTGCAAATCTGGGTCTTTCCGGCGGACGCCCCCATCCGGGAGGTGGCGAAAGCCGTCACGGATTGCAAGCCGACCCCGAAGTCGAAGTCGACGGAGTGTGACGACGACGAGAGCACTGCTTCCTGGGCACTGCGGCGCCCCGAAGTGCTCGAACGACTGTCGGCCGAAGTCGGTGAACGTCCCGGCAACTGGGCCGTAGGGGTCTACGACCGACCCGCCGGAGCCGAGTCCGCATCGAGCGGCGCACCCTCGGCGGCTAAGTAGCCAGAGAAAGCGCCGCATTACACCACCATGCGCCGATCCCCTGCGTCGCCGTCGGAAGACCCGCTTTACTCGCCCTGGAACCCGGCCCTCGCGCTGATCGTTAAGGCGGGCGGCTGACACAACCAATCTCGACAACAGGGAGACGACAGCGTGGTCTTCAAGCGGATGCTGGGTGCCTTCGGCGTGGGCGCGCCCTCGGTGGACACCGTCCTTTCCACCCCGCGGATCCAGCCGGGCGGCATGCTGGCCGGCGAGGTACGTCTCAAGGGCGGCGACTTCGACGCCGAGATCGAGCACATCACCCTCGGCCTGGTGGCCCGGGTGGAGATCGAGCACGGCGAGGGTGAGCACGCAGGGCTGGGTGAGTTCTCCCGCGCCCAGGTCTCGGGCCCGTTCACGCTGCGTCAAGGCGAGAACCGCAGCCTCGACTTCCAGATCCCGGTGCCGTGGGAGACGCCGATCAGCGAGATCGACGGCCGGCCGCTGACCGGCATGGCGCTGGGCGTACGCACCGAACTGGCCATCGCCAAGGCCGTCGACAAAGGCGACCTGGACCTGATCGCGGTCGAACCCCTGCCCTCCCAGCTCCGCATCCTGCAGGCGTTCCTACAGCTCGGTTTCCAGTTCAAGGCCGCCGATCTGGAGGCCGGCCGGCTGTACGGCGTGCACCAGGACCTGCCGTTCTACCAGGAGATCGAGTTCTACCCGCCGCCCCAGCACGCCGGAGTCGTGGGCGAGGTCGAGGTCACCTTCGTGGCCGGGCCGGCGGGTCTGGACGTCATCCTGGAGGCCGACAAGCGGGCCGGCCGTTACTCCGGTGACGCCATCGGCCGCTTCCACGTCAGCCACGACGACGCGCTGCGTACTGACTGGCCCGGCGAGCTCGACCGCTGGCTGGCCGGGCTGACCCAATACGGCCACGCCGGGTTGCTCGGCGGCCATGGCTCCCAACACGGGCACTACGACCACGACGACCACGGTGGCCCCGGTTGGGGAACGGTTGCGGCGGCCGGAGCCGCGGGCTTGGTCGGCGGGTTCGTCGCGGCCGAGGTCGCCGAAGAGATCTTCGAAAGCGACGAGGAAGACGGAGGAGGCGACTGGTAGAAGCGCCAGACGCCGCTGTCTGGCAGGCCAACCCGCCCAACCAGCGGGTTGTCCTGCCAGAGGCCATGATCACCTGATACGCCGACTGCCGTAGAGTCACACTCTGATGGAAATCGTCTTCATCGCGCTGCTCCTGCTGATGCTGGTCTGGCCGGTCCCGGCGCTGGCCGCTCTCGTGCTCCCGGCTCTCGCGCTGCGAGCCCGAGCCCGAGGCCGGCGGTGGACGGGTTGGTGGCTGCCCGCAGCGGCGCTGTGTGCGGCGATCGCCACCTACGGGTACGGGCTGAAGTCGACGACCTTCGGGGCATTGACCGACCCGGACGACCGGTGCGGGCTGGTCCGGCCGGACTTGTACAGCTACGGCTACCGCGGTCCGGCGAACGGATCGCAGGACATGTGGCCGCTCCACGACACCACATGCGGCCCTGACCTGGTGCCCGGCTTCGTCAACCCGCTGGTGGCCGGAGCGGTGGCGCTGTTCGCGGCCTCCGTGCTGACCATGACGGTGGTGACGATCAGGGCCCGCACCTGGTGGTGCCGGGAGATCGCTGCGGGGCCAGGCACATCAGCCAGATCGCGGAGATCAGATTGTCCGCCGACGACCGGCTATGGGGATGACTGCCCGCAAGAATAGGGCGCACCAACCCAATGCAGGGCGATGTAGGCCTCCGCCTGGCCGCAGTAGCGCACCCGCTCGCGGGTGACGCGGTAACGGGCGCCGGTCTCGGGCTCGTCGGGTGAACGCCGCGGGACGGGGACCGTCAAGTGACCGATGTCCTGGTCGATGTGGGTGAGCAGACCGTGGCACGGGCCGCCGAGGCAGATGGCGTTGCCGTCGTGGCAGCCGTCCGGCGGGTGCGCGTTCATGCCGGGTAGGCGTGCGTCTCGGTGGCCTTCACCGACGCCCAGATCCGCTGGCCGGGGGTGAGGTCGAGGTCGGCGAGGGCGGCCGGGGTGATGTCGGCGAAGGCGGTGACGGGGCCGCTGAGGTGGACGCGTACGTTGTCGCCGTGCCGTTCGATGCCGTCGATCGTGGCCTGCCACAGGTTGCGCGGGCTGCCGTCGGGGCGGGTGCGGTAGAGGGCCACGGCGGCGGGCGGGAAGGCCACGAACACCGGGCCTTGGAGGTGCTCGGTGGTGCTGAGCAGTAGGTCGCCTACCTTGACCCGATGGCCGTCGGACAGGCCCTGGTAGAGGTTGAGCCCGACCAGCCGGGCCACGTAGTCGGTACGCGGCTGACGGGCCACTTCGGCGGGGCCGCCCTGCTGGACGATGGCGCCGTTCTCGATCACGATGAGCCGGTCGGCGAGCACCATGGCGTCGAGCGGATCATGGGTGACCAGAACGGTGGCGCCGTCGAAGTCGGCCAGGTGCCGGCGCAACTGCGAACGGATCTCCAGCCGGGTGTGCGCGTCGAGCGCCGCGAGCGGCTCGTCGAGCAGCAGCAGGCGCGGGTGTACGGCCAGCGCCCGGGCCAGGGCGACCCGCTGCGCCTGGCCGCCGGACAGGTGCCGGGGCTTGGCGGCGGCGCGGTCGGCCAGGCCGACGCGGTCCAGCAGGGCGGCGGCGGTACGGCGGGCCTCGGCCTTGGAGGCGCCGTGGCAGCGCGGCCCGAAGGCGACGTTGTCCAGCGCCGTCAGGTGAGGGAAGAGCAGGTAGTCCTGGAAGACCATGCCGATGGGCCGTTCTTCGGCGGCCTGGGTGTGCAGGGGGAGGCCGTCGAGGGTGATCTGCCCATCGGACAGGGGGGTGAGCCCGGCCAGGGCGCGCAGGGCGGTGGTCTTGCCCGCGCCGTTGGGGCCGAGCAGCGCGACCACTTCGCCGGGGGCGGCCTCCAGGGCGATGTCCAGGGCGAACGCGGGCCGGGTGACGACCAGCCGGGCCCGCAGACCGTCGGTCATGGGGAGTTCACCCACCGATCGCGCAGGCTCGACAGGATGATCACCGAGACGGCGAGCAGGACGAGACTGAGCACGATCGCGGCCTCCGGCTCGGTCTCCAGCGCCAGGTAGACGGCCAGCGGCATGGTCTGGGTGGTGCCGGGGAAGTTGCCGGCGAAGGTGATGGTGGCCCCGAACTCACCCAGCGCCCGCGCCCAGCACAGCACCGCCCCGGCTACGACGCCCGGGGCGATGAGCGGCAGCGTGACGCGCCGGAACACGATCCAGCGCGAGGCCCCGAGCGTGGCGGCCGCCTCCTCGAAGCGCTGGTCAGCGGCGCGTAGCGCGCCTTCGACACTGATCACCAGGAACGGCATCGCCACGAACGCCTCGGCGACGACGACCCCGGCGGTGGTGAAAGGCAGCGTGATGCCGAACGTCGCCTCCAGCCATTGCCCGATCAGCCCCCGTCGCCCCAGTACGAGCAGCAGCGCCACCCCGCCGACCACCGGCGGCAGCACCAGCGGCACGGTGACCAGGGCCCGCACCAGCCGCCGGCCGGGGAACGACACCCGGGCCAGCAGCCAGGCCAGCGGCACCCCGAGCAGCAGGCACACGACCGTCGCGATGGTGGCGGTCACCAGCGACAGCCGCAGCGCCTGCAGCACCTGCGGCTCGGCCAGCCGTTCCAGCAGGGTCGGCCAGGGCGCCCGTACCAGCAACCCGGCCAGCGGCAACACCAGGAAGGCCAGCCCGAGTACGGCCGGCACCACCAGCACCCAGGGCAGACGCCCGGAAATGCCGGCTGCCCCGCCGCGCAGCTGTTCGCGGCGGGGGCGGTGCGGCGCTGAATGGGTCATCTCCGTCAGGGAGCCTCGAACCCGGCCTTGGTCAGCACGTCCTTGCCCTGTGGCGACAGCACCAGGTCGACGAACTGCTTGGCCAGGTCACCCGCGGGCGCCTTGGTCAGGGTGACGATCGGGTAGTCGTTGATCGCCTTGTCCGCCTCGGGGAAGGTGATGCCCTTCACCTTGCCCGCCGAGGCGATCACGTCGGTCGTGTAGACCAGCGCGGCGTCCACCTCCCCGAGTTCGACCTTGGTCAGGGTGGCCTTGACGTCCTGCTCCAGGGTGACCGGCTTGACCTTCAACCCGGCCGCGTCCAGCGCCTTGATCGCCGCCGCACCGCACGGCACCTGCTCGGCGCACAGGGCGACCTTCACCTTGGGGTCGGTCAGGTCTTTCAGATCGTCCACCTTGGCCGGATTGTCGGCGGGTACGGCGATCTGCAGCTTGTTGCGGACGAACGTGGTCGGCGCGCTCGCCAAGGAGGCGTCGGTCACCGTCTTCATGGTGGCCGGACTGGCCGCGGCGAACACGTCGGCCGGAGCCCCCTGGGTGATCTGCTGGGCCAGCGTCGCGCTGGAGCCGAAGTTGAACTTCACCGTGGTGCCCGGGTGGGCGGCCTCGAAGGTCTTGCCGAGCTCGGTGAACGTACCGGTCAGGGACGCGGCGGCGAACACCGTCACCTCCTTGGCCCCGCCACCGGCAGACGCCGAAGCCGAGGCGGAGGTGCCGGACGTGGCCGGTTCGCCGGAGCCGCAACCGGCCAGGCCCGCCAGCGTGAGCGCGACGGGCACGGCGATCGCCCACCGGGAAAGACGCCTGAACACCAATGTGGCTCCTTACTGGCTGCCGGCCACGCGTTCGTGGCCGGGAATCTCGACGACGACGTTGGTGGACTTGATCACGGCGACCGCCACCACCCCCGGCTCCAGACCCAGCTCATCAGCGGCCTGACGGCTCATCAGCGACACCACCCGGTACGGTCCCGCCGCGATCTCCACCTGCGCCATCACCGCGTCCCTGATCACCTCGGTCACGATCCCGCGAAAGCGATTACGCGCCGAGGACCGGCCACCATCGCCGGCCGACTCGATCTGCGCACGAGCGAAGGCAGCCAGATCCGCACCGTCCAGACGCCGATGGCCGTGCTCGTCCCGCCCGGCCGCCAGCCGCCCCGCGTCCACCCACCGGCGCACGGTGTCGGAGCTGACCCCGAGCAACGCGGCGGCCTCGCTGATCCGGAACGTCGTCACAAGCAATCACCATACCCTTCGCACATTCCAGGCTGAAGACCGGTAGTTCGCCGCAAGCGCGGCACGATCACTAGTTTTGCCATGGCATCCACGACACCTTCACCCGCCCAAAAAGGCCCTCCGCTTCGCTCCGGACGTTCTTCCCCCCACCCGTCACCCGATTCGGTGGTTGGCCGTTTGATGCCCACGCTCCCAAAAGGTCCTCCGCTACGCTCCGGACGCTCTCCCAGGCGGGCTGACGCCCGCCCCCTGAAAGACCTCGCTCCGCTCGGACCGCCTGCCAAGCACGCTTCGCCGGACTGGCTGGACGGAGCGGGACAAGATGGACTCGAAACCGGCACCAAGTCCTATCCCTCGCACCCACCCGCCGATCAGGAACGCATCACTGATTTCGCGGGTGAGTAGTAACAGCACCCCGGGCCTCGCACACCTGGTCTGGCTGCGCGATCGCCGGCAAGCATGACCAAGGGGAGAGCATGGCGGGTCGAGGTTGGCGGCTATGGTCGCGCCGACGGCAGCGGTCAGCGCACCGATGAGGACTGGGCCTCCTGCGACCAAGGTTGCTCGCCACCTCACGCCACCTGCGGCGCACCTTCAGGCGCGCCCGTTCGCTGTGCGCGGTGAATCGCTCGCCCGGTCAGAACCCGGACCGCGAACGCGACCTGCCAGAGCCCGATGAAGAGCGTCGGCAACCGCTCGAAGAAGCCGGCCGGAGAGTCTCCGCCATCGTGGCCTTGAGCCGCCGCGACAGTCGCGAAGAACGCTGCGACCGCAACGAGGGAAACGGCGCCGCTGGCGATCGAGAAGACGGACCAACCGCGAAGCGGGCGGCGCGCGGCGACGAAAGCGGCGGCCGAAAACGCCACGAACACCACCAGGGCGCCGAGATTGTGCACGGTGCCGCCCAGGGTGACAACGGCAGGCTCACCGGCCGGGAAGCCGAGGATCGGATCCGTTCGGAACGGGCCGATGAGGATGAGGCCCACCCCGGCGGCGACGAGGAGCGCATATCCCCGCGTGTTGACGGCACCCGAACGTCTGAGTCCTTCGGCGAAGCACAGCGTGAGCACTCCGTAGAGCACGAAGTTGGCGATCTGGAGCCAGCCGTGGGGGGCCAGGCTGAGCGCGCTGATGGTGTCGTGCCAGGAGCTGTAGCCGGGCTGTGCCGCCCCGTTGACGAGGTACGCCGTGATGAAGATGACCGGACCGGCCGCACCCAGGACCAGCGGAATCTGTGTACGAGGTATGCTCATGCGTACATCGTACACAGACTAAAATACGTTGTACTCATCAGAGAGGAAGCGGCATGACATCCCTTTGGGAGCGGCTCGAAGAGACCGCTACCGCGGCACGGCAGGCCCTGTCCGCCCAGCGGATCGCCGTGGCAGCGGTGGCCATCGCCGACGCCGAGGGGCTCGACGCCATCACGATGCGACGCCTCGCCACCGAGTTGGGCGTCGCTCCGATGTCCGCCTACCGTCACGTGGCGGGCAAGGACGATGTCCTGGAGCTGATGGTCGACCTCGTCTACGGCGAGGTGAATCTCCCGGACGGTGCCGGTTGGCGGGAGACCCTGCGCGCACTGGCCATGGGCGTTCGCGCCCTGGTGCTGAAGCACCCTTGGCTCACCCGGCTCTCCGCTTCGCAGATGGTGTACGAGCTGACGCCCAACCGGATGGCCCTCACGGAGCGAGCGCTCGGCGCGCTGCACAGCCTGAACCTCGACGTTGACACGGCAATGACCGTTTTCCGCACTGTCGCCGCCTACGTGCACGGTGCCACCGGCGCCGAGATCGGTCTACGGCAACTGATGGACGATCGAGGCTGGACCAGCGGCGACGAGACCCGGGCGGGGCTTTCCGCACAGATGACCTGGCTGTTGAACACAGGCCGCTATCCGGCGTTCCAACGCTACGTCCGTGAAGGCGCTCGCAAGGATGACCTGCAATGGCAGTTCGAGACCGGGCTCGAACACGTCCTCGACGGCATCGCCGCCCGCCTCGCCTCGTGAACGTGGGCATCATCGGGCAGGCCGCCGGCCTGTTCGCCGTCACCAACATCGACGACATCGTGATCCTCGCCCTGTTCTTCGCCCAAGGGGCCGGGCACCGCGGCGCCACCTCGCGGATCATCCTGGGCCAGTACCTCGGGTTCACCGCCATCCTCGCCGTCGCCACCGCAGCCGCCTTCGGCGCCACCTTCCTGCCCGAGCGCGTCATCCCCTACCTCGGCCTGCTACCCCTGGCCCTGGGCCTCAAGGCCGCCTGGCAGGCATGGCGCGACCACGTCAACGGCGAGCACGCCGACGACGAGCAGACCAAGACAGGCGGCCCCAGGGCACTGGAGGTCGCCGCGGTCACCTTCGCCAACGGCGGCGACAACATCGGTGTCTACGTCCCCGTCCTCGCCACCGCCGGTCTCGGCGGGATGAGCGTCTACGCGGTCGTCTTCCTTGTTCTGGTGGCCGTGTGGTGCCTGGCGGGCAGGTTCTTCGCCACCCGGCCCGTCATCGCCAAGGCCCTCAGCCGATGGGGCCACCTCCTCCTGCCCATCGTCCTGATCGCGCTCGGCCTGCTCATCCTCATCCAAGGCGGCGCCTTCCGCCGCTGAATCAGTCAAGGCGGATGATCAACATTTCGTTCAGCGCCGCCCCGCCGAGACGGCCATGACGGTGAACGGCGCTCGCCTGCGCATCATCAGTGGCCCGTTCACCAGCGCGGCCCGTGTCATTGAGAGAGCGTCGGGCGGGCGGCCCTTGCCCAGCTCGGACGCCTCCCACGGCCACGTCCCCACGGCCACGTCCCCACAGCCATCGCCGCCGCCAGGGCACCGTCGGGCGGCGGCGCTTCTAGCGCGGCCGCCCGACGGGCGAGCGAGGTGGGATTGATGGGCAACGCTCACCCCGGCCGGGTGACGGTCATGGTCCTGCCTTCGGGAAGGGAAACTTCGGTTCCACCATGCCGGGCTGCGGCAATCGCGGCAACAGCCCGGTTCCGAAGGGCACCTGACCGTAGGGCACGTACTGGGTGGGGTCGACGTAGCCGCGGTTCACGTGGCTGAAGAAGGCGCTCGGCGTGTTGGTGGTCACCTCGTACATGCGCAGCGTCCTGATGGCCACGAAGTCCGGCATGTCCTTGCCGGTGACCGTGAAGAAGTGCTGGTTGATGTCGGGGTGGTTGGCGGCGGCCCGCTCCACGGCCTTGCCGACGTTGATCCGCCCGAGGAATCCGCCCTTCGGGTTGAGCGCGGCGTCCATCTCCGGCTGGCTCAGGTACCGGCGCATGTCGTCCGGGTTCTTGGTGAAGTGGTCGCGCAGGTTGTTCACCACGCGCTTGAGCGTGTCGAGCGGGCTCTCGCAGCCGACCGAGGTGAGGATCTCGTCCTCGTCGCACATGTCGCCGGCCACGCGCAGCGAACCAGGAGGCTGGGCGCCACCGCCCAGCGCGTCGGTGGCGGGCTCGGGCGTGGGCGCCTTCACCACCTTGACCGGTTCGGTGGCCGGTGCACCGGCGGCGTCCGGCACGTTCACCGGCAGCGCCTCGGGCGGCGCGAGGGCCGCCGGGGTGGTCGGGTGGATCACCGGTCCGGCGTCGCGCACGGCCCGGTCGTGCATCCGCCACAGCGACCGGGTGGTGTCGCCCACGACGTCGTTGGTGCCGTCGGTGACGGTGGCCGGGCGGCGGATGCCGTCGGATATGCGCTGTTTGGGGTCGGCGTATCGGGGACGGCGCAGCCCCTCTTTGATCTTGCGGGCGTTCTTCTTCGCGTCCTGCTCGGCCCTGTGCTTGGCCGCCGCCGTCCTGGCGCGGGCAGCGGCGATGGCGCGGGCCCGTGCGGCCGCCGCCTGTTGAGCGGGAGTCGGGCCGTTGTAGCCGCTCCCGCCGCTCCCGCCACTCCCACCGCCCGAGCCGCCGGAACCTCCGGAGCCGCCGCCGAACCAGACCCACGGCGGGGGCATCCAGAAGTACGCGGATCCGCCCATCAGGTAGTAGATCTTGTAGAGCTGGCCGAGCGGCGTGAGGTTCTGGCAGGTACGCAGCATCTCCAGGAACGCCGACCAGCAGTCGGAGGTCCACCCGGTCCGGGTGCTGCAGTGCCCCGAGGGATCGGCGGCGTCGAGTGGCCCGGCGTCGGCGTAGGTGTAGCGGTTGCCGGCGACGGAGTCGGGCAGCGGGTCGAGCGTGAGGTCGTCGCGGCTGTCGAACGTCCCGGTCTGCGGGTCGTACCAGCGGGCGCCCATGTCGACGTGCCCGGTGCCGGGGTCGGTCCAGTCCCCCTGGAAGCCGACGGGTGGGACACCGCCCCGGCTCGCGGTGACCCTGCCGAAGGGATCATAGGCGGCCGAGTCGTCCAGGCCGGACAGGGCGGCGCCGGGGACGAAGCCGCCGACCTGGTCGCCGTGCTTGTCGGCGAGCGCGACCTGCCCGCCGGACCCCTGGCCGTAGGCGAGCAGTTCCTCCGCGGGACCCCGGGCGTAGCGGAACGTCCCGTCGCTCGTCGGCTCGTCGCCGGTCCCCGAGTACGACAGGCGCGCGCCGTCACGCGTGGCCAGCCGGTCGGGCGTCGCCGGTCGTCAGCGCGGCCCCGAACCTGTCGCCCGACGTCGCCTGTTCGGCCGCCCCGGCCTCCTGCAGCCAGAAGGCCGTGCCCAGCTTGCTCGCGGCGCCAGGGAAGATCACGACAGAGCCGCTCTTCAGGTCGGCGCCCAGCACCTCGCCAGGAACGCCGACGGCGAGGTCGGCGTAGCCGTCCTTGTCGAAGTTGCCGACGGCGAGCGCGGTGCCGAAGTTGTCGCCGGCCTCGTTGCCGCCCCCGTTGCCCTCCTGCGTCAGGCCGAAGCCTGCCGCCTTGCCGGACGCGGCCCCCGGGATGACGTAGATGGCGCCACTGCCTGCCGGGTCGGACCCCGGTGCCTCCGCCGGCGCGCCCACCACGAGGTCGGCGTGCGAGCTGCCGGTCACGTTGCCGGTCGCGAGCGCGGCGCCGAACCGGTCACCGGCCTCGGTACTGCCGCCGGCGTCCTCCTGCTTGGCCGTCCATCCCCCGACGATCCCGCTGGAGGAGCCCTTGTACACGAAGACGGCCCCGCCCTTGGCGGTCTCCTGGTAGGGGACCTCACCCGGCACCCCGATGGCCAGGTCGGCGTAGCCGTCGCCGTTCAAGTCGCCCGCCGCCAGCGCGGCGCCGAAGTTGTCACCGGCCTCGTTGCCGCCGCCGCCGGTCGTCTGGTCGTACCAGTTGCCGTTCGACAGCCCGCCCGAGCCGCCGGGGAAGACGGCGATCGAGCCCGCGTTCGCCGCCGAGCCGACCGCCTCGCCCGGCGAGCTCACGGCGAGATCGGCGTACCCGTCCTTGTTGAAGTCGCCCGCCGCCAGCGCGGCCCCGAACCGGTCACCCGCCTCAATGCCGCCGACCCCATTGGCCTGCGTGATCCGGGTGCCCGGCGTGACCAGGCCGTTCGCCGACCCCTTGAACACCGTGACGCTCCCGCCCGCCACACCTCCCACGGTGTCCTGGGGCGCGCCCACGGCCACGTCGGCGTAGCCGTCCTTGTTGAAGTCACCGCTCACCGCCGTCGCGCCGAACCTGGCCCCGGTCGTGGCGGTGGCAGGGGCCGCCACCCGGCGGGTGTACAGGTCGGCGGCTGTACAGGGCGTCGCGGCGTGCGCGGCGGCGGGCGCCAGGCCCGTCACGGTCTCGGACGCGATCGTCGCGAGGACGCATAACCAGACGAGCGGACGATAACGGGCCATTGATCCGACCTCCGCCTAGACAGGGACTGAACCCCGGCGAAGATATCCAGGACGAGGAGGTCAGGGCGTCAGCCACAGGGTGGAAAACCCCCTACACCCAACGGCATACACCTTGTCAACGAACGCGGTAGCCCTTCCGGGCTCCGGTGAAGCGTTCGGGGCGGAAGTCCTTCAGGACCGGGTGCCTGGCGCCGGTGAGCACTTCGTACGCGGTGAGCTCGCCGGCGATGAGTCCCAGCGTCGCCCCGGAGTGCGTGAACGCCACATGGCAGCCGGGCACCGCCTGGAGTTCGCCGAACACCGGCTGGCCGTCGCCCGGCACGGGTTTGCGCCCGAGCTTCCACGAGGCCGCCTCAAGCGAGATGTCCCCGTCGAACAGGGCGGACGCTTCGGCGACGAGCTCCTTGACGTAGATCTCGTCGATCGAGCAGGTGCCGTCCTCGTGCTCGACGATGTGATCTTCGTACCAGCTGTGGTCGATCGCGAACGTCGACCCGGGATTGGGCCGCATCGCCGCGCGCGGAGTGTTCAGCACCGTCGTGACCTCGGTGCTGACCGGCTCGGTGATGACGAGCATGGACAGCGGGGACCCGTCGGGGAGCTCCACGCCGAGGTCCGCGAGCACGGCCGGCGTCTGCGCGCCGCAGGCGACCA
Organism: Nonomuraea sp. NPDC049141; assembly: GCF_040648415.1. Taxonomy (NCBI): domain Bacteria; kingdom Bacillati; phylum Actinomycetota; class Actinomycetes; order Streptosporangiales; family Streptosporangiaceae; genus Nonomuraea; species Nonomuraea sp. NPDC049141. The sequence continues at coordinate 102,625 of NZ_JBEZDR010000020.1, forward strand.
CGACGGCGTCACCGCGCCATGACGTGCCGTCGGCGCCGGTCACTCCTCGCGCGCGGCCGTCCCGCACCGTCACCGAGCAATGCCCGGCGCCGGTGACGATCTGCCCCCCGAGGCGGACCAGTTCGTCCGCCAGCTCCTGGATCAGGTGGGGGAGGGACACCCAGCCCTCGCCCGGATTGTGGATCGCGAGTTGCCCGCTCGGCCCCGCCTGGACGCCGGCGACCCGGCGGCCGACGTCCGCGCGGTCGACGAGGTGTGACTCATAGCCGTTCGCGACTTCGTGCGCGTGCTGTGCGCGGACCGCCTCGGTTCTGTGAGGGGTCGGCCACCACAGGCCGCCGTCGAAGCGCAACCACTCCCGGGCCGGGTCGGCGGCGAACAGGGTGCGATAGCGGTCGATGCCGAGCAGGCGCAGGAGATGGTACGAAGGGGACCGCGTCCCCGCCGAGTTGAGCCAGGACAGCGAACGTCCCGACGCCCCGCTGGCCAGTTCCGCCTCGGTGACCAGGACGACCTCGGCGCCCCCGCGTACGAGGTGCACGGCGGTGGACATGCCGAGGATGCCGCCTCCGAGGACGATGACCCGTTGAGCCGCGGTCTGGTCTGCCATGTGTCTCCTCACTTCTTCGAGCAGGCGTGGGCCGCTCGCGGAACGCCTACACCATCGCCAAATAATCAGCGAGCTCTTCCGCCGACGAGGTCGAGATCCCCACATAGCCATCCGGCCTGACCAGCGTATGCCGCTCGTCACCGTACGGCTCGGCCAGCTCGTACGCCCGCACCTCTGGCCCGTTCACCACAAGAGGTGCGGGATCAGGCGACAGCAGCGTGAAATGCGTCCCCCGCAACAGGTCGAACATCCGCGCCTCGCTCCCGTCGGCCAGCCGCACCCGGCCGTCCGGCACCCGGTCCCCGCCGCGCCGGGCCAGCGAGCCGCCCCGATAGCTCACCAGCAGCTGATGGGTCTCCTCGTCGCGTTTGTAGGACTTCTTGTCGTGCAGGTCGGTGCTGAGGCCGAGCACGCGGGCGGCAACCGGCCGGCGCTCCTCCTCGTACGTGTCGAGCAGCGCCTCCGGTGCGCCGGCGAGCACCCGGGCGAGCTTCCAGCCCAGGTTGTAGGCGTCCTGCACGCCGGTGTTGAGGCCTTGCCCACCCGCGGGCGAGTGCACGTGGACGGCGTCCCCGGCGAGAAAGACCCGGCCGGACCGGTAGCTGTCGGCCAGGCGGATGTTCACCCGGTACAGGGACGACCACAGCAGCTCGGTGATCCGAACCCCGCGCAGCATCGACCGTTCGGCGAAGATCTGCTGGTAACCGGACAGCGTCAGGTCCGGCGCAACGCCCGGCTTCAGCGGGGCGAGCATCTGGAAGGTGTCGGTGCCGGCCATCGGATAGAGCGCCACCATTCCCTTGTCAGGCCGGACCCAGACATGGATGTGGTCCCGGCCGAGCCCCTCGATCCGCACGTCGCCAAGGACCATTCGCTCCTCGTCGCGGGTCTGCCCGGTGAAACCGATGCCGAGCGCCTTGCGGACGCGGCTCTTGCCGCCGTCGGCCGCCACCAGGTAGTCCGCCCGCAGAGTCTCCCCGGTGCCCAGCCGGGCCGTCACCCCGCCCGCGTCCTGCTCGAACCCGGTCAGCTCGACGCCCTGCTCCACCTTCCCGCCCAGCTCGGCCAGCCGCTCACGCAGCACGGCCTCGGTGCGCCACTGCGGATGCATCATCACCATCGGGTACGGCACCGCGTCCGTGGGGGCGGTGAGCTTGTGCATCCGGCCCTGGTACACCGGCACCCTGCCGATTCTCACCCGCAGCGGCGGATAGAGCGTCGTGGCCGCGTGAACCCGGTCGATCACCCCTAGATCATCCAAAACCTCCTGCGTACGGGGCTGCAGCCCCTTGCCCTTGGAGCCACCGGTGGGCTCCGACGCCTGCTCCACGATGCGGCAGTCGACGCCGCGCCTGGCCAGATCCACGGCGAGAGTGAGCCCGGTGGGTCCGCCGCCGACGATGAGAACGTCCGTCTTCTCGGTCATGGCGCGACAGTGCCGGCCCGTACTGCCAGATCTCTGTCATCACCGGGCTCGCCGCTGTCATCGTCCGTGTCCTCTTATGTCGGACAGGACCGCGGGAAAGCCTTAGCGGGGTGCGGCGAAGGGAGGGGGACAACCGTTCGCAGGAGGGTGAAGATGTGACGACGGAGACGCGCGAGCAAGAGGACGACGACGAACTCGTCGCCCGCTTCCGGCTGGACGCGGAGGAGTTCACGGCCGTCTACGACCGTTACTTCCGCGAGGTGTACCTGTACGCGGCCGGCCGCCTGGACGTCCAGGTCGGGGAGGACATCGCGGCGGAGACGTTCTGCCTGGCCTTCCGCGACCGGGAGCGCTTCGATCCCGCCCGTGGAGGGATCCGGCCCTGGCTGTTCGGCATCGCCACGAACCTGATCGCCCGCCACCGGCGCAAGGAAGCCCGCCACTACCGGGCACTGGCTCGTACGAGCGCCGAACCTCCCGCCGACAGCCACGAGGAGCGCGTGATCGACTCGGTCATGGCACAACACATGAGATCCAGCCTGGCCGGGGGCCTGGCCGCGCTCAATCGGGGCGAGCGCGACGTGTTGACGCTGATCTACCTGGCGGAGCTCACACACCAGGAGGTGGCCGATGCCCTCGGCGTCTCCTACGGAACCGTCGGCTCCCGGCTCAACCGTGCTCGGAACAAGATCCACCGTGAGATGGCCAAGGAGGACAACAATGGATGACCTACGCGAGATCGGCACCCTGCTCGCCAAGCCCGACCCATCCCCCGAGACGGTCGCCCGGCGGCGCCGGCAGTTGCGGGCCGACATGGGCCGCCACGCTCCCAAGCGACGGGCACGGTGGTTCCTGATCCCCCTGGCCGCCGCGGCCACTGCCGCCGCGCTCGTGATCGCGTCCAGCCGTTTCGGCGACTCTCCGCCATCGATCGAGAGTGGGCGGGACGTTCTGCTCGTCGCCGCCGCCACCGCGGAGCGCACTCCCGAGGGCTCCGGGACGTACTGGCACATCACCATCACCCACGAGGGGCATCCGCTGGAGCAGTACTGGTACCGGCGAGACGGTCAGTTCTGGCTCAAAGGCAAGGGGCTGAAAGGCGATGGCAGGCTCTTGAAGTTCCCCGGAGAGCCTATGCCGTTCGCGGTAGGGCCGCTGCGCATGCGCTTCGATGAGCTGCGGCGGCTGCCTGACGACGAGAACGCCCTGTACACCCGGCTACGGTCGGCTGTCGCCGAAGCCGACGTCCGCACCAGCGCGGGCGTGCCGAGCGCCGCCGAGCAGGACGGCTTCGCCGTAGAGACGTTGCTCTCGCTGATCAGCGAGGCGCCGGTCTCGCCCCAAGTCCGCGCGGCCGCCTACCGAGCGCTCGCCGCGCGGCCGGGGGTCGTGGACCTCGGTGAGGCCGACGGCGGGCGACGCCTGCAGATTCCGATGGCTCACGGTCTGGAAACCGTGGTCGTGGACCCGAACACCGCGAGGGTCCGCAACACACCTGTCTGGGCTCTCCTCACCGGAGGAATCGCTTCCAGCCAGGACGGCGGGGTGACGATCGACGCCGAGTGGACAGACCAGCTCCCCGCTGAATGATACTTCTCGTATGTCCTCCGTGATCTCCAGCGTGCTCTCCGTGGCCGGGATCTCCGTTCTCGCCCTCTACCTGGCGTGGATGATCATCGCGAACCTGCCCCGCCGGGATCGGGCGACGTCGCACGGGCTGGCCGATCGCACGGGTGTGGTCGTCTATTGGCGGCCCGGCTGCAAGTACTGCATGAGGCTGCGCATGCGGCTGCGCTTCACGCGGTGGCGGCACGCCGAGGTGAACATCTGGCGAGACCCCGATGCGGCGGCGTTCGTCCGCTCGGTCGCGGACGGGAACGAGACCGTGCCGACCGTGACGGTGGCCGGAAAGGCGATGGTGAACCCGTCGAAGCGCCGGCTGTTTGCGGCGATCAGGACGGATGCCCCGCACCTGCTGTCTCAGGGCCCTTCCTCGCGGAAATAGGCCTGGGTCCTGGCATACTGCCCGGATGTCCGACTTCACCGCCTTTTTCGCCGCCGGACGCGCCGCCCTCCTGTCGGGCCGCGCCACCTACGACCGGCCGATGGTGGAGGGAGCGGCTCGCTGGGGAGCCACCACGATCCTGCGGCCCGTCGGTACGGTGCTCGACCGGCTGGTGGAGCTGGCCCAGCAGGCGGGCACGGTAGCCGGCCCAGGGCACTGGGCGCACGGCGCGGACTGCCTGCACGTCACACTGCGTTCCCTGGAGCCCTACCGGTCCGTCATCCCCGCGGACGATCCGCTCCGGCGGGCTTACGTGGACGCTCTGCAGGAGGCGGCCGCGGGGTTGCCGCCGGTCCGGGTGGAGCTGCGGGGGGTGAGTCCCCATGCGGGTGGGGTGCTCGCCTGCGGACATCCGGCCGACGACACGCTGGTCACCCTCCAGAAGCGGTTCGCGCACGGGCTGGCCGCTCGCGGGGTGCGCGACCTCGAACACGCCCGTGTGCGTGATCGCTGGTACGTCAGCCTCGTCCACTTCGCCGAGCCCGTGCCCGTCGCCACGGCCGAGGCGATCGTCGGTTGGTGCGATGAGCGGGCCGACCTGCCAATCGGCGTCGCGGAGCTCGGCGCGGCCGAGATCGTCCAAGCCGTCCACACCGGGACCGGCGTGCGGCTGGACACACTGGAGCGGGTCCCGCTGAGGTGGGCGCCGGCGCGCGCCCCCGAGCCGCGCTGACGCCCACCGGCCCGCACGCGCGGCCCAAGGCCACCGCGCGGCCCCACGGACAGCGCCTACCGCACCAGCAGCGCGGTGACGAACTGCAGCAGATGCCAGGCCACATAAGCGCTGAGCGAGCAGAACGCCCACTCCTTGGCCCGCGAGATCCGCGACACCCGCCGCAACACCTCGACCGGCTCCCGCTGCGGCCGAGCCGTGATGGCCAGGAAGTACGCCGACACCAGCCAGGCCGCCCCCGACGCGGTCACCAGGCCGAGTGAGAGGGCCAGCAGCGGTCCTGATGCGGGCATCGGGTCAGCCGGGGAGAGCTGCCGGTACCAGAAGGCGAGCACTCCGGTCAGCACGGAGACGGTGATCCGCCGGTCCTTGCGCGCCTGTCGCTTGAGCCAGTGCAGGTCCCGACTGAGCCAGCGCAGGTCTCGACGCGGCTGGTTTCTGAGCATCCGGTTCACCTCCGTTGGAGTAGCTGGTGGTACCAGCTAACGGCAGGAGCCCGGTCAAGATCTGCGACCTCAGGTCGCAAAATTTACGACATTTGGCGGAGTTCGGCGGAGGCTTTCTTGAGTTCGAAGACATCGCCCACCTCTTCCAGGATGCGTACCGCCTCCCTCAGGTTGGCCACGGCCTCGGCCCGGTCGCCGGCCCGGTGGGCGATCAGGCCGATGGCCCGCAACGCGCAGCCCAGGTCGCGCCGGGTGCCACAGACGAGATGCACGTCCCTGGCCTGCGAGGCGAACGTCAGCGCCTCATCGGGCCGGTCCAGGTCGAGCAGGATCATGGCCAGCGTGGTGAGCGCCGCCGCCCAGCGGTCCTTGGTGGCGCTCTCGTTCTGCAACTCGACCGTCTCCCTGGCGTACTCGAGCGCGGCGGCCGTCTTGCCCGCGACGTGCAGGGCCTGCGCGATCGACAGCAGCGCGCTGGCCTTGTTGTCGCGTACCTCCTCCCGGATCTCCAGCGACGCCTTGGCGGCGCGCAGCGCGTCCTTGTGCCGGTCCAGCGACAGGTACGTGTAGGCGAGCGTCTCCTGGACGTCCGCCTCGGCCCGGCGGTTGCCCATGCCCTGGACGAGGTCCAGCGCCTCCAGCGCGTGGACGAACGCGACCTGCGGCAACCCCTGGCGCCGCCGTACCCGCGCCAGCCGGTTGAGCATCCGGGCCTCCACGGGCAGGTCGCGGATCTCCCGGCTGATGGCCAGCGCCTGGTTGAGGTAGTCGTCGGCGCGCAGGTAGTCGGCCAGCCGCCAGTGCACCAGCCCGATGTCGCCGAGCGTCTCGGCCCGTCCCTGCTCGTGATGGAGCTCCCGCTGTACGGCCAGCGCCTGCTCGTAGTGTTCGAGGGCTTCGTCGTAACGGGAGCCGTTGCGCGCGATGCGGCCCAGCGCGCACAGGGCCCGGCCGCAGCCGTGCTGGTCGCCGGTGGCCGTGTACCCGGCCAGGGCCCGCTCGGCGTCGCGCTGCGCGTCGTGCGGCAGCCGGAGCGAGTCGTAGATCTCGGCCAGGCAGAGCAGCGTCTCGGCCTCGCTGTGCTCGTCGCCCAGGTCATGGCAGATCGCCAGGGCCTCCAGACCCTCCGACAGGGCCGCGTTCAGCTCGCCCAGGTGGTGCTGGACCCGGGCCAGGATGATCAGGCTCTGGGCGGTGCCGTGCAGGTCGCCGAGCTGCTCGCGTACCTCCAGCGCCTGCCCGGCGTGGTGCAGCGCGAGCTCGTGCCGTTCCTGGGACAGGTGCAGGCGCGACAGCGAGTGCAGGCAGTCGGCGACCCCGGCCAGGTCGCCGATCTCCTCATAGAGCTCCAGCGCCTCGCCCGCGCACTTGAGCGCGTCCTCGCTGTTGCCGGCGATGCCGTGTACCTCGGCCAGGTCGTTCAGGGCGCGGGCCCGGCCCACGCGGTCGCCGAGCGAGGTGAAGTCGGACAGAGCCTCGCCGATGTAGCGGGCGGCCTGGGTGGACGGGCCGATGTCGCGGTGTATCGAGCCGAGATGGCTGCGCATCAGCGCGATCGCCCGCCGGTCGCCGATCCGCGCCGCCGAGTTGAGCCCGATCTGCTGGATCTCCAGGTCGTTCTGGTAGTAACGCAACCGCCTGAACGGCTCGAACACCGCCTCGGCCAGCCGCCATGCGGCGTGGTGCGCGCCGGTCTCCTCCGCCAGCCGTACGACGGAGACCAGCGGGCGGCGCTCGGCCCCGAACCACGCGCGCGGCGTGGCCGGGTCGGTCGCCATGCCCAGGTAGTGGTCGAGCAGCCGGACCCTGGCCTCGCGCACGCCGGCCTCCGCGTGCCTGCCCAGCTCCCTGGCCAGCCGCTTGACCAGGTCGTGCACGCGATAGCGCGGCCCGGCCATCGGCTCGATCAGGTACGCCCGGTGCAGGCCCTCGACCGCGATCACCGCCTCGCCGACGGAGGTGCCGAGCGCGGCGGCCAGGACCTCGGGCGTGAAGTCCTGACCGGGCAGCAGCCCGACGTGCCGGAAGGCGCGCCGCTGGGGCGGGGTGAGCGACTCGTAGGCCAGGTCGAGCGCGGAGCGGAAGGCGTCCTCCGGGTCGCCGGAGAGCGGCTGCCGCCGGTCGGGCCCGCGCAGCTCGCGTACCCGCGACTCCACGCTGAGCCCGGGGTCCTCGGCGAGCTTGGCCGCCGAGATGCGCAGCGCGAACGGATGGTACGAGCAGACCCTGGCCAGCTCGGCCAGCGCGTCACGGTCGGCGGCCCGCGGCGACTCCTCGCCGAGGACCGCGACCAGCAGCGCGACGGCGTTGCCCGGATCGAGCACGGACAGGTCCATCAGGTCGGCGTGTCCGGTGGCGCGCAGCGGGGCCATCCTGGTCCTGCTGGTCACCAGCACGACGCAGTCCTTGCTGCCCGGCAGCAGCGCCCGCACCTGCGCCGGGTCGGCGGCGTTGTCCAGGATGAGCAGCAGCTTCCGCCCCGCCAGCCGGCTGCGGTACAGCAGCATCAGCTCGGCCTCGTCGGAGGCGGGCATCTGCTCGCCGACGCCGAGCGAGCGCAGGATCTGCCCGAGCGCCTCGGCCGGGGTCATGGGCGGCTGGCTGGGCGACTGGCCGCGCAGGTCGATCACGATCTGCCCGTCGGGGAACCGCCGCGCCTGCTGGTGCGCCCAGCGCGTGACCAGCGCCGTCTTCCCCACGCCAGGTAACCCCTGGACGACCATCGTGTTCGGCCGGCGCGGCCGTTCCAGCCATGAGCTGAGCAGGTCGAGGCTCTGCTGCCGCCCGGTGAAGTCGGACACGTCGGCGGGCAGTTGAGCGGGCCGGGGCACCTCCCCGGTGGGCAACGCCTCGACCGGCGCGCCCGGCCGGGTCAGGAACGGGGTGACCCGCCCCTCCCAGGGAGCGGACAAGTGCTCCCAGGCCCCGGCGACGCCGCGCAGCGCCGCCGCGTCGGAGATCCGCAGCCGCCGGTACCCGGGCCGGACCAGCCAGCCCCGCCGAACCCACTGAGTGAGCTGCCGCTGCACCACATCGGGCGCGCTGCCCACCAGATCGGCCAGCGTCTCCATGGACAGGGGCGGCGCCGACTCGCCGGCCAGCCCGTAACGCTCGTCCAGGTGCAGCAGCCACACGGCCAGCCGCGCGGCGACGGGCGCCCGGGCCAGCGCCTCATGCCTGCGGGCGGCGACGTCCCTGGCGAACAGTTCCTGCACCAACGCCATGGCCACAGCCGTATTGGCCGCGGCGTGTTCCCGCAACGCCCGCACATCGATCGGCCACGCCCGAACCTCGGTCAGCGCGTCGATCCGCACCCGCTCGGCCGGGCTCCAGAACGCCAATTCGCCGACGAGATCACCGTCGGCGCGCAGATCGTGAATGCCTTCGCGCTCGCCGCCCGCCAAATATTCCCGCGCATAGCCGTAATCGATGACAAATACTCGGTTGGCGGGCCGCAATACAGAGCAAATATTTTCGTTACGCCGGAAAATCCGGGGCCGCGCGCCTTCTTCGACGAGCGACCGAAAGATCCCCACCCCGACACCACCCCCCTCGGGACGGCGGTGTCCGCGACGAAACAGCCCACACGACATGACAGCGACACGACCGCCAAGGGCCGTCCTGTCACATCAGTGGAACCCTGGGGATCGCACCTGTCAACCGCTGTGCGGGGAAGATCACGCGTGGGCAGGCTCCGTGCGGTCGGGGACGAACCGGTAGCCCACGTTGCGGACCGTGCCGATCAGCGACTCGTACTCGGTGCCCAGCTTCGCGCGCAGCCGCCGGACGTGCACGTCGACCGTCCGGGTGCCGCCGAAGTAGTCATAGCCCCAGACCTCCTGCAGCAGCTGGGCGCGGGTGAACACGCGGCCCGGATGCTGCGCGAGGTATTTGAGCAGCTCGAACTCCTTGAACGTCAGATCGAGCACCCGCCCCCGCAGCCGCGCCGTATAAGTCGCCTCATCGATGGACAGATCGCCGCTGCGGATCTCGTCCGGAACATCCTCGGCCTGGGTCGTCCGGCCGATGGCCATGCGCAGCCGCGCCTCCACCTCGGCCGGCCCCGCGCTGTCGAGCAGCACGTCGTCGACACCCCACTCGGCGGTCATCGCGGCCAGCCCGCCCTCGGTGACGATCACCAGCAGCGGGCAGTCGATGCCCGTCGTGCGGATCAACCGGCACAGGCTTTTGGCCTGCACCAACTCCTTTCGGGCGTCGACCACAACCGCGTCCGCGGGCGGCGTGTCGATCAGCGCGGACGCCTCGGCCGGCGAGACGCGGACCGAGTGGAGCAGCAACCCCAGTGCCGGAAGCACCTCGGCGGATGGCTCAAGGGCGTTGGTCAGCAGGAGCAGGTTGCTCATATCGGCCTCCTCAAACACACAAGGACCCGGGGGCTTCATCGCCCAGGTCCTGTAGGCGAGGATATCCCACGCGAACGTCGCGTCCATTGCGCGTCCAACAGATGAACAGCGTAAACGATGGGTCGCGGATGTTAACGCGGTCCCACAATGGAGCTGAGACGAATGTGAGGTGGCCATGGCCACGGGAAAGGTACGTTATTGGGCCGCGGCGAAAGAGGCGGCCGGAGTCGCCGAGGAGCCGTTCGACGCGGTCACACTTGGTGAACTCATGACCAAAATCACACAAAATCGTGCCGAGCTGGCCCGCGTGGTCGGCCGTTCGTCGTTCCTGGTCGACGGCTCGCCGGTGGGCAAGCGGGCCCATGAGGAGGTGATCCTGGGCGACGGAGCGACGGTCGAGGTGCTGCCGCCCTTCGCCGGGGGGTGATCGGACGCTTGGCCGGGGAATGAGGCATCCCAGTCGATAAGCTCATGATCCCCCGTTGTGAGAAGGATGTCCGATGCGCAAACTGATCATTTTCCTGATCGTGCTGGTCGTTCTCCTCGCCATCGTCGATCGAGTGGCGGTCGCCGGAGTGCAGCGCGACCTCGCCAACCGGATCGGTGCCGCAGCCGACCTCAACAGCACGCCAACGGTGACTATTGAGGGCATCCCATTTCTCACACAGGCAGTCTCCGGAAGGTATCCAGAGGTACGGTTCAATCTCGGCACTCTCACCTACGGGGGAGTTCCGGTGAAGAACCTGCAGGGCGTCGCCTACGACGTGACCGCCCCGCTGGCCGACGTGCTCCAGAACAGAGCCAACGTCCGGGCCGGGCGCCTGACCGTCCGCGGCACTCTGACCAGGGCGACGATCGACAAGTACGCGCCGCAGGGCGTCAAGATCTCCGGGAACGGCCAGCGGCTCGTCGCGTCGGGTGAGGTGACGGTAGGGGTGAGCAAGGTGAAGTTCAACGCGGAGCTGCGCGTCCAGGTCACCGACGGGGGCATCAAGCTCCAGGCGGAGAAGATCCAGGGTGTGCCCGCCGCGCTCGCGCAGTTCGTGACGTACACGATCCCGTTCAAGGGGAAACTCCCGTTCGACGTGAAGGTGACAGGAGTGAAGAGCGTGGCCGAAGGATTGGAGTTCGCTGCCGAAGCGTCTGACGTGCCGCTCCGTGGATGACTTCGAACCGGTCAGCCCCGCCGTACGTGATGAGGGTGTGACTGCAGCAGACACCGCCGACGAGGAGCTGGTCAAGACCCTCTTCGACGAGCACGCTGGGCCACTTTACGGATACGTGCTGCGACTCACGGGCGATTCGGGACGAGCGGAGGACGTCGTGCAGGAAACGCTGCTGCGGGCCTGGCGGCATCCTGACGCCCTCACCGGCCGCCCGATTCGTGCATGGCTGTTTACGGTTGCCCGTAATCTCGTCGTGGACCAGCACCGCGCCCGTAAGTCCCGCCCGCCGGAGACCGGTGATGAGGCGCTCGCCGTACTTCCGGCGGACGACGAGCTGGAACGGGCGGTCGAGTCGTGGGCCGTGGCCGAGGCGCTGGCCGCGTTGCGGCCCGAGCACCGTGAGGTGCTGTTGGAGGTCTACTACCGGGGGAGATCGGTGAAGGAGGCGTCGGCCACGCTGGGCATCCCGCCGGGCACGGTCAAGTCACGCACCTACTACGCGCTGCGCGCGCTCAGGCTCGCGCTCGAGGAGCGAGGGCTGGCGCCGTGATGACGTGTGAGGAGGTACGGCTGTCACTGGGCGCGCACGCGCTCGGCGCGCTGGACCCCGAAGAGGCGATGGAGATCGACGTCCACCTGGCGACCTGCGAGGTGTGCGGAGCCGAACTGCTGGACCTGGAGGGCGTCGCGTCCTTCCTCGGCAAGGTGTCGGAGCGCGACGTCGAGCTGGTCGCCAGCCCCCCGCGACAGGTGCTCGACCGGCTGCTGAACGCCCGCGCCCGGCGCCGGAGGAGGGGTCGCGCGCTGCTTGCCGTGGCCGCCTCGGTCGCGGTGATGGCGGTCGGCGGCACGGTGTGGACGGCCGCCCAGCAGTCGAACGCCCACCAGACCTCCGCCGCCGCGCCCGCCACCACCGCCGCGCCGGCCGCGCCCCAGGAGAACTCGGCGCTCTCCGCGCAGGACAGCGCGCCGAGTGACGCGACCGCGAAGCGCAAGTCCGATGTGCGGCCGACCCCGAGGCCATCGGCGAGCCCGACGACGCCCGGCCGCGAGTTCCCCGGAGAGAACGAGGCCAAGGGCTACTACGCGACCGTGGCGGCCTTCCCCGGCGACGACGTGACCAAGCTGGCGGTGCGGGTCACGGGCCTGCCGATCGGCACGACGTGCCGGCTGGTGGTGGTCGGCAGGGGCGGCGAGCGCGACTCCACCGAGAGCTGGACGGTCGACCGCGAGACCTACACGGACAAGGCCGTCTTCCCCCGCCAGACCCAGATCCCGATGAACCACATCGCCAGGTTCGAGATCGTCGATACGGGCGGCAGGGTGCTCGTCAAGATTCCGGTCCCGACGCGGAAGTAATCCGGTCCGCCCGAGGTTGCAGCAGTGGATGACAGGACTATGGGTGGCGCTGGCGACGCTGGCGATCGGCTCGGTGATCGGAGTGGTACGGCTGCGCCGCGACGGCAGGGTGCGCGACACGGCTCAGGCGGACGACCGTCTGGTCATGGCCGATCTGGGTGCGGACCTGGGGGAGCGGGCGACGCTCGTGCAGTTCTCGACGGCCTTCTGCCAGCCGTGCCGGGCGACCCGGCGGGTGCTGGCCGACGTCAGCGAGCTGGTGCCCGGCGTGGCGCATGTCGAGATCGACGCCGAGTCGCGGCTGGATCTCGTCCGGCGGCTCGACATCATGCGTACGCCGACGGTCCTGGTCCTCGACAGCTCGGGAAACATCGTGAAAAGGGCCTCTGGCCAGCCCCGCAAGGCGGACGTCCTCGCCGCTCTGGCAGGGGCCGTGTCTCACGTTTCGTCTCAAAACCCGGACGACATGTGACAGATGGCGAGACGGCGGGTAGTGTCATCGCCATGAACCCATCGACAGAGCTGCTGACGAAGCGGCGCGCGGTTGATTTCTGCCGCGTCGCCACCGCGCTCTGTCGCGCTGCCTGAGGACGGTCTCGCGCGGACTTCCGATCCGCCCCAATCCGACCCCCTTCAGGAGCATCCTTCGATGCGTGCCGACCCTAGAGCGCTGCGCTTCAGCGCGACCATTACGACTGTGGTCCTCGCCCTCGTCCTGGTGACGGGGAGCGTCTGGCCGGCTGCTGCCCTCGTGCTGCTCGCCGCTCAGGCGCTGGTCTTCGCACTCGGCGTGGCACACCGCTCGCCGTACGGGACGCTTTTCAAGGTGCTCGTCAAGAGCGCTCCGAAGGAGACAGAAGACGCCCGCCCGCCCCGCTTCGCGCAGGGTGTCGGGCTGGTCTTCGCGGTCGCGGGCCTGGTCGGATACCTCGCCGGGATCACGCCGCTGGCCCTCGTGGCCACGGCCGCGGCTCTCCTCGCCGCTTTCCTCAACGCAGCCTTCGGATTCTGCCTTGGCTGCGAAACGTATCTGCTGATTCGCCGTCTACTGCCCGCCGCCAAATTGGAGGTTCCCCAATGAGCCGCTCCGCCGTCCTGGTGGATGCCGAATGGGTCGAGGCCAACCTCGACACCCCCGGCGTCGTCCTCGTCGAGGTCGACGAAGACGCCAGTGCCTATGACAAGGGCCACATCCGTGGCGCCGTGAAGGTCGATTGGCAGAAGGACCTTCAGGACCCGGTCCGCCGTGACTTCGTGGACAAGACCGGCTTCGAGACGCTGCTGTCCGAGCGCGGCATCTCCAACGACGACACCGTCGTGCTTTATGGCGGAAACAACAACTGGTTCGCCGCCTACGCCTACTGGTACTTCAAGCTCTACGGCCACGACAACGTCAAGCTGCTCGACGGCGGACGTAAGAAGTGGGAGCTCGACTCGCGCGAGCTGGTCAGGGACGTGCCGCAGCGCGCCAAGACCTCCTACGTGGCCCAGGAGCAGGACAGCGCCATCCGCGCCTTCCGCGACGACGTGGTCGCCGCGATCGGCAAGCTCAACCTGGTCGACGTCCGCTCTCCCGACGAGTTCACCGGCAAGCTGCTCGCCCCGGCCCACCTGCCGCAGGAGCAGGCGCAGCGCGCGGGCCACGTGCCCACCGCTCGCAACATCCCGTGGTCCAAGGCGGCCAACGACGACGGCACGTTCAAGACCGACGATGACCTGCGCACGCTCTACGGCGACGCGGGGGTCAACTTCGACAAGGACACGATCGCCTACTGCCGCATCGGCGAGCGTTCGGCGCACACCTGGTTCGTGCTGCACGAGCTGCTCGACCAGGCCAACGTGAAGAACTACGACGGTTCGTGGACCGAATACGGCTCGCTCGTGGGCGTGCCGATCGAGTTGGGGGAGGCCCGCTGATGAGCACCACTCAGACCGCACAGACCACACAGGCCGCACCGGGTTGCGGAGCTCCGGAGCAGACCATCGCGCTGCCCGCGGGGATCGATCTGGCCAACCAGGCCGTGATCCAGGGCGTCGTGACGGGCGCCGGCACCGCGTACGCGCGGCTGCTCGACCACTCCGGCGAGTTCACCGGCGAAGTCGTCGTGTCGGACGAGGGCGTGTTCCGCTTCTTCGCCGCACCGGGCGACTGGACCGTGCGCATCATCGCCGGCGGCGGCGTCACGCGTGACGTCCAGGTCCAGGCGAGGCTGGGCGAGGTTTCCCAGCTGGCCGTGGCCGTCTGATCCGGCTGCTTTAGAAGAGGCTCGCGTCCTCCTGGGCGCATGAAAGGGCTCGCGTCCGACTTCGGGCGCGGGTCCTTTCGTTTGTCGCGGCGGTGGCGGTGGTGGGGCGGCTGTGGCGGTTTTTGGGGCTTTTGCGCCGGTTACGGCGCGTCTCTGTCTCTTTTTCTGTTACGGCACGGCCAGGCAGGCCGCCACCCGCCGTACGGGGCCGGGGCCTCCAGGAATACGGCCGCTGACCCCGCACGGGGCCGGGCGCCGTGACGAGACGGTGGGACCATGGCCGGTCAAGTGTGCAACCGAATCCGCGACGGCGGTGTTCTACCTGGTGTGAGTGACATCGACTGCCTCGACCCGGTGCGGAAGGCGCTGCTCGACGACCTCGATGAGGGGTTCGCCGAGCTGTTCAGCGGCTATCGCGGCGTGGTGTTCTCGACCGCGTTGCGGCTGAGTGGCCGGTGGGCCGACGCCGAGGACCTCACCGCTGAGACGTTCCTGCGTGCCTACCGGGCCATGGCCGGATACGAACGGGACCGGATCGCCGCCCTGCAACCGCGGGCGTGGCTCCTGACCATTCTGCTGAACATCTGGCGGAACTGCGCCCGCGCCAAGTCCCGCAAGCCGCCACCCGATCTGCGTGAGGAGCCGGTCGACACCGTTGATCCACAGGAGAGCGTCGAGGACGCGGCGGCACGGCATGAGACCGGTGACGAGCTCGCCGAGTTGCTCGGCATGCTGCCCGACGAACAGCGGGCGGCCGTCGTGCTCAGGCATGTCGTCGATCTGCCGGTCAGTGAGATCGCCACGGTGCTCAGGGTTCCGCAGGGCACCGTCAAGTCGCACGTGTCGCGGGGACTGAAGCGACTGCGCACACTAGGCACACCAGGAGGTGCCCAATGACCCAGGATCCGCTGCTCGCCGGACTCGCGGCCCTCGCCACGGACGCGCCCGACGGGCTGCTCGACCGGATCGCCGCGCGCTGGGTGACGGCGCCGTCTCCGATCGGGGAGGTGTCCGTCGCGTTCACCGACCAGGGCATCGCCTACGTTCATCTGGGCGACGGCTTCGCCGCCGCTTTCAGGGCCCGCGCCGGACGTCCGTTGCTGCCCGCCGACCGCCCGCCCGCCGGGCTGGTGCCCGCACTGCGCACCGGACGGTCCTCGGGGATCGCGCTCGACCTGCGGGAGCTGAGCGACTTCCAGCGCGACGTCCTGCTCGCCGCCCGGACGATCCCTCGGGGCGAAGTGCGTCCCTACGCCTGGGTCGCGGCCCAGGTGGGCAGGCCCAAGGCGGTGCGCGCGGTGGGCGCGGCGCTGGGCGCGAACCCGGTCCCGCTGCTCGTCCCGTGTCACCGGGTGACCAGGTCGGACGGGGTGGCGGGCGACTACGTGTTCGGTGGGACGGCCAAGGAGCGGCTGCTGCTGGCCGAGGGCGTGGACCTGGACGCGCTGCGCGGGCTGGCGCGGGAGAGGGTGTTCTACCTGGCCAGCGACACCACCGGGGTGGTGTGCTTCCCGACCTGCCACAACGCCAGGCGCATCACCTCGGCACACCGGCACGGCTTCCGCAGCCTCGCCCAGGCTCAGGAGGCCGGTTACCGGCCCTGCCGTACGTGCAAGCCCGCCCTGGCCGCCTGAGTGCCCCTCAGGGAGGGGCCGGAGTCGGGTAGCGCATCAGCAGCGAGGCCCTGACCTCTTCCGGGCCGACCGCGCGGTAACTGTGCGGGACGTCCGAGAGCCACGAGATGTGGTGGCCCGGTCTCGCGGTCAGCGGCGCGTCCACCGGGCCCGCGATCAGCGTGCCGCTGTAGACCGTGAGGTGCTCGCTCACGCCTTCGAGGTGCGGGGCCGAGGTCTGGGTGATGCCGGGCGGGATGCGCAGCCGGTACAGCTCGTAGGTCACCCACTCGTCCTCGAACAGCTCAAGCAGCGCCGCCTCGACCGCCGTGCCCCGCATGATCTGCGGCGACGGCGGCGTGTCGAGTATGGCGCCGATCGGCACGCCGAGCTGGGCGGTGATGGCCCAGAGCGTCTCCATCGTCGGGTTGCGCGTGCCGGTCTCCACGCCGGACAGAGTCGCCGTGCCGATGCCGGCGCGCTTGGCCAGCTCGGACAGCGAGACGCCGGCCGCCTGCCGGAGCACCCGCACTCGCTCCCCGACCACGCGTGGATCTGTGTCCAGTGCGGGCCGCGATTCCATGCCGCCATGGTCCCTCAGAATCCCGCTGGATTGTGCTGTGCGCTCCGGGTTTGTTGTCACCATTTCGCGCTGATCATTACGGTCCGGTGCGGGAGGGCTTCAGACGATCATCATGCCTGATAGGCGCATGTGTCGACATGTCTGTAGGATCCCGTGGGTGTCTGCGTTGTCAGGAGTGATGGCCCCGTCCCGGCCCATGCCCGTACCAGGGCAGGGACCGATGCCGTCGCCGTTCTCGCTGCCCTTGCACGCGCTACGCATCGCCGGGAAGTGCGCACTACCGCTGATCGCCTGGTTCTCGGCCGGTCAGGCGGTGCGCTTCGCGCTGCTCTATCTCGGCACCGAGATCTCTCATGGAGACGCCCGGCAGTTCCGCCTGGTCGCGACCATCGCGGTGCTGACGCTCATCGTCATGGCGTCGATGACGGTCACCGCGGGCATGCTGTGGTCGTTGCGCGGCGCGCTCTGGGAGATCAACGCCCGGCGGGCGTCCGGCGAGGAGGACGAGCGCTACTGGGTCTCGATGAACCGCGTCGCCCCGGCCTTCGCGGTCATCTATCTGACCTGGGGGTTTCATGTCGAGGATGCCCGGAACTTCGTACAGACCGACTTCCTGCACAACGTCGACGACTTCATCGACGACAGTGTCCTCGGCAGGGGCAGCACGGTCGGGCGGGGGCTCGTCGACCTCGACTGGCGAATCTCGGCCGGTCTGATGGTCGTCGCGTTCCTGCTGCGCGCGCTGTTCAGCAGGATGGTGGAGCGGGGGGACGGGAAGATCTCCGGGCTGGCCACGGCGGTGTCGGAGTTCGCCTTCGTGTTCTTCGGATTGAACGCCACCTTCGTGCTGGCCAACGCGCGCTCCGACTGGGTCTCGCACCGCGCCGCCGTGTCCACCTCCGACCAGCTCGTGTCGCAGGCCGAGCAGAGCATCCCGGGTTGGGAGGCGTTCTGGGGAGCGGTCGGTGACATCTGGCCGTACATCGTGGACGGTGTCTTCATCCCGCTCACCTGGCTGACGGTGGCGGTGCTGGTCTTCGGCACGTACGCCGACGACGCCCGTACCATGCTCCGCGACACCCGCTTCGAGAAGGGGATCGACAAGCTCTACTCGACCCACTCGCTCACCCAGAAGTCGGTCGAGAGGATCACCGGCGGCTTCCAGGAGCGCTGGGTGCCCCTGGCCAACTCCTTCAGGCAGACGCTGACGGGCGGTATAGCGCTGTTCGGGATGATGTGCCTGTGCTACGTGTCGCTGCACGTCGGCTCGGAGTACGCGATGCGCGGCGTGCGGACGCTGATCGGGTCGAGGACGGAGTGGTTCTGGATGGCCATCGGCGCTCCGGTCGACTTCGTCAAGAACCTGCTCGTCACGGTCCTGACCATGGCCCTGCTGGCCGCCGCGTTCGACATCGCGGCCACGCGCGGCCGCCGGATGGCGCCGGCGCCCGCCGTACCCGACGGCCGGACGGGCGCCTGAAGCGCCTGGCGGGGCGTCAACGCTTGAAGCGCAGCACGTCCTCTTCGGGTTCCGTTTTCGTGGTCATCAGTTTGCTCGTGGGGATGTCCGCGCGGTAGTTGCTCGGCGTGAGCAGCAGCTCGACCTCGCCCGCCTGCGCGGTCGGCACCCGGGCATAGGCCGTCATCTGGTACGGCTTGCCGATCTCCATCTTTTCGGGCGGCGTCGTGTCGTCGGCGACGAGAGCCACCCAGGTGCGGCCCCGGCGATCCGTCACGAAGAGTTCCTTGGGCTTGGCCGTCTTGACCGCGCCGTCCGCGTCGACGGCCGACCGGACGATGTCGATCTTGGCGTAGCTGGTCCCCGGCTGGGGCTTGTCGCCGGGCAACTGCTGCACGGTCTTCAGCGTGGACTTCCAGGTGACGTGCTTGACCGTGACGGACTGCCCCGCCGCCACCACCTGCTCCTGCTTCGGCGAAGCCTGCCCAGACCGGACCAGGTAGACCTGATAGCGGTCGTAGCTCAGCGCCCCGAGCGCCACGGCCAGCGCGGCCGTGGCCGCGAACGCCGTCAGCACGGGCCGACGCCGGCGCGGCGGTGGAGCCACGGCGGCCGGGACCTCGGTGGTGGGCGGTTCCACGGGTGGTTCTACGGACAGGGTTACCGGAAGGGGCGGTTGCACGGGCGGGGCTACGGGAGGGGGCGGTTCCACGGCAGGGGGCTGCTTGGCGGGCCGGGGTAGCGGCCCGGCGCTGGGGATGGCCGGGAGCGGCTGGGTGGAGCTCTCCACCGTGGGTTCCACCCGCTTGGGCGGCCACACCTGCTGGTCGGGAGGGATCACCCGCGGCACGGCGCGCGACGGCGCGACCGGACGCCGCCGCCGCGGCCTCGCCTGCGGCTGGGCCGGGGGCTGAGCTGGGGGCTGACGCTGGGGGTCCGGATTCTGGCTGGGCGGAGGGGAGAACCAGCCGCGGTCGTCTGTGCTCATCAGCTCTTCTTCAGGGTGTAGACATCGCTGGGCGCTGACTTGAGCCGGGCCGCCGCCGGGCCGTCGATGCCCAGGTCGACCTCGACCTCCGGCTCGAAAGGCTCGACCAGTGCCGTTCCGGGCAGCTTGAACACGACCCGCGCGCCTTCGAGCGCCGAAGGGGGGATCTCGAAGACGAAGTAGCCGTTGACCCAGAAGCCCGGCTGCACCCAAGGGTTGGCCAGCGTCTCGGAGGACTCGATCTTGTCCGTGGCGTCGTAGGCGACGCCGTCCGGGGTCAGCAGCGCGGGCGTGCCCAGGTGCATGGGCTTGGTGTCCGAGGTCGCGGACGCCTGGACGACCAGGAACAGCTGCTCGGTCTCCACCTTCCCGGCCGCGCCCTGCACGGCGCGCGCCGACGCGACCGAGTTGACGCGTACCGCGAACCTGCCCGCGTTCACGTCCTGGCCCTTGGCGCCGACGGTGGTGATGGGCGCGTCGATCTCGTTCGGGGTCGGGTTGAGCGTCTGGAGGCCGACGGCGCCGCCCAGCAGCACCAGGCCGGCGAGGGCACCGAGCACGCGCGAGCCGCCCGGCCGGCGGGAACGGGAACCGCGACCGCGCGGGCGGCGGGAAGCCGTGGCCGTCATGCCGCCTCCGCGTCGTGCACCGGGAGCGTCACCTGGGCCTGGACGACGGGGAGCAGGACGTCGTCGTCCGTTTCCGACTCCATGGTCCAGTGGAAGCTCGGGTCGTTGAAGCCCCCCTCGTAGACGAAGCCCCCCACGTCCAGCGTCACCTTCTTCGGGGGTGTGGCCCCCTTGTCCAGGTCGTACCGGAGGATGACCGTGGTCGGGACGCCCGGCTGGAGCTGGCCGCTCTTCGCGTTCTTCGACAGGCTGTATACCGACGGCACGCCCTTCACCTGCACCTGCGGGGTCACTTTGATCAGCGATCCGGCGAAGCTCGTCAGCGAGGCCGCGCGCTCCGGCTTGTCCGGGGGAAGGCCGACCATGGCCGTGGCCTTGCCTTGGTTCGTCACCTTGAAGACCAGCTCCACGAAGCGCTTGTCGATGTCCCAGTCGGCGGTGGCCTTCTGCGTGGTCACCTTGGCCGTCACGAACTGGGTGCTGAACTGTCCCTGGTCGAGCACCGCTCCCTCACCGTATTGGGGAGGCGCGGGATCGGGAACTTCGGCGAAACCGCCGAGCAGGGCGGTGATGCCGAGGGCGGTGACCGCCACCAGGGCCACTGCGGGCACCACTACCGGGCGTTTGGGTTTCTTGCTGCCGCCGGAGGGTTCCGTCATGGGTAAGGATGGTAATAGGTCACGCTTGTCCCATCTGCCGCTAGCCTCCCATCTGGCTGGTCTAATTGCCGAGAACCCTGCCGCAGCAGGGGGTGTAGCTCATACGCTGTCACGGAGCGGAGGCTCAGCCCCCACTAACGACATATCGCGGCCGGAGGGTCACGTGGCGGACGTGCATCCCGAGCATGCGCAGCTCCAGGCGGACCGCATCTACCTGGGCTGGCAGTACATCCTGCTGCACCCTGATCCGGGACCGCCGCCGAAACGCCCCTCGCCCGCCGAGGAGGAGGCCACCTCCGCGGCGGCCGACCAGGAGTTGCTGCGACGCGAGCGCTTCCAGGAAGACCTGCTCAACCGGCCGGTGCGGGTGTTCAGGGTGTTCATGGTCATCCTCACGGTGCTGATACTCGGGCTGGCCGTCGCCGGCCTCCTGCAGTGGTCGTTCGCCCTGCTCGGCCTGGTCGCGGCCGGCGGCGTGGCGATCATCTGCAGCTACGCGCTCGCCCAGGGCGACCGGGCGGTCCGCTACCGGGTGAGCGAGCAGCAGGCCCGCGACGACCGGCAGCGCCAGGAACGTGACAAAGAGCTGTTCCGCGCGCAGGAGGAGCACGCCCAGCGCTACCGCGAGTGGCAGGAGGTCAAGGAACGCCACGACCGCCAGCTCACCTGGTACGCCGTGGCGGTTCCCGACGAGATCGACCGCATCGACGTGGCGGGCGGCACGCTGCCCGGCTGGTCGGCGTTGATCACGCTGCTCGGCGCCACCCGCCTCTACAGCGGCGGCCACCTCACCGTGCTCGACCTGTCCGAGGGCGCGGTCGCCAAGGACCTGATCGAGCTGGCCCGCCGGGGCGGCGACGACCCGCTGGTCTGGGTGCTGCCGACGGACCTGCCCCGGCTGGACCTGGGTGCGACGCTGAAGCCCGAGGCGTTCGCCGACGTCCTCGCCCACGTGGTCAGCGTGAGCGAGGAGCACCGCACCACGCGCGACCTCAGCTTCGACAACGCGATCCTCGAACGGGTGCTGGAGGTGCTCGGCGAGAACGCCACGATCAACCAGGTCACCGCCGCGCTGCGGGCACTCGCCCAGGTCGGCGACCCGCGCGACGACCTGAGGTTCGGACTGATCACGGCGACGCAGCTCGAACGGATCGGCACGCTGTTCGGGCGCGGCGTCAGCGACCGCGTGGTGATCGAGCGCGCCTGGGCCCTGGAGTCGCAGCTGCGCAAGCTGGAGACACTCGGCACGCAGGCCGTACGGCTGCCGCCGGCCAGGCTCAGGGTGGTGAGCATGGACCGGCAGGCCGGCGTGTTCGGCAACCGGGTGCTCGGCACCTACGTGGCCACCGCGCTCACCCACATCCTGCGCCAATCGCCCGCTTCCGACCGGCCCTGGTATCACACGATCATCGTGGCGGGCGCCGACAAGCTCCGCGGCGACGTGCTCGACCGGCTCATGGACGCCTGTGAGACGTCCAGGACCGGCCTGGTCCTGACCTACCGGAGCCTGACCCCGACCGTGCGCGAACGGCTCGGCAGGGGCCACGCGGCGGTGGCGTTCATGCGGCTGGGCAACGCCGAGGACGCCAGGGTGGCCAGCGAGCACGTCGGCACCGAGCACCGGCTGGAGCTGGCCCAGCTCACCGAGACGATCAGCGACTCGATCCCCGGCCTCGACGGCGGTTACACCTCGACGATCTCCCAGGTCGAGGATGCCTCGGGGGCACGCGACGACAACCGTACGGACCTCGCGGAGGACCTCGCCGAGTCGACGGAGTGGGGCAGGACGGCCGACAAGATCGCCGAGAAGGAGCGGGTGCTGCAGCGTTCCCGTGAGTTCCTCGTCGAGCCGCATCAGCTCCAGCAGTTGCCCACCACGTCCGTGATCGTCACTGACGCGACCGCGCAGGGCCGCCGGGTCCGCCTGGCCGACGCTAACCCGGCAATCCTCACATTCCCCAAGACCACGCTCGGCGAGCTGGAGGACGTCCGCGAGGCCGTACTCGCGATCGACGGCAAGGGCGGAGACGGCGACGGCGAGCCGCCACCGAACCTCGGGCCGCCGCCGCCACGCCTGGACTGGCGCAAGGACAGGTAATGACATGGTCAATGTCAAGGTGACGTGCGGACGGTCGGCGGGACTTTACTAACAACCGTCTGTGGGGGAATGAAATGCAGCCGAGTGTCTCGCTGAGCGGGCCCTGGTACCGAATCCAGTCGATCGCGGCACCCTCGCGAAGCTCGTCGGCGGAGTGGGACTTCGTCACCGTGCTGCCCGCCGTGTTGTCCGCGGCGCAACGTGACCGGCCGTTCGTCATCGGCTGGCTCTCCCGCGGTTCCGGCGCGCCGCTGGAGCTCATCACCAACGCCGGGCCGCTGTCACCGCCGCGCCAGCCGCGTCGCGCCACCGACGCGCCGGGGGTGCCGGCCGGTCCGCAGCCGCTGCTCTTCCCCGGCGGGGCGCGCGGGGTGCAGCTCGACGAGGAGTACCTGGCCGACCTCGCCGACCTGGTGTGGACGCCGTGCCCCGGACGGCAGGCGCCGCCGCTCGGCGGCCGGCGCGAGTACGGCGAACCCGATGAGCTGAAGCGGCCGACGCTGTTCGAGGCGACGCTGGTCACGCTCATGTCGAGGCCGTTCGCGTGGCTGGTGGTGGCCGAGCCGACCGACCTGCTCGACGCCGAGGTCGCGCACCTGCGTACGCAGCTCAACGTGCTCAGGCAGTACGGTGACGCCTCCGAGCGCAGCAGGTTCGACGCCGAGCGGGCCGAACGCCGCATGCAGGAGCTCGACGCCTTCCGCGAGGCCGGGCTCTGGAACGTCCGCGTGCTGGCCGGTGGCGCCACGGCCGAGGAACTGCGGCAGATCGCGCCGGTCCTGGTCGGCTCCGTCGAGATGAGCCACCATCCGTACCGGCTGCGCAGCGCCCAGGGCGCCGTCTACGGCCTGTCGGAGGCGCTCGGCCTGACCATGCAGGACCCGGCCGACGGCGCGGCCGCCCCCTTCGCCGCCACCGCCGGGGCGCTCGCGGCGCTGGCCGGGTTGCCCAGGCGCGAGGTGCCGGGCGTACGGGTGCTCGACTCGGGGTTCTTCGACGTGACCTCCGAGGCCGAGGAGGGCGAGCTGGACCTGGGCGAGATCCTCGACGGGCAGGACCGGTGCGTCGGCTCGTTCCGGGTGCCGCTGAGCACGCTCAACAGGCACGCCTTCGTCACCGGGGCCACCGGCTCGGGCAAGTCGCAGACGGTCCGGCATCTGCTGGAGCAGCTCAGCAGGGCCGGCATCCCGTGGCTGGCGATCGAGCCGGCCAAGTCCGAGTACGCCGCCATGGCCGGCCGCCTTGAGCTGCTGGGCAACCGCGAGCCGTCGAGCACGGTCACGGTGATCAACCCGTCGGCGCCCGCGGGCGTGCCGTTCAGCATCAACCCGCTGGAACCCGAGCCCGGCTACCCCGTCCAGGCCCACATCGACATGGTGCGGGCGCTGTTCATGGCGGCCTTCGACGCCGAGGAGCCGTTCCCGCAGATCATGTCGCTGGCCCTGCAGCGCGTCTACGAGGCCACCGGCTGGGACGTGGTCACCGGCGGCGCCGTGCCGGGCTCCAAGGTGCCACCCAGCGTGCCGACCCTCGAACTGCTCCAGCAGCACGCCATGGACGTGATCAGGGAGATCGGCTACGGCCGCGAGGTCCAGGCCGACGTCGAGGGCTTCATCTCGCTGCGGCTGCGCTCGCTCCGGGTCGGCTCGGCCGGCCGCTTCTTCGAGGGCGGCCACCCGGCCGACATCGGCGGCCTGCTGGAGCGCAACGTGGTGCTGGCGATCGAGGACGTGGCCAACGACGAGGACAAGGCGTTCCTGATGGGCACGCTGATCATCCGCATCGTCGAGCATCTGCGGATGCGGGCCAGGCAGGAGAAGTCCACCGGCCTGCGCCACGTCATCGTCATCGAGGAGGCCCACCGGCTGCTGCGCGACCGCGGCACCGGCCGCGCCTCCACCCACGCCGTCGAACTCCTGGCCGGCATGCTCGCCGAGATCAGGGCCTATGGCGAGGGCATCGTGGTGGCCGAGCAGATCCCCACCAAGCTCGTCACCGACGTGGTGAAGAACACCGCGCTGAAGGTCGTCCACCGCCTCCCCGCCGAGGACGACCGGCAGCTCGTCGGCGCGGCCATGAACCTCAGCGAGGAACAGTCCCGCCACGTCGTCTCCCTGCAGCCGGGATCGGCCGCGGTGTTCGCCGACGGGATGGACCGCCCGCTACGCGTCCGGGTGCCGCTCGGCGAGTCCCGCGAGCGGCTCCTGGCCGGCCCGCCCCCGCCGATCCGGGGCCGAAGATCGGCGGCCTGCGGCAGCCAGTGCCGTACCGGCCAGGCATGCACGCTGGTCGAGCTGCGTGAGGCCGACGTCCTCGCCGACGCCCCCGACTGGGCCTGGTTGCGCATCTGGTGCGACACGGTCGTCCTGGCCTTCGTGAGCAACCGCCCGCTGCCCGGCGTACCGCGCGTACTGGCCGCCGCCTGGTCCGACCTGCCGGCCAGGCGCAGGGAGTGCCTGCTGGCCACCCTGATCGAACGGTCGGTGCAGCGCCGGGCCTGGTCGCTGCGGAGCTGGTTCGACCCGGCCCTGCTCACCGAGAAGGCCGCGGAGACGGCCACGCGACTGCTGGCCGCCGTGGAGAGCGGCGGCGAGCGCCCCGGCGCCTCCTGGGTCATCCCGCAGGTGCGCTGGCTGCACGAGGTCGACAGACTCTTCCCGTACGGCCAGCCGGCCCCGAACCTCCGCAGCCCCGCACCCCCGATGGAGTACGCCCTGTTCCGCAACGCCCCCAACGGCACCTCCGCCGAACTCCAGCACTCGGAGCTGCTCGGCCACCGAGCCAAGGCACTGCGGCACCACCCGCTGTCCATGGAGGTCGACCACAACAGGGCACTGGCCTGGCGGGTCATCCTGGGCGACGACGAGAACGAGGGCGTCCAGCGCGACATCACCACGGTCGCGATCGGCGTCGACCCTTCGGCCCGACTCCGGCACGTGGGCCAGACCATGGGGGCCGGATGGCTCGAAGGGGTACTGTCTTGGCCACGCCGCTTCGTCCTCCCCTTCGACCGAGACGGCGCCCCGGAACTCTCCTTCGCCGAACCGGGCTGAACCCGTTTACCGGCTTGGCCATCTGACGCCCCGCCACAAAGGGCTCGCCATTGGCGCTTCGCGCTTTGGAAGCTCGACGTTCTTCCTTCGGCGCTCACGCGCACTGCAAGGGCTCACCCGATCAGGCGCTCCGCGCCCAAGGGCTCCCCGGGGCCTTCGGCCCCTCCCCTGCGAGGGCAAGCCCTCGCGCTCCCCGCTCTGCCACAGCCAGACCACAGCGAAAGCGCCAGTGCGACCGGCCCGTACAGGCCCACTGCACGACGGGCGTAACGGGCTGTCACCCGGGGAGTTGTCGCGAGTAGGCGACTCCCTAGATCAGCAACCTCTGGCCCGAGGTCCTCTCCAGGCGCGGTGAGAGCGCAAGCCCCCTGTTGGGCCCGGATGTCCGTGGCGATCTCTATCATGCTGGCCCAGAGACTGTCCGTGGCGATAGGGGACCCACCGTGGAGCGTCAGTTCGTGAGAATTGTCGATGGCCCGTTCGCCGGCTTTGACGCGGAGCTCGTCTCTGTGGACGGTGACAGGTTGACCGCGCGTGTGACTGTGTTCGGCCGGCAAACAGCGGTGGAACTCCATCGGGACCAGATAGAGCATCCCGAGGACATACCCGCGCTGTGGTCCAGCGAGGCGGAGGCCGACGGGGAGGTCCTTGCGGGGCTGCGGGAGCGGATAGCGGCGCAATACGACGACCTCGGGTATGGGGAGAAGTTCGAGTTCTTTCTCGAGCGTGTCGATCTTCCCGAGGAGGATCTGGCCCAGGAGTGGGACGCTTACACCGCGTTGTGTGCCGAGGTTGACGCCCGTGCGCAGAGGCACAAGGTGGTGGCGTTGCGCGCGTTCGATCAGGAGATCGCTCCGCTGCCGGCCCGTGAGGCGAGAAGGCGGGTGGCGGCCGACTCCGGCCGCTGGCTGCCGGCTGCGGCCGCCCGGGAAGAGCGCCGGTCGCGGTACCCGGCCATCGACCGCTCCAATGCCGAAGAACGGTTGCTGGCCACGACATTCGGGCATCCCGATCCGCCGCCGACGCTGTGGGAACGGGCCCACCGTCGGCGGGCCGCATCGCGTTCCGCCGCCGACCTGCGAAATTACGCGGTGTGGAAGGCGGCGAACCGACCACAGGAACAGAACGAGCAGGCGAGGTCTGCCGCTGTGGCCCAGGCGGAGCACGAGCGCGCCGCGATCGAGGAACGAGTTGCCCGCGACTGGGGATTCCGGCTGCCTGACTCGATCTTCCGGTTTCGGGCCTTCCTGCTGTCCCTGGGCCCGACCGAAAAGCAGGCCCTCGACGAACTGGAACTGTCCCCGTTCGGGATCATGGACCTGTTCGATGATCCCGCTCGCAGTTCCCGGGCCGGCATCGATGTGCGCGTACACGGCCGCTACTACCGCGACCCGCCCGAGTTCCTCACGTTCATGCACGGCGGCACCGACGGGCTGCATTTCGGGCTCTGGTACGACGACGGGCGCACCTGCACCGGCGTCGCCTCCTACTACAACAACGATGGTGGCGGCGTGGGCCTCCCATCGCGTACCCCTCTCGGGGCCGTCCGGCACACGCTCGAATGGGGATGGCGCCACCTCGGAGATTGGGATGATGAGCCGGCCGATCCCATGAGCCTCGCGTTGGTCGCACGCCGGCACCGGCTACGGCTCCTGCGCGAGGTCCTGATGACCTTCGAGACCGGCGACCGCGAGGAACAGGGCGAGGATTACCATGACGCCTACAAGGACTCGCCAGAATTGCTCGAGTACGGAGATCCGGATCGGATCGAGACTCTGGACGGCGGCGGCGCGCTCGTCGATGGTGACACCGCAAGTGAGCGCGGCCGGCAGAGGCCATGGAACGACTACGACTTCTGCACGGCCCTGCAGAAGGAGCTGACCGAGGACCCAGCCGCCCGCGAAGCCCGCGTCACCGAGGCACGGCGCCGCTGCGCCGCCGGACACCCCGCCGATGCTCTCGCCCTCGGCCGTGACCTGCACTGGATCAGCGCTGGAAACCCCGGGCTCGAACGCCATGCCAACGAACTACTCACCATGGCCTACCGTGCCCTGGGCCGCGACAACCTCGCCGCGATCGCCCAAGCCCACCACCGCCACCGCAGTCTCCCTCAGGTGCACGTCCTCGAAGAGACCTGATCGCAGTCACCGTCAACGCACCGCGGACCCGGGCAGCAGGTTGAAAGCGGGGTTCAGGCGTGGCGCACGGCGGCGCGCAGGGATTCGGCGATGTGGTGGGCGTCGGCTGTGGCGGTTCGCCAGTTGCTGAAGGCGGCGCGCAGCGCGGGCACGCCGTTCAGGACGGTGGGGGTGAGGAACGCTTCCCCGGCGAGGTTTTCGCAGAGCGCGGCCAGCCGCTCAGCGGTGGGGTTGTCGCTCAAGGTGAAGCACACGACATTGAGCCGGACGGGCGCGAGCAGTCGCAGACCGGGTATGCCGTTAATGGCCTCGCCCAGTACGTGAGCACAGGCGATGCACCTTTCGGTGATCTCACGGTGGCCGTCCTGTCCGTAGGCGCGCAGGGTGAACCAGGCGGCCAGTGCCCGCAGGCGCCGGGAGTTCTCCGGGGTGAGGTGGCCGCTGTCGGGCGTGTCGCCGAGCGGGCCGAGGTAGGCGGCGGCGTTCTGGAACACGGCCGTCTGCAGGTCGGGGCGGCGGGTGAATTGCAGGGCGCTGTCGTACGGCACGTTCAGCCATTTGTGCAGGTCGACGCAGATCGAGTCGGCCAGGTCAAGGCCGTCGCACAGGTGCGCGTGGGCGGGAGAGAGGGCGGCGAAGGCGCCGAACGCGGCGTCCACGTGCAGCCAGAAGTCGTGCCGCTCGCGCAGCGCCGCGATGGCGCGTAGATCGTCGAAGTCGGCGGTGTTGACGGTGCCGGCGTTGGCCACCACGATGCACGGACCATCGACCTCACGCAGTGCGAGCTCCAGGGCCGCCGGATCGACGCACTCCCGTCCCGGGCTGGTGGGCACGGTGACCAGGGCGCGGCGCCCGAGCCCGAGCATGGACAGGCCCTTGGGCACGCTGGAGTGGGCGGTGCCCGACAGCACCGTCACCGGGCCGAGGGCGCCGACCCCGTTCTCGGCCGGTGAGACGCCGGTTCGTTCGCCGATCCACTCGCGGGCGATGGCGAGCCCGACGGTGTTGGACATGGTCGCGCCGCTGACGAACGTCCCGTGATGGTCGTCGGAGAGGCCGAACAGGGTGCGCAGCCAGGCGATCGTCTGGCGTTCCAGGTGCTGCCCCGCTGCGTCGAGGGAGGTGAAGGAGTTCTGGTCCCAGGTCGCGGTCAGCCAGTCACCGGCCAGCGCGGCCGGTGTGACTCCTCCGGTGACGAATCCCCAGTAGCGGGGGCCGGCGCTGGCTGACAGCGTCGGCTCCCAGCGCGCGGTGAATTCCTCCAGCGCCGCTCGCAGCCCTTCGCCCGGTACGGGTAGCGCAGCCGGCTCGGGGATCGGGGCCGCGGGGACGACCGGGCGTTCGGCCAGGTGTTCCAGCAGGTCGGCGCTGTGCTCCTGAACCGTCCGCAACAGCTCGGGCAGATCGTCGCGGTCGGTGGCGAGGGTGGGATGCATGATGTTTCTCCTTTCATCAGAACTCGTCGGCAACGGTTACGACGGTATGCGGGCCATCTACCTGCCGCCTGGTCCAATCGTGGAAAACTGGACCAGTGCGGATGGGAGAGCAGCAGCTAGCCAGGGCTCTGGGGTCCTGGCGCGGCAGCGGGGAACCGCTCGGCACGGCGCTGGCCCGGGCCGTACGGGAGGCGTTGCTGGACGGCCGCATCCGCGTCGGCAGCGAGCTGCCCGCCGAACGTCGACTGGCCGCGGCGCTGGGGGTCAGCCGCGGTACGGTGACGGCCGCCCTGGCGCGGCTGCGCGAGACAGGATGGGTCCACACGCGGCACGGAAGCGGCAGCCTTGTCCGGCTGCCCACGGCGGTGGCCGAGCGGGTGGCCCCGCTCTCGGCGACCGGGGACGCCGGGTCGATGATCGACCTTCGCCGGGCCGTCCCGGCCGCACCGCAGAAGCAGTACCTGGAGGCAACGCTGCGGGCGGCCGAGCGGGCCGGGCCTGTTCTGGCCGAACACGGGGAGCCGGGGCCGGGGCTGCCAGAGCTGCGCGCGGTGATCGCCGCGCGCTACAGCCGCGAGGGGACGGCCACCCGGCCGGAACAGATCCTGGTCACCAACGGGACACGGGCCGCGCTGACCCTGCTGGCGGCCCATTTCCAGCCTCGCCTCACTGCGGTGGAGATACCGACATACGTCGACGCGCTCCATCTGCTGCGCGCCACAGGTACGAGGCTGGTCGGCGTCCGGGTCACCGGCGACGGATGGGACCTAGAGCAGCTGGAGTCCGCCTTCGCCGCCGCGCGCGGCCACCTCGCCTACCTGGTGCCCGACTTCCACAACCCGACCGGGACGCTGATGTCCCCGCGCGTCCGCCACACCGTCGCCGAACTGGCCGCCCGCTACCGGATGACCGTGGTCGCCGATGAGACACTGCGCGACCTGGACCTGCGCGAGGAGCCGACCGGCATACCGCGGATCGCCGGCTCGCTGCTCATCGGGTCGGCCAGCAAGTCGGTGTGGGGTGGGCTGCGCGTCGGCTGGATCCGGGCCCGCGCCTCACTCGTACGCGATTTGCAGGAACACCCCCTGGCCGGGCCCCTGTCGGCGCCTCCCATGCAACAGCTCGTCGCCGCCGAACTCTTGAGCGACCCGCATCCGGTGCTCAGGCGGCGCCAAGACGAGTTGCGGGCGCAGCGCGACCACCTCTGCGCCCTGCTCGACGGCGACGATCGCTGGCGCTTCACCTGCCCGCCCGGCGGACTGGCCCTGTGGCTGCGGCTGAGCGCCACACCCGCGGAGACCGTCGTGCGCCACGCGAACGAGCACGGGATCGCGCTCGTCGCGGGCCCGCACTTCGCGGCCGACGCCACTCTGACTCACTACCTGCGCGTCCCGTTCACCCCGCCGCGCCCCGTCCTGGATCGCGTCGCCGCGGTCCTCGGCGACGCCTGCGCGCAGGGTCGTGACACTCTCTGACGTGCTGCGGGACGGCTCAGCTGTTCCACGGCCTTCTGATCCCCCAGGGAAGCGTGACCTTGGCCGCCGCCGGCTTCCCGGTGACCAGTTCGAAGGCCGGCTGGCTGAGATTCAATTGATTCGGCGCACAGCTCGAGCAGCGCCCGCCGATCCGGAATTTATAGACCTTGCCCTGGTAGTCGAGCCTGACGAATTTCCGGCACAGGGGATCATTGCTGGACTTGTCGGCAGTCCAGTATGCGGCCGGCGCACTGGCGATCGCCCAGGCAGTCGGGTCCATCTTGGTGCCGCAGGCGCGGTAGTTGGCCAAGGTGTCGTCATGGGTGATGACGCCCTTTTTGACATTTGGCGGTGGGGTGTCGCCATAGGCGGCAGGAACAGCCAGTGCCGACAGTGCGCAGGCGGTCAGCGTTGCCGCTGCGAGGACGTTACGGCCGAGGGTTTTCATCGAGGACCTTTCTTTGAATGCGGCTCGCGTCGCCGTAGTCGTGCATATCGCCGAGCGACGGTGGTAATCACCACGCATTCGTCAGATTATGCCGGTAGCACGCAAGGTGGCCAGGACGCCACGGCGGTTTTGAACCGAGTTTCGGCTGGTCCAAGCTTGCCTGAACGGTTAATTGCCCCTCATTATTCACCGTTCTGCCGGTAATTAGCACGATGGCAATATGTCGAGATAATTCACCGACAAACTGCGGCGATCGGTGCGGACAGGGATGCGTCAGGCTTCCTATTCGATCTCGGCCAGTCGTGCCCGCACCTGGTCCCCAGCGGACGCTCCTGCTCTCGCGCCGTGACCGACACTTTCCGCCGGACATGGCAGGAGCACCATCCCGAAGGGACGGTCATCTACCGCGACCTCACGGCGAACCCCCTCCCGCACCTCACCGCCGACGCGCATACAGCAGGCCAGTCCGACCCGGCTTCCCATAGCCTTGCCCAGGCCGCGGCCTTCGCCCAGCAGCTGACGTTGATAGAGGAACTGGAGAACGCCGACGCCGTGCTCATCGGCGCCCCGAGTACAACTACTCCATCCCGTCCACGCTCAAGGCGTGGCTGGACAGTATCGTCCTGGTCGGCCGCACCGCCGCGACCGAAGACTCAGCTGTCAGGGATCCCTCTGTTCGAAGCCTCACGTCAGCACGCGCTCGACGACGCCGCGTCCAAGGCCAAGGCCGTCGCAGCCCGATTCGCCGCGTAAGAAGCGGGTGGTAAGTACGGCGGTCGTCAGGCACCCTCGCAACCGACCGCCGTTTTCACCGGACGTTGACCGGCCATTATGGCGAGTCGAGCTGAAGCTGGAACACGATCCGGTCGACTTCCGGGCCGTCATAGTTGGGCACGGGCCCCACAACCGTGAAGCCCATCGCGGTATGGAAGGCGATGGAGCCGTGGTTCTGCGGTGAGGTGATCGCCCGGATGCTCGTACGATCCCCGGCCCTGGCAAGCTCGAAGAACCGCTGGTAGAGAAGGCGACCCAGCCCGCTGCCGCGAAGGCGCGGGTCGACGCCGACGAAGTGGATGTAGGCCGCGTCGGCCACCGAAGGGGACAGGAACCCGACGAGAAACCCCACCAGTTCCCCGTCCTCCTCGGCCACCATGCTGGTGCGATGGAAGTGGTCGAGGAACAGCCGCGGCAAAATTGACCGAATCGGCCGCCCCCACCAGCCATCGACCACGGCAACGATGCGATCGTAATCACCGGGCTCGGCCGCCCGCAGCCGCGGGCTCTCACTCATCATCATCCACTTGCTCCCTGCGTTCGCTGGTAAGCGGACCTGCTTGCGCCATGCCCGACATGTTCTACCGCCTGGCATGCCACTGCTGATGCTCGACCTCGACAACACCTTGGTCGACCGGGACGCCGCCTTTCGGGACGACGACCGCGTTCCTGGCCGAGGCCACCTGCGACGCGCTCGGCAGCGCAACCGCCAACG
Source organism: Nonomuraea sp. NPDC049141 (assembly GCF_040648415.1). Taxonomy (NCBI): domain Bacteria; kingdom Bacillati; phylum Actinomycetota; class Actinomycetes; order Streptosporangiales; family Streptosporangiaceae; genus Nonomuraea; species Nonomuraea sp. NPDC049141. Next base: position 135,048 of record NZ_JBEZDR010000020.1, read on the forward strand.
GCTGGATCTGCACGATCGCCACCAACGGCCGAACCATGCATCAGGAGGCGAAGATCCGGAACACCGGCCTCGACAGGCTGGTCCACGGCTGGACGATCTTCGAGGCGATCGGTCACCGGAAGCCCGAATCGGAGATCTTCAAGGCGGCGGCACACCGTCTGACCGCGTCGACTCTCGCGACCTGAACCCTCGTCGACCACACTGGGTCCATGGAGTACGTCGGCCGGGTGCCCGCCCCGCCGCTCGACCTGTTCATCGACGACATCTACTGCCTCACCGGGGTGCCGCGCCACCGCCGGATGAACGTACCGCCGATGCCGTCGGCACACTTGTTCGTCAACCTGGGCGAACCCGCCCGCCTGTGGGATTCCGACCCTTCGGTGCCGCCGGCAGTGATCACCGATGGGTGGTTCATGGGTGTATGGACCAGGCGTTTCCTCATTGAGCACCCCGCACGGGTGCGGCTCGTCGGTGTGCACTTCAAGCCTTGGGGGATGTCGCCGTTCGTCGACATGCCGGCGACGGAGCTGCGGGACCGATGGGTACCGGTCGACGCCGTCTGGCAACGGTCTTTGGACCGGATCCGCAACAAGGTCGGTGACACCGCATCAGCCGCCGAGACGCTGCGGATATTGGAGGAGGAGCTGCGATCGCGACTCGCCGAGGCACCGTCGCGCGGTCTCGACCTGGTCCAGTACGCAGGCAGGCGTCTGGAGACTTCCCACGGCGCGGTCCCGGTCGGTGCGCTGACTGATGCCGCCGGGGTGAGCGGTAATCACCTGGCCACGCAGTTCAAGTCTCATGTCGGGATCACCCCGAAGCGGGTGGCGCGGATCTACCGCTTCGCGCGGCTGATCGTGTCGGTGGACCCCCGGCGTCCGGTCGACTGGTCGGAGCTCGCTCAAACGGCGGGCTACTTCGACCAGGCCCACTTCAGCAGAGAGTTCAAGGACTTCACCGGCCACACCCCGACCGAATACCTGGCCCTGCGGCGCCGATTCCCGGCCGAGCAGGGGTTCCCACCGGACAGCGGTCCGATGCCCGCTGATTGATTTTTTACAAGCCCATTCGCCTCCCGGGGCGACAGGATCGGGGGCGAATGCGCAAGGAGACTTGAGGAGAACCTGTGGGCGCAGTAATCATGCACAACGTGGTGTCGGTGGACGGCTTTATCGCCGACAAGAACGACGATGTCGGGCCACTCCACGATTGGTACTTCAACGGGGACACTCCGATCATCGAAGGCGACGACCAGCAGTACGATCATTCCGGAGCCGGCAGTCGCTTCAAGGTCTCACGCGCATCGGCGGAATACGTTCGGCCGATGTGGGAGTCGATCGGCACGATTGTGATGGGCCGCAACCTGTTCGACCTGGTGAACGGCTGGGAGGGTCAGCCGCCCGCGGGCGACCACGTGGTCGTGGTGTCCCACCGGCCCAAGCCCAAGGGCTGGCACCCCGAGGCGTCGTACCATTTCGTCGATAGCGTGACGGCCGCGATCGACAAGGCCCAGGAGCTCGCCGGGGAGCGGACCGTCGCTGTGAACGCCGGCGAGGTGGGCGGCCAGATCCTCGCGGCCGGTCTCGTGGACGAGGTGGCGATGGATGTGGTGCCGGTGGTGTTCGGGTCGGGCAAACGCTACTTCGGCAGCACCGACGGGCAGCTTCTGTTGGAGCATCCCCATGTGGTCATCCAGGGCGACGGGGTGCTGCACCTGAGGTTCAAGGTACGCCGCTAGACCCCGACAGCTCCCCAGCCGATGTCGGTGAGCCTTGACACCACGGTGGTGGCGAAGTTCAGAGGGCCGACGACTCCTCCGGTGATCCTGAACGTAATACACCATGATGGATCGGTGATCACTATTCTGACTCCGTCGCCCGGCAACGGCGATATTTTCAAGGCTCCCGTCCCCGACGAAACATATCCCCTCCCTGTCTCTTCGTGGGATATCGGCGTGTTCTTTGAGCGGGCGTGGTCGCCTTTTCTGGTCGGTGTGATCGCAGGGGCACTCATTGCCGCACTGGCCGCCGTGATCATCGTCAGGGTGCAACGCAATCGAAACCGACTCCGCGAGGACTACAGCCGCGCTCCACAGCCGGAAGCGGACGGCTGACCCTCCCCAATCCATGGCGCGTAGGAACGCTACTACCGTGAGGCGAATTTTCGAGTCATTGAGGCAGATGTCCGGACAGCGTCGATGATCCACTGCCAGGCCATCCTCATCCGCCTATAGGGCCATACTTTGGTCTCTCGCATGGTCTGGCTGTGGCGAAGCGTGGGAGCGCGAGGGCTTGCCCTCACTGGGGAGGGGCCGAAGGCCCCGGGGAGCACGCCGAGGCCCGTGGGCGCGGAGCGCCTGATCGGGTGAGCCCTTGGGGTGCGCGTGAGCGCCGAAGGAGGAACGTCGAGCTTCCATGGGCGCGAAGCGCCGATGGCGAGCCCTTTGTGAACGATCAGCGGTCTCGGCGGCGTTCGATGCGTTTGCGGCGCGCGACCTCACGCTTGTGCCGGGCCGCCTCCTCCCGGCGAGCCCTCCGATCCCCAGCGGCCTCCTGCTTGCGGCTCTCCAGCTCCAACCGCATGGCCTCCTGCGCCGCCGTACTCCTCGAAGACACCCGCGCCGCAGCCCGTGCGGCCAGCTTGGCGGCCCGCTTGGGGTTGACCCGCCCGTCTCCCCGGGTCTCGCCGGCCCGCACAGGGGGCGCGGAAGACGCCTTGGCCAGCAGCGTCAGGCCGTACCGCATCAGATAGTCGTACAGCTCCGGATCGGTCGGCTCGGCGCCGAGTGTGAAGCGGGTGGCTCGTAGTTCGCCGTCCTCGACGAGCTCCAGCACGCCGACCCAGAACGGCCCGTCGAGATAGACGGACAGCGTCACCATGGTTGCCCTCCAGCGGATATGCCGAACGACGGCCTGACGAGGCCGCTGCCGGCACACCGGACATCCCTGGAAGGGCGGATACGAGAAGCGTCGCCCGGGCTACCGAACCGGGCCGCGTTTTCGTGTGCGTCACCAGACTAGCGCCCAACGCCGACTAGGATCCTGTGCCATGACCCAGCTTCCACTGCGGGCTCTGCTCGCGAGCGCCCTGGGCCGCAGTGCCGCCACGCTGTCGAGGATGACCGGGCGCGGCGACGGCTCGGTGATCGGCGGTCGGGTCGGCCTGATGCTCGAGCCCGATCTGCTCCGGCAGCTCGCCCGTGACCGCAGGCTGGCCTTGGTCAGCGCCACTAACGGCAAGACCACCACGACCCGGCTCATCACCTCGGCGTTGCTGGAGCTCGGCGAGGTGGCCACCAACGCGTTCGGCGCCAACATGCCCGCGGGTCACGTCTCGGCGCTCTCCCTGCACAAGGACGCCCCCTACGGCGTGCTGGAGGTCGACGAGAAATACCTGCCCGAAGTCCTCGACACCACCGGCGCCGGCGTCGTCTGCCTGATGAACCTCAGCCGCGACCAGATGGACCGCGCGGCCGAGATCTGGCTGCTCGCCCAGAAGTGGCGCAGGGCGCTGTCCGGCAAGCCGACGCACGTCATCGCCAACTGCGACGACCCGCTCGTCACCTGGGGCGCCTCGACCGCGGCCAAGGTGACCTGGGTCGCGGGCGGCCAGCGCTGGAAGGAAGACTCCTGGTGCTGCCCCGAGTGCGGTGGGCCGCTCGACCGCAAGGACGCCGACTGGGCGTGCCGGGAGTGCACGTTCCACCGGCCTGAGCCGCAGTGGGTCCTCGACGACGACGCGGTGATCGATCCGCGCGGGCAGCGGTGGCTGCTGGACATCCAGCTGCCCGGCCTGGCCAACCGGTCCAACGCCGCGATGGCGCTGGCGGTGGGCGAGGCGTTCGGGCTGCCGGTCGAGCGGGCGCTGCCCCGGCTGCGCGAGGTCACCTCGGTGGCCGGCCGCTACACCACGGTCGAGCGGGACGGCCGCTTCGCGCGGCTGCTGCTGGCCAAGAACCCGGCGGGCTGGCTGGAGGCGTTCGACGTCTCCGACCCGCAGCAGCCGATCATCCTGTCGGTCAACGCGCAGGGGCCCGACGGTCGGGACACGTCCTGGCTGTGGGACGTCGACTACCGCATCCTGCGCGGCCGCCCGGTGTTCGTCACCGGCGAGCGGCGGCTGGACCTGGCGCTCCGGCTCGACGTGGCCGACGTGCCGTTCGCGCTCTGTGCCACGTTCACCGAGGCGCTGGCCATGCAGCCGCCGGGTCGCGTCGACGTGATCGCCAACTACACCGCCTTCCAGCAGATCCGATCGGAGTTCGGTCGTGCCGTCTGACAGCGCCCTTCGCATTGTCTGGATCTATCCCGACCTGCTGAGCACGTACGGCGACCAGGGCAACGTGCTCGTCCTGGAGCAGCGGGCTCAGCGCAGGGGCATCGAGACCGAGACCGTCTACGTCCGGTCGGCCGACCCGGTGCCGGAGACCGGCGACATCTACCTCATCGGCGGCGGCGAGGACCGTCCGCAGATCCTCGCGGCGGCGCGGCTGCGCAAGGATGGCGGGCTGCACCGCGCGATCGCGCGGGGCGCGGCGATGCTCGCGGTCTGCGCGGGCTACCAGATCATGGGCAGTACGTTCGGCGGCGAGGAGGGCCAGCCGGTCGACGGCATCGGCCTGCTCGACATCGCCAGCTCCCGCGGCCCCCAGCGGGCGGTCGGCGAGCTGGTGGCCGAGGTGGACGCCGAGCTGGGCCTGCCGACGCTGACCGGCTTCGAGAACCACATGGGGGTCACCCGCCTGGGCCCGGGCGTCAAGGCGCTCTCCCGGACGACCGTGGGGGTCGGCAACGGGGACGGGTTCGAGGGGTGTTACGCGGGGCACGTCGTCGGGACCTACCTGCACGGGCCCGCGCTGGCCCGCAACCCGGCGCTCGCCGACCTGCTGCTCTCGTGGCGCGCGGGCGAGCTGGCCCCGCTCGACGACACCCGCTACGAGCAGCTCCGACAGGAGCGCCTGGCCGCCGTTCGGGCCAACTGAGCCAAGTCACGGCACAGCCCGGCCGGCCCCAGTCGCCGACCATGGCCGGGCGCCTCCAGGGATACGGCCGCTGATCCCGCACAGGGCCGGGCGCCGTTACGAGGTGTCCTCGGCCGCCCGCGTGGTCAGCGCGCCGGCCTTGGCGTGCAGGTAGCGCTGCTGCTGGAGGCTGCTCGTTCGCCGTGCGGCCGCCTCGTACGCCGCCCGGGCCGCCCGGTGGTCCCCCGACCTCTCCAGCAGGTGCGCCCGGACCGCGTGCAGGCGGTGGTCTTCGGCTATCCGTACGTCCTTCTCCAGCTCTGCGAGCAGGGCGAGACCCGCTGCCGGGCCGTCGACCATGGCGGCCGCGACGGTGTGGTTGAGCGTGACCACCGGGTTGTCGGAGAGCCGCATCAGGAGCTCGTACAGGGCCTTTATCTGCGGCCAGTCGGTCGCCTCCGCGGTGGGGGCCTCGTCGTGCAGGGCGGCGATCGCCGCCTGGAGCTGGTACGGGCCGGTCGGGCCGCGGGGGAGGGCGTTCGTGATGAGGGCGATGCCTTCGGTGATGCAGGACGTGTTCCAGAGCGTTCGGTCTTGTTCGGCCATGGGGATCAGGGAGCCGTCCGGGCCCGTACGCGCCGGTCTGCGGGCGTCGGTGAGGAGCATGAGGGACAGCAGGCCCGCCACCTCGGCGTCGTCCGGCAGCAGGCGGTTGACCAGGCGGGTCAGGCGGATCGCCTCGGTGGTCAGCTCGGTGCGCTGCAGGGCCGGGCCGGAGGTGCTGGCGTAGCCCTCGTTGAAGATCAGGTAGAGGACGTGCAGAACCGCGGCGAGCCGTCCCGCGCGGTCCTCACCGGAGGGGAGGCCGAAGGGGAGGCCGCTGTCCTTGATGCGGTTTTTGGCCCGGGTGATGCGCCGGGTCATGGTCGCCTCCGGGACCAGGAACGCCCTGGCGATCTCCGCGGTCGTCAGGCCGCCGACGGCCCGCAGGGTGAGCGCGATCTGCGACGCGGGCGACAGCGAGGGATGGCAGCACATGAACAGCAGGATGAGCGTGTCGTCGGACTCCGCCGCCGGCCGGTCGGCGGCGGGCGCCAGCCACTGGTCGGGCAGGGTCCAGCGTGAGACGGTGTCCTCGCGCTGCCGGCGGGCCTGCTCGCTGCGCAGCAGGTCGGTCAGCCGGCGCGCGGCGACCGTGATCAGCCAGCCGCGCGGGTTGTCCGGAAGGCCCTCTTCAGGCCACTGCAGGGCGGCCGCGAGCAGCGCCTCCTGCGTCGCGTCCTCGGCCGTGGCGAAGTGCCCGTAACGCCGTACCAGCGCGCCGAGAACCTGCGGCGCCAGCCCGCGCAGCAGGTCCTCGACCTCGCCGCCGGTCACAGCTCCTCGAAGCTCCCGGCGATCGGCCGCACGTCCACGTGCCATTCGTGGGTCAGGGTCGCGTTCGCGGGGTGGGGAGTGCCGGCCAGCCGCGCCGCGATCTCGGTCGCCCGGTCGAAGCTCGCGCACTCGACGATCGTGTAACCGGCCAGGACCTCCTGTGTCTCGGAGTAAGGGCCGTCGGTCACGACCGGCACCCCGTCCTTGAGCTGGATCCTCCTGGCGTGGACGGGCTCGCTCAGGCCCTGCGCGTCCACGAACTCCCCGGATTCGACCAGGGCGTTGTTCCACGACTCCATGAAGGCGTGCATTGCCGCGACGTCCTCCCCGGACCAGGCCGGGTTGCCGGGCTTTCCGGCCAGATTGTCGTAGTCGCGCTGGGTGCCGAACATCATGATCATGTACTTCACGATCTCTCCTCTCGGTCGGCACCACCGCGGTGCCGCACATCAGAGACGTCGGAACCAACGGACCGCTCCGGACAGCTAGTACACGAGAGCCTGGGCGTCCTTCGCCACGGCCTCCTCGACGAAGGTGGAGGCGCCGGCGATGCGGATGCCGGGGATGAGGTCGTCGGCCGTGATCTCGCGCCGGGCCGCACACTGGGTGCAGACCGTCACCCGGCCGCCCGCCAGAACGGCGTCCAGCAGGTCCGTGAGCGGAGCGGCGTGGGCCAGGTTGAACTCCTTGGCCCTCCCCGGCAGCCCGAACCATGAGGACTCCCCGGTCAGCCAGAGCGAGACCGGAACACCGCTCGCGAGCGCGGCGGCCGCGACCGTGAACGCCTGGTTGCAGCGCTCAGGGGCGTCGGCGCCGGCGGTCACCTTGATCACCAGTGATCGTGCCATGCTCGTCACCCTAACGCTCCTTCCCACCGGACGTCTTAGAGCGGGTGGGCCAGTAGAGTTTGATGCCATGGAAGATGCTGATGTCCAGGTGCCGGTGCATCCCGATCTGGAGCCGATCGCGTTCCTGATCGGCCGCTGGGAGGGCGCCGGTGTCGGGGGTTATCCGACGATCGAGAGCTTCAACTTCGGTCAGGAGATCGAGTTCGGCCACAACGGCAAGCCGTTCCTGTCGTACGTGAGCCGCACCTGGCTGCTCGACGACGCCGGCAACCGGGTCAGACCCCTCGCCACCGAGTCCGGCTACTGGCGGCCGCAGCCCGACCGGCAGATCGAGGTGCTGCTGGCGCATCCGACCGGCATCGTGGAGATCTACATCGGCGAGGTCGTCTTCCACAAGATCGAGCTGCGCACCGACGTGGTGGCGCGCACCGCCTCGGCCAAGGAATACACCGCGGCCACCCGCCTGTACGGGCTGGTCAAGGGCAACCTCATGTGGGCCTACGACATGGCCGCGGTCGGGCACCCGCTCACGTCGCACATGTCGGCGGAGCTCAAGAAGGTAGCTTGATCCATATGAGCACCCCTTTCACCGCTGAGGCGGTCGAGGCGATCAAGCGGCACATGAACGACGACCACTCGGACGACTCGCTGATCATCGTGCGGGGGCTGGGCGGGCGGCCCGACGCGACGACCGCGGTCACCAGCGGGGTCGACGGCGAGGCGATCGAGTTCACGATCGACGGCGGCGAGCGGGTCAGGGTTTCGTGGGGGGAGACGCTGACCGAGCGCCCGCAGGTGCGTATGGCGGTCGTCCGCCTCTACCGCGAAGCCTGCGACAAGCTCGGCATCCCAGCCCGCGGCGCGCACTGACCGAGGGCAAAAAAGAAGGGCCCCAGGCGGCGTTCCACTCGTGATTGAGCGGGCCGGATGGACCACGGACGGGATTGGGTCCCGCCCTCCGGCTGCCGGGGGCCCCGGTGGTTGTCTCGAATTCGCCCAACAGACGAGACATCAGTCCGCGTCGTTAGCGGACAACCACCTCGCTAGTCCAACTATGAATCACCATTGTTTGGACCACCTCCTTTCCGCGTACCCCAGAAGCTATGCGCTCGGCCGCGGAGGGGGCAAGCGATTAATACTCAGCCGTAGACTCGGAGGCATGACGGAGACGCAGTGGCACGAAGAACTCCGCGCCAAGGGCTACCGGGTGACCCCGCAGCGGCAGCTCGTGCTCGAAGCGGTCAAGGCGCTCGAACACGCCACGCCCGAAGAGATCTCCGTCAAGGTGCGCGAGACGGCCCGCGGCGTCAACATCTCGACCGTCTACCGCACGCTGGAGCTGCTCGAAGAGCTCGGCATGGTCACTCACACCCACCTCAGCCACGGCGCCCCCACCTACCACCTGGCAGCGGACGCCGATCACCTGCATCTGGTCTGCCGGGGTTGCGGCGCGGTCAGCGAGATACGCCCGGAGATCGCCGACGGGCTGGTCAAGGGTCTGGACGGCGAGCTCGGCTTCGTTGCCGACGTACGCCACCTGACCGTCTTCGGCCGCTGCCGCAACTGCCGATAACCTGGAAGGCATGCGTAGCCCTCTGCTCGACCTCCCGGGTGCCGTCGCCGCCGACGGCCCCGACTCCGATGTAGCCGCCCACTACGGTGACCTGTTCGCCGAGCAGCGGGCGCTGGTCAAGGGCGAGGCGGTGGTCGACCGCAGCAACCGCGAGGTGATCCGCATCTCCGGGGCGGATCGGCTGAAATGGCTCAACGACCTGACCTCGCAGAAACTCGACACGCTGGCTCCCGGCGAGTGGACGCAGACGCTCGACCTCGACCTCCAGGGCCGGGTCCTGCACCACCTGACGCTGGTCGACGACGGCGAGACCGTGCTGGCGCACGTCGAGCCCGGCACCGCCGACAGCCTGGTGGCCTACCTCGACCGGATGCGGTTCATGCTCCGCGTCGAGGTGTCGCGCGCCGACGACCTGGCGGTGCTCTCCTCCGCGACCGAGGACTTCCTGGTGCCGCGCGCCGAGCTGCCCGACCACCTGGGCAAGCCGCTGGCCGGGCTCTGGGCGTACGAGGCGCTCCGCATCGAGCAGCACCGGCCCCGGCTCGGCTTCGACACCGACCACAAGACGATCCCGCACGAAGTGGGCTGGATCGGCTCTGCCCTTCACCTCAGCAAGGGTTGCTACCGGGGCCAGGAGACGGTCGCCCGGGTCCACAATCTGGGGCATCCACCGCGGCGGCTGGTGTTCCTGCACCTCGACGGCAGCGTTGACACGCTGCCGGTGCACGGCGCGCCGGTGATCTTCGAGAGCCAGGAGGTGGGGGTCGTCGGCTCCGCCGCCCGCCACCACGAGCTCGGCCCGATCGCGCTGGCCATGGTCAAACGGACGGTGCCGGTGGACGCGCCTCTGCTCGCGGGTGGCGTCGCCGCAGCTCAGGAGGTCATCGTGCCGCCCGACGCGGGCCGCAACGTCACGATCGACCCGGCGATGCGGCGCCGCCTGCGATAACCCGATCCGCCGTCTTTCAACCCCAAGCATCCTGTACGGCAAGCATGGGGCACCCGTCACCCGCCGACCATGGCCAGGGGCCTCCAGGAATACGCTCGCTGATCCCGCACGTGGCTGGCCGCCGTTACGCGCGCAGGCAATGGGCCCGATACTCCTCGTCCGCAGTCGCGGGGAAGCGCCGCAGGCACCTGGCCTGCGGCGGAGGCGACCAGGGTGGCGAGTTTGCGGTCGCCGGCCAGTTCGGCGACGGCCTGGGCGCGGGCGGCGTGGGCGGCGTGGCCGAAGCGGGCCAGTGCGGCGATCTTGCCGGGCGCCACCGCGCTCGCGCAGGGCGGCGATCAGCCGCTCCAGGGTGGTGACGCCGGGCAGCAGGATCGTGGCCTCCACCAGGGTGCACCGGCGATGATCGGTTGCCCACCTCCGGGAAACAAGCATCATGGCGTACGAGGTGACGAGCAGGAGGGCCGGTGCCGATACGCCGGTGCCCTCGTTCAGAACTCGAGTTCGCCGACGTCGCGGGCAGCACGGGCGAACTGGCGGATCAGGTCGTTTTCTGCTGTGGTGCTCCAGATGAGTGCCCAGCGCAGCGGCGGCGCGTCGCGAATGGGCACGTGAACTGTGTCGGGTCGGGCGTAGTAGCGGGTGGAGTGACCATAAACCGGTGAGACAGCCTCTCCGGCGGAGAGAATGGGGAGCATTTCTTCGCCGGTGGAGACGGTCGGCCCGATGCGAATAGGCCTGCCGTTGGGGGTGCGGGTGGGGACGATCGCCTCGCGCCAGTAGCCGGGGTGGGCGCCGCCCATGACGATCTCGTCGCCGAGGTCTTCGTAGCTCACCCACGTCCGCGTGGCCAGTCGATGCGTGGCTGACATAGCCAGCACGGGGGGTTCGGTGGAGACGATCGGGCCCACGGTGAGGTCGCGCTCCTCGACGGGGAGCCAGGCCAGCAGCACGTCCACCTCCCGGGCACGCAGCGGTCCGAAGGGATCGCTGAAACTGATGTAGCGGAGCTGGATCTCGCAGTGGGGGCGATGGGCCGCGAACGCGTCGAAGAGGGGACGGAGCTCGGCGGTGTTGGTACTGAGCATGCCCAACCGCAGCGCCTCGTTCTTGTTCTGCGCCTCACGTTTGGCCCGCTCCACGCTCTCACCGAGCGCGTGGTAGATCGGCCGCAGGTCGTCACGCAGGCGCACTCCCGCGGGCGTCAGCAAGACACTGCGGTTGTTCCGGAGGAACAGCTGGGTGCCGATCTGCCGCTCCTGCTTCTTGATCGCCTGGGTGATCCGGGCCGGGGAGACATGCAGACGCTCGGCGGTGCGCCCGAAGTGCAGCTCTTCGGCCAGCGTCAGGAAGATCTGGATGTCCCGCAGTTCCACGCTTGACCTGCCACGATAAGTCTCCGCTTCATCTGATCATGCGGCATTTGTCGTTGTTGTGGTGATCCACCGTACTCGATCCGCGAGTCCGGAAGGCGACGACCAGGCCTTTTCCGTCAGGGCTGAGCTGGGACCCTTGGTGACGTGGACATCTTGTTCGCCGCGCTCCGCCGTGCGGCCGAAGTTCAGCTCCTCGGCCGACGTCAGGAAGATCTCGACGTCGCCGATCTCCCGCGTGTCCGCCCTGACGTTAAGTCCGCGGTTAACGCAGTGTTGCACGTTCCGACATTGCCCCGGCCCGGCCATACCCGCAACCCTGATCAAGGATGAATCACCACATTGGGGGAAACCATGCTGGGCAACCGCATACGAGCAGAGAATGAACCCACCCACCCATCTGGGCTTCGCGAGGCGCTCGACACCCGCGAATTTCCCCTGGCTGAGCCGCGGCGATGCGGCCGCCGACATCCTGCTGCGCCAGCGCCATCTCGAACGGCCGCGAGAGCGGATCGCCCGGCCGGTGGTGGCGTGAGCGTAACCGATCCGGCCAAGGAATACGCGCCTGAGCGCCGAGGACGCACCAATCAGCAGGCAGTTGTGGCGCAATCCGTGGGGTGAGTGGTTGATGCGCCTCACCGACCCCAACGGCATCGTAGTCGAACTGACCGAACGGATCGCGCCCGGCGGCCATGCCGGTGTTCGCTGATCTCCGGCGTGCTATGCCTGTGCACTCTGGTGCGGGTGATCGACGACTGGGTGCTGACGGCGGCGATCCCACTCCTCCGAGATGGCCTGCAAGATCACCGGAGCCCTCGACCTAGCTGACCAGCCCTCGCGCCCGCCGTTGACCATGCGGTGTCGTGTCAGCGGCGGCGTCAGGACGGCAACGGCCTGCTATCAGAGCGATCGGCGATCGTGGACGCCATGAACGGTTCAGCGATCGCGGCCTCAGGGGTGCGAACTGGGCCGCGCCGACCTCACCCCCGACCCTCGTGCCTCGCTCATGGAAGCCCGTGAGCGTCACGCCGGGACGGGTCTCGCAAGATCGAACACTGTAAGCAAGGAGATTCATGATGGAAACCGGCAACAGCGGCTTCTCCAAGACCGGGCTGGACAGATTGCGTGAGGTGCTGGCGCGGCATGTCGATTCCGGGAAGATTCCCGGGCTCGTCGCCCTGGTCGGCCGGGGGGACGAGGCGCACGTCGAAGCGCTGGGGACGATGCGTCATGACGGTGGCGCGCCGATGCGCCGGGACACGATCTTCCGGATGGCCTCGACGTCCAAGCCGGTCGCGATGGCGGCGGCGATGGTCCTGCTGGATGAGTGCCGGCTGCGGCTGGATGACCTGGTGGAGCAGTGGCTGCCCGAGCTGGCCGACCGGCAGGTGCTGAAGCGGATCGACAGCCCGTTGGACGACACCGTGCCGGCGCGGCGGCCGATCACCGTGCGGGATCTGCTGACCTCCACGTTCGGGCTCGGCATGGACATGACGGCGCTGGGCGCGCCGATCATGGGCGCGATCTTCGAGCGGGGGCTGACGCCCGACCTGCCGGAGCCGATGCCCGGGCCGGATGAGTGGATGCGTCGCCTTGGCACGCTTCCGTTGATGTACCAGCCGGGAGAGCGCTGGCAGTACCAGATCAGCCACGATGTGCTCGCCGTGCTGGTGGCGAGGGTGACAGGTCAGTCGTTCGAGGCGTTCCTGCGGGAGCGCATCTTCGACCCGCTGGGCATGACCGACACCGCTTTCCACGTGCCCGCCGACAAGATCGACCGGCTGCCGGCCCTGTATGCCCCCGACCCGCAGAGTGGGGAGTTCCACGTGTGGGACGAGGCCGAGGGGGGACGCTGGAGCAGCCCTCCGGCGTTCCAGGGCGGCGGTGGCGGGCTGGTCTCCACCGTCGACGACTACCACGCCTACTTCCGGATGCTGCTGAATCACGGGACGTACGGGGGCGAGCGGATCCTGTCGCGGGCCGCCGTCGAGTTGATGACCACCAACCGGCTCACGCCCGAGCAGAACGCCCCCCGGACCGCCATGGCCCGCGACAACGTCCACCTGTCCTTCGGCCAAGGCCAGCACGGTGGCTGGGGCTTCGGGATGGCGGTGCGTACCTACCGCGGCGACTACGCGCCCATCGGCCAGTTCGGCTGGGACGGCGGCAGCGGCACCTCCACCTACGCCGACCCGAGCAACCAGCTCACCGGACTCCTGCTCACCCAGGTCGGCATGTCCGTCCCGAACTCGGCGCTGCTCATCCACGACTTCTGGACCACCCTCTACCAGGCGCTCGACGACTGACACCGAGCCCGCCCCGATGACTACACGGGGTACGGCGGCGACGCCGAATGCCTGCCCCTCTGCACAAACGATTCTGCACACCGTGCTGAACCAGCCGGCCCGCTGCCTGCGGAAATGGGAGTGACAAATGCGCATGCCGTTGTCGACGACAGACTGTGAGGAGACTGGCCAGTGATGGACGTAGATGTGATCATCGTGGGCGCAGGCCCGACAGGTCTCATGCTGGCCGCCGAACTGCGCCTGGCCGGAGTGCGACCGCTGGTGCTGGAGCGGCAGCCCAAGCGCCGCGACACCCCGAAGGCAGGCGGGCTCGGCGGGCAGATCCTGGAACTGTTGCGCTACCGAGGCTTGCTGGAACGCTTCGACGCAGCCTGCACCGAACCCGTCCCGGCCCCCCGATTCCCGTTCGGCGGTGTGCACCTGGACTTCACCCAGCTGGCGGATCCCCCGCTGCACGCCCTGCCGCTCCCGCAGCAGCTGCTTGAGCGGCTGCTCGACGAACGCGCCGGCGAACTCGACGTCGACATTCGCCGTGGCCATGAGGTGACCAGGGTGAGCCAGGACGATGCCGCGGTGAGCGTGGAGGTTCGGGGCCCGGACGGGCCGTACCGGATCACCGCCCGCTACCTCGTGGGGTGCGACGGCGCGCGCAGCCGGGTCCGCGACTGGGCCGGCATCGGCTTCCCCGGCACCACCTATCCGGAGGTCAACCGGCTGGCCCAGGTCTCCTTGCCCGAGACGGTGACCGTGCTCGGCAACGGCGACCTCGACGTGCCCGGCTCCGGCACGATCCGCGCGGGTTTCACCCGGACCGGCCACGGACTTTTCGGCGTCGGCTCCGCGCCCGGCTCCCAGGTGGTCTCGCTCTACACCATCGAGGACGAGAGCACCGAGTACGACGACGACGTACCGATGACGGTGGCCGAACTGCAGGACAGCGTCCGTCGCGTGCTCGGCATGGATCTGCCCGTGGGAGAGGCGCTGCGGCTGTCGCGGTTCACCTTCAAGGCCCGCCAGGCCGAGCGCTACCGGCAGGGGCGGATCCTGCTGGCCGGTGACGCGGCGCACCTGTTCCCGGCCACCGGCGTGGCACTCAACGCCGGCATGCTGGATGCGGTCAACCTGGCCTGGAAGCTGGCCGCCGACCTGCACGGCCGGGCGCCGGCCGGCCTGCTGGACACCTACCACGACGAACGCCACCTGGCCGGCGCCCGCACCATGCTGCACACCCGAGCTCAGGTGGCCCTGCGGCGCGGACACGACGCGGCCGCCGAAGCGCTTCGGGAGGTCTTCCAGGAACTGCTCGCCGACGAGCAGCCGCTGCGCCGCATGGGAGCGCTGGTCGCCGGCTCCGACATCCGCTACCCGATGCCCGGTTCCGACCGGCACGTTCTGATCGGCGCCTTCGCACCTGACCTCACCTTGCACACCGAGCAGGGGCTCACCAGCGTCGCGGAGCTCGTGCACGCCGCACGTCCCGTCTTACTCGATCTGGCCGAGCGCGAGGATCTACACGAGGTCGCCCGGGCGTGGGAGGACCGCATCGACTACCGCACCGCCAAGACCGGCGACCGACCGGCCGATGCCCTGCTGATCCGTCCGGACGCCCACATCGTCTGGGCCGCGGCCACCGACGAGCCGGCCGACAGCGCCGCGCCCGCGCTACGCGAAGCGCTTTCCGGCTGGTTCGGCTCCCCCTGAGGCACGACCGCGCCGATCAGCGCGAAGACGCCGCGCACACCGCCACGGCCCGGCCACCCGGATCGGGCCGCGGCCGATCCGAGGCGAGGCGGACCGGCTTCAGCTCCTCGCACAGAGCCCGCAACCTCTTCCCAGGAAGGAACCGATTCTTGACACCCTTTGTCCCCGCCGATCCGACCGTGGTGCACCCCATGCCCGACCAGCCCCGGGTGGTGCTGCTCAAACCGCTGGTCACCTCGCCGCTGATAGAGGTCGGGGAGTTCTCCTATTTCGACGACCCGGATGATCCGACCGCGTTCGAGACCCGTAACGTGCTCTACCACTACGGGCCGGAAAGGCTGGTCATCGGGAAGTTCTGCGCGCTGGGCGAGGGGGTGCGGTTCATCATGAACGGCGCCAACCACCGCATGGACGGCCCCTCGACGTTCCCTTTCCCGATCATGGGCGGGTCCTGGGCCGAGCACTCCGACCTCATCACCGGCCTGCCCGGACGCGGTGACACCGTGGTCGGCCACGACGTCTGGTTCGGCTACCGGTCCCTGGTGATGCCCGGCGTCCGCATCGGCCACGGAGCGATCATCGCCTCCGGTTCCGTCGTCGTCGACGACGTGCCCGACTACGGCATCGTTGGAGGCAACCCCGCCAGGCTCATCCGCCGCCGCTACAGCGACGCTGACATCGACCGCCTCCTCGCTGTGGCTTGGTGGGACTGGCCGCTCCAGCACATCACCGAGCACATCCGGACGATCATGTCCGGCGGCATCCACGACCTGGAGAAGGCGGCACCCGCTCCGGCCTTGGGGGTCGAGTGATCATGAGCGGCCCGCAGGTAGAGCGCACCGTCAAGGCGACGTTTGAGATCGTCGAGTTCGACGAGAGCCTGTATGACAAGCACGCCGAGGGGCCCAACCTGACCCGGGTCACGATCCGAAAGCGCTACCAGGGCGTGATCGAAGGAACGGGTGTCGCCGAGGTGCTCACCGCCCAGGGCGGCGTCGGCGGTGGCTACGTCGCCTCGGAGCGCATCGAAGGCACGCTCGACGGCCGCCAGGGCACCTTCGTCATCCAGCACTGGGGGCTGGCCGACGGAACCGACCAGAACAGCGAAGGAAGCATCGTCCCGAACTCCGGCACGGGACAACTCGCCGGGATCGCCGGTCGCGCGATGGAGCGGGAGTTTCAAGTGCTCACGCTGGTCTACACGTTGTGAGATCACCAGAGCCGGAGCTGGGCTCGCGGCCGCCTCCCCGGCTCGCGGGGTGACCTTCCGGCATCGGCGATGACCTGAGTAGCACGGATGGCTCCGAGACTCATCACCACCGCACAGCATGGTCAAGGATCTCGACCGCCGCCGACCGACATCTGACTCCCGTTTCACAGTCCCAGCACGTCGGAATCGAGCCATCAGCATGCCCGCTTCGTCCCACCTCAACCCGTTCACCGGCTGGCTCGGCGCCCATGCCGCCCCGCTCACCCACCTCGCCCCCGAGGCGCCGCTCGACGACCTTGAGCCGCTACGCGACATCGTCGGCGACGCCCGCGTCGTCGCGCTCGGGGAGAACTCCCACTTCATCACCGAGTTCTCGCTCCTGCGCCGGCGCATCCTGCGGTTCCTGGCCGAACGCTGCGGTTTCACCGTCCTGGCCTTCGAGTACGGCTTCAGCGAAGGCTTCCTCCTGGACGCCTGGGCCCAAACGATCCCGAGAGCAACGAGTTCTGCGTCCTGCGCACCCTGGCTGTGACATGCCACAGTTGGCGTCGCTGTTCCTGCCACGCTGACCTCATCCAGGTCGGCGACGTCCTGGTACGCCTGGGCCTCTTCCGCATCGAACTCGACGGCGCACAAACGGTCGAACTCGGGCCCCGGTACCGTACCGATGATCGGACAGGCCGGCGTCATCCAAGCGGCGACCAACCCCACCCAAGCATCAAGGCCCACCTCAGCGAGGTGGCGAAGCCGAACGGCGCCGTCGCGGGAGGAATGATCGTCGTCATGACATCTGCGGGTGGGGCTAGGTCGCCAGGGGGCGGAGCATGGCTATGAGGCCGGTGCTGTCGGGGACTGACCGGAAGAACTCTGCGTCGGCCCGCTCCACCTCGGTGACGGCGCGCTGAGCCAGCTCCTGGCCCTGCGGGGTGAGGCGCAGACGCCTGGCCCGGGTGTCGCCGGGGTCCACCTCGCGTACGAGGAGACCCTTCTCTTCCAGCTTCCGCAGCACCTGCGAGGTCATCTTGACGTCGGTGTCCGCGTGCCTGGCGATGCTGAGCTGGTTGGGGTGCTCGCCCTGCGTGTTCAGCCACCACGTACTGGCCAGCAGCACGAACTGGACGTGCGTGAGGTCGAGCGGCGCCAGGGCCGCCGTGACGGCCCGCTGCCAGCGCAGCGTGACCCGCCAGAGCAGGAATCCCGGACTGTCGTCAGCCGCGGTGGGCATCGGCATCATGCCCATAGACTACACACAGATCGTCTGCGCGCAGATTATATGTCGAGCACCAGGGTGATCGGTCCGTCGTTGACCAGGGACACCTGCATGTTCGCGCCGAACCTGCCGGTCTCCACGTGGGCCCCGAGTGCCCTGAGCTCCTCCACCACGGCGTCCACCAGCGGCTCGGCGACCGGGCCAGGGGCGGCGGCCTGCCAGGTGGGCCGCCGGCCCTTGCGGGCGTCGCCGTACAGGGTGAACTGGCTGATCACCAGGAGCGGCGCCGACACGTCGGAGCAGGACTTCTCCCCGTCCAGGACGCGCAGGCCCCAGAGCTTGGCGGCGAGCTTGCGCGCCTCGGCGCGCGTGTCGGTGTGCGTGACGCCGACCAGCACGAGCAGCCCCGGCTCGTCGATCGCTCCGACGGTCTCCCCGTCGACTACCACGGACGCGGTGCTCACTCGCTGCACGACTGCTCGCATGGGAACCCATTCTGGCCCAGGTCAAAAGCTTCGTAGACTTCGTGCCGAAAAGGGGGTGGCGAATGTCGCTGGTTGTGGAGGTCGTCCGGTCCGGGTTCGTGGAGTCGACCCATCAGGTGCGCATGCTCACCATGGACGCCTCAGGCGAACCGGTCGAGGCGCACGGCGCGGTGCACGTGCCGGCCTCGCCGCGATCGGCGATGAAGCCGCTCCAGGCCGTCGGCATGCTCCGCGCCGGGCTCGCGCTCGACGGCGAACTCCTCGCGCTGGCCTGCGCGTCCCATTCCGGGGAGCCCTACCACGTGGACGGCGTACGGAAGATCCTGGCGGGGGCCGGGCTGGCCGAGTCGGCGCTGCTCTGCCCCGAGGACTACCCCGACGACCGGGCGGCGACCGACTACGGCCGCGTCTACATGAACTGCTCGGGCAAGCACGCCGCCATGCTCGCCACCTGCGTGCTGAACGACTGGCCGCTCGCCACATACCTGGAGCCCGCGCATCCGCTGCAGCGGACGATCCGCCGCACGGTGGAGGAGCTGACGGGGGAGCGGGTCGCGGCCTCGGGAGTGGACGGGTGCGGCGCGCCGCTGTTCTTCGTCTCGATGGTGGGCGTGACGCGGGCCTTCCGCGCGCTGCCTCTGGGGGAGGCGGGCTCGTACGAGCGGCGGATCTTCGACGTCATGCGCGCGCATCCGGAGTGGACGTCCGGCACCGTCCGGGCGGAGGCCGAGCTGATGCGGGCCCTGCCGGGGCTGATGGTCAAGGTGGGCGCGGAGGGGTTCGACGCGTTCGTGTTCGAGGACGGGCGGGTGGGCGCCGTCAAGGTCGAGGATGGCGCCCAGCGGGCCCGCATGCCCGCCACGGTGGCGGCACTGCGCTCGCTCGGCCTGGACGCCCCGGAGCTGGACCCGATGGCCCGCCCGCCGCTGATGGGCGGCGGACGCGCCGTGGGCGAACTACGCCTGCGCTGAGTGCCCCTACAGGGTGCGGAACTGGCGGCTGGCCGAGATCGCGCCCGAGGTCGTGGTGGTGAACGTACGCATCGACCCGGCGAACTTGGACAGATCCCACTCAGCCGGGCCGTGATACCAGTACAGATTGTCGGACTGGTGGCCATTGCCGGTGACCGAGGCGACGACCCGGGACCAGTGCTCCACCCCATCGAAGATCACCGCGTACGGGAGATACCGGGAGAACAGCTCCACCCGGTGCTGCTCGGGCACCTCCCCGAGATCACCGGAGAACAGGTACTCGCGGAACCCCAGCGTGTGCGCCAGCGCGGCCGAGCCCTTGGCGGTCTTGGCGGGCATGTACTGCCCGCCGACCGCCAGCGCGCCGCCCGCGATGACCAGCGCCAGGCCCAGCAGTCCGTACGTGGTGAACCAGGCGAGCGCCACCGTGGCCAGCAGGCCCAGGCCGATGAGCGCCACGCCGATGACGGTCCAGCGCGTACGCTCGGTGTCGGGACGGCGGGCGAACCACCCCTGCGTCACCACGTCGGTGTAGAGGGCGTCGCGGACCTTGCCCAGATGGCTGGCGAACGAGCCGGACAACTGGGACAACAGCACCATGTCGCGCCCGTCGAAGATGGCGTCGTAGAGCGCCCGCTCATACGGCAGCAACGTGTTGACCGGCGCGTTCGGCAGCCTGACCAGCGTCCAGTCGGGCGCGTCGTAGGCCTGCCGCGGCTGCTCGTCGATCCGCAGGTAGCCGCGGACCGCGAGGTCCACGATCGTCGCGGTGACGTCGACCACGTCGGCCTGTTCGTCCACGAGCGTGCCGATCTGGCCGGGCCGTACCCCGTCGGGCGGGGAGAAGTGCCCGTTCTGAACGGGTGCGACCGTGTTCCGCTCGTTTCCGGCGGCCCGGGAGTCGCGTCCGCGCGTCCAGTAGAGCAGGCCGACGCCGCCGAGCAGGAGCACCAGCAGGGCGGCGAGCGCGCCGCCGGTGACGGCGTTCAGCGTGAAGGCGCCGGCCAGCGAGAAGCGCCGTTCCAGGATCGGCGCGCCGCTGGTGGAGCCCTTGGTGTAGCCGACGACCACGGTCAGCGCCTGGCCGGGGCCGACGTTCTGCTGCTCGAAGGCGGCCTCGGTGGCGCCGTGGTCCATGGAGGCGGACGTGCAGCCGATGGCCGAGGTCAGCTCGCCGGCGAAGCACGACAGGTTCTGCACCTGACCGGGACCGCTCACCTTGACCGTGGCCTTGGCGACCGGTGTGCTCCAGCCGTTCACCGCGAACCAGCGCAGTTCCTCGATCGCGCCCGCGGGAGTCACGGCCCCCTTGACGTCGTACTCGACGGTGCCGGGCGCCTTCATGGTCAGCACGTCGCCGGCGAGTGTGCCGCCCTTGACGTTCGAGATCTGGTACAGCCGGTCGTTGTCGTCGTCGAAGCGTGTCCTGGTGAGGAAGGTCCGCTTGAGCTCCCCCGAGCCGTTGCTGATCTTCTCCACCACGTGCAGCGTGCCGTTCTTGGCGAGGCTCATGGTCACCTCGTCGGTGATCCCGGCCGCCGCCGTGGCGGGGACGGCGGTCAGCGATAGAGCGACGGCCCCCAGTATGGCCAGCGTGCGCCTGATACCCGTCATGGCGGCACATCGTAGCGGTTCGTACACCTTGTGCGGGCAGGTGGGATCAATCCAGCGTGATGCCGTTGGCGGCCCGCTCGACGCTCTCCGGAGCCGCGGCCTGGCCCGGGTTCTCCAGGGCGAGCGCCTGGTTGAGCTCGACGAACGGCCGCATCCGCTGCTCGTAGCGGTCGAACGCCTGGCCGGTGTCCCTGGCCAGCTCCTGAGCCAGGACGTACGCGCCGACCATGGCCAGGCTGGTGCCCTGACCGGACAGAGGCGAGGCGCAGTAGCCCGCGTCGCCGACCAGCGTGACCCGGCCCTGGGACCAGCGGTCCATCCGGATCTGCGCCATGGCGTCGAAGTAGAAGTCGTCGGCTTCCCACATCGCCTTCAGCAGTCGGGGCGTCTCCCAGCGCAGCCCCGAGCAGTGCTCCTCGATGAGCCGCTTCTGCTGCTCGACGTCGCGGTAGTCGTAGGCGACGGGCTCGGAGCCGAAGCCGATGTTGACCCGCATGGAGGCGTTGCCCGGGACGGTGTAGAGGCCGAACCCGGCCTCGCCCTCCCGGTGCCACACCTGCCAGCGGTCCAGGTCGAGGAAGTTGGCGGCGCTGTAGATGGCCACGTACATGCCGAGGTGGTTGATGAACCGCGACTCCTCGCCGAACACCAGCCCGCGCACGTTCGAGTGCAGCCCGTCGGCGCCGACCACGTAGTCGAAGCGTCGCCGCAGGCCGCTCTCGAACGTCACCTGGACTCCCTGGTCGTCCTGGTCCAGTGCCGCGATCGAGTCGCCGTAGAGGTATTCGGTGCCTTCGGCCGAGGCGGCGATGACCAGCGCGATCAGGTCGTCACGCATGATCTCGATGTCGGGGCTGTCCAACCGGCCGCCGCTGATCGTCTCCTCGGTGCTGCGCATCAGCTCGTTACCGTCGCCGTCGACCATCGACATGCCGCGCATGTCGGTCTTTTTGGCTCTTGCCTGCTCCAGGATGCCCATGCGCGCGGCCACCTCCAGCGCGGCTCCCCGGATGTCGATCGCCTGGCCGCCCCGGCGGGGCTCGGGGGCGCGTTCGACGACGGTCACGTCGAAGCCGTGCTCGCGCAGCCAGTAGGCCAGGACGGGGCCGCCGATGCTGGCGCCGGAGATGAGGACGTTCATGGCAGGGTCTCCCTTGTCTGCTGTTGACGCTGTACGAAGTGAATGTACGGCGTACAGACAGGGTTTGCAACAGGGATTCTGCTAATCTCTGTACTAGTACAGAGGTGGGGAGGCCGGGAGTCGTGGAAGCAGCGCCGCCGTACGTGCGGATCGTCGATGACATCAAGCGCCGCATAGCGGACGGCGAGTTGCGGGCCGGGGATCGGGTGCCCTCCACCCGGCAGCTGGCCAGGGACTGGGACGTCGCGCTGGCCACCGCCGCCAAGGCGCTGGCCCGGCTCGCGCAGCTAGGCGTGGTCGTGGCCGAGCCACGCGTCGGCACGGTCGTCGCCGGGCCGCCGGGCCGGTCACCACGACGCCCGCACAGCGACCCCGACGACCCAAGCCGTGACACGAGCCACGGCCCCGCGCACGACCCGGCGCGGGATACGGCGCGTGACCCCATGCGTGACCCCGCGCGTAACTCCGGGCGTGACCCCGCGCGTGACCGGGGGCGAGAGTCTGGGCGTGATGCGGCGCGTGATCTGACGCGGGATCGGGTCGTGCGGACCGCCGTCGAGATCGCCGACGCGGAAGGGCTGTCCGCGCTGTCCATGCGCGGCGTGGCCGGCCGGCTCGGCGTGGCCACCATGTCGCTCTACCGCCACGTGGGCAGCAAGGACGACCTGGTCGAGTTGATGATCGACCAGGTGCTCGGCGAGTTCCCGCTCCCCGCCGAGCCCCCGCACGGCTGGCGGGCCCGGCTGGAGGTGGCGGCCCGGCTGCAGTGGGCGGCCTACCGGCGGCACCCGTGGATGGCCCGGGTCACCTCGCTGACCCGGCCGCTGCCGTCACCCAGCCTGCTCAAGCACACCGAATGGGCGCTGGCGGCGATCGACGGCCACGGTCTCGATCCGGAGACCATGATGCACGTGCACATCCTGATGTACAGCTACGTCGAGGGGATCGCGGCCAACTTCGAGCTGGAGAGCCAGGCGCAGGCCGCGACCGGCCTCACCGACGACGAATGGATGAAGGCCCAGGACGCGCAGCTGACGGCCATCGTCACCTCGGGGCCCTATCCCACCTTCGTCGACGTCGTCGCGCGGATGGGAGGCGACTTCGACCTCGATTTCGACCGGCTCTTCGAGTTCGGCCTGGGACGGCTGCTCGACGGACTGGCCGGGATCATCGAGAGGGACTAGTCGGAGATCGCGATGCGGAGACGGCGGAAGCCGCGCCCCTTGCTCTCGATCTTGGCCACCCTGATGTGCCCGATCTGCTTCGTCGAGGCGACGTGCGTGCCGCCGTCGGCCTGGGTGTCCAGCCCGACGATGTCGATGATCCGGACGTCGGCCACGTGCTCCGGCACCAGGTTCGTCGCCGTCCGGATGATGTCCGGGATCTCGAAGGCCTCCTGGCGCGGCAGAACCCGTACGTCGATGCGCCGGTCCGCGACGATCTCGGCGTTGCACGCGTCCTCGACCGCCTCCTTGAAGCCCGGCGGCACCTCCGGCAGGTTGAAGTCCATCCGCGCGCTCAGCACGTCCATGTTGCCGCCCGTCACCAGCGACCCGTAGTCGCGGAACACGACGCCGCACAGGACGTGGAGCCCCGAGTGGGTACGCATGAGGGCCGAGCGGCGTTCGTCGGCCACCGCCCCCTGGACGACCGTGCCGACCGGCGGGATCGGGTCGCCCTCTGCCGGAATCAGGTGCAGATCATCGGCTTTGCGCACCCCGACGATCCGGGTTTCCACCCCCTGCCAGAGCAGAACTCCGTGATCTGCCGGCTGGCCGCCTCCACCCGGATAGAATGCCGACTTGCTCAGGACGATCCCGTCGGGTGTGGAATCCAGGACGACGGCTTCGAAGTCGCGCAGATTCTGATCCGACAATTCGAGCCGTTGTGTCCGCCCGTGGAGGTCATGAGTCATGTCGGCAGCTTAAGCCCCGAGGTGGTTATGCGCGGCCTGCTGGATCGAGCCCTGATCGCACCGGCTGTCGCGATATTGGGGATTTGTTGCGCGATATCGGGATGCGGCGGTGGAGCTGGTGAAGCGTGGCCAAGCCCCGCGCAGTTCCGCTCCGAAACGCCCGCGCCGATGCACGGCTGGCCCTCGGGGCCGGCGAGCGGATCGGCCGCGCCCGTCGTGATGTTCGTCGGCGACAGCTTCACGGTCGGCTCCGGCCCGGTCCCCACCTGGCGGACCTACGCCGCCGAGTCGGCTCGCCTGCTGGGCTGGCAGCCGGTCATCGCAGGCGCGGGCGGCACCGGCTATCTCAACAAGGGCCGCGTCGGCCGTACGTTCCGGCAGTCGTTCGAGGCCGAGCTGGCCTGGCGTCCCGCCCCCGACCTGCTGATCATCTCAGGCGGCCACAACGACTGCCGCTGGTCCGCGGAGAGCGTGCGGCGGGCGGCGGAAGGCCTCATCTCCGAGGCGAGGGCCCACTGGCCGCGAACCCGCATCGTCATGATCGGCCCCATCTGGCTGCGCGGCACCCCGCGCAAGGCCTATCGGGTGCGTGACGCCCTGTCGGGCCTGGCCCAGCAGGAAGCCATCCCCTTCCTGGACCCGCTCGACGAACCCCGGACCCCACCAGGCCAGTTGCTCCCCGATGGGATCCATCCGACCGCCGAAGGCCATTTCCACCTGGCCAGATGGCTGACGGACGCCATCGGCCGGCTGCCGAAGGGGGAAGGTCACCAAGGTCCGTAAGGGCCGTTGTTGCCGCCGCGTCCGCCCATGCCCTTGACGGCGGGCTTGACGTCGACGATGTAGACCGTCGCCGCGATGACGGCGATGATCGAGAAGAACCCCAGCCCGATCCCGATGAACTGCGTGCCGCCCACGGCCATGAAGGCGTTGTAGTAGTCCCACGCGCCCGCGGCGGCGAACAGCGTGGCGAGGACCAGGATGATCAGCCAGAGATTCTTCTGCAGCTTGCCGGCCGACACGAACGCGTTGGTCGGCACCCGTAGCGCGTGCACCAGCGCATAGATCGACATGCCGAGGATGCCGGCCGCGAGCAGCAGAAAGAGAAGATTCAGCCCGCCGTTGATCATTTCCATGTGAGTCCGCCCAACGCTCGCGATGAAACGGCCCCAGCCTAGTAGGCGCCCCTGACAAACGAGCACCATCAACGCGGAAAGGCCCGCCTCGTGGAGGCGGGCCTTCGCTCACGGTCAGGCCTTGGGCGTGGTGGCCTTGGTGGTGCGGGGCTTCTTGACGGGAGTGGCGACGGGCGGCTCGGCGGCCTCCGACACCTCCTCCAGCTCCAGCGCGGCCTCGCCGCTCGCCTTGCTGACGACCTTGCGCCCACGGGTGGCGAAGTCCTCGTAGACCTCGGTGGCGAGGACGGTCAGCTGGTCGGCGTAGGTGCGCGCCTTCTCGGGGAACTCCTTGGCGAAGCCCTCGGCCTTGTCGGCGTAGGTGCGGGCCTTCTCCGGCAGGTCCTTGGCGATCTCGGCGCGACGGGACTGCAGCTTCAGCAGCTGCTCGGGCAGCTCGCGCAGCTTCTCCACGGCGTAGTCGCCCACGCCCGCCACGGCGTAGAAAGGCTTGGAGTCGGTGAGCTTCTTGACCTCGGTGGCCAGCGTCATGGGTTAACCTTCCTTGGTTTCCTGGTTGGCGGTGCCGTTGCCGGTGGACGCCGCAAAAGGCTCAAGCGCGGCGAGAAATTCCTCGGGCAGCGGCTCGTCGTCCGATTCGGAGTCGTGCCGGAGATGAGCGTTCTGGGAGGTCTGCTCGTCTTCGGCCCGCTTCTCTTTGCGAAACGACTCATAAATGTCGATCAGCACCTGGCGTTGCCGCCCGCTCAGGAGCGGGTCGGCGCGGATCGCGGTGATCACGTCACTCGGCGGCTCGCGATCCTCGATGAGGCCCGCTTGCACGTAGAGCGCCTGCGAAGAGATGTGCAGGCCTTTGGCGATCTGGTTGAGAATCTCCGCGCTCGGCTTACGCAGACCGCGCTCGATCTGGCTGAGATAAGGGTTGGACACCCCCGCGGCCGTCGCGAGCTGGCGCAGGGAGATCTTCGCCTGCTGCCGCTGCTCGCGGATGTATTCGCCGATCGAGCCGACCTTCGGTAGTGCCATACCGATAGTCTGCCTCAGAGTGCTTGCAATTGCAAACGCTCAGCTAGCACCTGCAAGCGCTAGAGCTGGATGGTCCACAGGAACGGCGTGGCTGTGACCAACGTCACGGAGAGCGCGATGATCCCGTAGCGCGCCGCGGCGGGCAGCGAGGGACCCGGCTTGATCAGGCGGTCCACCCTGGCCATGACGTTCTTGGCGTGCACGCCGAGCATGCCCTGCGGGGTCGGCATGGCGCCCGCCGTACCGAACCTGAGCAGGGCGGTGGCCAGCATGCGCGGTGAACAGTAGCGGCGCGCGCGGTCGTCGGCGGCCATCTCGATGAGCAGCTCGACCTGCCCCTGCGCGTCGAAGGCCACCTTGGACCAGGGCAGCGCCCGGCGCAGCGCGGCGAACGGCAGCAGCACCAGGTCGTGGCGCTCCCGTACGTGCGCTGCCTCGTGCGCGAGCACGGCCGTGAGCTCGTCGTGGGACAGCAGCTTGAGCGCGCCCTCGCTGACCACCACCTGCGAACGCAGCCCCGGCACGCAGTAGGCCGCCGCGCTCGGATGGTCGAGCACCCGCACGCCGGGCACACCCGGGTCGTCGCGGGCGATCAGGGCGAGCAGCACACGGTGGCGCCGGCGGGCCCGCAGGGCCTGCACGCCCGCGGTGATCAGCACCACGACGAGTACGGCCAGCGCGGCCAGTCCGGCGATCATCGCCGCCACGTGCAGCGGATCCCAGCTCTGACGCGGAGGTTCGCCGTTCGCGAAGGCGATCATGCTCGGCAGCACGCCCACCTCGTACGGCTGGACGGCGTAAGCCAGCATGGCGCCCGTCGTGGCCAGGCCCCAGGCCACGCCCAGGGACTGCCAGAGAATGATGGCGATCCGCGGCGCCCGGGACGTCCAGCGAGCGGTCGTGAGACGCCAGGAGCCGAGCCCGCACGCCATGGCGAGCGCTGCCAGCGTCGCTGCCGTGATCACTCTTCCTCCAGCTCCGTGAGAGCTCTCCGCAGGATCTCCGCCTCCGAGCCCGACACGGCCTGGGCGAAGCGGGTGAGGGCGGCCGAGCGGTCGCCCGTCAGGTCCAGAGCTTCCAGCATAAGCTCGGCGATGTACGCGTCGCGGCTCGCCGCCGGTTCGTAGCGCCAGGCGCGGCCGTCGCGGGTCCGCTGGAGGAACCCCTTGCGGGTCAGACGGTCGAGGACGGTCATGACGGTGGTCGGGGCCAGGTCGCGGTCGGCGATGAGACGGCCGACCTCACGGGCCGTTAGCGCGCCGCTCTCCGCCCAGATGATGTCCATGATGCTGCGTTCGAGCTCGCCAAGACCCTTCACACGCATCAGCGTAGTACTACAAAGCGTCGAGCAGCCATCCGGGATGCTGGTGAGATGGACATCACGCTCGTCCAGGGGGACATCACCGCGCAGACAGTCGACGCCATCGTCAACGCCGCCAATTCGTCGCTGATGGGCGGGGGCGGGGTCGACGGCGCGATCCACCAGCGGGGCGGCCCGGAGATCCTGGCCGAGTGCCGGGCACTGCGGGCGTCCCACTACGGAAAGGGATTGCCGGCGGGGCAGGCCGTGGCCACGACCGCCGGACGGCTCGACGCGACCTGGGTGATCCACACCGTCGGGCCGGTCTATTCGCGGACGGATGATCGATCCGGCGTCCTGGCCTCGTGCTATCGCGAGTCGCTCCGGGTGGCCGACTCGCTGGGGGCCCGGTCGGTAGCCTTTCCGGCGATCTCGACCGGCATCTACGGGTGGCCGCTGGACGACGGCGCCCGCATCGCACTGCGTACCGTGCGGGAGTTTTCCACAGCTGTGGACGAGGTGCGGTTCGTGCTGTTCGACGCGGTGGCCTACGCCGCCTTCGAGGCGGCTCTTTAGAGCGGCGCCACGGCCTCCCAGGGGAGGGTCAGTTCCCCCAGGCGCCACCTGGCCGTGCCGCCCAGTGGCGGAGTCCGATGGATGGGCCAGGTGCCCGCCAGGACGTCCACGGCGGCCAGCCAGCGCTGCCTGCGGCCGTGGGCGCCATAAGGGGCGGTCCTCGCCCAGGCGCGGTCGAAGTCGCTCAGGAACGCATGGATGCGCTCGCCTGGGACGTTCCGGTGGATGAGGGTCTTCGGCAGGCGGTCGGCCAGGTCCGAGGGGCGGTCGAAGGCGTCGAACCTGGTCGACAGGGTGAGCGTGCGCGGGCCGGTCCGATCCACCCCGGCCCAGATCGCCCGGTGGCCGGTCTCCGAGCAGGTGCCCTCCACCAGTACGCCGCCGGGGGCCAGCTTGCCGCGCAGCGTCTCCCAGTAGCGCCAGGCGTCCGCCTCGCCGTACTGCCGCAGGACGTTGAAGGCCCTGATCAGCAGCGGGGGACGCGAGACCGGCAGCTCGAAGCCGCCCAGCGCGAAGCTCAGGCCCGGGCGCTCGTACGGCTTGGCCAGGGCGACCCGCGCGGGGTCGATCTCGATGCCCACCACCTCGATGTCGGAGCTGATCCGGCGCAGCCGGGTGAAGAGCTCCAGCGTGGTGGTGTGGGAGGCGCCGTAGCCGAGGTCCACGGCCAGCGGCCGGGCGGCGGTGCGCAGCACCCGGCCGTGCGCGGCGGCGATCCACCGGTCGGCGCGCCGCAGCCGGTTGTGCCCGGTCGTTCCTCGGGTGATGGAGCCGACCGGTCTAGCCACCGACGCGGTGCACCTTGTGCTGGGCGGCCTGGGCGCGCGGGCGCATGACCACGCGGTCGATGTTGACGTGCGCGGGCCTGGTGACGCACCACACGATCGCGTCGGCCACGTCGTCGGAGGTCAGCGGGTCCGGGACGCCCTGGTAGACGCGGGCGGCGGCCGCCTCGTCGCCGCGGAAGCGGGTGACCGCGAAGCCCTCGCTCTGGACCATGCCCGGCGCGATCTCCACGACGCGTACCGGCTGCCCGACCAGTTCGAGCCGGAGCGTCTCGGCCATCGACCGCTGTGCCTGCTTGGCCGCCACGTAGCCGCCGCCGCCCTCGTACGCCACCAGGGCCGCGGTCGAGGTGAGCATCACCAGCACCCCGTCGCCCGACTCGACGAGCTTGGGCAGCAGGGCCTGCGTCATGCGCAGCGACCCGAGGACGTTCGTGTCGTACATCCCCTGCCAGTCGTCGATCCGCCCCTCGGCCACCGTCTCCATGCCGAGCGCGCCGCCGGCGTTGTTGACCAGCACGTCGCAGCGGTCGAGTGCGGCCGCGAGGGCGTCCACCGATTCCTGGGAGGTCACGTCCAGGGACACGGGGCGGATCCCGGGCACCTCGGCGGCCAGTTTGTCCAGCCGGTCCTGCCGCCGTGCGCCCGCCACCACGTCATAGCCTTCGGCGGCCAGCCGCCTGGCTGTCGCCTCGCCGATCCCACTGCTCGCGCCTGTCACCACAGCCGTCTTCTTCATGGCTCACATCTTGCCAGCCCGCTCATGACACCCCGCTTGTCGGGAATGTCGGAATGTTCGGCATAGTTGTACTTCCTCTGGAGGTGGTGTCGGGTGAGGCGACAACGGGTCAACCGGGTCGCGACCATCAGCATGCACACGTCTCCCCTGGAACAGCCCGGCACGGGCGACGCCGGCGGGATGAACGTGTACATCGTCGAATCGGCCAAGCGGCTGGCCGAGTCCGGCGTCGAGGTGGAGATCTTCACCCGGGCCACCAGCGGAGACCTGCCACCGGTGGCCGAGCTCGCCCCCGGCGTCCTGGTCCGCCACCTGACCGCCGGCCCGTACGAGGAGCTGACCAGGGCCGACATGCCCGCTCAGCTCTGCGCGTTCCTCTCGGGCGTGCTGCGGACCGAGGCGATGTACGACCCGGGTCGCTACGACGTCATCCACTCGCACTACTGGTTGTCGGGACAGGTCGGCTGGCTGGCCAAGGAGCGCTGGGGCGTGCCGCTCGTGCACACCATGCACACCATGGCCAAGGTGAAGAACCTGCTGCTGGCCGCGGATGACCAGCCCGAACCGCAGGCCCGCGTGGTGGGCGAGCAGCAGGTCGTGGAGATCGCCGACCGGCTCGTGGCCAACACCGGTGACGAGGCGAACGAGCTCATCGAGCTGTACGGCGCGCCGGAGGAGCGCGTCGCGGTCGTGAACCCTGGTGTCAACCTCACCCTCTTCCAGCCCGCTTCACAGGGCGCCGCCCGGCGCCGGCTCGGTCTGCCGCAGAACGCGCACGTGCTGCTGTTCGTGGGCCGGATCCAGCCGTTGAAGGCCCCCGACGTGCTGCTGCGGGCCGCCTCGCGGATGCTCATCGACGACCCCTCGCTGCGCGGCCGCCTGGTCGTGGCGTGCGTGGGCGGTCCGTCGGGCAACGGCCTGGCCAGGCCGTCCCTGCTCGTCGAGCTCGCCGCCGAGCTGGGCATCTCCGACGTCGTCCGGCTGGTGCCGCCGGCGCCGCAGCACGAACTGGCCGACTGGTACCGCGCGGCCGACGTGACCGTCGTGCCGTCGTACAGCGAGTCGTTCGGCCTCGTCGCCCTGGAGTCACAGGCCTGCGGCACCCCTGTCGCGGCGGCCGCCGTGGGCGGGCTGCGCACGGCCGTACGGGATGGTGTGTCCGGGGTGCTCGTGGACGGCCACGACTCGCACGAGTGGGCGCGGGCGCTGCGCCGCTTCGTCACCGCGCCGGCCTGGCGCGACGGCCTGTCGGCCGGCGCCCGGGCGCACGCGGCGGCGTTCGGCTGGCAGGCCACGTCGTCTCAGCTGATGGAGGTCTACGCGGGCGCCGTCGCCGACCTGAACAGGTTGCCGGTCGCCGTCATTTCGTAGGCTGTACGACATGCGCGATGTCGTAGAAACCGCGCTCAAGGCTGCGGACGTCTCCTTCGACGAGCCGCGACCAGGGGCGTTCCTGGTGAAGCTGCCCGGGCAGCACAAGCTCGCCACGATGACGTGGTTGATCATCGGCGATCAGGCACTGCACGTCGAGGCGTTCTTCTGCCGCCAGCCCGACGAGAACCACACCGAGTTCTACAAGTGGCTGCTCGCCAAGAACGGCGGCATGTACGGCGTCCACTTCTCCGTCGACACCGTCGGCGACGTCTACCTCGTCGGCCGGGTGCCGCTCACGGCGATCACCGAAGCGGAGATCGACCGGCTGCTCGGCTGCGTGCTGACCTACTCCGACGACTGGTTCGACCGGGCGCTGGAGCTCGGCTTCGCCTCGTCGATCAGGCGCGAGTGGGAATGGCGCGCCAAACGCGGGGAGTCGCTGGCCAACCTGCAGGCGTTCGCCCGTTTCGCGGATCCGGCGCGGAACGGTGGCTGAGGCCCGCCATAGGATTGCCCGCATGGCGACTTTGGTGCTGCTACGGCACGGCGAGAGTGACTGGAACGCGAAAGGCCTGTTCACCGGATGGGTGGATGTGAGCCTCTCGGCCAAGGGCGAGGACGAGGCCCGCCGGGGCGGCAAGCTCCTGGTGGAGGCCGGCGTGCGGCCCGATGTGGTCCACACCAGCCTGCTGACCAGGGCCATCCAGACGGCCCAGCTCGCCCTGGGCGAGGCCGACCTGCTCTGGCTGCCGGTCAAGCGCTCGTGGCGGCTCAACGAGCGCCACTACGGCGCGCTTCAGGGCAAGAACAAGGCGCAGACGCGTGAGGAGTTCGGCGACGAGCAGTTCATGCTCTGGAGGCGCTCCTTCGACGTCCCGCCGCCCCCGATCGCCGACGGCGACGAGTACTCCCAGGCGGGTGACCCGCGCTACGCCCTGCTGCCGCCCGAGCTCATGCCGCGCACGGAGTGCCTCAAGGACGTCGTCGACCGCATGCTGCCCTACTGGTACGACGAGATCGTCCCGGATCTCGCGGCCGGGCGCACCGTGCTGGTGGCGGCGCACGGCAACTCGCTGCGCGCGCTGGTCAAGCACCTCGACGGCATCCCCGACGAGGAGATCGCCGGACTTAACATCCCCACGGGCATCCCGCTGCGCTACGAGCTGGACGACCAGTTCCGGCCGCTCAAGCGCGGCGGCGAATACCTCGACCCCGAGGCGGCGAAGGCGGCGATCGAGGCGGTCGCCAACCAGGGCCGCTGACACCTCGTGTGGGGCGCCTGCGAGCGCCCCACCGAGGTCAGCTCGGGCGGGCGCCCGTCACCAGATAGACGACGTCACCGGCCACGCGGACCGCGTGGTCGGCGTAACGCTCGTAGTAGCGGCCGATCAGCGTGATGTCGATGGCCGGCTCGACGCCGTGGGGCCAGTCCTTGGACAGGATGTTCCTGAACAACCGCCGGTGCAGCTTGTCCATGGCGTCGTCGTCGGACTCCAGCTCCATCGCCGACTCCACGTCCTGCGAGGCGATGCAGCTGCCCGCCTTCGTGACCAGGGTCTCGGCGATCTGGCCCATCTGCAGGATCGTGGGCCGCACCTCCGGCGGGATCGCCGTGTCGGGGTGGCGCAGTCGCGCGACCTTGGCCACGTGGACCGCCAGGTCGCCCATGCGCTCCAGGTCCGTGCCCATCCGCAGAGCCGTGATCACCATCCGCAGGTCGACGGCCACCGGCTGCTGCCTGGCCATCAGCTCGAAGATGGACGTCTCGATCTCCTCGAACGTCGCGTTCACCTCCGCATCCCTGGAGATCACGCTCTCCGCGAGCTGGAGGTCGGAGTCGAGCAGGGCGGTGGTGGCCCGGGAAATGGCCGAGCGGACCAGCGTGGTCATCTCGACCAGCTTGGCGGTCAGGGAATCGAGTTCTTCATGGTACGCGTCGCGCATGCCGTCAACCTACGTGGATCTCGATGAACGAACTCCTACCACGAGATGAACTTTCCTGGAAAGAGACGTTCATCCCCAGGTGAGAGGGGTGCCCCTTGAGGAAGGCCACCTACCATCGAAGACATGAGTGAGATGGCCATGAGCTTGACGGCCCTGGCGGGGTTCGTCGTGGGAGCGCTGGCGGTCCTGTTCTACCGCAACCAGATCGAGGCCCAGAACAGGACCGCGACGGCCGGTGACCAGGAGCCCGGCGCCCTCCCACAGGGCGTGGCCTCGGTGCTGGCCGTGCTGCCCTCGTCCGCGGTCGTGCTCGACGCGCACGACCGCGTGCTGCGAGCCAGCTCGGCCGCCCGCGCGTTCGGGCTGGTCAAGGGCGACCGGCTGATGGCCGCCGAACTGCTCGCCCTGGCCAGGCAGGTACGACGGGACGGCGAGATCCGGGAGAGCGAGATCGACGTCGCCGGGCACAAGTTCGGCCAGGAGATCACGAACTTCGCGGTCCGCGTGGCCCCGCTCGGCTCCTACGGCCAGGTCCTGGTGCTCGCCGAGGACCAGACCGAGCGGCGCAGGGTCGAGGCCGTCCGCCGCGACTTCGTGGCGAACGTCAGCCACGAGCTCAAGACCCCCGTCGGCGCGCTGAGCCTGCTCGCCGAGACCATCCAGGACGCCGCCGACGATCCCGAGGCCGTCACCCGGTTCGCCGGGCGCATGCAGCACGAGGCCGCCAGGCTCAACTACCTGGTGCAGGACCTGATCACGCTGAGCCGGATCCAGGGCGCCGAGCCCATCCCCACCCCCGGCCAGGTCTCGATCGACGAATCCATCAACGACGCCATCGACCACTGCAACACCAGGGCGATCGCCAAGGACATCACCCTCGTCACCGGCGGCGCGGAGGGCCTGCGCATCTGGGGAGACGACGAACTGCTCGTCACCGCCCTGCGCAACCTCATCGACAACGCTGTCGCCTACAGCCCCGAACACACCCGGGTCGTCGTCAGCGTCAGACCGGCGGGCGACTCCGTCGAGATCAGCGTCAGCGACCAGGGCATCGGCATTCCAGAGGAATCCCTGGAACGCATCTTCGAACGCTTCTTCCGCGTGGACGCGGCCAGGTCCCGGGCGACCGGCGGCACCGGTCTCGGCCTCGCGATCGTCAAGCACGTCGCCGCGGCGCACGCCGGCGAGGTCTCCGTCTGGAGCAAGGAAGGCTCCGGCTCCACATTCACGCTGCGGCTGCCCGCATTCGGCGGCACCGCGGTGGTCGTTCCACCCCCGAACACCCTGGAGGCCGCAAAATGACCCGAGTTCTCGTGGTGGAGGACGAGGAGTCGTTCTCCGACGCCCTGTCGTACATGCTCCGCAAGGAAGGCTTCGAGGTCTCCGTCGCGGCGACCGGGCCCGAGGCGCTCGACACATTCGACCGGAGCGGCGCCGACCTGGTGCTGCTCGACCTGATGCTGCCCGGCCTGCCGGGCACCGAGGTGTGCCGCTCGCTGCGGCAGCGTTCCAAGGTGCCGGTCATCATGCTGACCGCCAAGGACAGTGAGATCGACAAGGTCGTGGGCCTGGAGCTGGGCGCCGACGACTACGTCACCAAGCCGTTCTCCTCGCGCGAGCTCGTCGCCCGCATCCGCGCCGTGCTGCGCCGCCAGGGCGACGTCGTGGACGAGCTGGAGTCGGCGGTGCTGGCCGTGGGGCCCGTGCGCATGGACGTCGACAGGCATGTGGTGGCCGTACGCGGCGAGCAGGTGCAGTTGCCGCTGAAGGAGTTCGAGCTCCTGGAGGTGCTGCTGCGCAACGCCGGGCGGGTGCTCACCCGGGGCCAGCTCATCGACCGTGTGTGGGGCGCCGACTACGTGGGTGACACCAAGACGCTCGACGTGCACGTCAAGCGGCTGCGCGCCAAGATCGAGTCGGATCCGTCGAACCCGCGCTGCATCCTGACCGTGCGCGGGCTGGGCTACAAGTTCGACGCGGTGGAGAGCTGAAGATCTGAGGGGAGCCCCGGTACGTACCGGGGCTCCCGCTTTGTCAGTGGGCCACGTGTCAGTGGGCCGCTTCGGTGGCCTCGGCGGAGGCCGACGGCGAAGGCGTCGGCGCGGCGGTCGCGTTGGGCGCCGGCGGGTAGTCCTTGAACTCGCGGCTGCGCGTGACCACAGGGACATTCATGGACACGACCCCGGCGTTGGCGAACTGGAGGTCCAGGTGGATGCTCTCGCCGCCTCTGAGGGCCTTGGAGATGCCTTCCAGCATGATCTGCGGGCTCGGCTTGCCGGTGTTGACCAGCTGGTTGCTCGGCAGCTGGATCGGCGCCGCCACCTTCGCGGTGGCCACGGTGCCGGCACTGACCGCCGTGAGCGTGTCGGAGGCGCCGTTGGTGTTGAGGATGTTCAGATAGACCGGGGCGGAGCCGCGCCAGGCGAGCTGCGCGCCGGAGTCGGGGCCGAGGATGAACGCCTGGGGGATCTGGATGCCGTGCATGCCGTAGTTCTTCGCCTGATCGAAGAGAACGCCTGCCTCATTGGGTGCATACGGCTTGTTGGTGTTGGCGTCGAATCCAGCCGAACAACCGGCTAGCACAGGGGCGACCAGGAAGACGGCGGCGGCGACAATCCAGCGGCGGCGGGTCACGAGCGGGTTCTCCTAGGGTCTTGCACATGCGTGTAGGGCAGCGCCCACCATATCCATCCGAATCCATGGTCATATCCGCACCCCTGCAGGTCATTAGCTATGCCCGCATATGCGATTCATAGAGTTGACCGGTTGTCAACCCCCAATATGCCGCTTTGACCTGCAGTTATGATGATTTCACTGTTCCGGGAGCCTGTGGATGCGTGGTACTCTGGAGTACAGCGGAAGGGGTACTTGTCACATGACTTTCCAGGTCGGCGACACTGTCGTCTACCCCCACCATGGGGCTGCTCGGATCGAAGCAATCACGAAGCGATCCATCAAGGGTGAGGAAAAGACCTACCTGGTGCTCAAGGTCGACAAGGGCGACCTTACCGTCCAGGTGCCAGCTGAAAACGCGGAACTAGTCGGCGTGCGCGATGTTGTCGGCCAGGAAGGCCTTGAGCGGGTTTTCGATGTTCTTCGGATGCCGCACACCGAGGAGCCGACCAACTGGTCCCGGCGCTATAAGGCCAATCTCGAGAAGCTCGCGTCCGGCGATGTCAACAAGGTCGCCGAGGTGGTCCGGGATCTTTGGCGGAGGGACCGCGAGCGCGGCCTGTCCGCCGGTGAGAAGCGCATGCTCGCCAAGGCCCGTCAGATCCTGGTGAGTGAGCTGGCCCTCGCCGAGAAGACCAATGAGGACAAGGCGGAAGCCCTGCTCGACGAGGTCCTCAACTCCTGAACACGAAACTTCCACGGGTGGGCGTCGGAGTCGACGTCCACCCGTTCGTTTCAGGGCGGGAGTTGCATCTCGCCGGCCTGTACTGGCCGGGCGAGACCGGACTCGCGGGTCACTCCGACGGCGATGCCGCCGCGCACGCGGCCTGCGACGCCCTGCTGTCCGCCGCCGGGCTCGGTGATCTCGGCGGTCTGTTCGGGACCGACGATCCACGCTGGGCGGGCGCCTCGGGCGTCACCCTGCTGGCGGAGGCCGCGCGCCAGGTGCGTTCGGCGGGCTTCGAGATCGGCAATGTGGCCCTCCAGGTCATCGGTAACCGGCCCAAGCTGGCTCCTCGCCGTACGGAGGCCGAGAAGGCGCTCAGCGCCGCTCTGGGGGCGCCAGTGAGCGTCAGCGCGACCACCACGGACGGGCTCGGGCTGACCGGGCGCGGCGAAGGGGTGGCGGCCATCGCGACCGCGCTTGTTGTTCTCTAGCGCTTGGTCAACCTACAGCCGCACTGCCGCGTCTTTCTGTGGGATGCGTTGAGGGTATCCCGGCGGGTGCTGCCTCCGGCCCGCCGAGTCGAACGGGGCGGCGGTCCGTTACTGGCGCGGTACGGATCGCCGCCTTCCCATGGGTAGCTTCCCGATATGTCGGGTAAGTCCTCCTAAGACATGTGGAACGTCTTCGGGGGGAGCAACACATGATCGGCGCGATTGTTTCCGCGGTCGTCATCGGCGCCATTGTCGGAGCGCTGGCCCGGCTGATAGTGCCCGGCAAGCAGAACATGTCCATCGGCCTGACGTTGATCGTCGGCATCGTGGCGGCTCTGCTCGGCACGCTCATCGCCCAGGCATTCGGCTGGGCCGACACCAGGGGCATCGACTGGATCGAACACATACTCCAGCTCGCCCTGGCCATCGTCGGAGTCCTGATCGTCACCAAGATGACCACCGGGAGGAGCGGCCGCACCGGAGGAACCCCGATCTGACCTGCCCTTTCGAGTCGGCAACGCATATTCGCCGATGCTCGGGTACTGATCTCTCCCGAGAGTGAACGGCTCACTCTCACTGGGAGGTTTGGTCATGACAATCCAGTCCATCCTTGGCGCCATCGTGATCGGCGCCGTGATCGGCGCCCTCGGTCGTCTGCTGCTTCCCGGCAGACAGGCCATCGGGTGGATCCTCACCATCGTCGTCGGTATCGTCGCCGCCCTGGTGGGCACCCTCATCGCCCAGGTCCTCGGCGTCGCCACCACCAATGGCATCGACTGGATCGAACTGGTCATGCAGGTCGTTCTCGCCATTGTCGGTGTCGGGCTCGTGGCTGGGCTGCGGCGGGGCAGTGGTACGAACGTGTAGACGATGGCTAGACGGTTCCGCGACTGTGCCGAATCCCCTTCGGCGCGGGACGGTACGCGAAGACCCGCCCGGTGCTCACACCGGGCGGGTCTTCTGCTCATTCCTCCGGGGGGAGGGGGGTGCTGCGGAGCCTGCCTGAGGGGGCTGGGGCGTCGTCTTCTATGACCGGCTGCGGGGCGGTGTCCTCCAGGTCCCGGTCTTCCATCGGGCGGGAGCGGGCGGTGGCGGACTCGGCGGGGTCGGCGGCTTCCGGGCCGTGGTCGGGGTCGGGGCTGGCTGGTTTTTGGCTGGTGCGGGCGGATGTGTCCGGGATGTCGCTGTAGATGCGGACCGGTTGGGTGTCGGTGTCCCGGTCGGAGACGGTGGGGGTCCGGGGGTGGACCAGGACGTCGGTCGGCTTGATCCGGTCACCCCAGCGCACGGGGCGCTTCAGCTCGGGCTCCGGCTCTGCTTCCGGCTGTGGTTGTAGCTGTGGTTCGCGGGATGTGTCGGGCCGGGATTCTCCGCCTGTCTCGGGCCCTGCCTCGCTGTGCCCTGCCTCGCTGTGCCCCGCCGCGCTGTGGCCTGCCACGCGGTGGTCTGTCTCCGGAGCTGGCTCGGGCTCTCGGCTGGGGCGGGGCTCCGGGGCCGGCCGGGGTTCCTCGAAGGTGGGTTCCTGAGCGCGCTTACGGAGGCCACGGCGGAGTTTCGGCGCCCGCGCAGGGGCGTCGCCGGCTTGCGACCCTATGCGCCCGCCCGGCTCCGTGCGTTCACCTGGCTCGGTCCGCGCGCTCGGCTCGGTCCGTTCGCCCGGCTCAGTCTGTCCGCTTGGCTCAGTCTGTCCGCTTGGCTCGGTCTGTCCGCTTGGCTCGGTCCGTCCGCTCGGCTCATTACGTCCGCTCGGCTCGGTCCGTCCGCTCGGCTCATTACGTCCGCTCGGCTCCGGCCCTTGCCACGGCGCGGTGGCTCGCGAGGCCGTACTCGCTCGCTGGGCGTCGTCCTCTCTGCGGGCCTGGGGGCGGGGATCCGGCTCCGGCGGCAGGTCGTCGGACTGCGGGCGTGGTCGTGGCGGCGCTACCGGCTCCGTCAGGGCCGCACGCTCGCGACGCTCCTCGAACTCCGGCTCCTGGTCCGGGGTGGCGGGCCAGCGGGCCACCTGGGCGGAGATGGGCGGGGTTTCCGGAGCGGCCGTGGGGCCGACGACCGGTGTGGTCTCCAGCACGGGGTGGAGCGGTTGGGTGAGCGGCGGCGGCGTGTCGCCGGGGCGGCCCCGGTGGAAGGGCACGATGTCCGGCTCCGCCGTACCGTCGTCATCGTCGTCCACGGACGTCCTGCGGCCCTGAACGTGCTTGATGAGCAGCAACCACAGCCAGAGGGCGAGCGCCAGCATGACCCACGGGGCGACCGCCACCCCCACCGCGAGAGGTTGTACGTCGAGCTGGACCTGGAGCGCCGGCGCGACGTTCGACGCGGCGGCGGCCACGATGAGCAGGACCAGCACGACCGCGGCCTGGGCGCGTACCAGCAGGTGGGCCGAGCGCAGCAGGAGGACGCCGATCAGCGCGACGACCAGGAGCGCGTCGAAGCCGGCCGGATAGAGGAAGGCGAGGTCGGGTCGGGACTCACCGCGGATGGCCAGTGCCCGCAGGTCGTCGAAGGAGAGCACGCAGGCGACCGCCGTGAGGCCGGCCACCGCGAGACCGGCGAGGGCGATGCCCAGGCGTCGGAGCGTAGAAGGGGGAGTCACGTCCATGGCGGTTCGAGCCTACAGAAGAATGGGGGTCAGGACCGATCAAGGGAGATACATGGCCGAGCTCTCAGAGGGCGTGCGCGAGCTGTTCGACGGGCCCAACTACGCGACGGTGACCAGCCTCAATCCCGACGGCGGGCCGCAGTCGACGGTCGTATGGGTGCGTACGGACGGAGACGACGTGCTTTTCTCCACCGCCAAGGGCCGGCGCAAGCCGCGCAACTTCGAGCGCGACCCCCGGGCCAGCCTGCTCATCATCGACCCGGCGAACCCCTACCGCTACGCCGAGGTGCGTGGTCACGTGACCATGGAGGACGACCCCGCGGGCGACCTCATCCAGGAGCTCTCACGCAAGTACACGGGTAAGCCCTGGGAGGACAAGCCAGGAGTTGAGCGACTAATTGTCCGGATAAGGCCAGAGAAGGTCACCATGCGTGAGTGATTAAAGGGCCTGCGATGCTGGCATAGGCGTTAGCCTTTCTTTCGTGAGCCTGCACATCTACGACACCAGCGCACGCGCCACTCGCGAATTCGTTCCGGTCCAAGCCGGCCGGGCGTCGATCTACCTGTGTGGGGCGACCGTGCAGGCTCCCCCGCACGTGGGGCACATCCGCTCGGGGGTCAACTTCGACGTGTTGCGCCGCTGGCTGCTGCGTTCCGGATATGAGGTGACGTTCTGCCGCAACGTCACCGACATCGACGACAAGATCATCCGGGTGGCCGCCGAGGATGGCGTCCCCTGGTTCACGGTCGCCGAGCGCAACCAGCGCGCCTTCACCTGGGCGTACGACACTCTCGGCTGCCTGCCCCCGACCGTCGAGCCCCGCGCGACCGGTCACGTGCCCGAGATGATCGTCCTGATGCAGCGGCTCATCGACCGCGGCCACGCCTACGCGTCGGGCGGCGACGTCTACTTCGACGTCGTCTCCTACGAGGACCGCTACGGCACGCTGTCCAACCAGAAGCTGGCCAACATGCGACCGGCGGCCGACACCGACGACGAGTCGTGCAAGCGCGACCCGCGCGACTTCGCCCTCTGGAAGGGCGCCAAGCCCGGCGAGCCGACCTGGCCGACCCCCTGGGGCCTCGGCCGTCCCGGCTGGCACCTGGAGTGCTCGGCCATGGCGACCAAATATCTTGAGTCGACGTTCGACATCCACGGCGGCGGCCTCGACCTGATCTTCCCGCACCACGAAAACGAGCTCGCCCAGTCCCAGGCGGCCGGCGACGGCTTCGCCCGCTACTGGATGCACAACGGCCTGGTCAAGATCGGCGCCGAGAAGATGAGCAAGTCGCTCGGCAACTCGCTGCTGATCCCGGAGATGGTGCAGAAGGTGCGCCCGGTGGAGCTGCGCTACTACCTCGCGGCACCGCACTACCGTTCGTCGATCGACTACTCGGAGGAGGCGCTGCGGGAGGCCGCGGCCGCCTACCAGCGCATCGAGGGCTTCGTGACCCGAGCCGCCGAAGTGATCCACGACGTCGACGCCGACGCTCCGCTGCCGCAGGCGTTCACCGACGCGCTCGACGACGACCTGGGCACCCCGCAGGCGCTCGCGGTCGTGCACGAGGTGGTGCGCGAGGGCAACGTGGCACTGTCCAGAGGCGACAAGGAAGCGGTGGCCCGCCTGCTGGCCGAGACCCAGAACATGCTCGACGTGCTGGGCCTCGATCCGCGTTCACCGCAGTGGCGCTCCGCGAAGTCCGACCTCAAGCCGGTGGTCGACGCGCTGGTGGCCGTGGCACTCGAGCAGCGTAAGGCGGCTCGGGCACGCAAGGACTACGCGGCGGCCGACGCGATCAGGGACCAGCTGGCGGCGGCTGGGGTCACAGTGGAGGACACGCCGCATGGAGCTCGTTGGGAGCTGTCCCGCTAGCCCTGTTTTTCCCGTACACCGCGATTGCCGATCTGGCGCGTAATCGGCGCAGATCAGGGTTCGTGGCGTGCGGAAAAGGGGGCTAGCCCTCTCTGCAGCCCTCGACAAGATCGGCAGGGTGTATGGGCGGCCGGGCGAGCACTCACTCGATCGAAGTGCGGTCCGATGTGGTGGTCAAGCGATACCGATCGACGGACCATGGCCAGCCCGAGCGGGAATGGCGCGCCCTGGAGTTGCTCAACCAGTACGCGCCCGGGCTGGCGCCCGCCCCGGTGACCGCCGATTTGGCTGCTGATCCGCCGACGGTGGTGATGTCTCGACTTGGCGGCGCCGCCGTGCAGGAACCGATCCGTGGGCACTTGGCCAACGCACTGGCCGAGGCCGTCACCAGAGTCCAGCAGGCGGTCCCTCAGCCCGTGCTGGAGCGGGTCCCCGCGCGTGCCGGCCATCCGGTCGAGCTCCTCCAGCAGGTACGAACGTGGTCCGCGACGGCGTCTTCTGACGGAGGCTCCGCGGTCACGGACGCGCTTCGCCAGGCTGCGAACTGGGTGGCACAGCCGAGGTTGGAGGAACTGCTGGCGCGGCCGGGCACTCCGGTGTTCGGCACCGGTGACGGGAACCTGGCCAACTACTTGTGGGATGGAACGGACATCCGCGTTGTCGATTTCGAGTACTCCG
Source organism: Nonomuraea sp. NPDC049141 (assembly GCF_040648415.1). Taxonomy (NCBI): domain Bacteria; kingdom Bacillati; phylum Actinomycetota; class Actinomycetes; order Streptosporangiales; family Streptosporangiaceae; genus Nonomuraea; species Nonomuraea sp. NPDC049141. The sequence continues at coordinate 176,543 of NZ_JBEZDR010000020.1, forward strand.
GCCGCAGCGACCGCGCATTCGAAGTGGCCGAGGTCATCGAGCACATATCGGTCTGGCGCAACGACCCCGCCGGCATGACCGCCGTGCTGGAGCGCTTGGAGATGACCGCTGACGAAGCCGACAGACTCATCGAGTGCCGTCGCCTTCTCGCCCTGTTCTGGCTGCTGCGGACTCGCGGGGAGACCCAGATCGATCAGGCGAGCCGGATGTTGGCCTTGCTGTAGAACTTCATGCGGTGCGCCCTGGTCTTCGCCAGGCGACGGTCAGTGGGCTTCTTCACGACCGGCGCCGCTTCCAGCACTGGATCAAGGCCGCCGATTTTCGGGTACAAATCGCTATGAGCGTCTTCGGCTCTCTGTGTTCACAGCTCATGGGGATCCGAGCGCGGGGCCGCCGGAAGGGCTTTCGGCTGCCGAGAGGTAGCGGGAGCGCATGGCGTCGCTGGCGGCGGGGCCCGCGGTGAAGACGTAGGCGCTGCTGTCGTCGAGGCGGTGACCGGTCTTTGCGTCGACGACGACCGGTTCGACCTCTTCACCGGTCCTGGTGTCGACGAGGATCATGCTGCGTGCATCGGGAGCGAGGCGGGAGTTGCCCCACGCCGCCAGAGCAAGGATGACCGGGCGCAGGGAGCGGCCGAGTTCGGTGAGGACGTACTCGTGGCGTACGGGGTTGGTCTGGTATGGGCGGCGCTCCAGGAGTCCGTCCGCGACCAGAGTCTTGAGACGGGTCGTGAGCATGCTGGAGGAGATCAAGGAGTGGCTGAACCGCTCGGCTGGCGAGTACACATACACCGTCCGCCTCACCGGCGCTCAGCAGACAGACGACACTCACTTCATCGCGACCCAGCACCTCGAAGGCGACTTCCCCGGCGGTGTCGTCGACCTGCACTACCGCTTCAGCCTCTGCGGCGACCAGATCGAGCGGCTCGAAATCGAACCCTGAGACTCCCAGTACGTCAGCCTTGCCCCTGGCCCTGGCGAATCGAAGAGCTTGATGAAGGACTCCTGGGCATAGGCTGCCACCGACCATTCGATCTTCGCCGGCACGAACCTGCTGATCACCAAGATCAACGCCGTTGCGTTTAGCGTCGTGGGCGAGGTGCAAGTCCGTCTTCCATGACGGTGACCTGGGCATGGAAGGCGTAGGTCTGCGTGGTGGCAGGGTGCTGGCCGGCGTTCGGGCCGTACTTGCTGGTCGGGTTCTTCCGGCTGCGGGCCCTGACGCGAGGGCGACGCCAGGCGGGCAGCAGGCCGCGCAGCACCGCACGGCCGCTTGGGTCGATGAGGGTGACGTGCTCGGCGGGCCAGACGGCGCTGGCGGTGGCGACCAGGTCGCCCGCGGTCTCCAGCAGGATCGTGAAGCTGATCCGGTCCATGTCCAGTCCCGGCCTGCTGGCCGCGACGTCGGCGGCGGTGCGGATCAGGGCCTGATATACCACCTGGCGTAGACCGGTTCGCCCTCGCTTTCGGGACCAAGGCAGCAGCCAGCACGGCCCCGGGTGCCGCACTCGACCACGACCAGTAGCCGCACCAACGGATAGCCGAACTGGACCATCCTGGATGAGGAACGCGATCTCATCGCTGAAAAGCGCGGAACCACTCGACTCGCCTTCGTGATCTTGCTGGGTTCTACCCTCTGGGGCCTCGTCTCCCGCTCCGGCACCCCTGACCACCCCCGGACGGTGGTGAGGCTGTCTCTACCACCGTCCGGGGGCGGCCTTCATGGCTTCCTCAGCCGGGCGCGGCCATTCTGATCAAGGAACTTGGCCAAGCGCCCAAATCGACTGGAGGACCCCATGCGTGTTCAGGTTAACGGCACGTCGCTGTACGTGGACGTCGAAGGCGCCGCCCTGGAGCCCGACGGCTACACGATGCGAGAGAAGCCGACCCTCCTGCTGCTGCACGGCGGCCCCGGGCACGATCACTCGATCTTCAAGCCCGCCTACGGTCAACTCGCCGACCTGGTCCAGATCGTCTACGTCGACCAGCGCGGCAACGGCCGCAGCCAGAGCTCCGACCCGGCCACCTGGAACCTCGACCAGTGGGGCGACGACGTGCGCGCCCTGTGCGACACGCTCGGCATCGTCAAGCCGATCGTCCTGGGCTGGTCCTGGGGCGGAGCCGTGGCCATGAGCTACGCCTCTCGCCACCCCGACCACCCGGCCAAGCTGATCCTGCAGAGCACCGTCGCCCGCTGGGACCTGGACCGGATCGTCGAAGGCTTCCGCGCCGAGGCCGGCGAGGAGGCTGCCACGGCCGCCAAGATGTTCCTCACCGAGGGAACCCCGGAGACCTTCGCCGCCTTCGGGCAACTCTGCGCCCCCGCCTACAGTCCCGACCCGAACTTCCCCGCCGAATCCGACATACAGGCCATGACCCGCATCATCCCGAACCCCGGGCTCACCATGGGCTTCATGTCCACCGCCCGGTTCGACCTGACCGCGCGCCTGGCCTCCATTCGATGCCCGGCGCTCGTCATGGCCGGTACCCGCGACCCCATCACGCCGCCGTCCACGGCGCGGGAGATCGTGGACGGCCTGCCCGGGGCACGCCTGGAGGTGTTCGAACGCTCCGGCCACTTCATCCCCGACACCGAAGGCGAGCGGTTCTTCTCCCTGCTGCGCTCCTTCATCACCGGCTGACCCGGCGCCATGACCTACCTGCCGGTCGGCGAACGGCGACGCGCCATCATCGACGCCGCCATCGAGGTGATCGCGGAGGAGGGACTCGCCCGCGCCACCACCCGCCGCATCGCCGAACGGGCCGGCACGCCGCGAGGGACCATCCACTACTGCTTCCGCGACAAGGACGAGCTGACCCTTCTCATCCTGACCCGAGCCCGCTCCACCATGCACGCCGCCTTCGCCCGTCTGTCACCCGACTCCGGATTCGAGGCGACCGTCCGGGCCGCCGTCGCCGCCTACTGGCAGTGGATCCGCGACGCCCCCGGCCTACACCTGGCACTCCTGGAGCTGACCCTGTGGGTGATCCGAAACCGGCAGACCGTGGCGCCAAGCGGCGACGCTTGGGCCGCGGTGAACGCCCCCTTCGGCGGGGACCTCCTCGAGGACGCCTTCGCCACCGCCGCCCGGACCGACAACCTGCACCCCGCCGTCCCCGTCTCCGACCTGGCCCGCTTCCTCATCCACCGCATGGACGGCCTCGTCCTGGAACTCGCCGAAACCCGTGACCAGGCAGCCTGCGAGCACCAGACGCACCTACTCGCCGACGCCCTCATCGCCCTCGCCACCCCGCGACTCAACATCAACGACACAGATCACGAATGAAGATCAACGCGGTTTGGGGGTCATGACGTTATTCTTACTGCCACCCCTTCAAGCTCCCTTGACCAGCAGCCGCAGAGCCAAACGCAACAGCGTTGTCATCAAGATTCGCCGGCGATCTTCGGTGGCACAGGGCGCCTCGTTCTCATCCTTGAAGTGCTGAGCCATTCACTGACAGGGCGACGTCGATGTTGCCGCGTGTGGCGTTGGAGTACGGGCACACCTGATGCGCGGTGTGCACCAGACCGGCGGCCTGCTCCGGGTCCTCGATCGAGGGCAGCGTGATGTCCAGCTCGACTCCGAGCTTGAACGTGCCGTCAGCGTTCGGGATCAGCATGACCTTGGCGTCCACAGCCGCGTCCCCAGCCTTCAGCCCCTGTCGTTGCCCGAGCATCGTCAGGACGGCCGAGAAGCAGGCGGCATAGCCGACCGCGAACAGTTGCTCCGGATTGGTCCCGTCGCCATCTCCACCCAGCTCCTTCGGCTGGCGCAGGTCCACGTCCAGCATCCCGTCGCTGGAACGCCCATGCCCGTGTGCCCGGCCGCCGGTCACCTGAGCCTGCGCGGTATAGAGCGGTTTCGTACTTCAGAGCCCTCCTCATTGGTTTCTCGAAAGTGAATCATAGACTTCAAAAACAGGAAGTCAATAGTCTAGGATCCGGCTGTGATCACTTCACTGGGAGGAACCATGGCGGCTCTGAAGGTCGGCTTTCTGCTGCCGACACGTGACTGGATCGTTCTGGGCGATCGGGAGCCGTCCGCGCTGATCGAGCAGGCGCGACTGGCCGAGGATCTCGGCTTCGACTCGGTTTGGGCTGGTGACAGCCCCGTGACCCGTCACCGGGCGGATCCGCTGATGCTCCTGTCCGCGGTGGCCGCCGTGACGGAACGGGTGGCCCTCGGCACGGCCGTGCTCCTGCCCGCCTTACGCCATCCGATCCTGCTGGCTCACCAGCTCGCCACGCTGGACCGGATCTCCGACGGGCGCCTCATCGCCGGGATGGGCGCCGGATTCCCGCACCCGAACACCGAGGCTCAGTGCGAAGCGCTCGGCATCGACTTCAAGCGCCGTGTCAGCCGTACCGAAGAGTCGATCGACGTGATGCGGCAATTGTGGGCAGGTGCGACGGTGTCGCACCAGGGGGCGCATTTCGCCTTCCAAGACGTGACGCTGGAACCCAAGCCCGCACAGGCAGGAGGGCCACCGATCTGGCTGGCGGGAAGCGGTGCGGCTGCGCTGCGGCGCGTGGGACGACTGGCCGACGGGTGGCTGCCCTATCCGCCGACAAGCCAGATGTACGCGGATGAATGGGGCGTGGTCCAGGAGATGGCCCGCCTCCGCGGTCCTGCGTCGAGCGAGGCGGGGCCCTTGATTGAGTCTGCTTCGGGTGTGGTCACACCAGCGTTGTACGCGACGGTCTGTCTCGACGAGGACCCTGAGCGGGCGCGAGGTCGGCTGCGGACCAGCATTGAGCGGTACTACAACGCGCCGCTCGAGTTCATCGAGTCCATTCAGGCCACGTTCGCGGGCACTGCGGATGATGCGGTCGATTGGTTGAACTCGTATGCGTTGGCTGGGGTGCGGCATGTGGTGATCCGGTTCGCGGTCGATGACTATCGCGGGGCCTTGGAGGAGTTCGCCGAGCGGGTGCTGCCGCGGCTTCACGTGGGGGTCGGTTCTTGACCACCTTTGTGCTGGTTGCCGGCGCTTGGCATGGTCCTTGGGCTTGGGATCGCGTCGTTCCGTTGCTCGAAGGCGCTGGAGCGCGAACGATCGTTCCTGACCTCGCGTACGGTCGGGACGTGGGGTTGCACGACCATGTGGCACAGGTCGTCGCCGCCCTCGACGCTGCCGGCACCGGCACCGGTCCAGGCACGGACACCGATCCTGAGACGCGTCGCGACGTCGGCGTCCGCGAGGCTCACCACGACGCTGACTTCCGCGGTGCCCGCTACGACGCTGACTTCCGCGGTGCCCGCTACGACGCTGACATTCGCGAGAACCGGTACGTGGCTGATGCGCATGCCGGCGGTGGTGTCGTGCTGGTTGGGCACAGTTACGCGGGGTTGGTGGTGCGGCAGGCAGCCGACCTTCGTCCTGAACGCGTTGACCATGTGATCATGGTGGAGGGCTGGGCCGGGGCGGATGGGGACAGCCTGTTCAGCCTGGCTCCTGAAGGATTCGTGAAGTTCGTCCAGGATTCGGCGGAGCTCACCGGTCAGGGGGCCTCGGCTCGTACCTCTGCTGGGAGTTCGTCTGATGGCTGGCAGGTGCCTGCTCCCGCGCCGGCGCTCTTCGGCATCACCGATTCGGACGACACCCAGTGGCTTCAGGAACGGTTGCGTCCGCAGCCGCTACGTACCTTCACCGAAGGTACGCGCCTGACTGGGGCCGTCGATCAGATCCCTGGGACGGCGATCTACTGCAGGCCGCAGACTTTTGCCTTCGACAGGTTCGCCGAGGCGGTCGGGTATCGGACCGTCGCTCTGGACGGGCCGCATGATGTGATGCTCACTGATCCGGGTGCTGTCGCTGACGTACTTATGAGTGCGAGATTCAGAAACAGGAAGCTCGAAGCTTAGAATGTTGAAGTGGATCAGCGAACGTACAACCAGTTCTGTGCCACTGCCCGGACCCTGGACCTCGTCGGCGAGCGGTGGACGCTGCTGCTCGTGCGCGAGCTGCTGACCGGGCCGAAGCGGTTCGGGGATCTGCAGCACAGTCTTCGCGGACTGGGCACCGGGCTGCTGGCGGCGCGGATGAAGCATCTTGAGCGCGAGGGGCTGGTGCGCAAGATCGTGCTGCCTGCGCCGGCGCGTACACCTGCTTACGCCCTGACCGAAGCCGGTCAGGAGCTGGAACCTGCCGTGCTGGCTCTGGCGCGGTGGGGCATGAAGTGGGCGATGGGGGAGCGTCGCGAAGGGGAGGCGTTCCAGCCAGGGTGGGCGGTGCTGGCGTTGCGGGTCGGCTTTGATCCGGAGGCGGCCGTGGGGATGCGGACGGTGTATGAGTTCCGGGTCTCTGATGAGGTTTTTCACGCTCGGATCGACGACGGGACGATCGAGACCGTACACGGACCCGCTCAGCGGCCGGATGCGGTTATTGAGATGGATGACGATGTTCTGGTGGAGATGGGGGAGGGGAAGACGACGCTTGGTGATGCGATCAAGAGTGGAGCTGCTCGGGCATTTGGTGATCTTCCGGCTTTGGGGAGGTTGCACGGGCTGTTCCGGTTCCCTCAGCCGGAGGCTCGGACGGGTGGGCATTCGTAACTGGGGGCTCAGGGATTAGCCGGGTGGTTCGCTACCTGTGACTCGGGGCCTGTGATGTGGCTGCTCCGCGTACTTCGTGAATCCGTGTATTTCAGGCGACGGACACCTATACGAACTCTTCGCGCCCCATGGTGGCATAGTGGGGCCTCGGCGCCGCGCGGTCCGTGATCGGGCCGCATGCGGGCGTTTCGGGATCCGGGCAATCCGTACGCCGTACCCCGTGACTTGTCGGGCGCGGGCGACCGGAGAGCGACGGATGCCGGTTGGACTGATCGCGCTGGCACTCGGCGGGTTCGGCATCGGTCTGACCGAGTTCTTGATCGCCGGGCTGCTGCCGCAGGTGGCGTCGAGTTTCGCGGTGTCCGAGGCGGCAGCGGGCTGGCTGATCTCCGGGTATGCGTTGAGTGTCGCGATCGGTGCGATCGCGCTGACCGCGGCGACGGCGCGACTGCCCCGAAAGGGGATCTTGGTCGGCTTGGTGGCGTTGTTCGTCATCGGCAATCTGTTGTCCGCGATCGCGCAGAACTATCCGGTGATGCTGCTTGGGCGGATCGTCGCGGCGTTGTGCCATGGTTCGTTCTTCGGTATTGGCTCGCTGGTCGCCCGCAGTCTGGTCGCGCCGGAGAAGAAGGCTCGTGCTGTGGCGGTGATGTTCGCCGGGCTGACGGTTGCGAACGTGCTGGGCGTCCCGTTCGGCGCGCTGGTCGGTGAACGCTGGGGCTGGAGGGCGGCCTTCTGGGCAGTCACCGGGATCGGCGTGCTCGCCCTGGCGGGAATCGCCGCTCTTGTCCCCGGCTGGGCGGGAGAGACACGGCCGCCGACAGTGACGGGCCGTTCCGAACCGATACCGCCCAGCGGCTTGCGGGCGCAGTTTCGTGCGTTCCGGTCTTGGCAGGTCTGGCTGACCCTGACGGCCACCGCGCTCAGCTATGGCGGGATGTTCGGTGCGTTCAGCTATATCGCCTACACGTTCACCGAGGTCGGCGGCTTCTCCCCGGCGGATGTCGCCTGGTTGTTGATGGTGTACGGCGTCGGTCTGGTCGTCGGGAACGTGGTCGGCGGGCGAGCGGCCGACCGAGACCGTGACCGCGCCCTGGTCCTCGCCCTGATCGGACTCACCATCACACTGGTCGTGTTCGGTCTGCTGGCCAGTAGTGCCACCGCGTCGGTGATATTGGTGTTTTTGATGGGGATGTTCGGGTTCGCCAGCGTGCCCGGCATGATCATTCGCGTCACCGACTTCGCGCATGGGGCGGCGTTGGCCGCCAGTGCCAACGTGTCCGCGTCCAATATCGGCAACGCCCTTGGCGCCTGGCTCGGGGGTCTGGCCATCACCGCGGGCCTTGGCTATACCGCGCCGCTGTACGTCGGCGCGGGCATCGCCCTGACCTCCGTCATCGTCATGGTCGTTGCCGCACACCAAGCGAGGTCGCCCGCGCAGCAGACTGAGCACTCCATGTGACACCCGGTGCCGTTTGGGCCGCCATCGATCACCTGCGGCCGGTGCTGCGGTGTCTTGAGCTTGCGTTTCACGGTCCGTAATCTCTCCGGACCCGAGCCGGGCCGTAGAACGCCCCGATATCACTCGATCAAGTTCAGGTGCCGGTTCTGTGGTTCTGTGCATGTAGGCCGTATCCTGCTCGGGACCGTGATCTTGAGTGAGGCGTGAGGTGGGTGATGGCCCGAGTACCCTTAATGCCATGGCAGCTGGCGGTAGGGCATCGGGCAGGCCCGCGAAGAAGAAGGGCCCGTCCAAGGGCACCGGTGGGCAGGGACGCCGCGGGCTCGAGGGCAGGGGCTCCACCCCGCCTGCTGAAATGCGTCACTGGTTCAAGGACAAGGCGCGTTCCGAGCGGGTCGCCCGTGAAGAGCGAGGCGGGCAGCGGCCTGGCCCGGCTCGGCAGCGGCGTTCCGAGGACGCGCCCGAATACATCGGCGGACGCAACCCGGTGCTAGAGGCGCTGGTCGCCGGGGTGCCGGCCAACGCGCTGTATGTCGCGCAGCGCATCGAGAGCGATGACCGCGTACGTGACGCGATCAAGGTCGCGACGGAGCGGGGCATCGCGCTGCTCGAATCGACCCGCGAAAAGCTTGACCGGCTCACTGAGGGCGCCGTTCACCAGGGGATCGTGCTCCAGATCCCCGCTTACGACTACGCGCACCCTTCTGAACTGGTCGAATTGGCGCAGGACGCGGCAGAAGTGCCGTTGGTCATAGCGCTCGACGGGGTCACCGATCCGCGCAATCTGGGCGCCATCGCGCGCTCGGCGACTGCTTTCGGCGCGCACGGCATGCTGATTCCGTCGCGGCGCTCGGCCGGCGTGACGGGCGGGGCGTGGAAGACGTCCGCGGGTACGCTGGCCAACCTGCGTGTGGCGCGGGCGGCCAACCTCACGGCGGCGCTGCGGGAGTATCGGGACGCTGGACTGTTCGTGATCGGGCTCGATGGCGAGGGCAGCGCGGACATCGGTGATGTCGACCTGCTGGGCGAGCCGTTGGTGATCGTGGTGGGGTCCGAGGGCAAGGGGCTGTCGCGGCTCGTGCGGGAGCACTGTGACGTTGTGGCACGGATTCCTATGCGGGCGGCTGCGGAGTCGTTGAACGCGGGGGTGGCGGCCGGCGTGGCGTTGTACGAGGTGGCTCGTCATCGGCGCCGTTGACCGTCTACACTGATAGGCCGCGCCGACGTAGCTCAATCGGCAGAGCATCTGTCTTGTAAACAGAAGGTCAGGGGTTCGATTCCCCTCGTCGGCTCGCAGGTAGAAGGCCCCTTCCGGGTTCCGGGAGGGGCTTTCTCGATCTTCGATGTAGCAACGCGTGTAGCAACGGACGCTCATGAGGCCCTCCTGCGCTTCTCACGGTAGGCGCCCAGGTCCGTCAGAACCTCGTTCATGGTGTCGGCCGTCTCACGTCGCACCTCTTCAAGCAAATGAATGTAGAGGTTGGCCGTCGTCCCGTGAGACGCGTGCCTCAGGGCACCCTGGACCTTCTTCGTGTCCGTGCCCTGGCTGAACAAGAACGTCGCACAGGCGTGACGCAGGTCATGGATGCGCACCCGTCGGCCGATCCCGGCCCGGTCGACCAGGGCGTCCCAGTCTCGATTAACGTTGCGCGGCTCCAGCGGCGTGCCCAGCCCAGTGCAGAACACCAGGTCCGAATCTAGCCAGACTTGTGCGGTGAGTCGCTCAGCCTCTTGAGCCTTGTGATGCTCGGTCAGCGCCTCGATCACCACCTGCGGTAGCGCCAGGGTGGCTTGCGACGCGGCCGTCTTCAGCGCCTTCTCTACCAGCCGGCCCTTGTGCTTGCCGGTCTCCTCGTCGAGTTCGCCGCGCAGGCGCTGGATGGTCTTCTCCAGCCGGGTCGTCCCGACATCCAGATCGGTCAATGACCAGCGCATGCCCAGACCTTCGCCGCGGCGCAGCCCCAGCGCCAGAACCACCAGCCAGTACGCCCACAGTCGATCTTCTGCGGCCTCGGCGAGGAGGCGGGTCGCCTCCTCCTTCGTGAGCGCCTCCATCTCCTTCACCGTGTTGGCGGGCGCGTCAACCAGCAGACAGACGTTTCTCTTGACCGACTCGTCCTTCACCGCGTCGTTCAGCGCCTTGCGTAACACCGCGTAGGCGATGGCGACGCTGCGCGCGGAGAGCTTCGCGGCCGGCGGCAACTCCGTCTCGCCGGGGCGCAGTTTATGGCGCTGACGGCCGCTCGGCTTCTTCGCGAGCTCCCGCAGCCACTCCCGGATATGCGTGGTCGAGAGATCGACCAGCCGCACGTGACCAAGGTGAGGAACGATGTGCTTGACCACCGTGTCCCTGTAGCTGTCATACGTGGACTCGGCGAGTCGGCCAGCTTCGACGCGCTGGGGCAGCGTCGTCTTTAGCCACACCTTGAGCAGGTAGTGAGACAGCAGGTCGGTCCGTCCGGCCGTGATCGGCTGCCCGGCCTCAATCTCCGCCTCGGCCTGCTTCTTCTTCTCGACGACCTCGGTGCGGCTGTCGCCGTAAAGGATCTTCCGCTTCCCGTTCGGCAGGTATATGGGTACGCACCACTTACCGTCGCTCTTGCGTTGGTAGGGGCGCGCCTCGCGGTTACCCCTTGTCCGCGGCTTTCTTGTGGGCATGAACTACTCCAACTCCAACCTGGCCTTCTGGTCGTCATGAACCAGTTGGGGGACGGTGTTAACCGTGAGCTCATCCTGGCGCGAGCCGCGGCGGCGGCGCTTGCGAGGAGCCGCCTCGACCGACACGAGCGTCTCCATCAAGTCCGTCAGATGGAAGAGGCTCTCCTGGCGACCCGCGAAAGCGATCACGCGGAGCAACTCGGTGCCAACGTCGTGTTTGGGGGCGTCTTCACTTCCTTCGAGGTAGGCGATCACTGTGTACAGCTTGTGGCGCTCCTCGTCGAGCCGCTGCTCCCAGTACAGCGATAGCGCTTCCTTCTGGAAGTCACTCAGTGAGGCATCTCGGATTCGGCGCACGCTCTCGGTCATCGGCGGTCCGGGCGGCGACGCATCGTTCAGGAGGTCGGCCGGAACATGCCCGGACATCGCCAACAACGGGTCGATCTTCATGCTGAAGAGACGCGCCAACTCGACCAGGTGTTTGACCTGGGGCCTGTTGCCTGACCGCCATCGCGTGACGGTCGATTGCTGAACCCCGATTGCCGCCGCGAGCTGGGCGTCTGTCTTGTAACCGAAGCTCTTGGCTACGGCGCTAACCCACTCGGCGAACGCATTAGGTTCGTTGGTCATACCGCCCCTTGGCACCTGTTGAAGTGCGAACATCCGTTCGCCCATGTGCACTTGTCTGCGCATGATGAGACTAGCTTCGCTGATGCGTGTCTGCAACACCGAGGCGCATGTACATGGTCACATGTAGTGGCCGGATGCGCATGGGAACGCGCACGGACGCACCGCTGCGCACGCCAACGCAAGCCAACGCGTGCCAACGTGTGCCAATGCGTCTGTGTCTCGTCGAGGTAAATCTGTACGGACCTGTATTCGCCAGCATCCGTCCCCTGGTTTCAAGATGAACCGCTCATGAGGTCACCTCGATCTGCCTCGCCACCTGGGATCCCGCCTTACGTCTTGTTGCGTTTTTAATTTCTGACAATCTCTCGTGATCTCTATTGCGCGGCGCAGGAAGTTCTTCGGAGTCGCGTTTACTTCGCACCAGACGGCAGTGAGCATAGACAGAACACACCTCGCTACCTGGGGGATTGTGTCTTGCGCATGCGCTGGGCGCGCTGTGCTCGCCAGCAAAGGTGCGAAGGTTTGGCCGCTAGGGCCGCGTTCCAAGTCGCCTGTCGGGGCCCGACCATGTACGCTGCTCTCCAGCGGACCTCAGAGGGCCAAGAGAGCTTCCGGCAAACCTCTGGTGTCCGGAAAGCATTTAGCCCCCAGCGGGCGCGATCACGGACTGGACCTCCATGATCACAGCGCCCGACTGGGGGCCGACAACTTAACCCCGGCTGAACCTCCTCGACCTCTCAAAGACCAGGAGTAACCACCATGGGCCAAGCTGCCCCTCAGTCTACGTGCGTGCAAGCACACACCAAAACCCACTTCCCGGATGCTGCCCTCGTGCGCCCTGTGGGCGTGTTGTCTCAGATCGACCAGATCGAGATCAACCTCAGCGCGTATAGCCACTTGCCGCGCCTCATGACGCCGAAGCTCGTGCAGCAGGAATCCCGCCTCTCGAAGGGCACCATCAACAAGGCGATTCAGTCAGGCCGCCTCAAAAGCATCAAGCCCACGCCTCGTTCTCGCCGCATCCCCGTGGAGTACTTCGCGGAGTGGATCGCGGCGATGAAGGCGGATGCCGTCGCCCTCGACGCCCAGACCGGGAAGTGAGCGGCAGGGCCATGAGTAACCTTCTCCCCGAGTCCGGCCTGCAGTTGTTCGATGTGGCTGGCAACAACATCCGGTTTGGTACCGCCGAAGACGGCCGGATCTACGCCGTTGCTGCCGACTTCGCCGTGAAGGGCTTGGGCTACCTCCAGTCCAGTGACGCAACCCGCCTCCTGGACGAGGACGAAAAGGGTCAGCAGATTGTGCTGACCCCTGGCGGCTCACAGCAGATGAACGTCATCTACGAAGACGGCATATGGGAGCTGATCTTCCGCAGCACCCTGCCCGGCGCCAAAGTCGTCAAAAAGCGCGTCAAGGAAATCCTGCGGGAGATCCGCGAGACCGGCAGGTACGTGGCTGTGAACGCTCAGCCTCAGCAGCTCGACCCGGAGCTCAAGGCCCTCCAGCGCGCCCGCACCGCGGGTGACCTGATCGTGGCCTTCCACAGCGCTGGCATTGGCGATCGCGGCTACTGGGACGCGTGTAGCCGTCGCGTGTTGGGGCGCGTCACCGGCGAGACCCCTGAGTTCGATCCGGTGACCAGGCCGCTCACCGTGTCCATGTACTTGGAGGGTAAGAACCTCACCGCCGCTGAGATCAAGCACATGGCCTCGTCCTTCGGTAAGGCACTGAAGAGGCTGTACATCTCCTTGTTCGATGAGGCGCCGGCCACCATCGATGACCTGGTGGGCCGTCACATCCGCCCTGTGGCCCAGTATCAGGAGCGCCACCGCCCCCTCTTCGACCAGGTCTACAACTCCCTGGTCCTCTCCTCCGCGTAACCCGCTCGCATGAGCCCGGCGTCCAGAACGGCCGCCGGGCGGTCCCGCCTTACCCAAAGCAAGGAACCACACGCGAGCCGAGCGGGGGCCCATGAACCACAACGAGCGCGTAGACATCGTCCACGCCGACAGTCCGCTGGTGCTCGCTGTGCTGACCATCACGATCAGCACGGATGTGCACGGCTGGCTGAGCAACAAGCAGGCGGTCGCGGCCGTCCAGGGCGTGGTGCCCGCGTCCGCCGACAGCCCGGCAGCGGTCATCGTCAACGGCCTGCTGCAGGGCTGCGACAGGGAGGCGACGCGCACGCTCGCGAGCGTGCTCTACAGCGCCACGAACATCACTCTGTACGCCCGCGGTCCTGGCGTCACCACGCTGGCTGCCTACCTGCGTTCCGCGATCGCCCAAGAGCGCGCCTGGCAGGCCGGGAGGTGACCGACCGCTGGGCGGTTGAGCGGGCGCTGCTCACGTCTGGGCTGCCCTCCCAGGCACGCCTGATCGTGTTCGTCCTGCTCACCCATGTCAGCCAGGGGACTCTCGTAGTCCCCTCCAAGTACGCCCCCTCTTTCACAGGGCTGGTCAAGGAGACAGGCCTCAGCCGAGGGTCTCTGTCCAAGTACATGAACCAGCTCGAAGAGGACGGCTGGGTGGAGCGGAATCGCCCGACGACCAAGGAGGCGATCGCGGACCAGGCGCGAACCGGATACCGAGTCCAACTGCCCTCAGGGGTAGTTCAGCACACGAACCAGTTCAGCACACGAACTAGTTCAGGAGATGAACGGGCCGAGCAAGAAGACCTGTTCACGGCCGGTACGCCTGGTGAACCAGTTCAGGACACGAACGGGGCCCGTTCGGGAGCTGAACACAAGTCCAACGTAGGTCCAACGTCTTCTTCTCTTACAGAGAAGAAGGGGGGTGCGGGGGGAAGCCAGGGTCAGCCCAAGAAGCGAACCCGCGCCAAGAAGCCCACCCCCGTCGACGACCCGAACTTCGTCGCCTTCTACGCCGCGATGCCTCGCAAGCAAGACCCGGACGCTGCCGCGCGCGCCTGGGCCGAGATCGTCGCCAACGGGGTTCCCACCAAGGACCTGATCCTCGCGGCTGAGGCCTACCGAGACGACCCCACCCGAAACGGCCTGCGGACGTACATCAAGACGCCGCGCAACTTTTTGGTCGACGGCCGCTACAAGCAATACCTCCCCAACTGCAAGAACGAGGACGAAGACGTGAACGACACCGAAAGGGCCGCGTACAGGGACTATGACTGACTCCCGGGCACTGCCCCACGACATCGACGCCGAGAAGTCCGCCCTAGGTGCCGCTCTGATCTCACCGAACGCCGCTAACGCGGTGTTCACACACCTGTCGGCGGATCACTTCTACCGGTCCCAGCACAAGCTGGTCTTCCGCGCCATCGTGGACTTGTACCGCCGTGGCGAGCCCGTGGAGGTGCTGAGTGTCCGCGCCGAGCTGGCCAAGGTGAAGAAGCTGGCGGAAGCCGGCGGCGACATCTACCTCAACGACTTGTCGGCGTACGTGGCCACGGCCGCCAACGTCGGCTACTACGTCGGCCGGGTCCGCGAACTGGGCACCAAGGCGATCGCGATCGAGGAACTCACACGGATCGCGAGCCAGGGCTACCACGAGGACATCACCTCCGATGACCTGCTCGTGGCCACGGGTGACGCGCTGGGCCGGTTCCGACTCCTGACCACGAGCGACGAGGCGACGATCGAGGGCTTCTCGACCATGGGCTCCTTCGTCGACGAGACGGACGAGGAACATGACTGGCTGGTCCCGGGCGTGCTCGAGCGGATGGACCGCGTGATCGTGGTCGCCTCCGAAGGGGCGGGCAAGACGACCCTGGCCCGGCAGATGGCGGTCATGCTCGCGGCTGGGATTCACCCGTTCGAGTGGCGCACACGGATCCCCCCCGTCAGGACGCTGTACATCGACCTGGAGAACCCGCCGCCGCTCGTAAGGAGGAAGGCCCGCCACCTGACCAACCAGGGCCGCAAGACGGAGGGTTGGGAAGAGGACCGCTGCTGGCGGTGGACTCGACCGGGCGGCATCGACCTGCGCAAGCCCCACGACCAGCACCTCGTGGAGCGGGTCATCGTCGAAAGTCGCTGCGAGGCGCTCTTCTTGGGCCCCTTGTACAAGGCATTCACCGAGGGCGGCGGCGAGAAGGCGGAGCAGGTCAACGGCCAGGTAGCGCGCATCCTGGACACCTTCCGCGCCCGCTACGGCATAGCCCTGTGGCTGGAGACGCACGCACCAATGGAGCAAAACGGACAGCGGTCTCTCAGGCCGATGGGGTCCGGCGTGTGGCTGCGCTGGCCCGAGTTCGGGATCGCGCTCCGCCGCAAGCAGGGCATGCCCAACACGGTCACGGTCGAGCGGTTCCGTGGCGACCGTGACGAGCGGTCCTGGCCGCACCGACTGATGTACGGCACTCAGTGGCCGTGGCAGGCGATCTACGACAACGGCATCCCCGTCGAAGAAGCCCGGCACTAACACCGAAAGGAACACCATGCCCATGAATACCCGCATCACCGACAGGGACATCGCCCTCGTCCGCGACCACAACCCGATTGCCTCCGTCGTGCTGGAATCCCATGTCGACCTCACCGACACCGACGACGGCAACGCCACGGGCCTGTGCCCGTTCCACAATCTCCGCGGAGAGAGGGAGACGAAGCCGTCATTCCACGTCACGCCCGCTAGGGGCATGTATTTCTGCTTCGGCTGCGGTGAGGGCGGCGACGTCATCACGTTCATGATGAAGCGCAACAACCTCACGTTCGCCGAAGCCGTCCAGCGCCTGGCCAAGCGGGCGGGAGTCAAGCTTTCCAACGCGGCCAAGCAGGATCCCGCGCCCGCGCCCTCCGGCTGGTCCAACCTCAAGGCCGCATCCCGAAACCCGCTCACCGGAATCGTCCTCGCCATCTGCGCAGTGTGTCTGATCGTGTGCGCGATCGTTCTCCGGGTGACCGCGTGAACACGGTCAAGACCGCCGTAGCTGCCCCCGAGCGGCGGCCGATCTGCCGCTACCTGGTCCGGCACCTCAACCAGTGCACGTCCGAGGTGGTCGACCCTGACGGCGAGATCCTCCTGTGCGCCCAGCACCTCGCCCGCGCCTTGGAACTGATCAGGCGTGGCATGAAGACCACCGGCATCACGCGAGCTCCCGGCGCGTGAACAGCAATATGGCCGCCCCCGGGTCTAGCGGGGGCGGCCACCCACAGGATGCCACGACCAGCAGCAACGAAGGGAACCGCCCCATGGAAGAGAACCGGCTCGCCGAGCTCGCCGAGCACTACGCCAAGCACATGATCACCGACTTCTCCGTGAGCAGCCGCACCGATACGGCGCTCGACGTCGACGAGGAACTGCCGCCCTTCAATGTCGTCGATGTCCTGGAGGCGCACGCCACTCTGGTCGAGTCCAGCACAGAATTCGACGGCCGGATCATCGAGGTGAACAACTACGTAGACGTGATCCGCGACGACGGCGCCGAAGCCATGATCCCCATGGATCGCGTCGCAGCCGAAGACATCGACACCGCTCAGGTAAGCCTCGCCGCCCAGTTCCACGCCCTCTACGCAGAAGCCCACTTGATCATGCGGACCTTCGCCGGCCTCGACCGGATCCGGCAGGCGCTCGCCGATGAGGCGGCCAAGTGACAGACGTCGAACTGGGCCTGTTCCACTCCGAGGCCGACGCCGAGTGCCACCGCTGCGGCAACATGTACGAGATCGCCGCCTACGCCGCATTCGTCGATGGCGACTGGACCTGCCCCGACTGCGCCGGCTTCTACTCGCCCGGCATCGACGACATCATCCGCGGCCTCGACCTCGTATTCAACGGCATCACCTGCGACATGTTCACCCGCATGGTCCTGGTCAAGGACCTCGACACCGTCACCCACGCCCTGCGCAGGCTCGCCGAACTCGTGGACGACATCCGCGCGAATCGGACCCAGCTCCGCATCAGTGTCAAGGCCGTCGAAGGAGCGTTCGAGGAAGAAGGCCACCTCATCGGCGTCAGCATCGACCGCGAGATCGTCACCCCCCGAGACAAGGAGATCGCCAAATGACCGCCACCAAGCCTGACCCTGACTACCACCTCGACGACTTCGCCAAGAGCTGCCTGCACGAGCACGCGGACGGCTTCCGCGCCGCGATCCAGTGGCTCGGCACCCACCCGCCCAAGCACGAGGTGGCCTTCGTCGCCCGCATCTGGCGCGAGCTGCACGACGGAGGGGTGACGGGCTGCGACACGACGTACCACAACGCCGACGACTTCGGCTCCTTCATCGACTTCCTGCGCGGCGGCCCGTATGAGCCTGAGGTCATCGACGGCGAACAGGAGATGGCCGAGATCAACGCCGAGCAGGGGACCAGCTTCCCGGCCTGGCCGAAGCGGGCCTTCTCCGTCGGCTTCGACTCCACGTACGTGCTCGGCTTCGCCGCAGCCTGCAACACTGCGATCAAGATGGGCGGCCACCGATGAACCCGACCCCGATCCGCCGCTACCACCGCGGCTTCACCGTCGAATTCCACTGCACCGACAAGGCGTACACCACCGAGTACCTGGCCGGCTACACGGCAGCCCTCGACTGGTTCAGGAGCGGCGCCCCCGTCGTCGAGGCCGAAGCGCTCGCCGAGGTGTACCGGACCAACAAGCCCGGCGGCGAAGACTACGACGCTGCCCCATCCCTCTACCTGGACGCCTCCGAATTCCCCGGCTTCCTCATGGCCATGAACAGCCGCACCGCACCGTACGAGGCTAAGTTCGGTCCTCGCTTCCCGGTGAAGGACGGCAAGGCACTGACTGACGAGTTCATCGCCGACTACGGCGGGACAGCCACCGAGTGGTGCTTCCCCGACCGCGCCTTCCTGCTTGTCCCATCGAGTCCGTTCGACGACGGGCTCCTTACCGCCGTGGCCCACGTCCTCGGCCGAGTCTGACGGAAATGTCCGGGTTCCCAGGTCCGGGAACCCGGACATTTCCGCCCGCTCCTGCCTCATGGGCGATTAATCGTATTTCTCGAAAATACACACCTGCATGAACGGACCTGCATATCCCTCAGGGCTCTGCAGGTCACAAACTTTGAGCCCGTCACCTTGACGGGCTCAACAGAGGGTCACCCCGACCCTCCGCGAGGGACTCATCACACCCAAACAGCGAGGTCTCGGAGCCCGGCGGAGACATTGTGACCGTCGCACTGAAGATCGCAACACCTCGCGTCCGTCAGGCTGACGAACGCGAGACGCATAACCGGCACTGAACATCAGGGGGAACGTTGGCCATGCCCTGCCCGGTCGCTTGGTGCGACCGTACGATGCCCGGCTCCGTCCGCGTCTGCGGCGCCTGCCGATCCGAGCTCATCCGCGAACTCGCCGAAGTGCCCGGCCTCGCCGAGGACCTCGAACTCGCCCGCACCAGACAGGTCCGCCTCGGCGGCGGCACAGTTGGCGGACGCGGCACCGAAACGCCACTGCCGTACAACGAACGGGCATCCGAAGTCTCCGCCGCCCTCCAAGCCGTCCTCAACGGGTGGGCGCGCACGCTCGCCGCCACCGTCCAGAAGCTCCACGGCCCCACGTGTCTCGACTGCGAACACCCGACGTGCACGTACATCGACCTCGGCCACGCACCCCACCATCGGCCCGCCCACGCCGCGCACTGGCTGCATCGCCACGCCGACGCCCTGATCCGTCACCAGGACGGCGTTAAGGCGCTCGAAGACATCCTGACCGCCATACGCAACAGCCGCCGCGCCATCGACCGGGCCCCGGACAGCATGTACGCCGGCCCATGCAGCGTCTGCGACGGCGACCTGTACGCCCGCCCAGGAGCCGCCGCAGTCACGTGCCGATGGTGCCGAGACGACGACAACCGGCCCCTCCGCTACGAGGTCGCAGACCGGCGCACACAAATGCTTCACGCCCTGGAGGAGTACGAGCTGACCGCCCCCGAGGTCGCCCGCGCCCTCACCTCGTTGATCAGGCCGATGAAACCCGCACTCGTGCACACATGGGTGGCCAGGCAGAAGCTCCAGCCCGTCGGCCTCAACGAGGCAGGCCGCATGCTTTTCAGGGTCGGCGACGTCGTGGACCTGATGCTTGGGCCGGAGCCAGAGAATCATGTAGTTGCGCACGCAATCAGTAAGTGACATGATCCGATCAGATACCGTGGTCACAGTCGTCAAAGAGCTCTCCCGACCCCCCGAGCGGGAGAGCTCTTTGCATGCCCGGACACACACGGCCAGGCCCAAGCGGGGTGACCGCACATGCCCAGCCGTCCACGTCCCACCTGCCCACGCCCAGGATGCAAAGAGCTAACCTCTGGTGGCCCATGCCCAGAGCACAAGGCGCAAGCAGAGCAGGCCCGAGGCACAGCAGCACAACGCGGGTACAGCAGCCAGCACCGTGACCGCTTCCGGGCAGGCGTACTCAGGCGTGACCCCATCTGCGTGGTGTGCCATGCAGCCAAGGCCACGGTGGCAGACCACCACCCGATCAGCAGGGTGGACCTGGTAGCCCAAGGCCTGGACCCCAACGATCCACGGTATGGACGCGGCGCATGCGCCTCATGCCATGGACGTGAGACCCAGGCCAACCCTGCTCAGCGTGGAGGGTGGAATGCACGCTAGGCCGCGTGCTCCACATCAGCGACGAACAGCCGCTCATCGTGGATCACGCACTGGTACCACCAGCCAGCAGCCCACATCATCGTGAACAGCCTGGTCTCACCAGCCCACCTCTCAGACACATGGCCGTCGTACCTGATGCGATCACCATGCCCACCATGCGGGCATCTGATCGGCTTCCATACACCGTCTGACATCACAACCCCCTCGACACCCACAGTGGGTGCACGGAGAGCACGCTGTCATCCCAAGGCACCTAAGGTCGCGCCCTGATGGCCATCACGTATCCGCAGGTCAGAGGCCCCACCCGAGTATCCCTTATGTCCGATTCCAGAGGACCGGGGGAGAGCGTTGTTCGCGGTCCCGCAGGTCAACGAGTTCTCGCGGGAGGTGCCATGCCCGGTAAGCGTCCTGCGCTGGCGGTTGTCCGTGAGGGCAATCCTGGTAAGCGGCCCGTCGAGATGGGTGTCATCCTGCCGCCGGCGGAGCTGGCTGAGCCGGACTGGCAGGAGACGTTCCCGACTGTCCGGGACAAGGCGCAGCAGACGTTGAACCGCCGGGCGCGTGAGATCGCGCGCCGGGAGTGGCGCCGGGTGGTGCCGGTGCTGAAGCACACGGCGGGCCTGGCCGAGGTGGACGCGACTCTCCTGTCCGACTACTGCGTGTGCGTCGCCCGGATCGACCAGTGCGAACGCGACCTGTCCACACGTGGCCTTCAGGTGGAAGGCGAACGCGGTTGGCAGAAGAACGGGGCGACCACGATCGTCTCCCAGTACCGCGCCCAGCTGAAGGTCTACATCCGCGAGCTGGGCTTGTCGCCGTCCGCGCGTACCGGCTTGAAGCCGCCGGGTGGCGACGATGACGACTCCGACGTTTTCGACTGACGAGCTGCCGGTCCCGTACGAGGCGCTGATCGAGCTCGGGCTGTCGCCTGACCAGATCGGCGAGGCGTTGGCCTCGAAACCGCTCGTGGTGGCGTTCCAGGCGGACCAGCAGCCGGGCGCGTACTACGACGTGGAGCGGACGCGGAAGGCGCTGCGGGCGCTGGCGCAGTTCCGCCACACGAAGGGCCGCTGGGCTGGCAGGCCGATCAAGCTTGGTCAGGGCTTGGACCCGTGGCAGGTCGTGTGGATCCTGGCTCCGGTCTTCGGGTGGGTGTTCTTCGACGAAGAGGTGGGCCAGGTCGTCCGGGTGATCCGGGCGGTGTGGATCGAGGTCCCGCGTAAGGCGGGAAAGTCCACCCTGTCGTCTGGCATCGGCAACGTGCTGCTGCTCGCTGACGGCGAGGCGGGACCCGAGGTGTACGCGGCGGCCGGCTCGAAGGAGCAGGCGGGCCGCGTCTTCGAGGACGCCAAGCGCATGGTGATGACGTCCCGTGCGGCGCGCTCCCGGGTGGAGCCGTTGGCGTCGGTGATCCGGGCGCCGAAGACGGGCGGCATCTTCCGCGCCTTGTCGCGGGTAGCGGAGACGGCGCACGGCCTGAACGTGTCGGGCGCGGTGGTCGATGAGGTGCACGTCCACAAGCGACGCGATCTGATCGACGCGATCGAGACGGGTACGGGTGCCCGCGCGCAGCCTTTGATCATCTTCATCACCACGGCGGACGAGGGCTCCGAGGACTCGATCTACAACGAGAAGCACTCCTACACCGAGAAGGTCGCCGAGCGGATCGTCGAGGACCCTTCGCACTACGGCGTGATCTGGGCGGCCGAGGACACCGACGACCCGTTCGACGAGCAGACGTGGCGCAAGGCCAACCCCGGTCTCGGCACCTCGCCCACCGTCTCGTACATCCGCAAGGAAGCGAACAAGGCCAAGACGACACCCTCTTACTTCGCCACCTTCTGCCGCCTTCACCTGAACCGCCGCATGAGGGCGCAGTCGAGCCTGATCGACCTGCGCACATGGGACGCCGCGGCAGGCATTGTGGACCTGGCCGCGCTCAAGGGCCGGCGCGCGTGGGGCGGCCTGGACCTCTCGGCGGTCTCTGACCTGACCTCGTGGTGGCTCGGCATCGAGTCGAAGCAGCCAGGCGTCGAGCTGGACTTCCATTGGCGCTTCTGGGTGCCCAGCGACCGAGTCGAGAACCTGGAACGGCAACTCCAGGTGCCGCTGTCGCGATGGATCGGCGAGGGCTGGATCACCGCGACCGAGGGCGACGTCATCGACTACGCCGCCGTACAGGAGCAGGTCGAGGCCGACTGCAAGATGCTGGACGTGGTCCGCATCGGCTACGACCGGATGTTCGCCGGCCAGATGGTCCAAGAGCTGGACACGCACCTGCGCGGCGTCCAGGTGGTTCCGATCGCCCAGACGTTCCTCGGCCAGTCGCCGTCCATCAAGGAGCTGCAGCGCCTGCTCGGCCGCTCGGGTGAGCAGGTCGAGGCGTCGCGGCTACGCCACGGCGGTAATCCGGTGGCGCGGTGGATGGCCAAGGTCGTCGAGGTGCGTGATGACGGCAACGACAACTACCGGCTGGTGAAGCCCGAGCGGGCGAAGTCGCAGGCCCGCATCGACGGCATGGCCGCCTGCGTGACCGGCCTGGATGGCTACGTCCGCCGGGAGAAGAAGAAGAGCTCGCGCATGGTCGTGCGGGGCTAAGCCGGTTCATCGACCTGCGGTGCGCCGCAACTGAAGGCGTGCAGGAGAGGTGATCGCAATTAGCGGCGGCCGATATGACTATCTCGGCGACCAGGCGCGGTTCTACAACCTGATCGTCGTCCCGGCGGCCATGGCCATGATGGCCGAACGCCTCGCCGAACTCCCGTACGCCGCCGATGTGGCAGCCGAAACCAAGGCGGTCATCGAGCACCTCGAAGCCGCCCGCGAGCAGGCAGCGAAACTCGGCGAGGTCTGGACTGCCGTCGAGTGGTGGGACTCCGGAGACGGACGCGGACAGATCGACGTCCACGAAGCGCTAGCCAAGTACCGAGACGAGGGGGTGGACGATGGCCCTCGACCTGTCCCCGCTGGAATGGCTGACCAGGCTCAAGCGCCGACATGAGGCGGAGCTGCCCACGCTGAGGGCGCTGAACGCGTACTTCGACGGGTGCCAGCCGCTCGCGTACATGCATCCCGAGCTGATGCTGGAGCTTGGCGACCGGATCCGGCAGGTCGTCATCAACTGGCCTGAGCTCGTTGTCGAGGCGGTCGAGGAGCGGATTGACCTGGAAGGGTTCCGCCGCGACTCCGACTCCGAGGCCGACGCCAGCCTGTGGGAGATGTGGCAGGCCAACGACCTGGACGAGCAGTCGCAGCAGGCGCACGTGGACGCGCTGGTGATGAAGCGCTCGTTCGTCACGGTGGGCACAAATGCCCACGACGCCGATATGCCGCTGATCACGGTGGAGTCTCCGTTGCAGATGCACGCCGACATCGACCCGGCGAACCGTCAGGTGCGCGCCGCGCTGCGCTGGTGGTACGACGGCGAGTCGGCACTGGACGGACGGATCCGCGAGCAGTACGCGACCCTATATCTGCCGGACGAGACGATCCACTACCAGTTCGATGAGGGCTGGCAGGAGACCGACCGCGACGACCACGGGCTGGGCCAGGTCCCGGTGGTGCCGCTGGTGAACAAGCCGCGGCTGATGATGCCGCTGGGCACGTCGGAGCTGACGAAGGTCATCCCGCTCAGCGACGCGGCGTGCAAGGTGGCCACAGACATGATGGTCGCGGCCGAGTTCCACGCCATCCCGCGACGCTGGGTGTTCGGCGCCACAGAGGAAGACTTCGTCGGCCCGGATGGCGATCCCCTGACCGCGTGGCAGCAGATCATGGGCCGGGTCTGGGCGAATGAGAAGGGGCCGGGCGAGATCCAGGCAGGCCAGTTCCCAGAGTCGGATCTGGCCAACTTCCACAACACGCTGAACTCCCTCGCGCGGCTGGTGGCGTCGCTCACCGGCCTGCCGCCGCACTACCTCGGCTACGCCACGGAGAACCCGGCGTCGGCTGATGCGATCCGCAGCAGCGAGGCGCGGCTGGTGAAGCGTGCCGAGCGCAAGCAACGTTCGTGGGGCGGCTCGTGGGAGCGCGTCATGCGGCTCGCTGAGCGGATCCGGGACGGCGCATGGAATCCCGAGTCGCGCTCGCTTGAGGCGATCTGGCGCGACGCCTCCACGCCTACCGAGGCGGCCAAGGCCGACGCGGTGACGAAGAAGAAGGCCGCCGGGATCATCGACGACGAGCAGGCGTGGGAGGACCTCGGCTACACCTCGACCCAGCAGGCGCGGATGCGCGCTCGGAAGGAGTCCGCGCAAGACGCCTTCAACCGGGCGATGGCGGGCGACATGGCCGGACTCACCGGGCCAAAGCCTGCCGTGGATGGCCAGCTGGTTGACGGCCAGCCCGTCGAGCAGCAGCCACCCGTAGGGGCGCCGGATGTCGTTGCAGCAGGTCGCTGACGCCCACTACGTGGCGCAGCAGCAGATCGTCCGGGCCACGGCCGAGCAGGCGCAGACCACGTGGAGCGACCTCGCCGCGCAGACGGTGATCGAGCAGTGGATGGCCTTGCTCGCGGACATGGTGCAACTCCTGACCAAGGGCCAGTTGTCCGCCGCGCGCCTGGCGATGCCGTACCTGGCGGCGGTGGCGGCCGAGCAAGGCTCTACCGCCGCACTGTCAGGCGTGGTGGCGGCCGAGGCGTTCGCTGGCGTGGCCGCTGACGGGCGGGCGCTGGCCAGCCTGCTCATGCAGCCCGCGCTACGTGTGGCGGGGCTGCTCGCGCGCGGCGCCGACGACCAAGACGCCTTGCGGTCCGGGCTGGCTTCGCTGACCCGCATCGTGGCCACGGAGGTTCCGGATGCGAGTCGCGGCGCGGTCAGCGTGGGGATGGTGGCTAACCGCCGCTTCACCACCTACGTGCGGCACCTGCGGTTGCCGTCGTGCGGCCGGTGCATTCTGCTGGCGGGCAAGTCCTACGGCTCGCTGGAGGGCTTCGCCCGGCACGACCGATGCGACTGCTACCACCTTCCCGTCGTGCATGACGGGACCGGCCGCCTGCCGGGCGAGACGCCCGATCAGGTATTCGCCGGCCTGTCGCGCGATCAGCAGGACGCCGCGTTCGGTAAGGACGCGGCCGAGGCGATCCGGGCCGGCAGCGACATCGGCCGTGTCGTGAACGCCCGTCGCGGCGTGTTCGTCGCCGGCGGGCGCGAGTTCACCCGCACCAGCACCGGCCGCCGCGGTGGCCGCCAGCCGCGGCTCACCGCTGAGCAGATCATCCGCGACGCGGGCGGCGACCGGGCCGCGGCCGTGGAGCAGCTGCGCCGCAGCGGCTACCTGCTCCGTTGAACGCCCCTGCGGGTGAGATGCCCGCAGGTTTGGTCCGCCACGGCGTGATGCCGGGCGAACGCACGAGAGGACAGCCTGATGGCTGACGACGAACCCACACCCGAGACCGTTCCCGAGACGCCTGCCCAGGGTGAGACGCCCAAGGGCGAGGATGATCTCGCGGGCCTGCGCTCCGCGCTGGAGAAGGAGCGGGCCGACCGCAAGGCGTACGAGAAGGACGCCAAGCGCGCCAGGTCGCTGGAAGCCGAACTGGCCAAGATTCGCGAAGCGGATCAGTCGGAGACGGAGAAGGCGACCAGCCGGGCGGACGCCGCCGAGAAGCGCGCCCAAGGGCTGATCGACCGGACCGTACGGGCCGAGGTCAAGGCGGAAGCCGCCAGCGGGTTCAAGGATCCCGACGACGCCGCGGTCTTCCTCGACCTGTCGGCCTACGTCGGCGAAGACGGCGAGATCGACAACCAGCAGATCAAGACGGATCTCGCGGACCTGCTCAAGCGCAAGCCGCACCTGGCCAAGGAGCCGGACCGCAAGGGGCCAAAGCCTGATCCGTCGCAGGGCGCCAAGCCGGGCGGTTCGCCCGACTTGGCCGCCCGGATCCGCGAAGCGGAGAAGGCCGGCAACCACCGGCAGGCCATCGCACTCAAGCGGCAGCAGGCCGCACTCACCCAGAAGTGATCATTAGGAGATAAATCATGGCGGGCTCTGTTACCGGCATCGGAACCACGTTCGGGTTGCCCAACTATCACGGCCAGCTTTTCAGCCTGACGCCGGAGGACACCCCGCTCCTGTCGGCGGTCGGCGGCCTCACCGGCGGCGGGCAGACCACCTCGACCGAGTTCGAGTGGCAGAGCTACGACCTGCGGGATCCCGCTCAGCGGACCCGTGTCGAGGGTGCGACCGCCCCGACGAAGGAAGAGCGCGTCCGCGGCAACATCCGCAACGTGTGCCAGATCCACCAGGAGACGGTCGGCGTCACCTACACGAAGCAGGCGGCGGTCGGGCAGTTCGCCACCCCGCAGGCGGCTCCGTTCAACGACGTCAACGGCGACAACCCGGTGATGTCGGAGCTGGACTGGCAGGTCGAGCAGGCGATCAAGAGCATCGCCCTGGACGTCAACTACAGCTTCATCAACGGCACGTACAACAACCCGTCGACGAACGCGACCGCCCGCCGGACTCGCGGCCTGCTGCAGGCCATCACCACCAACAAGGTCAACAAGCAGACCAGCACGGTGACCGGCCTATCCAGTGCGACGGACACGATCACGGAGACGGCGACGGCGCTCGCCAACGACGACAAGATCGTGTTCACCAGCACCGGAGACATGACCAACGTCGTCGCCGGCCGCACCTACTACGTGGTGAGCAAGGCGACCAACACGTTCAAGGTGGCCAGTTCGCTGGGTGGCACCGCGATCACCCTCGGCACCTCGACCACGAACGTGGACTACATCAAGCCGTGGACCACCACCCTGACCACCACGCACATCGACGACCTGATCCAGATGGCGTTCGACAACGGCGGGCTGTCGGAGTCGGCGACCGCCACGATCCTCGTCAACAGCGTCCAGAAGCGCGCCATCACCCGCGCCTACGCCGAAGCAGGCGTGAAGATCGTGTACGTGGACGACAGCCGCACCATGGGCGGCGTCGCCGTCGACAGCGTCATCACCGACTTCGGTCGGTTCAACATCATGCTCGACCGGCATGTCCCCCGCGATGCCCTGATGGTCGTCAGCATGGAGATGCTCCGCCCGGTCCTGCTGTCGGTTCCCGGCAAGGGGGTCTTCTTCGAGGAGCCGCTGGCGAAGACCGGCGCGGCCGACGAGGTCATGCTGTACGGCGAGATCGGCCTGGAGTACGGCGTGGAGAAGGCGCACGCGGCCTATCGCGGTCTGGCGGTGTGACCAGTGGCCCTGTACGAGCAGGTGGTCGACGGGGCCACGGTCGCCCGAGCGTTCACCGTGGACGGCTCCGACGAGGACGCCCGCCTGGCCGCCCTCGTCATCGAGGGTCCCGGCTGGCATCGGGTCGAAGAAGCGGAGGGGGCCGAGGCCTCCGGCCCTGCCCCCTCCCGAACGCGCTCCAAGCGCGCCACCTCGAAGGAGTAGGCCGTGGCAGCGTTCGCGACGATCGAGCAGTTCAGTAGCCGGTTCGAGCGCACGCTGACCACGGCCGAACTGTCCCGGGCCGGCGTGCTGCTCGACGACGCGAGTGCCGTCGTCCGCGTCCAGGTGCCGAACATGGCCGTGCCGCCGCCGGAGACGGTGGTGGGTGTGGTGTGCGCGATGGTCGCCAGAGCGATCCGAAACCCGGAGGGCAAGCGGTCGGAGACGATCGACGACTACAGCTACACGCGGGACAACGCCGTCTCGGTGGGCGAGGTGTACCTGACGGACGACGAGCGGGACATGCTCAAGCCGCCACGTCGCTGCGCCTTCACGATCGTGCCGTACTACCCGCCGTGCCCTGAGGATGCCGCGTGAGCGTCGAGGGCGCCCTGGCGGCGGGCCGCACGGCCGCCCTGCAACTCATGAGGGACACGTGCCTGATCGAGCGCAAGACCGGGGAGACGACCGACCCGCTCACGCTGGAGATCGTCGAGGTGTGGGAGACGGTGTACGAGGGCGTATGCCGGGTGAAGCCCCGCTCAAGCCGCGAGGCCGAGTGGGGAGAGCAGGAAGTTACCCTGCACCAGTACAGCGTCAACCTGCCGTGGGATGCTCCGCCGGCCGTCCAGCGCGTCGACCGGTTCACGACGCTCACCTCCGACGACGCGTGGCTTCTCGGGCGGCACCTCGAAGTGATCGCCATCTCGCATGCGGGCACCTCGACCGCCCGCCGGATCCTCATCGAGGACAGACAGGAGGGGTGATGGCTGACGCAGAGTTGGACTTCTCCGAGCTGCTGCCGGTCGGCGAGGAGATCGAGGCCGCGGCCCGGCGCACCGCTGAGGGCGCCTACCCGCTCGTCAAGGAGCACGCGCAGAAGCTACAGCGCAAGTGGCGGGCGAACGCCCGAGACACAGCCGGCGCGCACGGCG
Organism: Nonomuraea sp. NPDC049141; assembly: GCF_040648415.1. Taxonomy (NCBI): domain Bacteria; kingdom Bacillati; phylum Actinomycetota; class Actinomycetes; order Streptosporangiales; family Streptosporangiaceae; genus Nonomuraea; species Nonomuraea sp. NPDC049141. The sequence continues at coordinate 204,720 of NZ_JBEZDR010000020.1, forward strand.
CACCGTACGCGCGCTCCATCACCGCTGAGCAGATCTACAACCCGAACGCCGCGGAGTGGGAGGTCGGTCCTGACCGGGCTCGCAAGCAGGGTTCGATGGGCGCCGGTTTCGAGTATGGCGGGCCGACGCAGCCGCCTCACCTGGACGGCGCGAGGGCGACGACCGCGATCGAGCCCGAATTCCAAGCCGCAGTGGAGAAGCTCGCGGGGTCGCTACTGTGACCGAGCCGCAGGAAGCCCACCCGGTCGCCGAGGCGATCCGGCAGATGCTCGACGACGCCCTGCCAGCCGCCGCGACCGTCCACCTGGGCGGCGTGCCGTCCGGAGCCACCACGCCCTATGTGGTGCTGTACCCGGACATCGGAACGGAGTCCACGGCCGACCGGACGCTTGACGACGGCGTACCGACCGACTTCCGGTTCCAAGCCACCAGCGTGGGCGCCACATTCACCCAGGCCATCCTGACCGCAGGCATGGCCAACACCGTGCTGCTGACCACCACCCCCACGGTCGCCGGCAGCCGCGTGCGGCCGATCCGGCAAGAGGGCTCTCAGCCCGTCCGTCGCGACGACGAATCCAGCCCGCTGTGGTTCGGCACCGCCCAGTACGTCGCCCGTAGCGAACGCCTCTAACCGCCGATTTCCCTCAGCCCGCCACCTCAGGTGTCCCGGGCTCTTTGGCACGTCTCGAAAGGAGCCTCATGGCCACCCGAGCACCGCAGGTCGCCACCGTCGCTGGCGGCGTCCTCACCATGTACAACGCTGCCGCCGCCGACAAGGTGTCCGGCGTCACCAAGCCCACGCGGATGATTGTCAATAACGCGACCGCCGCCCCGATCACGTGCACCGTTGATCCGCCCGGCACCACCGATTACGGAGTCGCCACGCCCGCGAAGGTGTGGACGATTCCGGTGGGCTTCTACGAGTTCCTGCTGCTGCCCAGCTTCCGCGACCCGGCCGACTCCAGCCTCGTCTCCCTGGCCTGGTCCGCCACGCCGGGCTCGACGCTGACGTGGGCGGCGGTGGGCTGATGGGCGCGCGCATGATCCCGGTCCGCAACATCGAGACCGGCCAGGAGACCCGGGTGGGCGAGAGCGCCTTCCCCTACTTCGCGGGCACCTTCGAGCGGCTCGACCAGCCCGCTGCCGACCCCGTCGAGGACACCACCAGTAAGCCGGACAAGAGCGCTTCGAAGCGCCCGGCCACCACCGAGAGCAAGGAGTAGAGACATGGCCGGTGAGGACCTTCTCGGCGACGGAATGATCAAGGTGACGTACCTGCTCACCTTGTCCAGCATCTCCAACCCGCCCGCGAGCGAGCTCAACGCTGGCGTGGACCTGCAGCAGTACATCCTCAAGGACGGCTTGGGCATCGAGCCCGACCAGAGCCCGGTGGACAACACCAGCCTGGCCAGCAAGAGCGAGACCGAGCGGGCCGGTACCGCGAAGTTCGGGATCGAGCTGATGTGCAAGCGCAAGCTGGCCTCGGGCGAGGACGTCGCGTACAACACGCTGGTGCCCGGCCAGGACGGGTTCCTCGCCGTGCGCCGCACCAAGGACAACGAACTCGCGTGGGTGGCTGGCGACGAGGCGGAGATCCACCCGATCCAGAACGGGATCAGGAAGAAGCAGCAGACCGCGCTCAATGAGGTCCAGAAGTTCTCCAGCAAGCTGTTCAACCACAGCGACTCGGACATCGACGCGGTGGTGGCGTAGTGGTCGCACCGCGCTACGTCGAGGACATCGACGACTTCCTGGACGGGCTCAAGCTGCCCGAGACCGAGGTGCCGATCTGCATGCGGGGCGACCTGCAGTCAAAGTTCGAGGAACTCGAACGCGACCTGGAGGCCGCCCGTCGCAGCGCCGACTCTGACTCTCTGGCTGGGTCCGGCAGCGACACACGTCGTCTGGCGGAGGAGATCACCGCGCTGCAGGACGAGATGCAGGAGCACGTCCGCGTGTTCTGGCTGCGTGCGCTGCCACGCAAGGAGTGGTCCGACCTGATCAAGGAGCACAAGCCGCGCAAGCAGGACGCGCCGGCCGACTTCAACCGCGACACCTTCCCGGTCGCGGCGCTGGCTGCCTGCTCGGTGAAGCCGAGTATCAACGAGGCGCAGGCGGGCAAGGTGATCGACCGCATCGCGCAAGGCCAGTGGGCCACCCTGTGGGACGCCATCCTGCAGTTGAACGGGGGTAGCGGCGAGGTCCCTTTCTCGTACGCAGCCTCCGCGATTCTGTCCAACACCAGAACGAGCTGAGGCTCGCCCGCACCTACCGCATCCCCCGCTCCAAGCTGCTCGGGCGTGAACCGCGAACGGTCACTACCTACGAGTACGACGAGGAGACGGGGCGGCTGGTGCGGGCGATCACAGTCCGCGAAAGCGAATGGCTGGAAGACGACCGGGATTGGGCGCTGGCCGACCTGCAAGCGCGGGACAGCCTGTGCGGCACGTGCGGACTCCCGTTGGAGGAGACGACAGACCCGGACGCCGAAGGTGCCTATGCCGCCGATCCGCCGGTGCGCTGCCATGCGTGCGTGCCGCTGAATGCGTCGAAACGCTCTCGCGAGGACCCGGCCGACGGCTGGGTGTACCGGGTTCGCAAGGTGCGCTAACGCTTGCTGATGGCTTTGATCGCGAAGACGAGCCCGATCACGATGGCGGCGAAGACCGCCACTATCAGCATGAAGATCAGCAGCTCGCTCGGTCCGATGTTCGCCATAGTTCCTCCCCTGCACGCCTGGAATCCCCCGATCCGCTCGCATGGTGACACGCCAGCGCGGGCGCGGGGACCGTAACGGTCCAATTCGAGAGCAGGGGGTGATCCGTCGTGGCCGACCGCACCGTTACTACCCGCCTCAAGCTCGACACTCTCGGCTTCACCGCTGGCGGCAACAGCGCCAAGGGCACGCTGCGCGACCTGGACCGCAAGTTCCGCGAGTCGGCTGGCTTCGCCGCAGGGTTCCGCAAGCAGCTGGAGGACGCGGCCAAGCGGCTGCCGCCGATCGACATCGACGTCAACAGCTCAGCCGCAGAGGTGAAACTGGCCGAGATCCGCTCCCGGCTGGAGTCTCTATCGTCGAAAACCGTCGGCGTCGACATCGACGCGGGCGATGCGTACGCCGAGTTGCAGGCGCTGCAGCGCGAGCTGGAGGCGATCGACGACAAAGACGTCGCCTTCGAGGTCAAGGCCGGCGTCTCGCAGGCCCTCGCTGACCTGGCGGTGGTCGACCGCGAGATCAGCCACGTGGATGGCCGCACCGCCAGCATCAACGTCAACGCCGACGTCGGCGGCGCCCTGTCCAGCATCGCCATGGTGGGCGCCGCCCTGGCGTCGCTGCCCGCGGTGACGACTATCGCCGTCGGCGTGATGGCGCTCGGCGGGGCATTCGCCGCGGCGGGCATCGGGGCGGCGGCATTCTCCGCGGCGGCCGTGCCCGCCCTTGGGCGCATCAATCAGGCCCTCACCGCGCAGGAGTCCGCGGCCAAGAGTGCCGGCGCGGCTACGGGCGGCGCCGGCCAGTCGGCGGCTCAGGCAGCCCAGCAGGCGATGCAGTTGGAGCAGGCCGAGAAGCGGCTGAAGGATGCCCAGGCCGAGCGCAAGCAGGCGCAGGAGGACCTGACGCGGGCGACCGAGGCAGGACGTCGCGCTCTCGAAGATCTCAATTTCTCGCTGGAACGCAGCGTCCTCTCCCAGAAGGACGCCGCGTTGGCCGTGCGCGAGGCCGAAGCCCGTCTGCTGGAGTTGCAGTCCAAGGGCGACGCGTCCGACCTCGAAATCGAGCGGGCAATGCTCAACGTCGACATGGCGCATCAGCGGGCGCGCGAGCAGGAGGTCAAAACTACCCGGGCCAAGAAGGACACGGCCGAGGCGAACAAGGCCGGGGTGAAGGGCACCGCCGAATACCAGAAGGGGCTCGACAAGCTCGCCCAGGCCGAGGACAAGGTCGCCCAGGCCACCGCGGCGCTGAAGCAGATGCAGTTGCAGCAGCAGGCCGCCATGTCCGGCGGCGGCGGTGGCGCCGCCAAGCTGAAGGACGCGTTCGCTGACCTGTCCGCCCAGGAGAAGGTTCTGGCCAAGGACATCAAGGCGTTCAAGGACGAGTACGTCGACTGGCAGAGGGCGCTCGAACCCGACGTGTTCCCGGTGATCGCCCAGGGCCTCGACCTGATGCGGCTCGGCCTGAAAGAGGCGACCCCGCTCGCCAAGTCCGCCTCTGGCGCGCTCCTCACGCTGGGCAAGGACGCCGAACGGTCGCTGCGTGGCCCGTTCTGGCAGCAGTTCCTGTTCGACGTCCAGACCCAGATTCCTGGCGCGCTGACCGGGCTCGGCAGGTCGTTCGGCAATGTCACGGTCGGCATCGCCGGGATCGTGCAGGCGTTCTTGCCGTTCACGCCGACCGTGGTGAGCGGCGCGGAGCGGGCCAGTGAGGCGTTCGCCCGCTGGGGCAAAGAGCTCAAGTCCTCGAAGGACTTCCAGGAGTTCATGGCCTGGGCCAAGACCAACGCGCCCGAGGTGTGGCAGGACATCCAGAACATCGCCACCGCCATCGGCCACACCGCCCAAGCGGTCGCGCCGCTCGGCATCGGCGCGTTCTCCGGGATCGGCCTGCTCGCGAAGCTGGTCGCCGGGATGGATCCGGAGCACATCCGCGCCATCGCCCTCGCGATCGTGGCAATCAAGACAGCGCAGGCCGGGCTCAATGTGGCCAACTTCTTCACCGACTTCGTCGGCAAGGTCGGCGATCTCAAATCGAAGGTGTCCGACTTCGGCGGCACCGTGGACAAGGTCAAGTCGAAGGCGTCCGGACTGAAGGGCGGCATCTCCAGCCTGGCCGACAGCTTCGGTGGCCTGTCCGGGCTGGTCGGCGGCGCTGCCCTCACGGGCGGCCTGTTCATCCTGGACGATATGTTCGCCAAGGCTGCGAAGAACGCCGACCAGTTCGCCGAGAAGGTCGCCGCAGTCGGCGGCAGCAACATCGACGCCGAGCTGGCCGCCCTCAACGCGGAGCTGAAGAAGCAGAACGATCTTGCGGGCCCAAGCATCTTGGGATGGATCTACTTCTCCGACGCCGGCGAGGAGGCTGCCAACAAAGCCGACGCACTGACCAGCCGGATCGAGGACCTGAACCATCAGAAGGAACTCGCCGCGATCAAGGCCAAGGCGGCGGGCGACGGTATCGCCACGATGGGCGGCCAGGCTGCCACCAGCGCCGGACAGGTCGGCGGGCTCGACCGGTCCCTCGGGACGTTCGCGGCCCGTACCGACGCCGTGCAGGCCGTCCGCAACATGGAGTCGGCGTTCAAGGACGCCCGCACCGCCATGGATCGGTCGGCGGTCGGGCTGGACATCACCAAGGCGAAGACCGACGCGCAGCGCGACGCCGTCGTACAGGCCAGGGATAAGTTCTCCGCCTACATCGACAGCATCCGCACCGCGGCCGACGGCGCCCAGACCTTGTCCGGCCGGACGACGGACGGGACCCGCACGATTCTGGAGCAGCTGCCGCACCTCGCCTCGCTGGCGGGCAAGAACAGCGAGGCCAAAGAGCAGGTGCTGCTGCTGGCCAAGGCGTACGGCATCTCCCGCGACGACGCCATCAAGGCCATGTCCAGCGCCGAGGGGCTGAAGAAGGTCCTCGCCGAGCTGAAGAGCAAGGAGATCCGCATCGGGCTGACGATGGACGTGTCAGCGGCCGAGAAGGAGTTCGGATCGTTTATCGCCCGCTACAGCAACAAGTCCCTGGCGATCGCGTTGGCCACCAAGGTGAAGGCGGCGGGCGGCATCCAGACCCGGTCCGGTGTGGACCTGATGGCGGCGGGCGGGCTGAAGGGCTCCTCGTCGACGTCGCCTCCGCCGCCGGCGATCCGTAGCCAGCCCACGTACGTGCCGGGCGACCGGGTGGGCACCGTGTATGCCGAAGCTGGCCGCGAAGCGTATATCCCGTACGACATCTCCTACAGAGGCCGCGCGATCAAGATTCTCGGCCAGGTCGCGAGCGATTTCGGGTTGGAGGTGTACTCCAAGCAGGCCGAGCAGAAGACAACCACGCTCGTCGCCGGGCTGCAAAACACCAACACCAGCATCACGAGCAGCCTCGCCGACGCCACCCGCGAGCTGGACACCACGCTCGGCTCCTCCGGCGCGCTGACCAAGGCAGTCAGCCAGGTGGGAACCGTAGGAGCGTCGATGACGGCCGGGTGGGTTGCTGGTTCCTCCGCCGTCGGCGACTCGGTGACGGGCCTGTCCGGTGCGGTCGACGTCGGCAGCGAGAAGATCGTGAAGGCCACAGACCTGGTGAAGGAAGCCGCGTTGGCGGTGTCCGCGGCGATCAGCAAGGCGGGCTCGGGCAAGGGCTCTCAGGGTTCGACGAACGTGCCGGCGCCCGGCGGCAGCGGGAAGGGGTCGCAAGGCTCTGTGATCCCGCCTGCGCCTGGCTCGTCTTCGTCGATGAACGCCTCGAATTCGGTTGCCGGGGACTACGGCACGAGCGGCTACATGACCGGCGGCGCGTCCCTGTCGACGAACTACAGCCGGGTGTCGGCTCCGCAAGTCGTGGCCGGCGGCAGTGTCGCGTCCCTGCCAGGCGTGTCGGCGGGCAGTACGTCATCGGCAGCGCAGCAGTCCACCTCGGCGGCCGCCGCGCCGATGGTGAGCATCGGTGCGTTCCATGCCACACCGGATCAGTCGCCGCATCAGATCGCGGAGGAGCTGGCCTGGATCAGCCGCGGCGGCTGAGCCCGCCATCCAAGTTCATGAGATCCCAGATAGGAGGGCGGGTTCGGCCATGCCACACGATCCCAGTTCCGGAGTGACGTTCGGTGCCTACATGAGGGGCGGTAAGCCGCTCGGTCAGGGCCGCAGCGCCGACGTGGTGCTCGGCGAGCGCACCTGGCTCACCCAGGACCAGGTGCACGAGGGCCGCACCGCGGACGGCGTCCGGTTCAAGGAGACCCTCGACCAGCTCGGCCACCAGGTGGTCGAGGAGACCCTGCCGGACGGGCAAGAACGCAAGCACGTCCGCCTCAATCTGCAGTAGAGGGGCGCGACGATGGCATTCGATCAGGACGCATTCTTCTCCGACACGTTCGCCAAGCTGTGCAGGCAGACGATCTCGATCGACCTCGGCAACACGACGCCCGGCACATTCAAAGGTGCCTTGTTCCAGGCGACGGTTGTGCCGAACTTCAGCCAGACCAGCCCGGCCTACAACGCGAGTCCGTGGAACAGTGGCGAGACGACCGGGCCCGGCTACAGCAGCGGCGGCAACAGCCTGACCGTGGTGTCGTTCGCCGAGCTCGCCGGCAGCGCCAACAAGATCGGGTGGAAGTTTTCGACGACCACCTGGACGTCGGCGACGATCGCAGCCGACGGGCTGCTGATCTACGCACCGGGCCTTTCAAACCGCGCCTTCATCTTCCGCTGGTTCGGCCAGTCCTACGACAGCTCCAACGGCGACTACGAAATCAACTTCCACTCCGACGGCGCCGCCCGCTGGATGCTGCGCAACGCCGCCTGACCCCTTCCTCTCCACGTCCTTCACCCCGCCGCGTGCGGGGTTTTCTGCTGAAAGGGGGCCAGGATGCCTCTGTTCTGGGCCGCGAATGGCGCCATGGCCACTACAGCCGAGCTGCAGCCGGTCACCACCGGCACCGCGATCAAAACCATGCTGCAGATCGCCACGCCGGCCACCAAGACCCTGCGGGTGGTCGAGTGGGGGATCAGCTTCGATGGGTCCGCCGCTGCGACGCCGATCCGCTGCGAGCTGATCGACACCAACGTCGCGGCGACCGTGACAGCTCACATAGCCGCAGGCGTGCAACCCTACGATGATCCGGCCAGCGCCCTGGCCAGCGCGATGACGCTCGGCACCGCGGCGACCGGCTACACCGCGACCGCTGAGGGCTCGATCACCGCCACCCGCACCGGCGACGTCCAGCTGGTCGCACCCACACAGCAGTATGTGAAGTTTTGGCCGCTCGGGCGCGAGTTCCGGGTCGCGGCCAGTCGGTTCCTGCGGGTGCGGGTTAAGGCCGCGGCCGCGGTCAACGCGTACACGTACGTCGTCTGGGAGGAGTGAGCGGTGGCGATCGCCATCGACGCCTCCACCCCGGCATTGGCCAACAGTGTTGATACGGCCCCGACAGCCTCATTCACGGCGCCTGCCGGCTCGCTGCTGGTCGCCTTGTGCGCGTTCGGCGGCGGGACGGGCACCAACACGATCGCCAACTCCGGAACCGCTCTCACGTGGGCGCCGCGAGTCAACCACCAGGTCGGCGAGGACTCGGGCGCTTTCGCCGGAACCGTGACCATCTTCACGGCGGTAGCGCCGACCGCCGTCGCCCGCACCGTCACGGCCACCGCTGCCTCCGGCGGCAGCCAGGTCTCACTGAAGCTGCTGGTGATCACAGGAGCTGATGTCGCGAACCCGGTAGGGGCGGTCGGCGAGAACCATTCCACGACGGCCAATCTCACGGCGGCCGCCTACACCAGCACGGTGGCGGCCTCACGCGCGGTGGGGATCGCCACCGACTCCAACGCTGACACCACCCCCACCTCCGCTGACGTCGGCTTCGGCATCGCCACGATCACTGACGACTATTCCGGGATCGCCGTCTACAAGGCAGCCGACACCGCGACAGCGGGCAGCGCGGTCACGTTGAACTTCAACGGCACGGGTGGGAGCAGGACCTGGAACTGGGCGGCTATCGAGATCCTGCCCGCCGTGGTGCCGTTCCTCGCGCCGCGCCCGCTCATCCTCGGCCAGGCGATCAACCGCGCCGCCTACATCTAAGAGGGGGCGTGCATGGCTCGTCTCGGCCGGTCCCAGCCGATCCCAGCCACCATTCGCGGTCGGCTGCGATACTCCCGCGTCGGCCTGAACCTGGCGCCGTTCGAGATCCCCACCGAGTGGCCGCCGATCAGTGTCGTCACCCCGAACGTGAACTTGAACCTGGCCGCGTTCGAGATCCCCACCGAGTGGCCGACGCTGAGCCTGACGCGCGAGCGGCGCTTGACGCTGGCCGCGTTCGAGATCCCCACCGAGTGGCCGCCGATCAGCGTGGTACTGCCGGTCCAGCCCGGCGACGCGATGACCGGCAACGATGGCGAAATCGAATGGAACGGCACCGTCTGGGGCGGCGGTCAGAACCTTTACCGGATCACAGAATTTGATGGCTGGGAGGATCTACCCGGCATCGACTCGGGCAACGTCGAACGGCCCTCCCGGCACGGCTCCTACAGCGGCCGCAAGTACGCCCAGGAACGGATCGTCACCGCGACCATCCAGGTCCACGACGACAGCCCCACGTTCGTCCAGTCCTACGGGGCACTACGGGCCGCAACCGCGGTGGGCGAGGACGACACCGAATACCCGCTCGTCATCACCTTGCGCGGCGAGACGCTGCTGGCTCACGGCTCGATCACCGGCCGCATCGTCCCCACCCGGCTTGTTGGTGTGGGCATCGTCCCGGTGACCGTCCGCTGGACCTGCAGCGACCCGCGCCGCTACAGCCTCGACCTGCAGGGCGCCACCGTACCCGTCAACACTCCGACAGGCCTGTCCAACCAGGGCAACACCGCCACCCACCCGCTGATCCGGCTGGAAGGCCCGCTCACCCATCCGACACTCACCAACAGCAGCCTCGACCGGGCCCTGGAATTCAACCTGACGGTCCCGGCTGGGAAGGTGCTGGAGATCGACACCGACAACGCCACCGTCACCCTCGACGGCGTGTCGAAAATGTCCACCCTCACCGGCAGCTCGGTGCCGGTGGGCGACTTCGTCCTGGCCGGCGGCTCCAACACCATCCAGTACACCGTCACCGCCGATGGCTCCAACGGCTGCGACGTCCTGTGGCGGCATGCCTACCTGTAGCAGCGGGCGAAAGGCGGTGGCTCCATGACTGCCTGGATCCGCTCCGTCCAGCCCAACCTCATCTCTGCGGGCGCCGGCACCGCCACCCGCGGCGAGGCCAAAGTCGGGGACGTTCTGCTGGCCTTCCAGTCGGCCGACTCCGGCGGGCACGGCGCGCTGTTCCTCGACGGCGACTGGCTGTTCGAGGACGATCACCCGGGCGGCTTCTGGCCGGGCAGCGTGTCGGGCACGTGGGCGGGCGTGATCGTGTGGAAACGCACGTGCGAGCTCGGAGAGCCGACCACCTACAGCGCCTTCCAGGGCAGCGTCGCGGACGGCACGGTGCTCATCGTTGCCATCGCGGACGCCGACCCGGACAGCATCCAGATCGACCGCCAGGCCGGTACGACCACGCCCGGCATGACCCCGAACGCGGCCAGCGGCCTGGAGATCCGCTACGCGACGGGCGTCCCGTCGCCGCCCGGCGCGTCGGTGTCCTGGTCGACGCCGACCGGCTACACCGAGCGCGCCGACGCCCAGAGCCACGTGTGGACCTCCGCCGTGCTGGCGACACGGCCGGTGGTGTCCACGGCGTCACTCGGCGAGGTCGTGCTGACCCCGACCCAGTCGCTGGCCGCCGCCGCGTTCACGATCATCGTGGCCAGCACGACGCCGCCGGTTCCGCAGCCACCCGTCGTGCAGCCGTTCGCGCCCGGCGTCGGCGGCGCGGTCTGGAGGTATGAGTTCTTCCGCCTCCTGGACCGCACGTTCCTCGGCAGCCTGGCTCTACCCGACGCCGTCTTCGATGCCCGCCTCCTACAGCCGGGACAGCTGACGGCCACCATTCCCATCCCCAACCGGCGCGAGGCCGACCGTGTCGCGGAGATCATCCCCCGCGAGGCGGTCAACGACCCGGACAGCTACCCGCTGGATCGCGGGCCCGGCGTGATCGTCTGCCAGATCCTGCGCGAGGGCGAACCTCAGGCCGAGTACTGGATCAACGGTACGAAGCTGACCCGATCCCGGCGCGGCGGGGTCGGGATCGCGCTGCGGGGCGTCACGCTCGACGGCTACCTCAACGCCGTGGAGATCGAAGACGATCTGAACTACGCGGGCGACCAGATCGACATCGCCCGCTCGTTGCTGACGCACCTGATGGCGCAGCCCAACAGCAACATCTCCCTGGATCTGCAAGCGGGATCGTCCGGTGTCAGCCGCGAACTCGCCATCTTGGAGTCCGAGGGCCGCAAGTACGGCCAGGTGCTGCTGGACCTCGCCCAGGCCTCGGGCGGCTTCGAGACCCAGATCCGTCTCGAACGTGTCGACGGCGCCCTGGTGCGCCGCTGGGTGTGGGGGATGCCGCTCGGCCAGGCCGACCCGGTGCTGCACACGTGGGCCGATGGCCGCAACAACGGCGACATCCTCGAATACACCGAGGAAGCCGACGCGGCGCGCGGCGCCACCCGGTGGCGGGCCCGCGGAAACTCCATCTCCGCCGACGCCTCCGTCCCGTCGGTGCCGCTGCTGTCCACCGCGCACGAGGCCACCGCCCACCTGGCGGCCGGCTGGCCGCGCACCAGTCGCACTCTCAGCTACAACACGCAGACCGATCTGCCGACGCTGGAGGAGTACGCGGCCTATTGGGCGGCCCGCGCCGGTGGCGCCCTGCGCGTCGACATGGCCACCGTCACCTTCGGCAAGATCGTGACGTTCTCGCCCAACAGCTTGGGTGACGTTGGCCGCTTCTACCTGCATAACGCCTGGCATCAAGGCGTGTGGCGGCGGCGCCGCATCATCGGCATCGGCATCACCCCGATCAGCAAGCAGACCGGCAAGGAAGAAGCACGTCTCGTGCTCGAGGGGCAGGAGGCGCCCGATGCCTGACGTCTACCAAGGCAGTCTCGTATCCGAGCTGCGTGATCTCCGCCGACGTGTCGAGGAGCTGGAAGCGTTGCTGAAGGCGCGTCCGGCTCTCACGGCGGCGAGCCAGGGCTGGCTGTTGACCAACATGAGCATCCCCAGCGTGGCCGCGGGCACGGTACACATCGGCGCAAATGGCGGCGACTTTTTCGCCCAGACCACCAGCGGCACGAAACGGATGTTCTTGCAGGCTGCCGCGATCGCCAACCAGGCCAACTTCATTTCCGGCGACATCGCGGGCACGCCTACGGCGACGCAGTACAACAATCTGCGCGCCGACGCGGTTGCCACCCGCCAGTACGGCTTCGACCTGACGACCCGTCTACGGACCGCCGGAGTCATCGCCACCTGATCGTGGCCGCCCGCGGGGCTTGCGCGGGGCCTGAGGGAGCGCGGGCGGCCACCCCTTCTTCGCTGAAAGGCGGCCATGACCTTGACTCCCGATCTCATCGATCTGCTGCTCAAAGCGGGACCGACAGGCGTAGTGATCCTTTTGTTCGTACTCGGCTACGTCGTCCCGAAACCGGCAGCAGACCGGATGGAAGCCGACGCCGAAAGGTGGCGGCACGCCTACGAGACGGAGCACGCCGCACACGAGACGACCAGGGTGGCGCTGATCGACCAGGCGAAAGCCGCCACCGCCGCGATCGCCGCCGCGCAGACGACCGAGAAACTCCTGTCCGAGATCAAACAGCGCCCGGGGGCCCCGGCATGAGGACACGCAAGCGGCTCATTCAGGCGGAGCTGGCGGCGGCCGAAGCGGCGGCGCAGGAGTCGGCACGCCGCGCGAAGGCGGACGCCGCGCAGGCCGTGCAAGCGCGCCGGCTCGGACAGGAGTTGGCGGCGAAGATCCACGCCTACAACGAGGCGAATCACTTTTCCGTCTGGATCTTTGACGATTTCGCGGGAGGCACCGCTTGAACGTGCTGTACACCGTGGCGTTGTGGGCGGCCATGGCCGGCGGGGTCATCCCGTCCACTTGGTTCCTGGCCAGAGCCCGCCCCTCGTGGCCGCCCCGGTCTCCGGCCGTGCTCGTGTCCGGGCTGGTGTTCATCATCTGGCTGCTGTACGTGCGCAGCGTCGTATCCCTCGCCGTAGGCGGCTGGACGCCCGTCTACCGGGGGCCGGGCTCGGCCGTGTTCGTGATCGCGCTCACTGCGGTGTGTGACGCCCTGCTGATCGGGCTGCTGCTGACCTTCCGCCGCTACCGGGCCGCCTGGCGGGCCGAGATGGACAAGCACACCAAGGAGGACCGGTGACCGAGAAGACCGAAGCGGAGTTGACCTCCGAGGGCGTGGACCTGCGCGAGTGGGGGCCGACCGAGCCGGACGAGGAAGCGGTCCTGCGCCACCTGTACGGCAGCCCAGACCCTGACGGCATCTACCGCGGGGAAGGTGCCGAGTGACTGCGGCAGAGATGCTGGCCGAGGCACGCAAGGACTTGGGGTTGACTGGCCGCCCTAACAAGATCACCCGCGCGTATGCGGAGCGCAACGGCAGCGAGTTCCTCAGGGCGGCCTGGTGCGACCAGGGAGTCACCGAGTGGGCGCGGCGGTCCGGGAACGGGCCCGCGGTCCTGCCTGACGGAGACCGCGCATACACAGTTTGGCACGCCGAAGATGGGCGTGACCTGGGCCGATGGTTCCCCGGCACCGTGTCCAACATCAAGGCGCACGCTGAGCCCGGAGCGATCGTGTTCTTCGACTGGGACGGCACGGATGTGATCGGCCGTATCGACCATGTCGGCGTCATAGAGACGGTGCTGTCGGACGGCCGCATCCAGACGATCGAAGCGAACACGGGCGACGCCTGCAAACGCAGGGTGCGCGCCGCCGATGTCATCGCCGGGTTCTGGAACCCGCCTTACGCCGGCGAACGAGCCACCCCTGACCGCCCCAAGCCGGCGAAGGCGAAGAACTGGACGGAGGAGATCGTGGACACGCTGCCGCTGCTCAAGGTCGGCGCGAAGGGCACCGCCGTGAAGCGGGCCTTCTACCTGCTGGAGTCGCACGACTTCGGCCTGGACCCAGACGTGTACAACGACACGACGTTCACCCCGGCGATGGGCAGCAAGGTGGCCGCGTTCCAGCAGGCGAAGAAGCTGAAGGTCGACAAGCAGATCGGCCAACTGACGTGGACCGCCTTGATCAAGCCGTGAGCGACGGCCTCTGGCTGCGCTACTGGCCGTACCAATCCTTCCTGCCGCGGCATCCCGAGCCCGTGGAGGAGCGACAGCCCGAAGACGGGCGCACGCCCGGCCTCATCGACGAGGCCAACTGATCAGCGAACTCTTTCCTGTCTGGAAGTAGTTCGCCGCCGAGCGCTTCACCCCGACGTGAGGCGCTCTTCTCATGTCACCTCCTCAAGGAGCATCCTCGAAATGCGCATCTCCAAGAGCGCCTGTCTGCTCGCTGCGGTTTTCATCGCTGCGAGCCTTCCCGCCGGTCCGGCCTCGGCCGCTTCGTCGGCCGACCTCCCGAGCCTGGAGATCGGCGCCATCGGCTACAACGCCTACGGCGCCGACACCGCGGCCAACCGGAACGCCGAGTACGTGGACGTCAAGAACGTCAGCGCTGCTCCGGTCAACGTGGCGGGCCTGCTCGTGCAGGACTCGTGGGCGCGCGGCAACAACCGCACCGAGCGCTGCAACACGTTCACGCTCGCAGCCGGCGCCCTGCCGGTCGTCGAGGGCGGCACCGCCGACATGCTCCCTGCGGGGGACACGCTGCGGGTCTCCATGGGGGCCGGCACCCCGAGCGTGCGTGATGGCGTCCACCGCGTCTACCGGGACATGCCCACCCGGTGCGGCTACAACGGCCACATCTTCAGCAACGGCGCGGGCTCGAACCGGTGGGCGCCGTGGGACACCGCTTGGATCACGCTCGGCGGCGCGTCCGAGTCCAAGGGGTACAACTTCTCGTTCGGCTACGTCGCCAAGTAAGGGAGACGCCATGATCAAGGTAGGCAGCGCCGCTAAGGCCATCGTGTCTGCGGTGTCCGCAGGCACCGCCTCGCTCGTCGTCGCCATGGGCGACAACGTCATCCAGACGGGCGAGTGGGTGACGATCGGTCTGGCCGTTCTCGGCGCCCTGGGTATCACGTACGTGGTGCCGAACGCCAGGCAGTCGGACCAGTCTCAGCGGTAGCAAGCCGAATGGGTGATCATGGGTGATTTTATTCGCCTTGATCACACACCTCGACTCTCCAGCCGTAGGGCAGGCGCAAGCCGTACAACGAAGCCCCCGTCACCTCCCCTCTGAGGGAGGTGACGGGGGCTCTTTTGCATTGGCGGGAAAGTCCGCCCTTGACGGAATCAGGAGTCGGACGGACCATCAGCGCGGGCCGCGAAATTCCAAGCAACTCGATCAAGGAGCAGCCATGCATCTCCGGTTCCTGGGAACCACCAGCGAGCAAGGCACCTGCCCCGCCCTCTACGAGACGGACCGCGGCACGATCGCCGTCCAAGGGAAGACCGTTACCGACTCCACAGCCCTCGGCGAGACCGTTAACCTGGCCGACGACGAAACCCTCGTAGAGATCCCCAAGGAACTCATTCGCCGCTTCTTCGACCAGGGGTAACCGTGCTTCTGTCCGAGACCGAGCTGGGCGATCTGCTGACCAGCTTCACCGCCAGCGCATTCAGGTTCGAGCTTCGCGAGCGCTACAACAGCAACGTGGGCGTAGAACCATTCCGCAAGTGGCTGGCCGGCGAGCCGGATGATTACGCCTGGCATCGGTCTTGGATGGAACGAATCAGCAGAGACACCGCCGCGGGCAGGACCTGGCAGAGGGTCCGCATCGTGTCGGTTCCCCCTTCCGACTACACCCGGTACGGCATCGAGGTAGCCCGACTCAGCGTGCAGGCGGGCGAGGACATCCGGTATCTACGGCGCGATGTCGCTGAGCAGTTGGGGCTGACGCCGTACGATGCGTGGCTGTTCGATGACGCTCGTCTGGTCTCGTTGCACTTCAACGACGTCGACGACACCTTCGCCGGCGCAGAACTCGTGACCGACCCTGAGGTCCTATCACAGCACCTGAAGTGGCGGGCTGTGGCCTTGGAGCATGCTCAACCGCTCGAAGCGTTCGCCGACGCCCTTTCGTGAATCAGCCACTCCTCGGCCAGCAAGCCGTCCAAGCGCTCGGCATCCGCCTGCGAGACCTGAGGCGCGATGCCGGGCTGACGGGCCGCCAGATCGCAGCAGCGTGTGACTGGCCGCCGTCGAAGGTGTCGAAGCTGGAGCTCGGCAGACAGGCACCGACCGAGGGTGACGTCCGCGACTGGTGCCTGGCCTGCCAGTTCCCGAGCGAGATCGCTGATCTGGTCGCCGCGGTTCGCTCCATCGACGCGCAGTACATGGATTGGCGCCGTTCTCTGAAGTCGGGTACGAAACGGCGTCAGCGGGCCAACATCGACGCCTACGAAAAGACCAGCTTGATTCGGGCATGGGAGCCTACGGTCGTTCCCGGGCTGCTCCAGACGGCTGCCTACGCGCACGGCATCCTGTCCACGGTTGTGGACTTCCATGGCATCCCGGACGACGTGGAGGAGGGCGTACGGGCTCGCCTGGAGGCACAACAGGTGCTCGGCCGTGGCCAACGCCGTTTCCTCTTCCTGCTTGGACAAGCGGCGCTCTATACGGCCGTAGGCGATCCCGGCACGATGGCAGAGCAGCTGCGCTGGCTGCTGGAGATTGCGCGCACTCCTCGGGTCAGCTTGGGCGTTGTTCCGCTGGCCGCGCCATACACGGTGCCCAGAAACAACGCGTTCACGATCTACGACAGCCGCATGGTGACGGTAGCCACCTACACGGCCGAACTGACACTGCAGCAACGTCACGAGGTCCTCGTGTACGAGAAGGCGTTCGATCGGCTGCTTGCCCTCGCCGTCCATAGCGCGGAGGCTCACGAGCTGATCGAGAGTGCATTAAATGATCAAGAAGAAATCTAGAGAAATTTCATTGAGATCGGCGGGCGGCCACTTCTACCGTCCTGGGCATGGACAGTCACAGGTCCGTAGCCCCCACGCGAACGCCTCCCACAGCGGGCGTTGACGCCACGAGCAGGTCTGCCGACGGCGATGTGACGCGGCGTCGGCAGACCGTCGAGCACCCCGCCCAGTGCGGCGCGTCTGGTGAGGCGAGCAGGGCCCATCCGTACGTTCCGGACTGCGACATCGTGGAGTACGGCGACGGCACGTTCCTCGTCACGCATCTGCCCTCCGGTCGCACGCGAAGAGCGGTGACCGACCGGCAGGCGCTGATCGTGGGCACTGGGCTCGCCATCGCATACACGTGGCGGCAGGGCCGCTCATGACAGTCAGCCCACGTAGAAACGTCCGGCACACCAAGGCCGCCGCCTCGTCTGCACGGCCTGCTGCCGGATTCGACCCTGCCCGTTCCGGACCGGCAGGGTCCTGGCCGGGGCCGCGCCCAGACCTTGCTGCGGCCCCGGCCCTCGACCACCTGCCTCACGATGGCTCGCCCCGAAATCGTCGTCCCCGCGAGGAGAATGGTGCCGAAGAAACCGCCGCAAGAGCCGGCGCAGCCACAGCCCACCTGCCCGCCGCACAATATGGCCGTGGAACGGATCATCAACGGCATCGTCTACACGAAATGCACCAGGTGCTCGTTCCGCTTGCAGACGCGCTAGGGGTGGAGAAGGACGACGAGGTTCCATCACCTCACCGAACCTCCGACCCGCAGCCCAGCACCAAGCCGAAGCCGGTGCCCCTGCCGTGGATCACGCGTCCGCGGGACCTGCCCTTCCGGACGGGGGAACGGCCGTGACCGAGGACGAGGTCGCGGAGTACTACGACGACCCGGCACACTCCCGCTCCGTATGCGACCTGCTCATGCGCGCCTTCCCCACCTGGGTGGTGTGGCGACAGGACCGCGTCTGGCTGGCCCGGCACCGGACCTGGCATCGAGGGCGGCAGCCGACCGCCGACCGAAGCGCCGGGTTACTCCAGCAGGCCATCTGGGAGACCAACATCCGCGGGGTGCTGGCATGACCACGGCCACCGTCCTCCCGGTGCCGTACATTGCACCCCGCAGCGCCGAGCGGATCGATCTCGGGGTTGTCCTGGCGCGGTACGGCGGCGCGACGGACGGTCGGAGGCTCTCCTACCCGGACCCTGCCGACGACGACTGGCTGCTGGGCGTGCTGTGGGCTCGCCAGGAAGGCCATCGGCGAGGCGCCCCTTTGTGGGATCAGGTGCACACCCTGCGGCAGCGCGAATGCATGCTGAACGAGCTATGCCAGGTCTGCAGGGAAACCGCGAGGGAGCCGTCCAGCGGACGCCTGTGGTGGGTCTTCCCCCGAGCTGTGCCCGTCGCATCCATGTATGTCACCAAGCCTGCGACATGCGTGAGATGCATCCCGAAGGCTATCCGGTCATGCCCTCGTCTCCGCATTGAGGCGCACGTCTACACCTCGGGCGGCGACTACGAGCCGTACGGCGTGCTGGGCGACGTCGTCACCCTGGACCCCGACGGAGCGCCCCGCTTGACCACCGCCCAAGACGTTCCGCTGGACGCTTTCCATCGGCTCGAATACACCCTCGCGCGGGCCCTGACCGTGCATGTGCTGGACCTGCGGCGCGAGCATGTCTGACCGCGAGTGGACCCGCTACGTCCCAGATGGGACATAGACCACCCGGCACCCGCCTTCCGTCAGATCGCGGGCGCCGGGCTGGTGGCCCCGCCTCATAGCTGGAGGGCTTCCGGGCGGGGCCACCCACAACCAGCTACACCATCCACCAACCTGGAGCCTCGATGGTTACAAACGCCCTGATCCCGATACTCACCGCCGTCGTCGGCACGCTGGCCGTCGTCGCGGGAGTCTTGATCTACGACCCTCTCGTCAACGGCCTGCGCTGGCTGCGGCGGCGTATCACCGGTCGGGCGCGCGGCTCACAGTAGGTGAAGAGACTCCCGGCCCTGGCGCGGAGCCGGGAACAGGGCGGCCCCCACCTGGCCTACCTCGGAGGGAGGGTCGGGTGGGGGCCGCCTCGCATTGTGCGTTACCGCGTCCCGGCCGCCGTGACGTCGGCTCCGGTCAGCTCGGGCACGTACTTATAGATCGTGGACCGGCTGACCCCGAGCAGCTTCGCCACACTGGAGACCGTCGCGTCAGGCGCGGTCAGCATGTGCCGAGCGTGCGTCACCTGCTCCGGGGTGAGCGCGGGAGGTCGGCCGAGACGCTGCCCTCGTGCGCGAGCGGCGGCCAAGCCCTCGTGAGTGCCCTCCACGATGAGTTCGCGGATGAACTCGGCGAGCGCGGCGAAGACATGGAAGACGAGCCGGCCACCAGGCGTGGTGGTGTCGAGCGCTTCATGCAGGGATCGAAAGCCGATCTCCCGCCGGCGGAGGTCGGCAACGATGGTGATGAGGTCTTGGAGCGAGCGCGCGAGCCGGTCGAGGGAGAGCACCACCAGCGTGTCGCCGGCTCGGAGGTAGTCGAGGCACGCGGCCAGTTCGGGACGGTCGGTGTTCTTGCCGGACAGCTTGTCGGCGAACACGCGGATGCAACCCGCGTCGGTGAGGGCCGCGGTCTGCCGGTCAAGGATTTGGTCTCTGGTCGAGACGCGGCCGTATCCAACGAGGCTGCCCATGGAGGAGATGGCGGCCGGTTCGGTGGCGGTCGCGAGGTTCATCCGAGTCTCCAATGTGGTGAATGGGTGCATGCCGACTTGTTCGACACGAAGATTTCTCAACACGTTTTTCCGACAGCCGTACGCCCGGCAGGGGGCAGGGATGGCATGCAAGGGATCTTGTGGAAATACGGTCGTTTTCCAACAGCGAGGATCTGTCACGCGGCTACGCGTGGACTGGCCCGAGAGTTGACCGTGGCACCTCGCGTGAGGGGCTGGGGTGCCACGCTTGAGGGTGTTACAGGTCGGAAGGGGTGCCACGAGGTGTGGCACCCCTTCGTGGCAGGGGCGTGGCACCTGACCCGCGGCACCCGTGGCAGCATGATCAACAAGCCGCGCGCGAGCAGCCCACGCGCAGCCGCACGCGCTACAGCTCGGGGCGGTCGGGCATCAGGTAGCGCTGCGCCTGCTCGTCGTAGCCGCCGAGTACACCAGCCTCCACGAGCCGCTTGAGCGTCTTCTGCACCCACGACCGCGACATGTCCGTGGTCTCCCACAACGGCTTGAGATCTCCGCTGGAGAAGTCCCGCGCTCCGCCGTCCCACAGCTCTTGCAGCCGCTTTATGAGGGCCGCTCCGCGCTCCTCGGGCGTCATCGACTGGGCGGGCGGGGCGAACGTCAGTGGCGGCTCGCCGTCGTCCAGGTCGGGGATCTCGTCGTCGATGCCGCCCGTCACCTCGGGGTCGGGGTCGTCGGTCTCCAGGTACTCGCTCGCCACGTTCCTCACATCCTCATCATCGTCGTCCTCGTCGGGACGTTCCAGGAGGGCGGCCGGCGCGGCTTGGGCAGCGGCGCCGTTGTGCAGCCTCGACAGGGCCGCGGTCGTCTCGTCGACCGCCTTAGCCGCCGCGGGCCACTGGGCGCTGTGGGCGCGCATCGCCGCGTTGGCGCGCTCGTCGTCGAACTCGCCCTGATCGTCGAGGCCCCACGCGTACGTGCGCAGCGGCATCGCTATCCGCCCGTCGTCGATGCCGGGCACGTCCAGGTAGGCCATGCCGGGCTGCTTGTTGCTCCACAACTCCGGCCGGGCGCCGGCGTCCTGCTGCGGCTCGGATAGGCCGAACGCCGCATCGCCTCCGGTCTGCACTCCGAAGCACATGTTGCCCAACTGGCCTCTGGCCAGCGTCGGCATCTGCGAATAGTCCGACCGCTGCAGGGACAGCACGATCGTGCCGCCCGCCGACCGGATCGCCTTGAGCATGGACAGGAACAGCTCCTGTTCCTTATCGCTCAGGGCGTCGTAGATGTCGGGGAACTCCTCGAACCAGATCAGCCAGTAGGTCAGGCCGCACCCGCGCTTCCACTTCGTGAGGTTCTTGGACGCCAGATAGTCGGTGCGTTCCTTCACCCGCGCCTGCAGTTCGCGGATCATCGCCTTGACGCCCGCCTTGGTCGTCTCGAACCGGTGCAGCGACTCCTCCAGCGGGCCGAGCGTCTGCCTGCCCTTGGTGATGTCGCCGACGAACACGGCCACGTCGTAGCGGGTGACCACCTCAGCCAGGATGTTCCAGGCGCCGCCGATGCTCTTACCGGCGCCGCTTTGACCCATGACCTGCAAGTGGAAGCCGAGCAGCGCGAACTCCACCTCGTCGAGGTCCTGCCACAGGCCGATGTTGAGCGGGTCGGCGATCGACAGGCCGGGCCGGGACGGGGCAACCCAGGCAATGGGGCGCTTCATCACGCGCGGATCGCTGATGGTCACCTTGGCCTTGTCGGCGTGGTCAGGGTCGATGCTCGCGGTGATGGAGCCGGGCGGAAGCCCGATGCCCGACTCCACGTAGGCCACCTTGCGCTGTAGGTCCTCCGCGACCTGGCGACCCTGCTCAAGCTGCACCTCGCCCTCGACCTTGTGGGCAGTGGCCTTGAGGGTCCTGGCCTCGACCTCCCGCATTCCCGCTCGCTCGGCGCCCTGGCCGAACAGGAACGCGAGCGGGTCGCCGATGGCGCCGGGCTGGTCGAGGCCCTTCATCCGGATGACGGTCCTGAGGTTCCACGTCAACGCCAGAGTGAACCCGCCGATCAGCACCAGGCGGCCAGTGACGACCGTGGTCGGCCCGTTGATGGTGGCCGCACACACCCAGACGCCGGCCAGCAGCGTGGTCAGCGTCGTGTGCGTCTTACCCCACGGGCCGCGAGCGTGCGACTGGCCGAAGGTGACCCCGGTCAGCACCAGCACGCACGTCGCCATGAGGAACATCGTCCAGCCGGTCACCTGCGGGTCGTCGGAGCCGAGGATGAAGTGGAAGGCCGACCCGACGCCGAACACCAGGACGTAGGCCACCCACGGGCTTGCCAGGGTGAGCAGGCGGGAAACCTCCCTGGCCGTGACCTTGGCCAGGGAGCTCTCCTCATGAACCGGGACGATCTCTTTGCTGCGTGACATCAGTCGTCTTCCCAGTTGAACGGAGACTTGCGTTGCTCGGGCTTGGCCTTGGGCAGCACGTCGACGAACTCCTTGCGGAACTGCGCGTGGAACTTCACCAGCTCGACGCCGGCGCCCTTCTGCAACTCGGCGGCCCGCTTCAGCCGCTTCACCACACGCCGCGCCCTCAAGCGGACGTCGGGGGCGCCGAGTAGCGCCAGGATCGGGTGACCCTTGAACGAGCGGATCAGCACCGCATACAACTCATCAGAGCCGACGTTGAACTCTTCGCCGAGGTCGCGGCACAGGTCTCGACCCGTGCGCGCATAGTCGGTAATGGCCCGCGGCCCCTCCCACGGGATCGCCGACAGTTCGGGGATACGGCCACGGCCGGGACGGTCGCTCACAGGTCCGCCTCCCACGTCTCCCGTACCACCTCGACGAACCGGCGCGTGCTCCGCGACAGGCGCGGCAGACCGAGCCAGGCCGTCAGGAGCGCGTCGAGGGCGCCGAGCAGCAGCACGAGCACGTGCCCGAGGATGGCCAGTACCAGCACCAGGCCGACGCACGCCCGGAACGCCAAGGCGCGCGCGTGCCGCAGCAGCTTGCGCCTGTCGATGTAGATCGTGTTCACCGCGCCACCTCCGCGAGTAGATGGAGGTAGGTGTGGATCCGCTTGGCCCGCGGCTGGCCCACCTTGAGGTCTTTCTTGATCGTGGCGAGCGGCGGCACGCGACCCTCACTGAGGTCCTCGGAGAACCTCAGTGCCGCCACGGGGAACAGCTCATCGGGGGCGGGTGTGAGAACCGGCGTAGGCGCAGGTGAAAGCTCGGGTGCGGCGGGTACGTCGGTCGGCTGGGGAGAGGGTGATTCACCCTCAACTGCCTCGACCTCGACCGAGCGAGTTTCGTGGTGATTCACCACCAAACTCGCCGATCTCCGGATCAGCCCCATCAAGAGTTCGTACGCCAGCACCAGGGCGAGGGCCGGCCACGCGGCGACGATCGCACCGACCGGCCCGTGAGCCCACCCGTGAGCCACGTTCGCCGCGAGGGTGGCGAGGATGCCGAGCGCGAGGGTGAACCGTGCCAGCTTCGGCACCTTAAGGCCGCGCCGGGCCGCGTCGAGCAGCACCATGGATGACGCGAAGATCAGGCCGTCGATCGTCAACGGCACGAGTACGGCAGTGAACCCGGACTCGCCGTTCGCCACGACCACCTCAAAGGCATGCCGGTAGGAGACGACGGCCGCCACGGCGGCGAGCAGGACGACGACGATCGTCGTTGACCAGCGGATCATCAGGCGCCACCCCTCGCGATCGTGGCGGCGTCGGTCAGCAGGTAGCCGAACTCGTGCAAGCCGCGCGGGTCGAGGTAGACGAAGGCGAACCCGATCGCCCACAGGCGACCGGGTGGGTTGGCGGGGCGCTCTGGCGTCTCCTCGACGCTGACCGTAGGTTCGGACATCAGATCCTTCTCCTGTGCTTGCAGGGGTTGGGTTGAGGTCCCCGGCCGGCGGTAGGGTCGCCCGCCGGGGACCGGCTTGTCAGGATGTGTGGTGTGTCACGCGCTCGCCCCCAGCGTCACGCCCGCCTGGTAGAGGGCCTGAGCGATGGCGGCCAGTTCGCGGACATCGACGGCGGCGAGGATCTCGGCCCAGTCGGCGGCGGCCTGCGGGGTGACGTCGTGGTGGTGGCGGTGGCCGTTCGCGTTGTAGTCGAGCTGCACCCACGACTCGTCGAGCATGTCGCCCGGCCTCTCGGCCAGCGACAGGCCGACCTTCAGTCCGGCGAACTCGGCGAGCACGCCCTTGTGGTTGACGGCGAACGGGTCCTTGTGGGCGACCTGGCACCAGCGGTGGCGGCATCTCATCGGGTCGGCTCCTCGTTCAACAGCACCGAGCCCTCGTCGAGCAGTTCGCCGAACTCGCGGATGCCGCGCCGGTCGAAGGTGCGGATGATGTAGCCGATCACGCCCGCCTGCTCGGCCGACAGGGCGATGGTGGTGGTCTGCTGGTCGAGGTCGGTGAGCTTCACGACGACGGCCTTGTCCTGGCCGTGGATGCGCACGTCGATTTCGACGAGGCAGTGGGAGTGGTCGAGGTGCTCGACCAGGTCCAGGTTCGTGTGGTGGGGGCTGTCCGGCTGGACGTGGGCGGCGGAGCACCAGTAGTAGGTGGTGCACCGGTTGTTCGACGGCGGTATCTTCGCCATCAGATCTCTCCCTGTGTGAGCAGGTGATTGAGGTCCAGGCCCCCGCCCGGTGGTTGCACACCGGGCGGGGGCCGTTTCGCTATATGGAGACGTCCCCGGCCTGTCCGCGCGCCTGCGCAACCAAGCTGAGGATGTTCTTGGCGTGCTCCTCCGCCTCGTCGAGGGTGAAGTAGGCGTGCCAGCGGTCGTTGGCGGCGTCGTGCTGAAGCACACGCGGCTCGACCTCGCGGTAGCCCTGCTGCAGCGACACTTCGGCCGTGTGCGCCACCCAGGACGGGGTGCCGCTACCACGCCCGAAGTTCTCCATGCCCATGGTGGTGACGGGGATGATCTGCCACGGGCTGGTGTGGAGCCGGTCGGACTCCTCGTCGCTGCGCTCGTGGATGTCCTTGCACCAGGCCGGGCACGGCTCGGGCAGCCAGTACGGCATGCTGTGCTCGGCGCACTCGTACACGTCGCCGTGTCCGGGGACCTCGCCTGAGACGCGCATGGGGCGGTCAGTGGCGCCGCAGGTGACGCAGGCGCGGCCCGCGAGCTGGTCGGCCGTCAGCGGCTCGACGGACTCGGGCGGGTTGTCGTGGCTGATGCACATGAAGAGCTGCACACCGAGGTGCGTCCCGATCGGCTTCATCGGGTTCATCTCGCTGCCGCAGATGGTGCAGGCCAGGCCGTCAGCCTGCGCCTCGTCGAGCTGGCTGGGCCGCGCCGTCTCGGCGTCGACACGGTCCTGGGGGGTGGTGGCTGCGGCGCCGTTGCCGCCTTTAGCATCTTGCATGGGCTGGGAGCCTTCTTCCCGGTCAAGGGCTCGTCCTGGTGCTGGAATCACTTGGGCGGGCCCGCTTTTGTTCTTGGTGCTGATGAGGCAACCGTACAGATATCGTGTACAGGTGTCCATAGATTCTGGGTACAAGTATTTCCTGTACACCCATGATCTGCGTACACTGCTCTCATGAGCCAGCCCACCGAGCCCCGCCCTGTCGCTGTGAGTGACATCGCCGTGTTGCTCGGCGTGAGCGTCCACACCGTGAACCAATGGAGAAAGCGGGCCGCGACCGCGAAACAGGTCGAGCCCTTCCCTGGCCCCGTGGGCAAAGTGGCCGGCGCCGACTACTGGTGGGCCGAGGAGATCCTGGCCTGGGCGAAGCGGACGGGCCGCATCAGAGAGCAGTGATGGGGGAGTCGTTGCCCGGCCGGATGTAGCAACGCGTGTAGCAACGCGGGCCGGTTCACTGAGGTATAGGGCGGTTTTCTGGAGTGCAATACCAGGTGGGGCCAGTCGTCGTGGACCTTGGTGAACCTCTCGCCCGGAACTTGTAAACAGAAGGTCAGGGGTTCGATTCCCCTCGTCGGCTCTACAAGAGGAAGCCCCTGAACAGGCGTTATGCCGTCAGGGGCTTCCTCGTTTGTCAGGATAATGTTGAGATCTTGCTAACACCTTTACTAACACGGTGGCTCCCGGGTGGCTCCGATCTATCCGCCGACGGCCTTGGCGAAGATGTCAGCAGCGGTGGCCACCTGTTCGTGGACGACGTGGGCGTACACGCGGAGGGCGATCGCCGGGTCGGCATGGCCGAGGCGGGCCGCGACGACATGGACGGGGGGGACGCTGGCCAGGAGCAGGGTCGTGGCGTGGATATGGCGGAGATCGTGAAGGGCGGGCCTGGGGGAGTTGAGTTCTCGGGTTCTGCTTGTTGTGGGTCTCAATGAGCTTGGGCATCAAGGAACTGGGTGTGTCCGGGAGATGAAATGGGTTCAGTGAGGAGATAACTGGCGCGAGCCGTTCGAACAGGGTCATTTGGGCGCCACAGCGGGCGTAGCCTGGCCGCTGACGGATGGAGGCGCCATGAGACGGCAACTGAGCTATGCTCACGCCGCCGAACTACTCGGGGGATCTGATAGCTCGGTTGTTAAGGCACTTGACAAGCTCGCTGGTGGCCTCCTCTTGGTAGCAACTGGCGGTGGCAGCGAGCTAGCAATCAGCTTGTTCGACGCCAAGGCAGAGTTTGCGACGATGGGTCAAGGGCTGGTCGGCGGGCTAAAGGAGCGCCTCTCCGGGCTGAACCGTTTCGAGCGGACGCAGCGGCTGACGGCCGCGCACTCTGTCATCGTCCTTACGGCGTTCTTCGAGACTGTGCCGAAGTTCGCACGCGCAATGGGCGAAATTCCGGAGAAGGTCAAGAACGATCACGGCCGCGCCAAGGCGAAACTAGTCAAGGATCGAAAAAAGCTCGGCGAACAGGTGTACTTGGCCACCGGGAAGCGGCTGGGGTCGGAGAGGACGGTCTCCCTGGCAAAGGTGCTCCTGCACAGCGAAGTGCCGACCCCCGAGCCGCACCGTACGCGTCAGGAGATGCTCGACGAGTTGTGTAACTTCTACCGTCAGCTGCTGGACAAGCTTCCCGAGTTTCGCCACGACGCACAGCTTTGGGAAGAGCTTGGCCCCGCCGTTCAGGCGGTCCTGCGCCAACACGACCACCGGGCCTGCCGCGACTTCTGCACGACGGCGCTCGCTAGCTACGAAGCACATCTGCACCGGCTGGCCATCGAGTTCCCAGAGGTGGCGTATTGGATATCGGCCACAGATCATCGGGCAATTCAGCATCAGCTTCATCGGGTTGAGATGAGCCTGAGCAGCCTGTCGCGGACGATGGAGGAACTGGCCACCGGCAGGTCCCCGGACCGGCGCAGGCGGGAACTGGCAGCGCTCTACCAGGATGCGCTGTCACGGCCAATCGTAGAGACTGGAGAGGTAGAAACGGGCGGGCTCCGGATACCTCTGCTCGCCCATGCTTACATCGACCCGGACTTCCGAGCCGCTGAAGTGACCTCGCGAGATCGTCCGCACCTGGAGTCCTGGTGGGCGGAACGACCCGCGCGGGACAATATCGGCGACTTTCTCACCGGCTATCTGACCTCCAATACGGCTACCACCCGCTTGCTGCTCGTGCTCGGCCAGCCGGGATCGGGTAAGTCGGTGCTGACCAAAGTCCTGGCCGCCCGGCTTCCGGCGGCGGATTTCATGGTCGTTCGCGTCGTGTTACGTGAGATCCCTGCGGAGGCTGCGCTGCTGGACCAGATCGAGTTCGCGATCCGGGATGCGACGCACGCGCAGATCTCATGGACAGAGCTGGCGGGTTATACCGGGGACGCTCTACCAGTGGTGCTGCTCGATGGGTTCGACGAACTGCTGCAGACGACTGGCGTGAGCCAGTCCGACTACCTGGAGAAGATCGCTGAATTCCAATCGCGCGAGCGCATTCACGGCAGGCCGCTGGCTGTGATCCTTACAAGTCGGACCGCCGTCGCCGACCGGGCGCGGATTCCTGCCGATGGAGTACTTGCCATCCGGCTGGAGCCTTTCCGTGAGGAGCACGTCGAGCGATGGGTGAGCGTTTGGAACGACACCAACAGCGACTATTTGCATTCACTGGGGCAGCATGAGCTGTCTGTGGCGGCAGTGATGGATCACGAAGCACTAGCGACGCAGCCGCTGCTGCTGCTCATGCTCGCGCTCTATGACGCTGACGACAACGGGCTGGTGCGCATGCGCGGTGGGCTCAGGCAAGCCCAGCTCTACGAGAGTCTGCTGAGTGCCTTCGCCGAGCGCGAGGTGCGCAAAGCAAGACCGGATGCGGACGAGGCTCTTCTTCGCGAAGAGGTGGATCGCGAGCTGCATCGGCTGTCGATCGTGGCCTTCGCGATGTTCAACCGCGGTCGCCTGTGGACCAACGAGGACGAGCTCAATAGCGATTTTGCCGCGCTATTGGGGCGTGTGGAGCGACGGCCCGCCACCACTGGCTCCTTTCGCGCGCCCCTCACTGCCTCACAGATCGTGGTGGGGAAGTTCTTCTTCATCCATGAGGCCAGGGCGATTCAAGAGGGCAACAAGATCACCACGTGTGAGTTCTTGCACGCCACGTTCGGGGAGTTCCTCGTCGCCAGGCTTGTGTACGGCGAGCTACATGACATGGCCACCTTGGCAGAGGCTGGCGCAAGCCGGATGCGTCAGTCCATGCCGGAAGACTCGTTCCTGCACGCGTTACTGTCCTATGCACCGTTGTCGGCCCGCGCGACCACGCTACACTTCTTGACCGCTTTGCTGCGCGACAGCACGCCGAGCCGAATATCAGTGTTGCGTACTCTCCTACTGTCGTTGTTCCACGCCGCGCTTGAAGCTCGGCTCACAGTCGGGTACGTCGACTACCGGCCCATGGCTTTGTCGGTGCCCGCGCGGCACGCCGCCTACTCGGCAAACCTCCTACTGCTGTACTCCCTCGTGGACGAGTGGTTTTCCGGCTCCGACCTGTTCCCTCGCGCGTCCGACATTATCGACGCCTGGCGTAGGCAGACGCTGCTCTGGCGCGCGCAACTCCCCGAGGACGGCTGGTCCTGGCTGGCGGTCAATCTCACTGTCAGACGAACATGGGAGGAAGGCCGACGAAATATTCGGATTGCCTACAAACCGAGCGAGACGGTTGAATACCTGGCGGGTCCCCTCTGGAGCCTCAACGAGGACCCCGCAACGCCAGCGATCACGGCGTGGCACCGTAGCAACTACGGCTCGATCGAGATGGAGAACACCTTCGTCTGCGACGCTCACCTCGACTTCCTCGGGCATGTCCTAGAACCAATGGCGCGCGACTTCCACACTGCGTTTACCACGTTCGCTGTCCTTGAGCAGGGACGCTGCGTGTCGGCAGCGTCCGCCCTTCTCCGGCTGTGGGTGGTCTCCTCTAGGAGGAACACTGAGGAACTTGCCGATGCCTACGACGACTGCCTCAAGATCGCGTTACATGCCTTCGCGCCGTTCGATGTCGAGAATCAGGCTCGCTACCGCGAGGCGCTGCTGAGGCAGTTCGCCCTCGATCGAGAGCGACTGCCGGGCACGTGGCGAGACCGTGCCCGGCTATTGCTAGAGAAGGCCCGCGTGGATCCAAAGACGCAGGAGTGGGCCGAACGCGCGATCGTCAAGCTGGGCTTCCCGCTTCGTGGAATCTAATTCACGAATTCCAGATTCAGGAGAGATGCTCTGTGGTGGCGCGGTGTCATAAGATCTTGCTAACAGTGCTGCCTAAAATGGACCTGAAAGTCAGGGGTTCGATTCCCCTCGTTGGCTCTGCAGCAAGAAGCCCCTGAACAGGCGTTATGCCGTCAGGGGCTTTCTGTTTGTCAGGATAATGTTGAGATCTTGCTAACACCTTTACTAACACGGTGGCTCCCGGGTGGCTCCGATCTATCCGCCGACCAGGGCCACGGCGAGGTATCGGTAACAGCCTGAGTGTCCGTTTCTCGGAGTGACTGTTCCGGGGGCAAGGGGGCCTGGAGAGGCGTCCGGGGAC
>NZ_JBEZDR010000021.1:0-230488 GCF_040648415.1 Nonomuraea sp. NPDC049141
GACCTGCAACTACTCATCGCCACCACCGACACCTGGCACACCACCCACGCCACCCACGCCCACCACCAGCTGCCGCACACCCGGCTGCTGACCGCCTACGGCATCACCGAGACCACCATCGACTCCACCTACAGCATCCTGACCCCCCACCTACCCCACCAGCCGAAGCAACCCGAGGCTCAGCCCGGCGACCACGACGCTCACCCCGGCGACCACGACGCTCAGCATGGCGACCTCAGCGATCGCAGTGATGTCGGCGGTCAGCGTGGTTCGGTGGAGCGGACCGGCTTGTTGCCGCTCGGCGAGCAGCCTGCCGGGCCCACCCCGATCGGTATCCCGTTGCCCGGCACCCACACCTACGTGCTGGACTCCCACCTCAACCCGGTCCCGGTCGGCGTCCCCGGCGAGCTGTTCATCGCCGGCGCCGGCCTGACCCGCGGCTACTACCACCGGCCGGCTCTGACAGCGGGACGTTTCATCGCCCACCCCTACGCCAGTAATGGTTCACGTCTCTACCGCACCGGCGACCTCGCCGCCTGGCGACCGGACGGCCAACTCGACTTCCTGGGCCGCACCGACCACCAGGTCAAGATCCGCGGCCACCGCATCGAACCCGCCGAGATCCAGCACGCCCTGACCAGCCACCCCCACATCGCCGCAGCCCTGGTCACCACCCATGACGCCGGCACCACCGACGAGGACGGCAATGACGTCAGCGGGGGTCACGGTGGCCGAGAGGGTAAGGTCGGCGTCGGTCAGCGGCTGGTCGCCTACGTGGTCCCGGCTGACCCCGCCCATGGCGCCCCCACCACCGATGATCTGCGGGGATATCTGGCCGCCGGTCTGCCGGATTACATGATCCCGTCGGTGTTCATCGAGCTGGCCGCCTTCCCGCTGTCTCCTAACGGGAAGATCGATCGTGCGGCGCTGCCGGTGCCTGATGGCAGCAGGCCTGAGCTCGCAGGTGGCTACCAGCCGCCGACCACTCCGACGGAGCAGTTGCTGGCCGGCATCTGGGCCGACCTGCTCGGCGTGGACCAGGTCGGCGTCCGCGACAACTTCTTCGACCTCGGCGGCCACTCTCTGCTGGCCACTCAGGTCGTCTCTCGGGTCCGGGTGGTTCTCGAGGTAGATCTGCCTCTGGCGGCTCTGTTCGATCATCCGACTGTCAGTGAGCTGGTTCCGCTGCTCGGTGAGGTGTCGGATGGCGTCGTCAAGCCGCCGGTCCTGCCCATTTCGCGTGACCAGGTGTTGCCGCTGTCGTTCGCGCAGCAGCGGTTGTGGTTCCTGGCTCAGCTCGACCCGGACTCGGCCGAGTACAACACCCCCACCCCCATCCCGCTGCCCGGAGACCTCGACATTCCCGCTCTGCGTGCCGCGCTGGCGGCGCTGGTGGAGCGGCATGAGGTGTTGCGGACCCGGCTGGTCGCCGATGCCGACGGCATCCCGCACCAGGTCATCGATCCGCCCAGCGATTTCGATCTGCCCGTCATCGAGGTGGCGAGCGAACAGGAAGCACAGGCGCTGATCGTTGCCGACGCGGCCACACCGTTCGATCTGGCTGCCGGCCCGCTGCTCCGGGGCAGCTTGATCCGGCTGAGCGATCAGGCGCACATCCTGGCCTTGTGCATGCATCACGTTGTCTTCGATGAGTGGTCGGCCAAGATCTTCCAGCGGGAGCTTCTCGCGTTGTACGAGGCTTTCCGGGCTGGGGAGTCGTCTCCGTTGGTGCCGTTGCGGGTGCAGTACGCCGACTTCGCGTTGTGGCAGCGTTCCTGGCTGACCGGTGAGACTTTGGAGGGGCAGCTCGGCTACTGGCGGCGCCGGCTGGCTCGGCCTTCGGTGCTGGACCTGCCTACCGACCGGGCCCGGCCCGCGGTGCGCGACACCGGCGGGGCGGCCATCGACTTCCGCATCGACCCCGACATCGGCCACCGGTTGCGGGAGCTGTCGCGCCGCAGCGGCGCGACGATGTTCATGACGTTGCTGGCCGCCTATACCGTGCTGCTCGGTAAATACACCCGTCAGGATGATCTGCTGGTTGGCACGCCGGTGGCCAACCGCAACCAGGCGGAGACCGAGGACTTGATCGGCTTCTTCGTCAACACTCTGGTGCTGCGGGCTGATCTGTCGGGCGATCCGACGTTCGCCGATCTGCTGGAGCAGGTGCGGGCCACGGCGTTGGAGGCTTACGGTCATCAGGATCTGCCGTTCGAGCAGCTCGTCGATGAACTCGGTGTCGAGCGTGACCGCTCCCGCACGCCGTTGTTCCAGACGCTGTTCAGTCACTTCACCACCGATGCCCCCGGCTTCGGCGGTGAGCCTGGTTCTGGTGAGGGCGGCGGGCCGCGTTCGATGCCGGTCAAATACGACCTCATCTTGACCATGGCCAGTAGCCCCGACGGTGGTCTGAACGGATCGGTGCAGTACAGCACCGCCCTGTTCGATCAGGACAGGATCGAACGGCTGATCGCTCACCTGCACGGCGTGCTGGATGCGATCACCGCGGATCCGGATCGGCCGCTGTCGGCGCTGCCCATCCTCACCCCGGCCGAACAGCGGCAGCTCACCAGCAACGCCGTGCCCGCCCGCATCGCCGTTCCCGCAGCGGGTGGTATCCACGAGCTCATCGCCGCTCAGGCCCGGACCCGTCCCGCTCAGACCGCGGTGCTGTGTGAGGGCAACCGGCTCAGCTACCGGGAACTGGACGAGCGCGCCAACCGGCTGGCCCACCACCTCCTCGCTTTGGGCGCCGGCCCGGACAGCATCGTCGGCTTGCATGTGGGGCGCACCCCGGAGTTGATCATCGCGATCCTCGCGGTATGGAAAGCCGGCGCCGCCTACCTGCCCCTGGATGCCGCCTATCCCGCGGGCCGGTTGGCGCACATGCTGGCCGACAGCCGGGCCACCCTCCTGCTCACCGACAACCCGGCAACCACTCCAACCGCTGAACTCGACCCAGACAGCCGGGTGCGGGTGGTGGTGTTGAGCGAGCTTGCCTCCACCCTGGACAGCTATCCCGGCCATGCCCCGCAGGTCGTGGTGGAGCCTGACCAGGGCGCGTATCTCATCTACACCTCAGGCTCGACCGGCCGCCCCAAAGGCGTGCTCGCCACCCACCGCGGCGCCATCAACCTCGCCACCGTAATGCGGCCGGTCTTCGCCATCGGCCCCGACGACACCGTGCTGCAATTCGCCTCCCACAGCTTCGACGCCGCCGTCCTCGACCTCGCCGTCACCCTCACCACCGGCGCCACCCTCGCCCTGGCCACCACCCACGAACGCGCCAACCCCCAACACCTCACCCACCTGATCAACCACCACCACATCACCGCCGCCAGCATCGTCCCCTCCCTGCTGGCCACCCTCACCCCCGCCACCCTGCCCACCCTGCACACCCTCATCCTCGGCGCCGAACGCCTCACCGCCCCCCTCGCCAACACCTGGACCCCCCACCAGCGCCTCATCAACACCTACGGCCCCACCGAAACCACCGTCATCACCACCACCACACCACCCCTGGCCCCCCAAACCACCAGCACCGACCCCGCCACCAGCACCAACCCCGCCATCGGCACACCCCTGCCCAACACCACCACCCACATCCTCGACCCCCACCTCAACCCCACCCCCACCGGCATCCCCGGCGAACTCCTCATCGGCGGACAAGGACTCGCCCGCGGCTACCACCACCAACCAGCCCTCACCGCCGAACGCTTCATCGCCAACCCCCACACCAACGACGGCTCACGCCTCTACCGCACCGGCGATCTGGCCACCTGGCGACCAGACGGCCAGCTCGACTTCCTGGGCCGCACCGACCACCAGGTCAAGATCCGCGGCCACCGCATCGAACCAGGCGAGATCCAGCACGCCCTGACCGCTCATCCGCACATCGCCGCAGCCCTGGTCACTCCCTTCGGCCAAGACACCACCGGAGGCGAGGCCGGCAACGAGCGCCGGCTGGTCGCCTACCTCGTTCCGGCCGATCCCTCCCACGGCGTCCCCACCACCGATGAGCTGCGCACCCACCTCGCCACCCGGCTGCCGGATTACATGATCCCGTCGGTGTTCATCGAACTGGCCGCCTTCCCACTGTCACCCAACGGCAAGATCGACCGCGCCGCCCTACCAGCACCGGACGGCAGCAGACCCGACCTTGCCGGCGGCTACCAGCCGCCGACCACCCCCACCGAACACCTGCTGGCCGGCATCTGGGCCGACCTACTCGACCTGGACCAGATCGGCGTCCGCGACAACTTCTTCGATCTGGGCGGCCACTCCCTGCTCGCCACTCAGGCCGTCACCCGCATCCGAGCGGTTCTGGGAGTGGATCTCCCCTTGGCAGCGCTGTTCGATCAGCCGACCATCAGCGGTCTGGCACCACTGGTTGACGGAGCGAACGGCAGCAGCAGGCCCCCGATCCTCCCGGCCGACCGTGACCAGCCGCTCCCGTTGTCCTTCGCCCAGCAGCGGTTGTGGTTCCTGGCCCAGCTCGACCCGGACTCGGCCGAGTACAACACCCCGACGCCCATCCCGCTGCCCGGCGACCTCGACATCCCCGCCCTGCGCGCCGCCCTCAGCGCTCTCACGGAGAGACACGAAGTCCTGCGCACCCGGCTGGTCGCCGACCCCCACGGCATCCCGCACCAGATCATCGACCCACCCACCGCCTTCGACCTGCTCGTCGTCGAGGCGGCGAGCGAGCAACAAGCACAGACCCTGATCGCCGCCGACGCAGCCACCCCCTTCGACCTCGCGGCCGGTCCACTGCTGCGCGGCACGCTGATCCGCCTCGCCGACGACCTGCACATCCTGGCCCTGTGCATGCACCACGTCATCTCCGACGAATGGTCCGCCAAGATCTTCCACCGCGAACTCACCGCCCTCTACGAAGCCTTCCGCACAGGCAGGCCGTCCCCGCTGGCGCCGCTCAGGGTCCAGTACGCCGACTTCGCCCTGTGGCAGCGCGACTGGCTCACCGGCGAAACTCTGGAGAACCAGCTCGGCTACTGGCGGCGCCGGCTCGCCGGCCCCCCGGTGCTCGACCTGCCCACCGACCGCCCCCGCGCAGCCGTCCGCGACGCCGCGGGCGCCGCCATCACCTTCCACATCGAGCCCGAGACGACGGCGGCCCTGAAGGAGCTGTCCCGTCGCTCCGGCGCCACCATGTTCATGACCGTCCTGGCCGCCTACACCGTCCTCCTCGGCAGATATACCCGCCAGGACGATGTCCTGGTCGGCACCCGGATCGCCAACCGCAACCAGGCCGAGACCGAGGACCTGATCGGGTTCTTCATCAACACCCTGGTCCTGCGGACCGACCTGTCCGGCGACCCGACCTTCACCGACCTGCTGCACCAGGTGCGCACCACGGCCCTGGACGCGTACGGCCACCAGGACCTGCCGTTCGAGCAGGTCGTCGACGAGCTGGGCATCGAGCGTGACCGCTCCCGGCCCCTGCTGTTCCAGACCCTGCTCAACTACTTCACCGCCGACGACCCGGTGCCGCTCGACCAGGCGGGTACGGCCGAGGTCAGGTCGCAGGACGCGATCGTCGCCAAGTACGACCTGCAGCTGTTCTTCACCGAGGACAACGCGGGCGGCGTGACGGTGTCCGCCCAGTTCAGTACGGCCCTGTTCGACCGGTCCACCATCGAACGCCTGATCGGCCACCTGCACACCCTGCTGGCCGCCATCGCCACGGATCCGGATCGGCCGGTGTCGGGGCTGCCCATTCTCACCCCGGAGGAACGACGGCTGGCGGAGACGGGATGGGGTGCCGAGACCGCCGAGGTCCGCGCGGCGGGCGGGGTGCACGAGCTGATCAGCGGCGCGGCCGCGGCGGGAGACGCGGCGCTGGTGTCCGGCACGGCGTCGATGACGTACGCCGAGCTGGAGCGGCAGGCCAACCGGCTCGCCCACCATCTGATCGACCTGGGCGCCGGGCCCGAGAAGGTCGTCGGGCTGTGCCTCGACCGCGGGGCGGAGATGATCGTCGCCATCCTCGCGGTGTGGAAGGCGGGGGCGGCCTACCTCCCGCTCGATCCCGCGCATCCCGCCGAAAGGCTGGCGTACCTGCTCGGCGACAGCGGCGCCACCGTGATCGTCGCCACCGGGGCGATGCCGCCAGTGGGTACAGGGGCGATGTCCCCGGTGGGCACGGGGCCGATGCCGCTGACGAGCACGATCGTCGTCGCTCTGGACGACCCGGTCACGCGGTCCCAGATCGAGGCACGGCCCGAGTCGGCGCCGGAGGTGGCCACGGTGCCGGGTCAGGCCGCGTACCTGATCTACACCTCCGGCTCCACCGGGAAGCCCAAGGGGGTCGTGGTGACGCACGGCAACCTGGTCAACTACCTGACCGTCGTGAAGGAGCGTACGGGGCTGGGCGGGCGCGGGGAGTCGTACGCGCTGCTCCAGTCGGTGGTCACCGACTTCGGCAACACGACCGTCTTCGTGAGCCTGACCACGGGCGGGATCCTGCACCTGCCGCTGCCGGAAGTGGTCAACGATCCGGAGCGGGTGGCCGCGTACCTGGCCTCGCACCGGATCGACCACCTCAAGATCGTCCCGTCGCATCTGGCGGCGCTCACGCAGGTCGTCCCGGCCGGCCGGCTGCTGCCGGCGCGGACGCTGGTGCTGGGCGGCGAGGCAGCGACGCCGGAACAGATCACGGAGCTGCTGGCGGAGGCGGACGGCCGGTCGGTGGTCAACCACTACGGGCCTACCGAGACCACGATCGGCACGGCCACGATCCGGCTGGACGCCGGGCACATCGCGGGCGGGACGGTCCCGATCGGCACGGCGCTGCCCAACACCCGCCTGTACGTGCTGGACGACGCGCTCAACCCGGTCCCGGCGGGCGTGCCGGGCGAGCTGTCCGTCGGTGGAGCCGGCGTGGCCCGCGGCTATCTCGGCCGGCCGGCGCTCACCGCCGAGCGCTTCGTCGCCGACCCGTTCGCCGGTGACGGCTCGCGGCTCTACCGGACGGGTGACCAGGCGCGTCGCCGGCCGGACGGGGTCGTGGACTTCCTGGGCAGGACCGACCACCAGGTCAAGATCCGCGGGTTCCGCGTGGAGCCGGCCGAGGTGCAGCACGTTCTCGGCGGGCATCCGGCGGTGGCGGCGGCGCTGGTGACCGCGTACGGGGAGGCGGGCGACCGGCGGCTGGCCGCGTACCTGATCCCCGCCGACGCGGCCAGGGGCGTGCCGCCCGTCGCGGTCCTGCGCGCTCATCTGAGCGTGGACCTGCCCGACCACATGATCCCGTCGGTGTTCATCCCGATGACCGCGTTCCCGCTCACCTCGAACGGCAAGCTCGACCGCGCCGCGCTCCCGTCCCCCGAGGCGGCCCGGCCGGAGCAGCGGGACGCGCACCGCGAGCCGGCCACGCCGGCCGAGGTCGCCATCGCCGGGATCTGGGCGCGGTCGCTCGGCCTGCCCCAGATCGGCGTGACCGACGACTTCTTCGCGCTCGGCGGCCACTCCTTGCAGGTCATCCAGGTGGTGTCGCAGATCAGGAAGGCCGGGTACGCCCTCGGCGTCGCCGACTTCTTCACCCAGCCGACCGTCGCGGGTCTGGCCGAGCTGGTCGCCGAGCCGGAGGACACGGCCCGGCCGCGCCTGCGGTCGGTGGTCAGGCTCAAGCCGGGGACGGCGGGGCCCGCGCTGTTCTTCGTGCACGCCGCTACCGGGGGCGTCGCCGAGCTGGCCGAGCTGGCCGGCCGGCTCGGGCCCGACCAGCAGTTCTACGGGCTGCAGGCACGCGGGCTGGACGGCTCGGAGCCGCCGCTGGAGACCGTGGCCGAGATGGCCGCCGCCTACCTGGACGAGGTGACGACCGTGCAACCGAGCGGGCCGTACCTGTTCGCGGGCTGGTCGGTGGGCGGCTACATCGCGGTGGAGATGGCCAGGCAGGCCGCCGCCCGCGGGCTGGAGGTGGGCGGCGTGTACCTGGTCGGCCCGCCGCTGCACCGGGTGGCCGCGGGCCGCGTCGCCGCGCGCAAGGAGGGCAAGGAGCGTGACCTGGTACGGGACCTGCTCACACAGCTCGACCAGGTGATCGCCGGAGGGCCGGGGACCCGGCTCGCCGCCGGGCCGCAGAAGCGGCTGCTGGAGCGCTGGCAGGTCGAGGGCCCGCTGCTGGAGGCGGTCAAGGCGGGCGACACGGAGGCGCTCCGGGTGGGCCGGATGGTGATCACCCACCTGGGGGCGGTGCTGCGGCATCGCGCCGATCCGCCGCTGACGCCGTACGAGGGCCGGGTGGTGCTGTTCATCCCGCAGGACGACCCGGCCGACGTGCGGCGCAAGGTCGTCGTGCAGTGGCGCGACGAGCTGGCCGCGGAGCCGGAGATCGAGTACGTGCCGGGCGAGCACGGCACGGTCGTCCGCGGGCGCGGGGCCGAGATGCTCGCCATCTGGCTCCGCAGCGAGATCGTCCGCCGGTCCAACCCTTCCACCCGAGAGGCGCGTGCACAGTGAAGATCAGCCTGTCCTATTTCGCGGCCACCACCAGAGCAGAGGCCGCCTCGGCGTACGCG
This sequence comes from Nonomuraea sp. NPDC049141, assembly GCF_040648415.1. Taxonomy (NCBI): domain Bacteria; kingdom Bacillati; phylum Actinomycetota; class Actinomycetes; order Streptosporangiales; family Streptosporangiaceae; genus Nonomuraea; species Nonomuraea sp. NPDC049141. The sequence goes on from NZ_JBEZDR010000021.1 coordinate 8,544, forward strand.
GTGCTGCTGGACACCGCCCGCCTGGCCGACGAGGCGGGGCTTGAGGCGCTGTGGCTGCCCGAGCGCCACTTCGCGGACTTCGGCGCTCCCTATCCGAACCCTTCGGTGGTGGGGGCGGCGCTGGCGACGGCCACCCGGCGGATCGGGATCCGGGCGGGCAGCGTCGTCATGCCGCTGCACCATCCGGCCCGGGTGGCCGAGGAGTGGGCGGTCGTGGACCAGCTGTCGCGGGGGCGGGTGGGCGTGTCGTTCGCCTCCGGCTGGCACGGCGCCGACTTCGTGCTCTCCCGCTTCCCCGTCGCGGAGCGCAAGCGGGTGATGCGGGAGGGCATCGACCAGGTCCGGGCGCTCTGGCGGGGGGAGACGCGGGTCTTCCCCGACGCGCTGGGCGCGGAGATCGAGGTGCGGACGATGCCGCAGCCGGTTCAGCCCGAGCTGCCGATCTGGCTCACCTCGGGCGGGTCGACACCGACGTTCGAGCTGGCCGGCTCGATGGGCGCGGGCGTGCTGACCCATCTGCTCGGCCAGCCGCCAGAGGAGCTGGCCCGCAACATCGAGGCGTACCGCAAGACCTGGCAGGGCCCGGGGCGCGGCCACATCACGCTGATGGTGCACACCCACGTCCTGGACGGCTCCCGGGCGTCGGAGGAGCGGGCGCACGCGGAGCTGGCCCGGTATCTGGGCGCGTCGATGTCGCTGGTGGCCACCGACGTGGCGAACGCGCAGGGGGCGGCGGCGTTCGGATCGATGAGCGGGGACGACCGGTCCACGCTCGCCCGGCAGAGCGCCGCCAGGTTCGCCGGCCTGGGGCTGATCTGCACCCCCGCCGAGCTGCCCGAGCGGCTCGCGACCGTGGCGTCGTGGGACGTCGACGAGGTCGCCTGCCTCATCGACTTCGGCTTCGACCACGAGTCGATCCTGCGGAGCCTGGACGACCTGCTGACCACGCTGGCCTGAGCGCGACCCATATCCAAGACGGAGGGAATTGCCATGCTTTCCGAGTCGAAACAGGAGCTACTGAAGCGACGCCTGCGCGGCGAGAGCGTGCCGGTGCGGGAGCGTGCGCCGCGTCCGGACGGACCTGTCCCGTTGTCGTCCGCCCAGCAACGGCTGTGGTTCCTGGATCAGCTGGAGCCGGATTCCCTTGACTACAACGTGACGATGCCGCTGCGGCTGGCGGGCGCGCTGGACGAGTCGGCTCTGCGCGCGGCGCTGGACATGGTGGTGGCCAGGCACGAGGTGCTGCGTACCCGGTTGGTGGTGACCGACGGGGTGGCGCACCAGGTGATCGATCCGCCGGCTGGTTTCCCGCTGGCCATGGCGGACCTGTCGGGCGAGGCGGAGCCGTACGAGGCGGCACGGGAGCTCATCGCGGCCGACGCGGCGCTGCGGTTCGACCTGGCCGCCGACCGGCTGGTTCGCGGAACGCTGATCCGGCTGGCCGCCGACGACCACGTGTTCGCCCTGTGCCTGCACCACATCGTGTGCGACGAGTGGTCGATCGGCATCCTCAACCACGAGCTGGCCACCCTGTACGACGCGTTCCGGCTCGCGCTGCCCTCGCCGCTGCCGCCGCTGCCCGCGCAGTACGCCGACTACGCGTTCTGGCAGCAGGCGTGGATGGCCGGCGATCGGGCGGCGGGCGAGCTGGCGTACTGGCGTGACCAGCTGACCGGGGCTCCGCTGCTTGATCTGCCGACCGACCGGCCGCGTCCGCCGGTGCGTACGACAGCCGGCGGCAAGGTGGATTTCGCGGTTCCCGTCGCCACCGCCGAGCGGCTCAGGGTGATCTCCAGGGACTGCGACGCGACACTGTTCATGACGCTGCTGGCGGCGTTCACGGTGCTGTTGTCGCGTTACTCGCGGCAGGAGGACGTGGTGGTCGGCACGCCGATCGCCAACCGGGGGCGCCCGGAGACGCAGGACCTGATCGGGCTGTTCCTCAACATGCTGGTGCTGCGCACGCGGCTGTCGGGCGATCCGAGCTTCACCGAGCTGGTGGGGCGGGTGCGGGCGCTCGCGCTGGCCGCCTACGACCACCAGACCATGCCGTTCGAGCGCCTGGTGGACGCGCTCGTCCCCGAGCGGGACCGCTCGCGCACGCCGCTGTTCCAGGTGCTGTTCAGCTACAGCAGGAGCGGCGGCGAGGAGCTGGAGCTGGGCGAGCTGGACGGCGAGCGGTTCGACCTGGAGGGTACGGCCGCCAAGTTCGACCTGACCCTGACCTTCGTCGAGATCGGCGAGCAGGAGTTGGTCGGCGGGCTGGAGTACAGCACCGACCTGTTCGACCACGCCACGGCCGAGCGGATGGCCGGTCATCTGCTGACACTGCTGAACGCGCTCGCGCAGGCGCCGGATCGGCCGCTGTCCGAGGTGCCGATGATCTCCGCGGTGGAGCGGGACGAGCTGCTGCGCGCCACCGGCGGACCGGTGGCCGCGCTGCCCGCCTCCTTCGGCGGGGTGCACGAGCTGGTCGCCGCCGGCCGTCCCGACGCGGTCGCGGTCACCTGCGGCGACGCGTCGCTGACGTACGCGGAGCTGGACGAGCAGGCCGGGCGGCTGGCCGCGCGCCTGCGCGAGCTGGGCGTGGGCCGGGAGACGACGGTCGGGTTGTGCCTGCGCCGCGGGCTGAAGATGGTGGTGGCGATGCTGGCCGTGTGGCGGGCGGGTGGCGCGTACCTGCCGCTGGACCCCGACTTCCCGGCCGACCGCCTGCGCTACATGCTGGCCGACAGTGGCGCTGCCGTTCTGGTCGGGGAGCGGGCGACCGCCGAGGAGCTGGCCGGGCCGGTTCCCGCGACGATCTGGCTCGATGACGACGTCCCGACCGGCCCCGCCGGGCAGGCCCGGGCGGCCGCCTTCTCCTGCTCCGCCGAGCCGGCCCAGGCGGCCTACGTGATCTACACGTCCGGCTCGACGGGGCGCCCCAAGGGCGTGGTCGTCTCGCACGAGAACCTGGCCAATTTCCTGGTCACGATGGCCGACCGGCCGGGCCTGGCCGAGACGGACGTGCTGCTGGCCGTCACCACGTTCGGGTTCGACATCGCCGCGCTGGAGTTGTTCCTGCCGTTGGTCACGGGTGCGCGGCTGGTGATCGCCAACGCCGAGGTGGCGCGTTCGCCGGAGGCGCTGGCGGAGCTGGTCGAGCGGTCGGGGGCCACGGTCATGCAGGCCACGCCGGCGACCTGGCGGATGCTGGTGGACGACGGCTGGCGCGGAGCGGCGGGCCTGCGCGCGCTGTGCGGCGGCGAGGCGCTGCCGGCCGAGCTGGCCGGAGCCGTGCTGGAGCGCACGGCCGAGCTGTGGAACCTGTACGGCCCGACGGAGACCACCGTCTGGTCCGCCCGCCAGGAGATCGTGGCGGGCGACGACGTCACGCTCGGCCACCCGATCGCCAACACCACCCTGCACGTGCTGGACGCGCGGCTGGACCCGGTGCCCGCCGGGGTGCCCGGCGAGCTGTACATCGGCGGTGACGGCGTGGCGCGCGGCTACCACGCCCGCGCCGCGCTGACCGCCGAGCGGTTCGTCGCCGACCCGGTCTCCCGCGACGGCTCCCGCCTCTACCGGACGGGTGACCTCGTACGGCGGCGGGCGGACGGCCGGCTGGACTTCCTGGGCCGCACCGACCACCAGGTCAAGCTGCGCGGTTTCCGCATCGAGCCGGGCGAGATCGAGTCCGCGCTGGCGGCGCACCCGGCGCTGGCCGCGGCGGTCGTCGTCGTCCGCGGCACCGGCGGCGACGAGCGGCTGGTCGGCTACCTGGTCCCGGCTGAGGGAGGCCGCGGCATCCCCGCGCCCGCCGAACTGCGCGAGCACCTGCGCACGACGCTGCCCGACTACATGGTGCCGGCCGTCTACGTCGAGCTGGCGGGCCTGCCGCGGACGCCCAACGGGAAGCTGGACCGGGCGGCGCTGCCCGAGCCGAACCCGCGCCACCTGGATCCGGCGGCCGGCTACACCGCGCCCAGGACCACCGCCGAGGAGGTCGTGGCCGGGGTGTGGGCCCAGGTGCTGGACCTGGGGCCGGTCGGGGTGACGAGCAACTTCTTCGAGCTGGGCGGCCATTCGCTGGCGGCCGTCCAGGTGATCTCGCGGCTGCGTGCCGCGTTCGACTGCGAACTGTCGCTGGCGCTGCTGTTCGACCATCCCACGGTGCGTGAGCTGGCGGTGGCCGTGGAGGCGGCCACGTCCGGGACGGTGGTGCCGCCGATCGTGCCGGTGGACCGCGAGGAGGTGCTTCCGCTCTCGTTCGCGCAGCAGCGGTTGTGGTTCCTCGATCAGCTCGACCCGGGCTCGCCCGAGTACAACGTGCCGATCAGCTCCCGCCTGCGCGGCCCGCTCGACGTCGGCGCGCTGAGCCGCGCCCTGGAGTCGATCGTGGCCCGGCACGAGGTGTTCCGCACCCGGCTGGTGGCCAAGGACGGCCTGGCCCGGCAGATCGTCGACCCGCCCGGGCCGCTCGCGCTGCCCGTCACGGACCTGTCAAGCGAGGCCGACCCGCTCGGACGGGCCACGGAGCTGGTGGCCGTCGACGCCGCCACCTCCTTCGACCTGGCGGGCGATCCGCTGCTGCGGGCGCGCCTGTTCCGGCTCGCCGACGACGATCACGTGCTCAGCCTGGTGACCCACCACGTGGTGTTCGACGACTGGTCCGTGACCCTCTTCCGCCGCGAGCTCACCACCCTGTACGTCGCCTACCGTGACGGCCTGCCCTCCCCGCTGACCCCGCTGGGCGTGCAGTACGCCGACTTCGCGCACTGGCAGCGGGCCTGGCTGACCAGCGACGTGCTGGGCGGCCAGCTCGACTACTGGCGCGAGCGGCTGGCGGGCGCGCCCACGCTGGAGCTGCCCACCGACCGGCCGCGCCCCACGGTCCGCTCCTCCGCGGGCGGGTTCCTGTCCTTCCGGGTGCCCGAGCAGGTCACCGCGGGCCTGCGCGGGGCCGCCCAGACGTCGGGCGCGACGATGTTCATGACGCTGCTCGGCGCCCTGACGGTGCTGCTCGGCCGGTACGCCGAAGAGGAGGACGTCGTCATCGGCACGCCCATCGCCAACCGGGGCCGTTCCGAGACCGAGAGCCTGATCGGCTGCTTCATCAACACCCTGGCCCTGCGCCTGGACCTGTCCGGCGACCCCACGTTCACCGGGCTGCTCGACCGCGTACGGGCCACCGCACTGGCCGCCTACACCCATCAGGACCTGCCGTTCGAGCAGCTGGTGGACGAGCTGCAGCCGGAGCGCGACCGCAGCAAGCACCCGCTGTTCCAGGTGCTCATCACGCACGGCAGGGTCGGCGCCGGCGCTGACCCGGACATGGCGGGGGTGGTCACCGAAGGGCTGGAGCTGCCGACGATGTCGGCCAAGTTCGACCTCACGGTGGCGTTCACCGAGGGCGACGCCGACCTGTCCTGCATCCTCAGCTACAGCACGGACCTGTTCGACCACGCGACGATCGAACGCATGGCCGGGCACCTCCTCGTGCTCCTGGAGACCGTCGCCGGCGACCCGGCCCGGCTGGTCAGCGAGCTGTCCCTCACCACCGAGGCGGAGCGCGAGCGCCTCACCGGCTGGGACGAGCCCACGCCGCTGCCCGGCGAAACCCTCACCGAGCTGCTGACCGCCGTCGCCATCGCCCAACCGGACGCCCCGGCGGTCAGCATGGGCGCGCGCACGCTCACGTACGCCGAGCTTGAGATCGGCTCGAATCGGCTCGCCCACCACCTGCACGATCTCGGCGTCCAGGCGGAGACGGTCGTCGGCCTGCGGCTGCCCCGCGATCCCGACATGATCGTCGCGATCCTGGCCGTGCTCAAGGCGGGCGGGACCTATCTGCCGATCGACCCGGACTATCCGGACGACCGCATCACGCACATGATCAGCGACAGCCGGGCCGCCCTGGTGCTCGACACCGTCGCCACGCCGGACCACCTGCCAGGCACGCCACCCGCCATCACGATCCACCCCGACCAGGCCGCGTACCTGATCTACACCTCCGGCTCCACCGGCCTGCCCAAGGGCGTCGTGGTCAGCCACCGCAACCTGGCCAACTCCATCCATTTCGAACGGGACGGTCTGGGCATCACGCCCGCCGACGTCACCCTGCAACTCGTGTCCTTCAGCTTCGACGTCGCGATGAGCGAGATCCTCGCACCCCTGGTCGGCGGCGCCCACATCGTCATCGCCGACGCCTCGACCCGGCAGTCCCCGGCCGACCTGCGGCGGCTGCTGCTCGACCGGTCCATCACGATCGCCCACATCCCGCCCACGGTGCTGCACCACCTGGATCCCGCCCTGCCGTCCCTGCGTGTCCTGCTCACCGGCGGGGAGGCGTGCCCGCCGGACCTGGCCCGTGCCTGGGCCGCCGGCCGCCGGTTCATCAACGCGTACGGGCCGACCGAGACGACCATCAGCGCGACCCAGGCCGGCGACCCCGGCACCGACACCGCACTACCGATCGGCGCCGCCGTCGCCAACACCCGGCTGCAGGTCCTGGACAGGAAGCTGCGCCCGGTCCCCGTCGGGATGCCCGGCGAGCTGTACATCGGCGGCCTCGGCGTGGCGCGCGGCTACCACGGCAGGGGCGCCCTGACCGCGGAGCGCTTCGTCGCCGACCCGTTCGCCGCCGACGGCAGCCGCCTGTACCGCACCGGCGACCGCGTCCGCCGGCGCCCCGACGGGCAGCTCGACTTCCTCGGCCGCACCGACCAGCAGGTCAAGGTACGCGGCCACCGGATCGAACCGGCCGAGATCGAGCACACGCTGACCCGGCACCCGGCGGTCGAGGCCGCGACCGTGATCGCCCTGCATGACAGCGGTCAGGCCCGGCTGGTCGCCTACCTGGTGCCCGCGGACCAGTCCGCCGGCGCGCCCTCCACCAGCGAGCTGCGCGTTCATTTGGGTGCGAGCCACCCCGACTACATGATCCCGTCGGCGTTCGTCGAGCTGGCGGCCCTCCCGCTCACCCCGAACGGCAAGGTCGACCGCGCCGCGCTACCCGCGCCGGACGCCTCCCGGCCCGAGCTGGTCAGCCGGTTCGTCGCCCCGCGCACCTCCATGGAGGAGGCCCTGGCCGGGATCTGGGCCGACGTGCTCGGCCTGGACCGGGTGGGCGTCGAGGACAACTTCTTCGAGCTGGGCGGCGACTCGATCATCAGCATCCAGACGGTGGCGCGGGCCCGCACCGCCGGGCTGTACTTCACCCCGGCCCAGCTCTTCGAGCACCAGACCGTCGCCGCGCTCGCCCCGCTCGTGGCGCTGGACTCCTTCGCCGACGCCGAGCAGGGCCCGGTGACCGGAGAGTTCGCGCTGACGCCGATCCAGCACTGGTTCTTCGAGCGCGACCTGCCCGAGCCCGCGCACTTCAACCAGTCCGTTCTGCTGGAGATGGACGGCGAGGCCGACGTCGCCGCGCTGCGCAAGGCCGTGGCGGCGCTGCTGCGGCAGCACGACGCGCTCCGCGCCCGATACACCCGCTACGGCAGCGAGTGGACCGCCCGCAACGTGGCCGCCGAGGCCGAGCCGCCGCTGTGGGTGGTGGACGCCGCCGCGTTCGACGAGCACGACCTGGAGGCGCGGGCCGACGAGGCCCAGGCGAGCCTGGACCTGGAGAACGGGCCGCTGGTCAGGTTCGTGCTGTTCGACCGAGGGGAGCGCGGCCGGCTGCTGCTGGTGATCGCGCACCACCTCGCGGTGGACAGCGTGTCCTGGCAGATCCTGCTGGAGGACCTCTCCCTCGCCTACGACCAGGCCATCCGGGACCTGCCGGTCCAGCTGACCGCCAAGACCACGTCGTTCAAGCAGTGGGCGCAGCGGCTGACCGAGCTGGCGGGCTCGCCCGAGGTGGCGGCGGAGCTCGCGTACTGGCACGAGCAGACCTCCGGCCACCGGCCCGTCCCCCGCGACCGCGACGGCGCGAACACGGTCGCCTCCGCCAGGAACGTCAGCGTCAGCCTGAGTTCGGAGCAGACCGCGCGGCTGCTGCACGAGGTGCCCGCCGCCTACCGCACCCAGATCAACGACGTGCTGCTGACCGCGCTCGGCAGCGCGCTGACCGAGTGGGCGGGCGTGCCGAGCGTGCTGGTGGACCTGGAGGCCCACGGCAGGGAGGACGTCGGGTCCGACGTGGACGTCTCCCGGACGGTCGGCTGGTTCACCTCGTTCTACCCGGTCGCGCTGGCGAGCGCGGGCGGCGACCCGGGGGCGGCGCTGCGCCGCACCAAGGAGCACCTGCGGGCGATCCCGCGCCACGGCCTCGGGTACGGTCTCCTGCGCTACCTCGGCCCCGATGCGGCCGCCGGACAGGCGGCCGAGGTCAGCTTCAACTACGCCGGTCAGACCGACGCGGCCCTGTCCCCGGCCTCCGGCGGGCGCGAGCCGCGGCTGCGGTTCGTCGGGTCGCTGGGCCGGCCCCGATCCGGCGACGGCGGCCGGACCCATCTCATCGAGATCAACGCCCAGGTCACCGAGGGGCGGCTCACGCTGCTGTGGACGTACTCGGGAGAGGTCCACGACGAGGCCTCGGTGACCCGGCTGACCCGCCGCTACGTCGAAGCGCTCGACGAGCTGATCGAGCACTGCGCGACTCCCGGCGTCGGCGGGCACACCCCGTCCGACTTCCCGCTGGCCGGGCTCGACCAGGCGGGACTCGATCGCATCCAAGGGCGGGGCACGACCGTCCTGGAGGACATCTATCCGTTGACGGCGCTGCAGCAGGGCATGCTCTTCCACACCCGGCTGGCCCCCTCCTCGGGCGCGTACTGGGTGCAGAACGGGCTGCGGCTGGAGGGCGAGCTGGACCTGCCCGCGCTCGAAAGCGCCTGGGAGCAGGCCTTCGAACGGCATCCGGCGCTGCGCACCACCGTGGTGTGGGAAGACCTGCCGACGCCGCTCTCGGTCGTGTCACGTGCGGTGCCGGTCCCGATGGAGGTGCTGGACTGGTCGCACCTGGACGCCCCGGCGCAGGCCGCGGCCCTGGACGCCTTCCTGGCCGCCGAGCGCGCCGCCGGCGCGGACTTCGACGCACCCACTCTGGTACGGATCGCGCTGATCCGCCTGGACGAGCGGCGCCATCATCTGGTGTGGCAGTACCACCACCTGCTGCTCGACGGGTGGAGTGTGCCCATCGTCTTCGGCGACCTGATCGAGGCCTACCACGCCTGCGTCGAGGGCGAGCGCCTGCGGCCGGCCGTCCACCGCCCGTTCCGCGAGCACGTGGCCTGGGCCGGCGCGCAGGATCTCGGCGCCGCCGAGTCGTACTGGCGGACCAGGCTGCACGGCCGCACCGTCCCCACCTCGCTCCGCGTCGAGCGCGACACCGGGGACGAGGGCTGGCAGGACCATCGCGTACGCCTGTCCGCGCGTGCCACCGTCGCGCTCGGCGAGCTGGCCCGCCGCCACCGGCTCACCCTGAACACCGTGGTCCAGGGGGCATGGGCGCTGCTGATGGCCGCGTACAGCGGTGAGGACGACGTGCTCTTCGGCGTCACCACCTCCGGCCGCGGCGACCAGGTCGACGGCATCGAGTCGATGGTCGGCCTGCTGATCAACACCATTCCGGCCCGCGTCCAGGTGGACCACGGCGAGCCCGTCGCGACCTGGCTGCGGCGGTTGCAGAAGGAGCAGTCCGCGGCGCGCGACTTCGAGCACACGCCGCTCGTCCAGATCAAGGCGTGGAGCGGCTTCACCGGCGGGCAGGCGCTGTTCGACGCGCTGTTCGTGTTTGAGAACTACCCGACCGCGCGGCTGGCGGAGCGCGACGCGGGCTCGGCCGCCACCGGGTTGCGGATAGAGCAGAGCTTCTCGCGCGAGCAGGCGAGCCACCCTCTCATGGTCGTGGCCGTGCCGCAGGCCGAGCTGGGCATCCGGATGCTGTTCGACCGCGCCCACTACGACCAGGACACCATCGCCCGGATGGCCGGCCACCTGCTGGCCATCCTGGAGGCCGTCGCCGACGACCCGGGCCGGCTGATCGGTGAGCTGCCCGTCATGACGCCGGGCGAGCGGCACCGGCTCGCCGGCTGGAACGGCACCGCGACCCCGCTGCCCGGCCGCCTCATCCCCGAGGCGATCACCGCCCACGCCGTGGCACGGCCCGGCGCGCCCGCCCTGACCATGGGCGGCAGGACCCTCGACTACGCCGAGCTCGAAACCCGCTCGAACCGGCTCGCCCACCACCTGCACGATCTCGGCGTCCAGGCGGAGACGGTTGTTGGCCTGCGGTTGCCGCGCGACCCCGACATGATCGTCGCGATCCTGGCCGTGCTCAAGGCGGGCGGGACCTATCTGCCGATCGACCCGGACTATCCGGACGACCGCATCACGCACATGATCAGCGACAGCCGGGCCGCCCTGGTGCTCGACAGCATCGCCACGCCGGACCACCTGCCCGGCACGCCACCCGCCATCACGATCCACCCCGACCAGGCCGCCTACCTGATCTACACCTCCGGCTCCACCGGCCGGCCCAAGGCCGTCACGGTCAGCCACCGGAGCTGGTCGAACCTGATCAACGGGCAGCTCGCGGAGCTCGGCGTCACTCGCTTCGACACGGTGCTCCAGCTGGCGTCCTTCAGCTTCGACGCGGCCGTGTGGGAGATCGGCCTCGCGGTGGCAGCCGGTGCGCACCTGGTCATGACCGACGCGCTCACCCGCCGCTCGGCACCCGACCTGCAGAGACTGCTGCGGGAACGGGCCGTCACCGTGGCGCTGTTCCCGCCCCCAGCCCTGCCGAACCTGGACCCCGGCACGCTGCCGGACTTGCGCGTCATGCTCGTCGGCGGAGAGGCGTGCCCCCCGGACCTGGCCCACACCTGGGCCGCCGGGCGGCAGCTCGTCAACGCGTACGGGCCGACCGAGGCCACGGTCATCGCCACCACCGCCCACGATCCCGACACGAGCACCGCCCTGCCGATCGGCGGGCCCATCGCCAACGCCCAGGTCCACGTGCTGGATCGGCAGCTGCGGGATCTTCCCGTCGGGGTGCCGGGGGAGCTGTTCGTCGGCGGTGCGGGTGTGGCTCGTGGGTATCGCGGGCAGCCCGCGTTGACCGCTGAGCGGTTCGTGGCCGACCCGTTCGCCGGGGATGGTTCGCGTCTTTATCGGACCGGTGATCTGGTCGCGTGGCGGCCGGACGGTCAGCTGGACTTCCTGGGGCGGACTGATCACCAGGTGAAGGTGCGCGGGCATCGCATCGAGCCGGGGGAGATCGAGCGCGCCCTGTCCGGTGTTGCCGGGGTGGGCTCAGTCCTGGTGACCACTTTCGGTGAGGACGCCGATCGTCGGCTGGTCGCCTACCTGATCCCGGCCGACCCAGCGCTGGGCACCCCCGCCACTGATGATCTGCGGTCTTATCTGGCGGCCGGCCTGCCGGATTACATGATCCCGTCGGTGTTCATCGAGCTGGCCGCCTTCCCCTTGACTCCTAACGGGAAGATCGATCGTGCCGCGCTGCCCGCGCCGGACGGCAGTCGCCCCGATCTCGCCGGTGGCTATCTGGCTCCGGCCACTCCGACGGAGCATTTGCTGGCGGGGATCTGGGCTGACCTGCTCGGTGTGGATCAGGTCGGCGTTCGGGACAACTTCTTCGACCTCGGCGGCCATTCGCTGCTGGCTACTCAGGTCACCTCGCGGATTCGTTCGGTGTTCGGCATCGACCTGTCGCTTGCCGTGCTGTTCGACCAGCCGACCGTCGGTGGCTTGGCGCCGCTCATCGACGAGGCGAACGGCATCAGCAGGCCGCGGATCCTCCCGGTCGATCGTGACCAGCCGCTTCCCTTGTCCTTCGCCCAGCAGCGGTTGTGGTTCCTGGCTCAGCTCGACCCCGGCTCGACCGAGTACAACACCCCGACGGCCATCCTCCTCGATGGTGACCTCGACGTCGCGGCCTTGCGTGCCGCGCTTATCGCGCTGGTGGAGCGGCATGAGGTGTTGCGGACCCGGCTGGTCGCCGATGCCGACGGTATCCCGCACCAGGTCATCGACCCGCCGACTGACTTCGACCTGCCGGTCATCGAGGTGGCGAGTGAGCAGGAAGCTCGGGCGCTGATCGCCACGGATGCGGCGACGCCGTTCGATCTGGCGGCCGGTCCGCTGTTGCGTGGCAGCCTGATCCGGCTGAACGACCAGGAGCACATCCTGGCCTTGTGCATGCATCACGTCATCTCCGACGAGTGGTCGGCGAAGATCTTTCATCGCGAGCTTCTGGCGTTGTACGACGCTTTCCGTGCTGGTCGGCCTTCTCCGCTGGCGGCGTTGGCGGTGCAGTACGCCGATTTCGCTGTGTGGCAGCGTTCCTGGCTGACCGGCGAGACGTTGGAGGGGCAGCTCGGTTACTGGCGGCGGCAGCTGGCTCGGCCGCCGGTGCTGGAGCTGCCCACCGATCGGCCTCGTGCGGCGGTGCGGGACACCGCTGGAGCGGCTCTCGATTTCCACATCAGCTCTGAGGTGGCCGACGGGCTGCGAGCGTTGTCGCGTCGTACCGGTGCGACGATGTTCATGACGTTGCTGGCGGCCTATACCGTGCTGCTCGGCAAGTACACCCGCCAGGACGATGTGCTGGTCGGTACGCCGGTCGCCAACCGCAACCAGGCGGAGACCGAGGATCTGATCGGGTTCTTCGTCAACACCCTGGTCCTGCGGACCGATCTGTCGGGCGATCCGACCTTCACCGACCTGCTGCAACAGGTGCGGGCCACCGCGCTGGAGGCCTACGGTCATCAGGATCTGCCGTTCGAGCAGCTCGTCGACGAGCTGGGTATCGAGCGTGACCGCTCCCGCACGCCGCTGTTTCAGACCCTGTTCAACTACTTCGCAGTCAACGACGCCAATACGGTCGACAGCGCTGAGCGGGAGAACCGGATCATCGCTCAGTTCGATCTGCGGATGATCCTGGTCGAGGACGACAAGGGTGAGCTTTCCGGGGCCATGGAATACAGCACGGCCTTGTTCGATCAGGCGACGATCGAGCGGCTGGTCGGTCATCTGAACATGCTGCTGGCCGCCGTCACCGCAGACCCCGACCGGCCGTTGTCGGCACTGCCTATCCTCACCCCGGCTGAGTTGCAGGCGCTGCGGGAGGTGAATGCCACCGGGGTGGTGCTGCCTGAGGTGGGGGGTGTGCATGAGTTGATCGCGGCTCGGGCGGTTGCCGGTCCTGAGGCCGTCGCGGTGGCTGGCCTGGAGGGGCAGCTCAGTTATGGGGAGCTGGATGCCCGGGCCAATCAGCTGGCTCACCGGCTGATCGGGTTGGGGGCGGGTCCGGAGACGACGGTGGCGTTGTGTCTGGAGCGTGGCCTCGATCTTGTGGTGGCCGTGCTGGCGGTGTGGAAGGCGGGTGCGGCGTATCTGCCGCTGGATCCCCGCTATCCGACCGACCGGATCGCTTATCTGCTGTCCGACAGCGGGGCGGATCTCCTGCTGACCACCGGTCCGCTGCTGGAGGACCTGCCCGCTGGTCGGCTGCGCACGCTGCTGGTGGATGAGCCGGGTGTGCAGGCTCTGCCGGTGACGGCTCCTGCGGTGGTGGTTGCTCCGGATCAGGCTGCGTATCTGATTTATACCTCTGGTTCGACTGGTCGTCCTAAGGGGGTGCGGGTGGCGCATCGGGGGTTGGTCAATCTGGTGGTGGCGCAGGGTGAGGCGTTCGGTGTGTCGGGGTTGTCGCGGGTGTTGCAGTTCGCTTCGCCGGGCTTTGATGCGGCGGTGTCGGAGATCGCGGTCACGTTGGCTGCTGGTGCGACGTTGGTGATTCCCGGCTCTGAGCGGCGGGCGGATGATCTGGTGGGGTTTATTCGGGAGTGGGGGGTGGATACGGCGACGTTGCCGCCGTCGCTGCTGGCCACCTTGGATCCGGCGGAGTTGCCGTCGTTGACGGTGGTCAGTGCGGGTGAGCATCTGGATGCGGGGCTGGCCGAGGCGTGGGGTGGCCGGCATCGGTTGTTGAATGCTTATGGTCCGACGGAGAGCACGGTGTGTGCCACCATCAGCCGCACCCCGGCGACCATCGGGGCTCCGATCGCCAACACCACGGCTCATGTCCTGGACTCCCACCTCAACCCGGTCCCCACCGGCGTGCCCGGGGAGTTGTTCGTCGGGGGCCTCGGCGTGGCTCGCGGCTACCACGGCCGGCCTGCGCTGACCGCGGAGCGATTTGTCGCCGACCCGCACGCCGGTGATGGTTCGCGCCTCTACCGGACCGGTGATCTGGTCGCGTGGCGGCCGGACGGTCAGCTCGACTTCCTGGGGCGGACCGACCACCAGGTCAAGATCCGCGGGCATCGCATCGAACCCGCCGAAATCGAGCATGCTCTGACCGGCCACCCGCACATCGGCGCAGCCCTGGTCACCACCCACCACACCGCCATCGGCGACGGAGTCGACACCAGTAACCGCAATATCGCGCGAGGCGGCCATGCCGGCGACGACCGTCGCCTGGTCGCTTACCTGGTCCCGACCGACCCAGCGCTGGGCACCCCCGCCACTGATGATCTGCGGTCTTATCTGGCGGCCGGCCTGCCGGACTACATGATCCCGTCGGTGTTCATCGAGCTGGCCGCCTTCCCCCTGTCACCCAACGGGAAGATCGACCGCGCCGCACTGCCGGTGCCGGACGGCAGCAGGCCTGAGCTTGCCGGCGGCTATCAGGCGCCGGTCACGCCCACGGAGCAGTTGTTGGCGGGGATCTGGGCTGACCTGCTCGGCGTGGATCAGGTCGGCGTTCGGGACAACTTCTTCGACCTCGGCGGCCACTCTTTGCTGGCCACGCAGGTCATTACTCGTGTTCGTGCGGTTCTAGGGGTGGATCTTCCTTTGGCGGCGTTGTTCGATCAGCCGACCGTGGCTGGTCTGGCGCCGCTTGTGGATGGGGCGAGCGGTAGCGACCGGCCTCCGATCTTGCCGGTCGGCCGTGAGCAGCTGTTGCCTCTGTCTTTTGCGCAGCAGCGGTTGTGGTTCCTGGCTCAGCTCGACCCTGGCTCGGTCGAGTACAACACGCCGACTCTCATTCCGCTGCCTGGCGACCTCGACATCCCTGCTCTGCGTGCCGCGCTTACCGCGCTGGTGGAGCGGCATGAGGTGTTGCGCACCCGACTGGTGGCCGACGCCGACGGCATCCCGCACCAGATCATCGACCCGCCGACCAGCTTCGACCTTTCGGTCATCGAGGTGGCGAGCGAGCAGGAAGCTCAGGCGCTGATCGCTGCCGATGCCGCGACGCCGTTCGATCTGGCGGCCGGTCCGCTGTTGCGTGGCAGCCTGATCCGGCTGAACGACCAGGAGCACATCCTGGCCTTGTGCATGCATCACGTCATTTCCGATGAGTGGTCGGCCAAGATTTTCCACCGGGAGTTGAATGCTCTTTACGAGGCGTTCCGTGCTGGTCGGCCTTCTCCGCTGGTGGCGTTGGCGGTGCAGTACGCGGATTTCGCTGTGTGGCAGCGTTCCTGGCTGACCGGCGAGACGTTGGAGGGGCAGCTCGGCTACTGGCGGCGCCGGCTGGCTCGGCCGCCGGTGCTGGATCTGCGCACCGATCGGCCTCGTGCGGCGGTGCGGGACACCGCTGGGGCGGCTCTCGATTTCGACATCAGTTCTGAGGTGGCCGACGGGTTGCGGGCGTTGTCGCGGCGTAGCGGCGCGACGATGTTCATGACGTTGCTGGCGGCCTATACCGTGCTGCTCGGTAAGTACACGCGTCAGGATGATGTGCTGGTGGGGACGCCGGTGGCCAACCGCAACCAGGGCGAGACCGAGGATCTGATCGGGTTCTTCATCAACACTCTGGTGCTGCGGGCTGATCTGTCGGGCGATCCGACCTTCACCGATCTGCTGCGGCAGGTGCGCGCCACGGCGCTGGCGGCTTACGGTCATCAGGATCTGCCGTTCGAGCAGCTTGTGGACGAGCTGGGTATCGAGCGTGACCGCTCCCGCACGCCGCTGTTTCAGACCCTGTTCAACTACATCACGCCGGACCACGATCAGGCCGACCACGATTCGGCTGGTCAGGATCAGGCGGGGTCGGGGTCGGGGTCGGGGGTTGGGTTTGGCGGGTTGGCTCGTCATGCTCTGTATGACCTGACGGTGAGTGTGGCTTCGCGTGGTGGTGCTGGTCTGGGTGGTGCGGTGGAGTACAGCACCGCGTTGTTCGAGCGGGTCACGATCGAGCGGTTGGTCGCTCATCTGCAGGTGTTGCTGGCGGCGGTGGCGGCTGATCCGGATCGGCCGTTGTCGGCGCTGCCCATGCTCACCCCTGCTGAGCGGCGGCAGCTGACCGCTACCTGGACCGGCCACCCGGCCCTGGCCGAAACCGGTCTTCCCGACAGCGATGCCGGGAGGGTCTGGGGTGTTGGTGTTCATGAGTTGATCGCCGCGCGGGCTGTCGCGTATCCGGCTCGGGTCGCGGTGTGGTGTGAGGGGGCTGGGCTCAGCTATCGGGAGTTGGAGGAGCGCGCCAATCGGCTCGCTCACCATCTCCTCGCTTTGGGTGCCGGTCCGGAGAGTGTGGTGGGGCTGCATCTGGGGCGCAGCGCTGAGTTGATCGTGGCGATCCTCGCGGTGTGGAAGGCGGGTGCGGCTTATCTTCCGCTGGATGGCGCCTATCCCGCGGGCCGGCTCGCGCACATGCTGGCCGACAGCCGGGCCGGTCTCCTGCTCACCGACAACCCCGCCGAAAGCCCGCAGGTCCCGACCGGGGTGGGTGTGGTGACGCTGGATGCGACAGCACTGCACGACTACCCCACCCAGGCCCCGGCGGTGATGGTGCAGGCTGGGCAGAGTGCGGCTGTCATCTACACCTCCGGTTCGACCGGGCGGCCCAAAGCCAGCCCGCTGGCTCACGCCAATCTCACCGCTCTGCATGCCGCCTGGTCGCGCACTCACTTTCAGCCCGGTCACGAGCATCGGTGGCTGAGTCTGGCCAGTATCAGTTTCGATGTCTTCACCGCTGATGTGGTCCGGGCGTTGGCCAACGCCGGCACGCTGGTGCTGGCGCCGGCTCGGTTGCGGTTGGATCCGGCCGCCTGGGCCGCCACGTTGCGGGCCACCCGCACCACCGCCCTGGAAGCCGCCCCGCATCACATCGACAACCTGATCACTCACCTGGAACAGAGCGCCACCACCCTGCCCGATCTGCAGCTCCTGATCGCCACCACCGACACCTGGCACACCAGCCACGCCCGGCGCGCCCAGCGTCAGCTGCCGCACACCCGGCTGCTGACCGCCTACGGCATCACCGAGACCACCATCGACTCCACCTACAGCATCCTGACTCCTCACCTTCTCGACCAACCGGAGCAGCCTGCCGGGCCTACCCCGATCGGCATCCCACTCCCCGGCACCCACACCTACGTGCTGGACTCCCACCTCAACCCGGTCCCGGTCGGCGTGCCAGGCGAGCTGTTCATCGCGGGCGCCGGCCTGACCCGCGGCTACCACCACCGCCCGGCTCTGACAGCGGGACGTTTCATCGCCCACCCCTACGCCGACGACGGCTCACGTCTCTACCGGACCGGCGACCTGGCCGCCTGGCGGCCGGACGGCCAGCTCGACTTCCTGGGCCGCACCGACCACCAGGTCAAGATCCGCGGCTTCCGCATCGAACCCGCCGAGATCCAGCACGCCCTGACCAGCCACCCGCACATCAGCGCCGCACTGGTCACCACCCACCACACCACCAACGGCCAACTGCTGGTCGCCTACGTGGTCCCAGCAGACCCCGCCGACGGCACCCCCGCCACCGACGACCTGCGCACCCACCTCGCCACCCACCTACCCGACTACATGATCCCGTCAGTGTTCATCGAACTGGCCACCTTCCCACTGTCACCCAACGGCAAGATCGACCGCACCGCCCTACCAGCACCGGACGGCAGCAGACCCGACCTTGCCGGCGGCTACCAGCCGCCGACCACTCCCACGGAGCAGTTGCTGGCCGGCATCTGGACCGACCTGCTCGACCTGGACCAGGTCGGCGTCCACGACAACTTCTTCGACCTCGGCGGCCACTCCCTACTCGCCACCCAGGCCATCACCCGCATCCGCAGCACCTTCGGCACCGACCTGGCCCTCACCGCCCTGTTCGACCACCCCACCATCCACAGCCTGGCCGCCGCCATCACCAAGTCCCTCCTCGATCCCGGTCAGGACATCGATGAGTACGAGGAATTCGAGATCTGACCAGTCCCCCTCAGCCAGGAACCACACAGAGAAAGGCAGACCAGCACATGGACAAGCTGGTGATCAATAACACCGAGAAGCAGGTCGTCAACGCGCTGCTGGATGAACTGGAGGAATCGCTCGACCAAGTCGAATCCGACGAGGCGCTGCATCGGGCGGGAGTCCTGGCGCACGCGCTCCCGTCGAGGATCCGGCTCGCGATGAACGAGTTCCGGCTTGAGCGTGGCTCCGGCGTCCTGCGCATCGGCGGCTACGAGATCGATCAGGATCGCGTCGGGCGTACGCCCGCTCACTGGCGGGAGCGGCCGGAGCCGTCGCCGACGCGCCGTGAGGACCTGATGCTCGTCATGCTGAGCTCGCTGCTGGGCGACCCGTTCGCGTGGGCGACCCAGCAGGACGGACGGCTCATTCACGACATCATCCCCATTCAGGGGCACGAGAACGAGCAACTCGGGTCGAGCAGCGAATCGTTGCTCACGTGGCACACGGAGGACGCGTTCCACCCGCTGCGCGGCGACTTCCTGTCTTTCGCGTGCATCAGGAACCCGTACGCCGCGGTGACCACCGTGGGCTACGTCGACTCTCTCGACCTGCCGGAGAGCGTGCGGTCGGTGCTGTTCGAGGAGCGGTTCAGCATTCTCCCTGACGAGTCGCACCTGCCGAAGAACAATTCGCGACCGGACGAGAGCACGTTCGCCGACGTGGACAAGATGCAGGACGACCCGGACAAGGTGCCCGTGCTTTTCGGCGAATCGGACGAGCCGTACATCCGGGCGGATCCGTACTTCATGCGGGTGGATCCGTCCGACCATGAGGCGGCGGACGCGCTCGCGCTGCTGGTGAAGCAGATGGACGACAACATGGTCGACATGGCATTAGAAAGCGGTGAGTTCTGCTTTATCGACAATTATCGGGTGGTTCACGGTCGCAAACCGTTCAGCGCCCGGCATGATGGGACGGACCGGTGGCTCAAGCGC
This sequence comes from Nonomuraea sp. NPDC049141, assembly GCF_040648415.1. NCBI lineage: Bacteria > Bacillati > Actinomycetota > Actinomycetes > Streptosporangiales > Streptosporangiaceae > Nonomuraea > Nonomuraea sp. NPDC049141. The sequence goes on from NZ_JBEZDR010000021.1 coordinate 27,689, forward strand.
ATCAACGTCACCCGTGACCTGCGGAAGTCCCGCGCGCGTCGGCGGTCCCGGACGGAGCGGTCCATCCACTGAAAGCCGGCACAGGATCTGAGTTGTGGGCGTAGCGGCAATGAAAGATCCTGTATCTGCTGAAAACATGTCTCTGTTGGAGATGGTGAATGTCCTCCCGCTACGGGCTCCGGCCCCGGATAGCCATGTCATATGTGCTCATTTCTGCCATGTCGGCGCTGGTAGCGGGAGGAATCGCCGGTTTCGTCGTCCCCAGCGTGATGAAAACGCAAGTAACGGTGCACACCAGCAACGGCTGCACCCGGCAGGACCGCGCCGGACTCCTCGGGGCGGGCCAGGCCGCGGGCCTCAGCCTGCTCGCGGACGACCTGACCCGGCAGCAGGACGGCCGGTCCCGCCCGGAGATCCTGGCGGCGGTGGCCCGGCGCTGGCTGGCCGCGACCGCGTCGGCCGACAGCAAGATGGTGCGCGCGGTGGCCGGGCTGGACGGCCGGCTGGTGCAGCCCTCGGAGCCGGCGGCCTACGGCGCGGGGTCGACGCCCCCCGGGTTGTCGTCCAGCACGCAGGCACGCACCGGCGCGATCACGCTGTCGGGGAATGAGGTCGGCTGGGCGATCAACCCGGTGGAGGCCGCCGGGCAGGTGATCGGGGTCGTCTACGTACAGGACCGCAGCGTCACCGACGGCTCGCCGGTCGTCGATGTCGCCTCCGACGGCGACGACCGGGCGGGGCCGTTGTCGGCTGGGCTCGCACTGGTGGTGCTCGTCCCGGTGTGCTTGGTGTTCGGCCTGCTCAGCACCCGCAAGTTGATCAAAAGGATCCAGCGGCTGGCGGCCGGTGCGGCCACCATGGCCGCCGGCGACCTGACCACTCGGGTGCCGGTTTCCGCCGGTGACGAGATCGGCCGCCTGGAAGAGGGCTTCAACGTGATGGCCGAGCGGGTGGTCGCGGCCGGCCGGGTGGAGCGGGAGCTCGCCGGGGCGCAGGCGCGGCGGCTTGAGCGGACCCGGATCGCCAGGGAGCTGCACGATTCGGTCTCGCAGGATCTGTTCTCGCTGAGCCTGGTGGCCCGCAGCCTGCGGCGTACGCTGCCGGAGAGCTCGCGTTTCCAGGAGCAGGCCGAGTCCATGGAGAAGACCGTGGAGCACACGATGCGCGAGATGCGGGCGATGCTCCTGCAGTTGCGTCCGATCGCGCTGGAGGAGGCCGGCCTGGTGGCGACGTTGCGCGATCTGTGCGAGGCCTTCCAGGTACGGCTCGGCGTCACGGTCGAGACCGACCTGCACGAGGTGCGGCTGGGACCCGGCGCGGAGCATGCTGTGCTCAGGATCGTGCAGGAGGCGCTCAGCAACGCGACGCGGCACGGTGGCGCCCAGCGGATCGAGCTGCGCCTGAGGCAGAAGGGCGAGGAGATCGAGATCGTGGTCCGCGACTACGGCCGTGGCTTCGACATTGCGCAGAAGCACGACAGTCACGGGATGGGCCTGGAGATGATGCGTGAGCGGGTCATCGAGGTCGGCGGCGTGATCGAGGTGGTGAGTGCGCCCGACAGCGGTACGACGGTGCGGGTGCGGATTCCGGCGGAGGAAGCATGATCCGGGTGCTGATCGTGGACGATCACCAGGTGGTCCGCCAGGGACTGCGGTACGTCCTGGAGGACGAGGTGGACATCGAGGTGGCCGGGGAGTGCGCTGACGGGCCCGCGGCCTTGGCGGCGATCGAGAGCCTGCGGCCCGACGTCGTCCTGCTCGACATGGTGATGCCTGGTATGGGCGGGCTGGAGGTGCTGGAGCGACTCAGGGAGCGGCCGGCGCCGCCCGCCGTGATCGTGCTGACCTCTTTCGTGGAGAACGAGGTGGCGTTGCAGGCCATGCGCGGAGGCGCGCTGTCGTACCTGTCGAAGACCAGTGCGGTGGACCGGGTGGTGGAGGCGGTGCGCATGGCCGTGACGGGAGGGAGCGTGCTGGATCCGCCGGTCGCGGCGATGCTGGTCCAGCGGGTCCGCGATGACGACGGCCCCGCGAAGGAGGATCCGTTGCGGATGCTGGCGCCGCGGGAGCGCGACGTGCTGGCGGCGCTGGCGCGTGGCCAGTCGAACAGGGAGATCGCCAAGACGCTGTCGCTGAGCGAGACCACGGTCAAGTCCTATGTCTCCAGCATCCTCACCAAGCTGAGACTCCAAGACCGCACGCAAGCGGCCATCTTCGGCTTGCAGTGCGGTCTGGTCCCGCTGGGTGAGGCGCTCTCCGCCGACCAGCTCTCCGTCGAGGACTAGTGTCAAGCTCAGCCGGTCGTACGCAGCGCGTCGGTCGGCGACAGCGCCGCGGCGCGCAGCGCGGGGTAGAGCCCGGCGAGCACGCCGGACACGATCGCCACCCCGAACCCGCCGCCTATCGCGCTGGGCGGGATCGCGATGCCCCAGTCCTGCGCCATGGCCAGGGCCACGGTCACACCGGAACCGATCAGCACCCCGCCGAGCCCGCCCAGCGCGGACAGCACCAGCGACTCGGTGAGGAACTGCGCGGCGATGTGCATGCGGGTGGCGCCCAGGGTGCGGCGCAGCCCGATCTCCGCCCGGCGTTCGAGCACCGAGATGACCATGACGTTCGCGATGCCGATGGCGCCGACCAGCAGGGCGATCGCGCCCAGCCCGAGGAACAGCGCGCCGGCCGACTGCTTGACGGCGACCTGCGCGGTGAGCGCGTCGGAGGGCCGGCTCGCCTTGACCTGGAAGGGGTTGGCCGGGTTGGCCGTCTTCGCCAGCAGGCCGGCGACCTGCGGCACCTGGTCCGGGTCGGTCCGTACGTAGATGCGGCTGGGCGCGCCGTCGTAGTCGAGCAGTTCCTTGGCCGCGGCGAAGGAGACGAGTGCGGACCGGTCGATCTCGGGCGCCAGGGTGAAGGAGTTGAGGACGCCCGCGACCGTGAACCAGTGTCCGCCCAGCCACACCCGGGTGCCCAGGTCCAGCCGTACGATGCCGAGTTGCTTGGCCACGTCGCTGCCGAGCACGGCCACCGGCGCGTCGGCCGAGGTGAGGAATCGCCCGGATTTCAGCGACCCTTGCAGGGTGTCGAGGAGTGAGGCGTCCGTGGCGCGTACGGCCAGGCCGCCGGTCTGCCCGGTGGGGATCTGGTCGTTGCGGTAGACGTGAGCGGTGCTGATCTGCGCGGTGGGGGCGACCCCGAGCACGCCGGAGATCCGGCGGAGCATCGGCGCGGCCGTGGTGGGCAGCGCGACCTCGGTGCCGCCCAGGTCGTCGCCGTTCACCACGGTCAGGAGGTTGGTGCCGAGCCGGTCGAGCTGCGCCAGCAGGTGGGACTCGCTGGAGCGGGTGACGCCGAGCACCGCGACCATCGAGGCGATGCCGATCGCGATGCCCAGCGCCGACAGCACCGCCCGCGTTCTGCGGGTGCGCAGGCCCAGCGTGCCGGTGGGAATCAGGTCGTACAGCCGCAGCTTGCTGCGCTTGACCGGCGACCGTGTTGCGACGGCGTCCTTCTCGTCCCGCACGAGGCCGGACACAGAGCCGCTCATGACACCACCACCCCGTCACGTAGTTCGATGCAGCGTTCGCAGGCGGCGGCGACGCGTTCCTCGTGGGTGACCACGACCAGGGTCGTGCCCTCCTCGTTCAGCTCGCGCATGATGGCGAGGATCTCGCCGCCCTTGGCCGAGTCGAGGTTGCCGGTCGGCTCGTCGGCGAACACGATGGCGGGCCGGCCCACCACGGCCCGCGCGATCGCGACCCGCTGCCGTTCGCCGCCCGACAGCTTGGTGGCCCTGTGGTGCATCCGGTGGGCCAGGCCGACCCTTTCCAGCGCCTCGACGGCCGCCGCGCGGCGCTGCTTGGCCGGGATACCCCGATACAGCAGGCCGGAGGCCACGTTCTCGATCGCCGTCAGCGCTTCGAGCAGGAAGAACTGCTGGAACACCACGCCGACCCGCCAGGCGCGCAGCCCGGCGAGCTGCAGGTCGGTCAGCAGCTCGACGTGCTGGCCGTCGAGGCGTACGGACCCGCTGGTGGGCCGGTCCAGCCCGGCCATCAGGTGCAGCAGCGTCGACTTGCCGGATCCCGAGGCGCCGCGGACCGCGATCATCTCGCCCGCCTCGACGGAGAGGCTCACCCCGCGCACCGACTCCACGGGCGGCTCGCCCGGGTAGGTCTTGCGGACGTCCCGCAGCTCAAGAACCGTCACCGGGCACCTCCACCAGCATGCCGGGCTTGAGGTCCCCGGTCACTTCAGCCATGCCCGTGCTCTCGTCGAACAGCCCGGTCTCCACCGGCACCCGTCGCCGGCTGCCACCCTCCACCACGACCACCTCGTACGTGCCGAGCGGCCGGGCGAGCAGCGCCGTCATCGGCACCGCGATCACCTTCTTGTGCTGCTGGGTGACGATCGAGACCTGGACCTGTGCCTGGTCCAGGAACCCGCGTACCTTGCCGGTCAGCGAGATCGTCACCGGAGCCACCGATTTCGCCGCCGCGCCGCTGTCGGTCGCCGCGTCGGTGTCGGTGTCGGCGTCGACGGCCACCGCGCCGATGACCCTGATGCGGCCCTTGCGGGTCTTGCCGTCCGGCAGCGTGACCACGACCTGGTCGCCGACGCGGATCTGCGGCAGCTCGGCCGGGGCGAGCTGGACCAGCACCGCGGGAGCCCGGCTGGTGCCGTGGACGATGAGCTGGCCGGGCGCCACGACGCTGCCGACCTTGGTGTCCCAGCCGCCGACCCTGATCGCGGCCGGGACGAAGACGACATGGCCCAGCGGCACCTGACCGGTGACCTTGAGCTTGGCGGCCTTCTGCCAGCGGCGGAGCGCGTAGTAGGTCGCGTAGGAGAAGTGCCGGTCGACCGTCACGTTCTTGCCGTAGCCGAGTGCCTTGAGATTGCGCTCCAGTTGGAGGACGTCGAGCCCGTTCGAGACGCCCAGGCGCAGGTCGCGCCAGGCGGGGCGGTCACCGTACAGGAGCGGGACGCGAGCGCCGTCGATCTCGTAGGCAGCCTTGCCGCGCGTGACGGTGCTGCCGACGGCCGGCAGCCGGGTGACCACCCCCGAGCGGCTGACGATGACGTTGTACGCACCGGCGTACCCGAGCGTGCCGTTCACCAGCCGCCGCTCGGCCACGTCGGCCTGCTCGACCTTCGCCGTGGCCAGCGCCAGCCCGGGTGTCGCCGTGGGCGCCGGCCGGGCGGTGCTGTTCGTGGTCACCCGCATGACGCCCCATCCGACGGCGCCCGTCACGGCCAGGGCCAGCACTGTCACCAGCACGGTACGGCCGCGCCTGCCGCCTGACCGCCGCCGCTCCGTCGTCGGGGGCGCCGCCGGGGGTGTCGTCGAGCTCACCGACGTGGGCACCTCGTCCACCTGCCGCTCCTGCCGTAGCTCTTCCGGATGGTTCCCGGCGTCCTGCCGCTCCTGCTCGATGCGCCCGTGCACGCGATCCTCATCCCTTGCTGGTGACCGTCAGGCCGCCCGGGGGCAGCTGCGGCTGGCAGGCGTCGAACTGGGTCTGGTACAGGTCCTTGCCAGAGGGGCCGCCCAGCCGGGACGGCAGGGTGAAGCTGCCGTCAGCGTTCGGGTCGGGCCAGTCGGAGATGCCCTTCTGACGCATGCACTGCGCCCAGGTCCGCCACTTCGCCATGTCGGCCGCCGTCACCGGCTTGCCCTCCGGTCCCTGGTAGGCCGGGATCTTGTCGAGGATCGTCTTGCACGCGGACTGGGCCGCGGCCGGCGGGGCGGTCGTGCCGGGCGCGAGCCGCCACTGCCCGTTGCTGTCTTGCACAGGGTCGGGGAAGTTCGGCTCGCCGTTCTTACGGATGCACTGCGCCAGCTCGCGGTACTGCGCCGCGACGTCGTCGGAGCCGCCGGTCGCCTTCGGCGCCTCCTTGCTGCACGCGGTGAGCCCGAACGCCAGCGCGCCCGTCGCTGCCAGCACGACCATTCTTCTGATGACGTTCTTGGAAGGGATCATGCCTTTACCTTCCTCCCGGGCCACCCCTCCCGGCCTCCGCCAAAGGTTGCCAACCCGCCCCCACACTTTGGGGGGTACGCCGCCCCGCACCGGTCAGGCCTCGGCGAAGACGATGCGGCGGCCCAGGGAACCCTCGTCGGTGGCGGGGAGCACGTGAGCGCGGTAACCCCGCCCGCCGAGCGCCCGGAGGACGAGCTCCAGCCGGCCCTCGGTGGCCGTGCCGGGCTCGTCGTGGACCTCCACCGCGACGCGGCGGATCAGCGGCCAGTGCCGGTCGTCGATGCCGTCCAGCACCTCGATCTCCGCCCGCTGCACGTCGATCTTGAGCAGGTCGACGCGGGAGAGCGCCAGCTCGGCGATGACGGTGGACAGCCTGCGGAGCGGGCAGGGGTAGAGCACTTCCCGGAAGTGATGCGCCAGCATCTCGTCCAGCAGGCCGAGATCGTCCCCCAGCTCCGCAGCGTGCTCCCGCAGCACCAGCTCCCGGACGAAGGCCCGGTCCAGGTCCGTGGCGGCGTGGGAGTGCTGGGCCGACATGATCGAATAGCCGGGGTAGTAGACGAACTCGGTGTCCCCGTCGCGGTCGGACAGCCCGTACGGGTAGGCCCGGCCGGCCACGCCGTGCCGCCGCAGATTCCTGGTGAGCGCCTCGAACACGGGAGGCAGCGGCTCGAAGGCGTACACCTGCGCGGAGGGGCACATCGTCTTGACGAAGAGCGCGAACATCCCGATGTTCGCACCAGCGTCGAGGACCACCGCGTCCGGCGGCAGCGTCGTTCCGGGCGGCAGGTAGGAGCGGTGCGCGAAGATGTCCGTGTACAGATACTGCGTCTCGTGCGGGTTGATGCCCTCGACCTCCGCCAGGTCGAGGTCCCCGCCGGCGATCTCGGTCATGGGGCAACGCTCCGTCTCATCGATGGTGTCGTCCGGCCGCCGTCACCGAGGGAGGTCGCCTGGGCGCAGGATGTTGACATGGAGAGGCCCGCCACCTGACCGGTGGCGGGCCGCAAGCCGCTGTCGTCGCCCGGGGTGATCCAGCGGGTCGAGCCCCGGGTGGAGTAACCGCGCCGGCCGGAATTCGGCAATCTCGGCCTCGGTCACTTTCGTGGCCGTCAAGTCTCAGCAGTAGACCTGCCGGTACTCGTACGTGTTGTCATTCTGCAACCGGCGATACAGGTCATAGGGAAGTCCAAACGGCGGCTGTACGGTGCGGACGAATTCCCAGCCGGGCGGCGCCTGGCCGGGACAACGCGGCCCGGCCGGGAACGTCACGGAGGAATTCGCGATGGCGGGTGTGGCCGATATGCCGGTGGAGATAATGGCGGCGGCGCACAGCGAAAGGCCTATTATCGACTTCACGGAGATTCCGTTCTGGGCGAGGGAATGGAATTCGTAAATGCGCGTGTCACCCCGATGCGCAGTTTCACGATCGCACATCCGCAGACGGGTCACAAGCAGCGGACATTCCGCCGCTATCGATCTGCCAGTACGGCTCCATTGGTTTAAAGTGACACAGCTGTGCCCGCCGGCGGCTGCCGGGCGAACGCGCTCACCGGATGGCCTGCCGGGGCCGTCGCGGCGGCCCCGGCGCCCCGGACGCGCTGGGCGAGGCCCGGCCGCGCACAGGCTCTGTAGCTGGGCAACGGCTCGGGGGCGGCTCGGCGGCGCCACCCGGGCCGACGGCGCGCGGCGCTCAGCAGGCCTGTTGTGTATCCCGTGGGCGTACTCGCCGGTAATATTCATGCGGTAACGCACTTAATCCGGAGAGTGGTCCGATCATTGGCGCAGCGCACCCCGTGTCCGGTTTTCTGCCAGTGCATGATCGTTTAATAGTTGAGCTCCTCGCCGCACACCATGTCGGATGTGAACGAAGAATCCGCCCGGGTTTGACATGATTGATTGCTGGGGTGCACCATGGCCATTGGCGAACGTCCGACCATCGGGTTAGACGACGTCGTCCGCTAACACGTCCGGCAGCCCTAAATGGCGAACCACGATCTGGAAAATCGCCACTTAGAAGAGCTGGTCGCCACCGCACCGGGCCACGGGCCCGCTTGAAGCATGGCCTTATCTGCTTCGTCCCCGTTCGCCGTCGATCCCAGATTGCCACTCTATTCGGAATCTCGATCCGGCCGGGTGTGTAGATCGAGGATATTCGAGATCCCGCCTTTGCTGAATACCCGGCCCCCGCATCTTGCACTCGTCGAAAAACCTAGAACTACGGGGAGCATCATGTATTTCTACATTCTGGGCAGCATCGAAGTGAGGTTCTCTGGTCGGCGCATTCCCATCACCGCACCGAAACAGCGGGCCGTGCTCGCGACCCTCATCCTCAACACGAACAACGAGGTGCCGGTAGACCGGTTCATCAAGTACGTATGGGATGGTCAACCTCCGGTAGGCGCGCAAACCACCTTACAATCGTATGTCTATCGACTCCGTCAGGCCCTGCGCCCACTGGCGGGCGTGGAAATATGCACCGGCTCGGCCAGCTATATGCTGCAGGCCGGCTCGGACGACACGGACCTGGGCTACTTCAAGCAGCAGGTCAAAAACGCGCACGCGGAGGCGCAACGGGGGCATCTCAGGTGTTCGGTGCAGATTTTCCGGGATGCGTTGAATATCTGGCGGGGAAATGCGCTCGCCGGGGTCCAGGGTGAGTTGATTCGACAGGAGGCGCGTTTCCTGGAGAGTGAGAGAATAGCTGTCTACGAAGAGTTGTACGGCTCCGAGATCGCTTTGGGAAACTATCGGCAGATCATTCCGGAGTTGCAGAAGCGGGTGGCGGCATATCCGTTCCACGAAGCTTTGCGATCTCAGCTCATGGCCGCTCTCTATTGTTCCGGCCGGCAGGCAGAAGCGCTGCAGCACTACACGCACATTCGTAAGCGGTTAAGTGCTGAGTTAGGCATCGAGCCGGGGTCTGAGCTGCAGGAACTCCAGCGTGCCATCCTCGACCGGGTGCCCACCAAGCGGCTCCTGTCACAATCGTTCCCGGCCTGGCCGATCGACGGCAACGGGTCATCCGACTTCTCCGAGGGCCCGTCGATCGACGCTTGGACAGGCCGTACCTGATAGGTGCCCTATCCGCTCGCGTCACGCTTCGGGAGAACGTGACCGGCCGTTGTACGGACTTTCGCCGGCATTCTGTGCCTGGCCTGCTCTACGAGGGTGAGCAGGCAGCGCGGCCGGAGTGAGTCAGCGGCGGCGGGAGGCGGCGGCGAGCGCGGTCGTGCTGGTCTGCCACATGTTGTCGGCGGTGTTGACCGTGTGGCCGGGAGGCACGATCTCGTCGATCCGGTCGAGCAGGTCGTCGGACAGGACGACGCCGTCCGCCTCCAGGTAGGCCTCCAGATGCTCCATGGTGCGCGGGCCGACGATCGCGGAGGTGACCGCCGGGTGGCGGGTGACGAACGCGATCGCCAGCTGGACGAGCGTCATCCCGGCCTCGTCGGCGAGTGCCCCGAGGGCGTCGGCGGCGTCGAGCTTGGCCGCGTTCGCCGGGGACGTGGCGTCGTAGGCGGCGGGGAAGCGGCTCAGGCGGGCCGGCGAGCCCGGCCCGGCGATCTCCATGCCCTTGCGGTAGCGGCCGGTCAGCCAGCCGCCGGCCACCGGGCTGTAGGCCAGCACGCCCATCCCGTAGCGCCGGCAGGTCGGCAGCACGTCGTACTCGACGGCGCGGGTGAGGATCGAGTACGGGGGCTGCTCGGTGCGGAAGCGTTCGCGGCCCCGGCGCTCGGCGGTCCACTGGGCCTCGACGATCTCGGAGGCGGCGACCGTCGAGGCGCCGATCAGCCGGATCTTCCCGGCGCGGACCAGGTCGGACAGGACGCCCAGGGTCTCGTCGACGTCGATGGCCGCATCGAGGCGGTGAACCTGGTAGAGGTCGATCCAGTCGGTCCCCAGCCGGCGCAGCGAGCCCTCGACCGCCTGGGTGATCCACCGCCGCGACGTCCCCCGCTGGTTGGGATCTTCACCGAACGGCAGGCTGACCTTCGTGGCGAGGACGACGTTCTCGCGCCGGCCGGCGAGCGCCTTTCCCACGATCTCCTCCGACTCCCCGCCGGAGTAGACGTCGGCGGTGTCGATGAAGTTGATCCCGGCGTCGAGCGCGCGATGAACAATCTTGATCGAGTCATCGTGATCGGTGTTGCCGAAGGCGCCGAACATCATCGCGCCGAGGCACAACTCGCTGACGGAGACGCCGGTTCGTCCGAGAGGACGGTAGTCCATGAGGGCTCCTCAAGTCGCCGCGGACGGGCCGCGGCAGGTGGATATACTCAGGCTCCACGCAGAACCGGAGAGCCTGTCCGGTAAGCGTAACGGATAGCCTATCCACTTAGGAAACGATGACCCCGGACCAGCCGCCCCGGCCACCCGCGCCGTCGAGACGGGCCGACGCCGAGCGCAACCGCGACAAGATCCTCGCTGCCGCCCGCGCCGCCTTCGCCGAGCCCGGCGCGCAGGTGTCGATGGCCGAGGTCTCCCGGCGCGCCGGGGTAGGCATGGCGACCCTCTACCGCAATTTCCCCGGCCGCCGGGAGCTTCTGGAGGCCCTCTACGTCAACGAGGTCGACGCCATCTGCGCGGCCGCCGTACACGTCGAGGGCGAGACGCCGGGAGCGGTGCTCGCGGCCTGGCTGCACCGGGCCTTCGCCTTCTTCACCAGCAAGCACGACATCGCCTCCGAGTTGCTGGCGCAGTCCGACGGCGACAACCCCGTCTTCAACGAGAGCCGCTCCCGCGTGCTCGCCGCCGGCCGGCCGCTCCTCGCCGCCGCGCAGGAAGCCCGCGACGTACGCGCGGACCTCACCCTTGAGCAGGTCCTCGACATGATCATCGCCATCTCCGCGATTCACGGCGACCCCGGCTACGTCCGTCCGATCCTGGCGGCGGCGATCGACGGGATACGCGCGTCCTGATCAGGCCGGCTCGGCCGCCCGCCATCGCCGACGCCGCTCGGCGGGGGAGCGCTGAGGTCGAGACGGTTACCGCTGCCGGACTGCGTAGGTCAGGTGGGTCACCCGCTGCGTCGGCTCCGCGCGGACCGGCTCCAGGGCCACGCGGCCCGCGTCCACGCCCTCGAACAGGCGGATTCCGGAGCCGAACAGCACGGGTGAGAGCGCGATCGAGAACTCGTTGATCAGGCCGGCGTTCACGTACTCCAGGATCGTCGCGCCGCCGCCCGCGATGCGGACGTCTCGGTCGCCGGCGGCCTCGCGGGCCTGGTCGAGCGCGGTCTCGATGCCGTCGTTGACGAAGTGGAAGGTGGTCCCACCCGGCCGCTCCCAGGGGTCACGCTTCTCGTGCGTCACGACGAAGACCGGCGTGTGGAACGGCGCCTCCTCCGGCCACATCTGCTCGCCGGCGTCGAACATGCGCTTGCCCATCACGCTCGCGCCGGTGCGCTCGAACGTCTCCCGCACGATGTCGTTGTCGCGCCCTTCCTCGCCGCCCTTGCCGAGCTTGAGGTTCTCCCGGAAGAATCGCTGCGGGAATATCCACCGCTGCAGTTCCATCCACTGCTGCCCCATCAAATCCCCGAGGGACTCGGGTGCGATGAAACCGTCCAGCGACATCGACACGCTGAAGAACACTTTCCCGGCCATCAGCCCTCAACTCCCTTCCGAAGGATCTCGGTGACGTAGGCAGCCAGGTTGCTCAGGGTCTGCTGGCCACCCTCGATCGCGTGGTACTTCTCGACCGCCTCGTCGCGCAGCTCCTTGGTGGGGAACACCGTGCGCATCTCGATCCGGGTCGCCGCGCCGTCGGGCGCGAACGTGAGGACCGACTCGAAGGCGTTCGGATCGTCGCGGGACTCACCGTGCAGCAGCGCGATCCGCTCCGGCGGGGCGATCTCGGTCCAGGAGATCCACTCCTGGTAGTCCGTCCCGTCCGGTCCGTGCATCACGAAGTCCCAGTCCCCGCCGACGCGGAACTCGAACGCCCGCGTGGTGGTGGTGAACCCCTCCGGTCCCCACCATCGCGACAGGTGCCGGACTTCGGTGAACGCCTCGAACACCAGCTCCCGTGGGGCACTGATGACCCGGGAGATCACGATCTCGCGGTCGGCCGTCGCTGACTGCGCCGGCGCGTCCCGTCCTGTTGCTGCCATCGGGTCACTCCTCCTGCCTTGCCTGCTTGAGGTCCTGCACGTACGCGTCCAGCCGGTCGAAGCTCTCGTTCCAGAACCGCTCGAACCCGCCGGTCCACTCGTGGATCGGTCGCAGCCCGCGGGCGTCTAGGCCGTACAGACGCTGCTTGCCTGCCTTGCGGTCCCGCACCAGCCCGACCTCCCGGAGCACCCGCAGGTGTTTGGACGCCCCCGGCTGGGTCATCCCCAGCTCCTGGGCCAACTCGGTCACCGGCCGCTCACCCGCCCGCAGCAACGCCAGGATCTCCCGGCGCTGCGGCTCGGCGATCGCGTTGAAGACGTCCGACGTCGTCGCTGCTCGTGCCATGACAGTCATCATATTCCTATATCGGCATGCGTCAAGCCGGAGGAATCAGGCGGGGTCTTGTCAGATGACGATCGTGACCCTTGCGAGCGGCTGCGGAAACGCGCATCCCGGAGACGGCACGCTCGACGGCGGCGGGCAGGGAGGGCGATGGGTGAGCAGCACGCCAACGGCTGGCGGGTGAGCCGCCACCGGCTGGTGGCCGATGCCGGAGCGCTCGACGTGGGCCGCGTGCTGGTGTCTCTCCGCCTTCGCCGCTACACGCTCCGATCCTCACGTCGGCGACGTCGTTGCCACCATGTCCAGTCGGAGTCGGGGGACATAGGCGATTCTGGTGAGGTTCGACGGAGGTAATACCGGTCGACGGGTAGGACCAGGGCATACAGATGCGGTCTGGACCACAAAGGTAAGCCGACGAGAGCCCGTTGAAGCCACCGGCGGGGCGCATCTCCGGTGCACTCCTCGCACTCGCACCTGAAGAAGAGGCGATCAGCGGTCCCGACCAGGGCCGCCTCCTGCCAAGCCACCAGCGATGCCGCCACCGCACCCGGCCACATTCGGGTGTGTTCGAAGGCGATCACCGCGGCCATGGGACGACGGCCAAGCCCGGGAACATGATGAATCACAGCTCTGTGGGTCCCACACGCCGATCCTGGCGTACGGACCTCGAAAGGGCGCCTACGCGGCATGGCCCTTTCTGGTCGATGTCACGAGCATGATGATCGCATGCCTCGCGCCTGATCTCCAGGCCTCCGACTGCTAAGACGACCACGCCTCCGGCGGGGGCCACTCTGGCTCCGGGATGATCGCGACGAACCCAGGGCCGTCAGTGGCTGAGGTGAGCTGATCGTCCCGTCGCCGTGAACCCTCTGACTTGGACGCGTGGTCACGTCCAGGGCCGGCGTACTGTCCACTGTCGTGCGGTGGCCTTGACGGCCGCGGCCTGCTGTGCGTCTTTGCCGACGTAGGCTTACGGTCATGGCGTGACCGAGCTTTGTTCGCCAGACTAGCTTGGGAGGATCCGTGACGCGCAGCAGCACGTTCGTGTCCCCGGCCTTCAGTTCCGCGCGGTGAGCAAGAAGGAGCGAGACGACCCCGACGACTTCGGAGGGATCAGTTTCGGCGGCATGACCTTCATCCTGACCGTCGTGGCCTTAGGACGCCCCTGGGAGACGCTCAAGGAACTCTTCAGGTCGATCCGTCGACTGGGGCGTCGAGTGCTCAGGCTCGTACTGGCTCCCTTCCGACTGGCTACCTTGATCGTGTGGTCGCGTATGGCAGATCGACACCGCACCTTCGAGGACCACCTGCACGGCGTTCACGAGGACAGAGATCCCTCGTGACCGCGCATCAGTGGCCCGCGAGTTCGGAGCCGGTCAGCACACTGGCTTTTGGTATCGGGAGAGGCGCAGTTCGAACCCTTGTCTCGGCCGGAGGCCATAGGTCAGCGAGGCTCGCCCCGGACTGAGCAGCCAGCGTGTTGCCCGTGTGTCGAAGGTCTCAACGTGCGCCGTGACGCGGGCGCAGCGGTCGGCTGCCGCGCGGGGGCCTGCGGGTCAGGCTGTGTCGCCCCGTACCCAACCTCTGTCTGTGGTCAGTACAGCTAGCCGACGGTGACCAGGTTGCTCTCGTAGGCGGCGATCACGAGCTGGGCGCGGTCGCAGGCGTGCAACTTGGCCAGCAACTGGCCGATGTGGGTCTTCACGGTGGCCATGCTGACGATGAGGTGTTCGGCGATCTCGGTGTTGGACAGCCCCTGGCCGACGAGCTTGAGCACCTCGCGTTCCCGCGCCGTGATGCCGTTCAGGGAGCGGGCCGACCGTTGCCGAGGTTGCGGCTGCCGGGCGAACTCTCCGATGAGGCGCCGGGTCACGGAGGGGGCGAGCAGCGCCTCGCCACCCGCCACGACTCGGATCGCGGAGAGCAGGTCGCCGGGCGGGGTGTCCTTGAGCAGGAACCCGCTGGCGCCCGCGCGCAGCGCCGAGAAGACGTAGGCGTCCAGGTCGAAGGTGGTCAGGATCAGCACCTTCACGCTCGCGGTCGTCGGTTCCCCACAGATCCGCCGGGTCGCCTCGATCCCGTCGAGCTCGGGCATCCGGATGTCCATCAACACGACGTCCGGCCGCAGCGCGATGGCCCGCTCGACGGCCTGCAGCCCGTCCCCGGCCTCGCCGACGACCTCCAGCCCGGGGGTGGTTGCGATCAGCAACGCGAAGCTTGCCCTGAGCAACCGCTGGTCGTCGGCGATCAGCACCCGGACGCCGGTCATGTGGGCACCCCCTCCAGGGGAAGCCTCGCGTGGACCCGGAACCCGCGGCCTGCCAGTGGCCCGGCGGTGAACTCGCCCCCGTAGACGGCGACGCGTTCGCGCATGCCGATCAGCCCATGGCCCGGGGAGTGGCCGGTCGGAGCCCGGCGGCCGTCGTCGGTCACTTCGATCTCCATTGCATTGTCCGTCCTGTCGACCCGCACCACGCAGCCCGCCGGAGCGGCATGCTTGATTACGTTGGTCAGGGACTCCTGCACGATGCGGTAGACCGCGACCCCGATGGTAGCCTTGCTTCGTGGCCACCGGGAGCCGTCTGGGTCGGTGCGCTCGGCCTTACGTACCTGGTTGATCAGTTCGCCTGGATCGTCGGCGGCCAGGATGTCCATGAATTGTCGCCAGGTGGCGAGTTGGAAGAGGTCGACGAGTCGTGATGCCCCGTCGCTGAGCGGTGCCGCGGCTCTTACGGAGTTGATCGGCATGGTTCCGGTAAGGGCGTGTTCGGCTGCCAGTGAGTCGGTGGAGGCAACCCAGTAGCCGTCTTCCTTGTTTCGGTGTTGGAGTAGGGCTTCTTGGAATCGATGCCGTTCCTTCCCGTGTGCCTTGGAGGGGGAGGGGTGGTCGGTGAGGTGTGTCCGCAGGTCCGCGGCGACGTCGTCCAGGCGTTCGTCGGTGATCACGATCGGTTCTGCTGCGGCGTCCACATCCAGCACGAGCACCGAGTCGGACAGGACCAGCCACTCCAGAGTTGTGTTCGTTCGGCGGAGCGCGACCACGATTGCCGAGGGTGATCCCGGATGTGCGAGGTCGCAGGTTGACGAGTGCACTGACGCCACGGCCTTGATGCTCCGGGCCAGCGCGTCGGTCAACGAGCCGTCCTCGATCCCGAGTGTGCCCAGCAAGGAAGTACCGAGCGTGCGCGCGTACCACGCCACGCTGTGACGGCATCCCGTCTGAAGTTCTGGAGGGTAACCGGCACCGTCCAGGACGACCACGCCGTTAGGGATGGCACCGACAAAGTCCTCGTTGGCGCGGTCGGCGCTGGCTGCTTCCGTGGCGAGGGCCAAGCGCACGTTCGTCACTTCTCCTCATGCCCGGTAGAGGGGACTGGCCAGTTCGGCTGACGGGGCGAATGGCGGACCGTCGGTTGGGCACACCTCGCGGGCTCACCGAGCCAGCCCGGTAAGCAGGGCGGCCCACAGAAGGTGGGCTTCCGTGAGTCGTACATGCTGAGTCTCAGCGACAACATTCTCCTCTCCCTGGACGACACGCCGAACAAAGCCCAAGCCGCCGGACTGGCAGAGTTCGTAGTAGACGGCGCGGCAGTCGCATGTCCAAGCGATTACTCGGCATCGACGATCGTCGCGAGGGGGCAGCCATTCAAGTCGTACGCTCGCCGACTGCGGCAACGGCGGATGAGGTGCCAGGCAGGAGGTTATCAGCATGATGCCGTCTGCGGTCCCGTGCTGAGCGCGGCCCACACGGTCCTGCCGCGTTCATCGCTCCAGACGCCCCAGTCGATCGACAGGCTGGAGACGAGAAGGAGCCCGCGGCCGCCTTCGCCATCCGGGGAGTGCCTGAAGACCAGGGGAGAAGACTGGCCGCCTTCGTCGAGTACGCCGAGCCAGAGACGGTCTGGATGAGCTTGGACGCTCACCAAGAAGCGCCCCCCGAATCGTCCGCTGGCGGTGTGGCGTATCGCGTTGGTGGCCAGTTCGCTGACGATGAGCTCGGCCGCGTCGACCGCTGGCCAGTCGCGGAGTAGTGAAGTGATGAAGCGCCGGGCTTCCCTGACAGAGGGAGCGGAGCCGAGGAAGTAGCGAGACAAGCGCCAGGCCGACATGGGTAAGCTCCGGGTACTACCTGGTCAGGCTGCCTTGGCGGCGGCGGGGCGGATGGTTTCGGTGCGAAAGCCGAGCCCGGAGCGCCTGTTCATCCGCCAGTACAAGTCGGCCAGACCGACGGGCACGACCCGCGCGCCTTCGAGGATCTGCGGGAACGTCTCGCTCGGGAACGTCACCACGATCACCGCGTTGCGCCGCTCGTCGTTCGGCTTGGGCAGGAGCGGGATGGTGTAGAGCTCACGGCCTTCGGCGTCCCTCTTCACCTCGCCGGTGGCGCGGTCGACGATCTTCGGCTCGGGTTCGCCCGCAACCGTGAACGCCAGGGCGGTGGTGTCTACGAGGGTGTTACGCATGCTGATCGCTCCTTGAGGTTGCCTAACTTGGCTAGACAGCTTGTAATGGTTCTATGTTGTTCAGCATGGCTAGCCATGTCAAGCCTTATAGAATAACTGGCCTAGGCGACCTAGGAGAACTAGGCTGATTTGTGTGATGAGTCTTGATCCTGACGATCCTCGCCCGCCCTACCAGCAAGTCGCCAACGCCCTGCGCGCGGCGATCCTGACTAAGAAGTTCGATCCGGGGGAGAAGCTGCCCTCAGGAACCGAACTCGCCAAGCAGTACGGCGTGGCGCGCATGACCGTGCAGCAGGCCATCCGGATCCTCCGCGACGAAGGCCTGATCGTGTCGCGGCAAGGCAGCGGCGTGTTCGTCCGCGAACGGACAGAGCGGCCGGTAGAGCTGCGGCCCCACATTGAACAAGCCTTCGACGCCAGCCACGTCACCATCGACTTCGCCGGCTTCTCCGGGGAGACGCTGCACGGCATGCTCCAGGAGCCGCTGGACAAGATCCGCCTTGGACGGCTCACACCGGACTCCATCGGCATCCGCATCCTGGTACCGGACATGGAGCACCCCATGTCACTGCCCTGCCGCGCCGAGGACCTCACCGACTGCCCGACCATCCGGGATCGCGGCCACCGCATCCAGCAACGCAGCACCCAGGCCATCGCCGATGCCGTGCACGAACTCGCGGACCTCGGCTTGGTGAAGTCCGCATCCGTCGAAGTGCGCGTTCACCAGACCACACCCACGTTCAAGTTCTACGTGATCAACCGGGACCAGGTGTTCTTCGGCTTCTATCCGGTGATCAAGCACACCGTGCGGATCAAGGGCGAGCCGCGAGAGCTGTACGACGTGATGGGCAAGGACGCCGTCCTGTTCCACTACCAGGTGACTGAGGACGCCTCCTCGATGCAGTCGCAGTACGTGGCCCAGGTACGGATGTGGTTCGACAGCATGTGGGGCACTATCAGCCGGGAAGTCGAGCTGTGACCGACGCGCTGGTTGAGATCTTCCGGCAGACCCGGGTCGTCCTGCTCGACTTCGACGGCCCGGTGTGTCGCATCTTCGCCGGTCTCCCAGCGCCCAGGGTTGCCGATGGGCTCAAGCGCCTGCTGCGGCACCAGGGTGTCCGGTTGCCCCAGGACGTCGCCGGGCTGGACGATCCACTCAAGGTCCTGCGTCGGACGGCGGACATCGCGCCCGAACTGGTGGACAAGATTGAGGCCGCGTTCATGGCCTACGAGATCGAAGCAGCAGACTCTGCCGAGATCACACCAGGCGTGCGGGAACTGCTGACGGCGTGTGCCGAGGTAGGCCGACCGGTCGTGATCGTGAGCAACAACTCAGAGCCTGCCATCGAGAGATTCCTTGACCTCGCCGGTCTCAATGGAGGAGTCGACGGCCTCGTGGGTCGCCCAATCGGTGACCCTGCCGAGATGAAGCCCCATCCGCGATCAGTGCTACGAGCATGTGAGATGGCCGATGTTCGGTCAGATGAGGCCGTGCTGATCGGGGACTCGGCGTTCGACATGGAAGCCGCGACCAATGCGGGATCCCGCAGCATCGCCTACGCCAACCAGGAGGGCAAGGACGTAACTCTTGCTGAGGCAGGCGCCGACGCGGTAAGTAATGACATGCGAGAGATCGCCGCAGCAGTGAAGGCCAGCCGGTAGAGGTTGTAGGCGTGGTTCATACCTCCTCTACGTAATCAAGCCGCGGCCTCTCCGGGCCGGTCCCGCCCGGCCACCCCGCCGCGCATCCGGCCCCAGCAGAAGCTGTAAGGCGGGGTGCACGCCGCAGACTGGACCAGCAGCCTATAGGCGGCCATCAACCATCATGAGGTGTCGGTCTAGTGGCCGGCATGCGCAATTCCGGCTGCGTTCTTCGAAGTCGCCACGTAATCTAGGGATTCACCAGCATGCGTCTCCTGGAGTGCCATGTTCCGTAGATCGCTGAAGAAGCGTAAGAAGTCGATTTGGCATGAGGAAATCGATAATACCTTTCCTGAATGTAGTCGAATTATAGAAAGACTACTTGTCCATCATCAGTCGAGGTCCAGATCGCTAGCCAGATATTCCACGATATGGTTTCGATTGTTTGGGGGAATCGAAATCGTGCTTGGGGTTACGCTACCGCTTCTCTTCATCTATCCGCAGACCCAGGACAATACGCCATTGCTTGCAAGTGTGAGCGTAATAGTGGCAGTTTCGTCTGCGTTGAGTGCCTTCTTTGGGTGGAGTGCGAATCGGGGGGTGTATGCCGGACAAGATGTTGCCGTGGGTTCTATTGTGAGCGAGTGGGAATTGTCCATGATGGAGCTCCTTCTTGTAGCCTCCGAGCCGGATGTGAAGAAGCGAGCGTTGGATATTACAAGAGAAGCGGTGAGGGATCTGTTCGAGGCGCTATCTCAAGAACATCAATCCGTTTTTGCGGCAGCGAAGACGCCCGATGACATCATCGCCGAAGTTAAGCGCAAAAAGCTGGTTCCCAATCAGATTGGCCCTTGATCAGAGCTCCGTACTGCATGGCGCGCCAGGAGCATCTGGGGGAGATATTCGACTGTCTGGAGAGGCTCACCTTGCTTGCTTGGTGATGGGGTTACGACGAGCAGAGGCGCCGTGCTATTCACTGGATCACTGGTGTCCCCGGCCACCGGCGCGTTAAGTCGACTGATTTTGTGCTCGATCTACTCCGAGCGGGGGTGACTGAGCGAGAGCATGATGGCGCGCTTTTGGCAACGCTTTGCTGATCACCCTTAACGGGTCGGCCACTCCGGCAGGCTCGGGCCTGACAACCCGGGACGAATCGGTGGAACCACGACCCGAAACCGTTCGTGTAGACCAAGGCCGCCGAAGAGATGCCGGCGTCGCGGCAACGGAAACACTCAGGAAACGCGCCGATGTGTTGCCTGTCCACGTGACTCGATACCGATCATCGTCCTCACCGCCAGTATGGTCCAGGCGATCCGTGCTCGGCCTGCTGAGGGCGCTTCCGTTAGGCAGCGTGGGCGGCCTGCCCGGCTTGCGCGTCAACCAGCTCGCCCCCGCAGGCCGGCGCGGGACATTCGATCTCGCCATCGACGCTCGTATCCGGGAGATCATCCACAGGCCTGCGTTCCAAGGCTCTCGCTGGGGGATGAAGTTCTCCTCGCTGAGCACGGGTGAGGATCTCTACTCGATGAACACCGAGCAGTTGTTCGTCGCCGGGTCCTCGTTCAAGATCTTCCCTGCTGGCACCGCCTTCTCGACGCTGGGTGGCGGCCACCGCTTCCGTACCCGGGTGTACCGCACAGGCCCGGTTGTGCGGGGTGTCCTGAAAGGCGATCTGGTTCTGGTGGCGGGTGGCGACCTACTGCTGGGCGGCCGTATCCAGCGCGATGGCACGCTCTCCTTGCCGGATCCCGACCACACCTACAATGCCAAGCCGCTCGCGGGTGACCCGCTGAGAACGCTTCGGGGTCTTGCCGGCCAGGTGAGAGCCCGGGAGATCCGTCGCATCGAGGGGGGCGTTCTGGTCGACTCCTCCCTGTTCCGTCAAGGGCTTGAGGACATCTTCAGCGACGGCATCAAGGCGGCGGTGTCGCCCATGATGGTCAACGACAACGTCGTGGACGTGTCGGTGCGGCCAGGGGCACGGGTCGGTGCGCCGGGGCTGGTGCGGTTGTCGCCGGATGTCGGGTACGTACAGATCGCCAACGAGGTGACCACGATCGCCGCGGACGGGGTGGCGGCCGCTCGACGGCTGACGTTCACCGATGACGTTGCGAACCCGGACGGCACGCGCCAGGTGCGACTCGCCGGCGACGTCATTCTCGGCGGCCAAGAGCGGTTCATCTCCTACCACGTGCCCGAGCCCACGCGATTCGCCGAGTTCGCCTTCACCGTCGCGCTCGAAGATGCTGGGATCGGCGTTGACGCCGCTGCGGGCCGTGATCGGCCTATGGCGTACGACACGACGCGCGACCTCGTGGCGCAGCACATCTCACCGCCGTTGTCGGAGGAGGTGAAGGTCATGCTCAAAGTGAGTTCGAACGTGCACACCGTGTGCTTCCCCTATCTGGTCGGGGCGATCGCTGGAGAGGATGCGCGCAAGGCCAAGCAGCGAGGCGAAGAATTCCAGAGTCGGCTCTTCCAGCAAGCCGGGCTGGATCCGCACCCGCCGGGCGCCTCCGACGTGAGATACACGCCGGACTTCTTCCTCGGATTCCTGCGCCACATGGCCCGGCAACGGTACTTCCGCCACTTCTACCGGGCGCTGCCCATCATGGGCAAGGACGGGACGTTGGCCGACATCCAGGTGGACTCGCCCGCCGCGGGTCATGTCTACGCCAAGACCGGGACAGCCGGTACAACCTCCCCCGACACGGGCGAACCGCTGATCGCCAAGGCGCTGGCCGGATACATCGAGCTTCCCGACGGCTCCTGGACGGCGTTCGCGGCATTCATGGAACAGCAGGCCACCTCTCCCGATCTCCTCACGGCCGCGGGCCAGGCATTGGGCGAGATCGCGACAGCCGTGTACGAGGAGACGAGCCAGTCATGACCCACGAAACATCCACCTCGCGCACCTCCCGGCGTTCCGCACTCGGGCTGCTGGGCGCCGCTCCGATCGCGGTCGGCCTGCTCACGGCCGGGCGGCCCGCGCACGCGGAGGCTTCGGCCGCCCGCTCGATACCCGCCGACCTGCGGGCCGGCGGAAAGTTCGACCGGTTCATCGCGGACCGGGCCGCCAATGACCTGTTCTCCGGCGTGGTGCTGCTGGCCTACCGCGGCAGGCCAGTGCTGCGGCGCACCTACGGCATGGCGAACAAGGCATCATCGATACCCAACCGCCTGGACACCCGCTTCGATCTCGCGTCGGTGACCAAGACCCTCACCGCGGTGGCGGTCGCCCAGCTCGCGCAGCAAGGCAAAATCGCCTTCCATGAGAAGCTCGGCACCTATCTCCAGGGATTCCCGGCGGAGATCGGCCAGACCGTCACCGTACACCAGCTTCTGACGCACACATCCGGCATCGGCCGCCCGGCCGTTGGTACCGAACCGCCGACCAGACCGGAATGGAACACGATCCAGAAGGTGTGGGACGGCACCGCGAAAGCCATCCGCGCGCTGCCGCTGCAGTTCACCCCAGGGACCCAGTACCGCTACAGCAACGACGGCTTCTTCCTGCTCGGCGAGATCGTGGCCGCGGTGTCAGGACGGTCCTACTACGACTACGTCCGCCAACACATCTTCACCCCGGCCAGGATGCCCCACTCCGACTTCTTCACCAAGACCCAGGTGACGGCCGACCGGACCATCGCACGCCCGTACGCCACCCAGCCGTCCGGCCCGCGCGCCGACTTCACCACCAGCGACTTCTTCCCGTTCGTCGGCGGGCCGCACCGCGGCGCCTACGCCACCGCCACCGACCTGCTGGCTTTCGCACGCGCACTGCGGAACGGCACACTGCTCGGCCCGGCCTACGCCGAACTGATCACCACCGGCAAGATGATCATGCCGCCGTCGGAACAGCAGGGTCTCACCCGCCAGCACCTGTTCTACGGCTACGGCTTCACCGACGCCATCGTGGGCGGCCGGCACGTCATCGGCCACTCCGGCAGCTCCGCGGGCGCTGCCAACAACCTGGACACCTACCCCGAACTGGACTGGACGGCGGTGATCCTCAGCAACTACGACACCCCCATAGCCCCGATCGTCGAGATGGAACGACAGATCATCACCGAAAACGCCCGACCGAGCGCCGGCACGGCTTCCTGACCTCCACGACCGAGTTCGACTCGACTCCAAGGGAGTTGTTCCATGAATCACGCGACCGTTGCCCGAACTCTCACCGCCGCGACCGCGGCGACCTTGCTTCTGGCCGCCTCGCCCGCGACCGCGGACTCCCGCACCGCCTTGATCGGTGACGTCCAGCAGGCTATGGACGCCCTGGCCAAGACTCCCGGCGTCGTGGGCGCCATCGGCGGGGCGTACGTTGACGGCAAGCCGGCAGGCCAGGGATCGGCGGGCTCTCTGTTGCTCGACGGTAAAGGCGGCAGGATTCCAGCGGGTTCCCGGTTCCGCATCGGGTCACAGTCCAAGCAGATGGTGGCCACTGTGGTGCTCCAACTGGTCGAGGAGGGCAAGCTCGGCCTGGATGACACGCTCGGCGGTCTGCTGCCCGAGGTGGCCGACGACGGGCTGGTGGAGCGGGCCGACGAGATCACCGTACGGCAGCTGATCCAGCACACCTCCGGCATCCCCGACTGGTTTCACAAGGGCACCTCAACGGCCCCGGCGTTCGACGTCTTCGACTTCACCACCTACTACCGGCCGATCGACATGGTGAAGATGACCCGCGGGTGGTCGCGTACCGGGGAGCCCGGCGAGAAATTCGCCTACTCCAACACCAACTACACCCTCATCGGCATGATTCTCGAAAAGGTGACGGGCCATACTCTGGCGGACGAGCTCAAGCAGCGTCTCTTCCGCCCGCTGGGCATGACCCGGACCTATCAGCTCACCAAGCCTCCGGAGGGCATCAAGGGCCCGCACGGGCACGGCTACTATCCCGACTCCACCGGCACGCTGCGCGACGTGCACCGGTTCAACGCCAGCTACGGCAACGGAGCCGGAGGCGTCGTCTCGACCACGCATGATGTCAGCGCCTTCCAGCGGGCCTTCACCCGCGGCAAGCTGCTGCCGCCGGCACTGCAGCAGGTCATCACCCAACCTCCGGGGAGCGGGGGTGGGCAAGAGGGACCGGGCTTGTGCGGGGGGACGCTGAAGGGCGCTATGCCCGGCGGTTCGGGGCCTGGTCTCACTGCGTTGACCTTCGCCTCAGCCGACGGTCGGCGCCAACTCGCCCTGTCCGTCACGCTGAAAACCTCCGACACCCACACCGTCATCCCGGCAATGATCAAAGCGGTCGAAGCGGTGCTCTGCCCGGCCACTTCCGTCGTGAGCCGGTCATGAATATGAAGGACATCACGTGAGGTGCGTAAATCTAACGCCCACTCATTGGCCATCCAGAGGATGACCGGCGATGACATCCGGCTCAAAGCGCTGAGGACGCCAGGCACCGCGCCCTGGCGCCGCGATGTGGGTCGCCCGCGACTTCACCACCGCGCACAGGGCGCGCAGGTCTTGCGATTTGGGAGACGGCCCTGGTCGTTCTTCTCTCACGCCGCTTCGTGAGCTCGGCGTCCAGCGGTGGAAGGGCCGTTCGGCAATGTCGCCGCCACTCCGTGGATCCGGCCGAGCCGGGCGTCATGGCGCGCGCAATGACTCCAGCAGGCGCGACAGCGCCGCCAGCGTGGCGGTCACGTCGCCGGGGCCGGCGGTCTGTGCCAGCCACAGGGCCGCTTCGTTCATCGCGCCCGACAGCAGGCGGGTCAGTGGCGCGACCGGCTGGTCGGGGATCGTCCCGTTCTCGACGAGGTCGGTGAGCGCTTCGGCCAGGTGCTTGGCCGAGGCGTCCTCATCCATCGCCCGCCAATCGTTCCAACCCAGCACCGCCGGCCCGTCGATCAACATGATCCGCTGGATCTCCGGGTCGGCGCCCGCGGTCACGAAGGCCGCGCACCCGGCCTTGAATCGGGGCCACGGATCTCCCGCCGCCTCGGCCGCGGCGACGACCCGGGCCGCCACCTCCTGCTGCACTTTTTCGAGGACGGCGCGGAAGAGGTCGGTTTTGCCGTCGAAATGGTGGTAGAGCGCTCCCTTGGTCACCCCGGACTCGCGCACGATCTCCGTCAGACTCACCGCGGCGTAGCCCTTGGCGGCGAACAGGCGCCTGCTCTCGGTGACCAGCGTCTGTCTGGTGCGCTCCCTCTGCTCCGCTCTGGTCACCGCATCCCCACTTTGACATACCGATGGTACGCGAACTAGCGTACCCTCACATACCGCTGGTATGTGAAAGGAAGGGGAGCGACATGGGCCCAAGTAGCTTCTATCCGGTGATCTGCACGGCCAAGGTGGCCGAGTCAAGGGACTTCTACGTGCGCCTGTTCGCCTTCGAGGTGACGTTCGAAGCCGACTGGTACGTGAGCCTGCGCCGCGGCTCCTACGAGCTGGCGCTGCTCGACCACACTCATTCGACGTTGCCGCAGGCCTACCGGCAGCCGGTCACGGGGCTGCTGCTCAATGTCGAGGTGGCCGACGTTGACGCCGAGTGGGAGCGCCTGGTCGTCGGCGAGGGGCTGGTCCCGGAGCTGCCGTTGCGCGACGAGGACTTCGGTCAGCGGCACTTCATCGTGCCGGACCCCAACGGCGTGCTGATCGACGTCATCACGCCGATCCCCCCGTCCGAGGAGTACGCCGCGCACTACGCGTCGGTCTGAACGCCTGAGCCCAGCGAATAGGCGCCTGCCCAGCCAAGTGATCAGCCAGTTGGAGGACCGAACCGGCACAGAGGGTCCCTACAGTCCTGTCGAACCATGCCATGGTCAGCTCGATCGGGTTGCGGTGAGTACGGCGATGTCAAGGTCGAAGCAGACGATGATGTGGCCTTGTGGGGTGGCAGCGACGGCATTGACCACGTCGGGGAATTCGATGTCAGGGCTGATCTTGTCGAAGGTGGTGAGGCTCCATGCCGCTACCGTTCTGTGGCTGGCGGCAACTGCGATGGGATGGCCGTCGACCGTGGTGGCGGCGAGTGCGGCCACGGTTCCCATGGGAAGCTGGCCGATCTGCTGAGCGGTGGCGACGTCCCATACCTTCAGCGGTGTGTCGCGCCAGTCATCGTTCGTGGTGATGGCGATGGGTCGTCCGTCCACGATGGTGGCGGCCACGAGGCGTACCGGTTTGCCGTTGCTTCCGGTGGTCTGGAGTCCGGTGTCGCGGTTGGTGGTGAGGTCACGGACCCGGAAGCCGCCGCCCCACCGTCCGAGTAGGGCGACGGGCTGGTCGTCGAGCGTGGTGGTGGTGAGGTCGTGTACCCATCGATGGTCGCTCTTGCGGGGGTTGCCGGTCTCTTCGCCGGTGCGGAGATCCCATACCCGGATGGTCTTGTCGTCGCCGGCGGTGATGGCCCGGGGTGGGTCGCCCGTGTTGTCGGCCGCGACGGCGGTTATCGGGCGGCGGTGGGTGGTCAACGGTGCTCCGGCCGCTTTCCCCAGTGTGAGGTCCCAGAGTCGGACCTTGCCATCCTTGCCTCCGGTGATCGCCACCGCGCGACCGTCCACTTGGGTCGCGGCCACAGCAGTGACGGTGCCGGTGTTGTCCGTGAGTGGCCGGCACACCTGATCGCCGGTGTCCAGATCCCATACTCGTACGGTTTCGTCATCGCTGCCGGTGACCGCCACCGGTCGGCCGGCCACTGAAGTGGTGGCCACCGCCGTGATCGCGGCGTCGTGGCGGACTGGTTTGACGGCTGGTTCGCCGACGATCAGATCGGACACCCGGATCGACCCGCCGTCGCAACTCGACACCACCACCTGCCGGCCATTCACTACTGCCGTCGCCACCGCATGCAGCGTGCGGGGATGCTGAGGGAACAGCTCACCGGCCAGCTCGGCCGTTTTCAGGTCCCACACCTGGATGGTCGGCTCGTTGGAGTCGCAGGTGATCGCCACCAGTCGGCCGTCCACAATCGTGGTCGTCACGGCCTCCAGGTCCGTGGATCGGGGGAGGTCACCGACCGGCAGTCCGGTGGCTAGGTCCGACACGCGGGTGGTCGTCTGGTAGCCACCAGAGACGACCACCAGATGGCCGGGAGTCGGCTCCGCGACCGCGACCGCGCTCACGTGTCCACTGTGGCCGGTGAACGGGCTACCCACCGGATCACCGGTATCCAGGTCCCATACCCGGACCGTTCGGTCGCCGCCTGTGACAGCCACCCAGCGGCCGTCCAGCACCGCGGTCGCCACCGCGAACACCGGGCCGGTGTGGCCGCGGATCGGTGCCATCACTTCCTGCCGCGTTTCCAGATCCCATACCCGTACCGTCGTGTCGTAGCAACCGGTGACCACCACCCGGCGGCCATGGCGTTCCGCGATCGCGAGGGCCTCCACATTGTCAGCCTTAAGGTGGAACGGTTCACCCACCGGCCTACCGGTCGCGAGTTCCCACACCCGTACGGTGTCGTCGTCACCACCGCTGACCACCACAGGGCGACCGTCCAGAACTGACATCGCCAGCGCCCGCACCGCGTTCGTGTGACCAGCCCATGGGGCGCCGACCCGCTCGCCGGTCGACAGATCCCAGACCCGTACGGTGCTGTCGCCGCCTCCGGTGACCGCTACGGCACGGCCGTCGAATACCGCGGTCGTCACCGCCGCCACCCAATTGGCGCGACCGTCGGTGGTGCCTAACGGCGGGCATGACATCACGCCCTTCGGCAGCAGACTGGTCCAAGTCTGCTGCACATGCCAGGCAGCAGGACGAACAACCGGGACCTCATGGCGGGACAGTGGCGACATGCCGCGCATAGTAGTTGCCGGCACCGGGACGCGTCTCGAAGAAGCTCGGGGCGGTCATCTTTCCGGGTGGCGACGCCGGAGCGTTGATCGCTGTCGAACGTGGCGACGAGCGGATCTTCAGGCATGCGAGCCCTCGACGATGGATTGGAGGTGCGGGTGCCCATCGCCGTGGTGGGCCAGGTATGGCGCGGTGGCCCCAAGCCGGCGCGCCTCGCACGTCTCCTGCGCTCCGTATCGCTGCCGTCGGCCCGACCTTGGAGATCATCGCCATCTGAAGCGCTCGCTTCTCCGACCCTCGAACGACCCGACCGGAGACAAGCCGAACAGGGCGATGATCAGTCAGTAGACCACGACGCGGGGTGATCGCCGCGCCATTACCAGCCCGAACGCACTCTCACCGAAGGTCGTCGGCGAGGGTCGAGTCCCAATTGCGTACGCCGGGTGGCGGTGTGCTCGCAGCTTTCGGACGGCTCAGTTGTAGGGGTTGTCGTAGGTCACGGATTTGGTGCGACTGTTGTAAGTGTTGCCGGGATAGAACCAGCCGCCCGTCACGTACAAGGTGACGTTCGTGAGGGTGGTGGAGTGGGTGTATTCACCGTCGTAGAGGAACAGGGACAACTGGCACCCGGGGGGAGCGGTTGCCGTGCCCGTCTGGGCCGGATAGAAGACGGTGCTGCCGTTGACAGAGACGTAGAAGTTCGGCATGGGGTAGGACCCGCTCCCCCAGCACAGCCGGAGCGCGTACCTGAACTTCGTGTTTCCGTCGTCGAACGCCAGCGTGCCGGTCAGCTGCGCGAGCATGATCGACGGGCCGGCGTTCGAGGTCACCGTGATGGACACGGTCTGGTCTGGACCGTAGGCGGCGTGCGCGGGAGTGACGGGCACCAGGATTGCCGCGAGTGTTGCGATGGCGATGGCGACGGAGCTGGCCGCACGACGTGCTTTGGAATGTGTCAATTTCCAGCCTCATCTCTTTCATGATGTCGGCGGAGCGCGCACGGAGAATATTGTCGGGGCCTCCAGGCGTCCAGAGAGACGATGGAGAGCCACTGATTCGGCCCGGCATTAACTTGTGCCATGGCAGCTCGCGCGAGGGTAGGCGAGGCGTGCTATCAGGTCGGGGATGAGACCTGCGGAGCCGTAATACCGGCATGACGGGTGAAATTTTCATTCCACCGGGACGCGGTCGACTCCTGCACCGAAGACGGCTAGACCGGCGTGATCGTTACTCGCTGAGCAACTAGCCTGAGGGTGTGTCCCCCGCACTTGTCCTGCTCGACGACGTCCGCTGGCGAGGTGTGCGCGTGATCGGTGATCGCGCGCAGACCCTGCTGGCCGTACTCGCCATGCATGGCCACGCAGGGGTCAGCGTCGAGCGCCTGGTCGAGGAGTTGTGGCCCGACGAGGAGCCGGCCAATCCGACGAAGGCGCTGCAGGTGGTCGTCTCGCGGACCAGGGCGGTGACCTGCGCCGACGTCGTGGTGCGGATTCCGCGTGGTTACCGGCTCGGGCTGCCCGCCGGTCAGGTGGACGCGCTGCTGCTCAGCGCGCTGGTGGAGCAGGCACGGGCCGCACTGGGCGAGGACGACATGGTGCTCGCGCGTCGCCGCGCCGAAGAGGCCATGGGTATCGTGGCCGGCGGCGTGGACGGTGCCGCGGGCCCACTCGCTGAGCTGAGAGGCGTCGCGGCGGGGTGGATGGCTGAGGCGCGGCGGGTGGCGGCGATCGCGCGGGGCCGGAGTGGCGCTCATGAGGGCGCGCTGCCGCTGCTGGAGGAGGCCGCGGCCGATCGGCCACACGACGAGGAGCTGCTCGCCTGCCTGCTGCGCAGCGAGGCCGCCGTACGAGGTGCCGCCGCCGCTCTGGAGCGTTACGAGCGGTATCGCGCGGGCCTGGTCGCGCGGCTCGGCACTGGACCAGGGCCTGAGCTCGCTCGCGTGTACGCCGAGCTTCTCGTCGCCGATCGGCCGGTACGTGAGGGCATCCTGTTCGACGGTTCTTCGCTGCTCGGCCGCGAGGGCGACATCCGTGCGGTGCACGCCCTGTTGCAGACCAACCGGGTGGTCTCCATCATCGGTCCTGGCGGACTGGGCAAGACCCGGCTGGCACATGTCGTCGGCAGGAACGCCACGCAGCCCATCGCCCACTTCGTCGAGCTCGTCGGCGTCTCCTCGCCGGAGGGGGTGGTGGGCGAGGTGGGCTCGGCGCTCGGGGTTCGGGACTCGGTCAGCGGGCGTCGTGTCCTGACCGCCGAGCAGCGCTCCGACGTACGCACCCGGATCGCCCAGCATCTTGACCAGGCTCCGGCGCTGCTGATCCTGGACAACTGCGAGCACGTGATCGAGGCCGCCGCCGACCTGGTGGCCTTCCTGACCGTGACGACCCGCGACCTGCGGGTGCTCATCACCTCGCGCGCTCCCTTGTCGATCCCCGCCGAACGCGTCTACCTGCTCGGCGAGCTGCCCATGGGCGACGCGGTGGAGTTGTTCCGTCAGCGCGCCACGGCCGGCCGCCCGGGTGTGCGGATCGACGAGGGAGTGGTCGAGGAGGTCGTCGCCCGCCTGGACGGGCTGCCGCTCGCGATCGAGCTGGCCGCGGCCAAGGTGCGGGTGATGTCGGTGGAGGAGATCGCGCGGCGCCTGGCGGACCGGTTCGCCTTGCTGCGCGGAGGGAACCGTACGGCCCCCGACCGGCACAAGACGCTGCTCGCGGTCATCGACTGGTCGTGGAATCTGCTGGAGGAGCCAGAACGGCGGGCGTTGCGGTGGTTGTCGCTGTTCGGCGACGGGTTCACGCTGCCCACGGCCGAGCACGTACTCGGCCCGGACGCCCTGCGCACGGTGGACGCGCTGACCGAGCAGTCGATGCTGAGCGTCCGCGAGACGACGTACGGTCTCCGCTACCGGATGCTGGAGACCGTCAGGGAGTTCGGGCGGATGCGGCTGAAGGATGCCGGTGAGGAGGCGCCCGCCCGGGCGGCGCAGCGGGCCTGGGCGACGGCGTACGCCCTCGAACACGCCTTCGCGCTGTTCAGTCCGGCGCAGTTCGCGGCGGCCGACGCGTTGCACGCCGAGGAGAGCAACCTCGCCGAACTGCTCCGGCAGGCTCTCGGTGAGTCCGATCCCGTCACGATGGTCCAGTTGCTGGCCGGCATCGGCGCGTTGTGGTCGATCCGTGGCGATCACTCCCGGGTGTTCGTTCACCGGGGCGCGATCGCCGAGGTGATCACCGACTGGGTGCCGCCGCCGTACCTCGTCGAGGCGACCAGGGCCGCCATGCTGATCGCGCTCATGAACATCATGGTCGTCACCGACCGCCGCGACGATCCGCTGCGCGATCTCCTCCGTACGCTGCCCATCAGCGACACGACGAATCCCCGATTGGCGGCGGTGGCCACCGTGCTGATCGCGTGCGACGTGACCGATGGCGCCGACGTGCGGCGCCGTATAGCGGAGTTGTGCCGGAGCGCCGACCGTGACGTGGCCTTGGCGGCGATGCAGACGAACGTCCAGGTCCGGGAGAACGCGGGAGAGATGGCCGAGGCGGTCGAGGCCGCCGAGCGAACTCTGACGATGCTCCGGGAGGACGAGGGGCCGTGGTCCGCCGCGATCATGCACGCCGTTCTCGCCCACCTGGTCATGCGGCTCGGCGATCGCCGGCGGGCGGTCGGACACGCGCGGATCGCCATCCCGGTGCTGAGCCGGCTCGGTGCCACAGACGATGAGACCCAGCTCCGCGCGCTGCTGCTGGTCTCCGCGCTCGCCGACGGCGACCTTGACACCGCGGCGGCCGAGCTCGCCGAGATCACCCGGATCAACGACACCGAGGCAGTGCTCGGCGGGGTGGCGATCGCCTCGTTGTGCGCGGCCGAGCTCGCACTCGCCCGCGGCGAGACGGCCGCCGCGCTGGCGGAATACCGCCTGGCCGTCCAGCGGGCGCACGACCTGCGCCTGCCCGGGGTGCCGCGCACGGAGCTCGCGCCGTGGACGATCATCGCGGTGTCGGCCACTCTGACGGCGTACGCGTACCACGCTCCTCCGGAAGACGTCCGCTACGGCGAGGACCTGTTCTCCACCGCGCGGGGCTACGACCTGCTGACCGCGGAAAACCCCATCCTCGACTACCCGGTGTGCGGCTCGATGCTCTTCGGGCTCGGCGCCTGGGGGCTGCTGCGGGGAGCCATGGCCCCCCGCGACGCGATCAGGTTGCTGGTGCTGGCCGAGCGGTTCGCGTACAACGGCAGCATGCCCTGCATGGCCTTCGAGCGGATCGAACCGTACGCGGAGCGGGCCGAGCCCGGACTGCTCGCCGCCCTGCGGGCCGAGTACGGCGATCGACGCGGCCCCGACCTGCTCGACGAGGCGCGCGGTCTCATTGAGCAGGTCTCCGGCCGTGACGGGCACGGGTCACATGTGCCGCTTGTAACTGCGTACCGACAGCGGCGCGAAGATCGCGATGACGATCAGGCACGCCAGGAGCGTCCAGGCCACCTCTCCGCTGACGATGGCGCTGTTGGCGAGGTCGCGGGTGGCCGTGACCAGGTGTGAGACCGGGTTGATCCGTACGAACGCGGCCAGCCAGCCAGGAAGGGTCTCGACGGGGACGAACGCGTTCGACAGGAACGTCAGCGGGAACAAGATCATCATGGAGATGCTCTGGACGGCCTGGGCGCTCCGGGCGATCGTGCCGACCCACGTGAAGACCCATGCCAGCGACCAGCCCGTGATGATCGCCAGCAGGATCGCGGCGAGCACCCCGCCCGCTCCGCCGCCCGGGCGGTAGCCCATCACCAGGCCCATGGCGAAGGTCAGAGCGGCCGCGATCGTGTAGCGCAGCAGGTCGGCCACCATCGGGCCGGCGAGCGGCGCGATCCGGGCGATCGGCAACGACTTGAATCTATCGAAAACACCCTTCTCCATGTCCTCGCGGAGTTGCGTGCCCGTGGCCATGCACGTCGTCAGCACGGTCTGGGCGAGGATGCCGGGAACCATCAGGGGGAGGTAGCTCTCCACGTCACCGGCGATGGCGCCGCCGAAGATGAAGGCGAACATCGCGGTGAACAGGATGGGCTGCAGCGCCACGTCGAAGAACTGCTCCGGGTTGCGGCGCATCTTCTTGAGCGCCCGCCACGCCATCGTCAGGGTCTGGACGATCGTCTCCCCTGTGGAGACGCGCCGCCGGGCGGCCGCCACGCGGTCGGCGGCCCGGACCGTCTCGCGGGCGGGTGCGGTCATGGTGCTCATCGGTTCTCCTCCGCGCGGGTCTCGTCCCCGTCCGTCCCATGGCCGGTGAGGGCGAGGAACACCTCGTCCAGGCTGGGCTTGGCCACGCTCACCGAGGAGATCGACACCCCGGCGGCGCGCAGTGCGATCAGTACGTCCGCGGCCAGGTCGGCCTGGTCGAGTGCGACGTTGAGGCGGCCCTGCTCCGGGCTGAGCACCGGGTCGGAGCCGAGGACACGCCGCACGACCTCCACGGCGGCGGGCACCTCGTCCGGTTCGGCGAGCAGCAACTGGAGGGCGGAGTTGCCGACCGCTGTCTTCAACTCGTCAGGGGTGCCCTCAGCGACTTTGCGGCCGTGGTCGATGACGGCGACGCGATCGGCGAGCTGATCGGCCTCGTCCAGATATTGCGTGGTCAGCAGTACGGTGCAGCCATCGGCGACCAGGCCGCGGATGGTGTCCCACATCTGGCCGCGCGTACGCGGATCGAGGCCGGTGGTCGGCTCGTCGAGGAAGATCAGCGGTGGCCTGGTGATCAGGCTGGCCGCCAGATCGAGGCGCCGGCGCATGCCACCGGAGAACTGCGCGATCGGTCTGTCGGCGGCCTCCTCCAGGCCGAACTGGCCCAGCAATTCGACGGCGATCCGCCGGGCGCGCGGCGCGGGGATGCCCTGCAGGCGGCTGAAGAGCCAGAGGTTCTCGCGGGCGGTCAGGTTCTCGTCGACCGACGCGTACTGTCCGGTGACGCCGACCAGCTGGCGGATCACGTGCGGGTTGCCGGCCACGTCGACTCCGAAGATCTCGGCACGGCCCGCGTCGATCTTCAACAGGGTGGCCAGCATCTTCAGCATGGTGGTCTTGCCGGCGCCGTTCGGGCCGAGGACACCGAAGATCTCACCGGGGCGTACGTCCAGGTCGATCCCGTCGACGGCACGGTGCCGGCCGAACGTCTTGGCAAGCCCTTCCGCACGTACGGCCAGATCGGTTCCTCCGACGGAGGCCGGGACGCCCCCGGTACGTCCGAGTTTTGTGATGCTCATGGCTTCACTCTCGGCGGCGCCGGTTTCACGGCACCCTCGGCCGGTTTCACCGGTTGCCGGGAGCGGCGTTCGCTTCAGCCCGTGGATGTGTAGGTGGGCCGTGTGCCACCCACCCCTTGCCCGTCTGGGTGGTTAACCGTGGCAGCCCGCTCCGAGCGGTCCTCCAGACGTCTATCTGTGAACGCGCAGGCTCCGCCTGCGCGTTCCACGTGACCGTTCATGCGCGCCATCGCCCGCCGTACAAAGCATTCGCCGCGCTCACGCCCGCTGTCCAAGACGCGCCGTCGCCGGCCACGCGATCTCACTTCGCCCGAGATTGGATGCGCCGGCGCACCAGAGCGATCAGCCCTGTTTGGATGGCGAATATCACCAGTGCGATCAGCCCCGATGCGGCGGACATCTCTTCCTCCGAAAGCCCGCCACCACATTCTGTTATGTTGCCTGCCGCATATGACACGACGCAGTCGCGTCCTAGGATCGCGGCAACGATGAACCAGTTCGCGAGCAGAAGGGGCACCGCGCACAGGACAAAGATCAGCGTGATGTAAGTCGCCAAGCCTGCCGGGTTCATCTTCGCCGGGGCCTGTTGAAGAAGCCCGCCCATTTCCGATTCGCGGCTCATCGGAAACACTTAAGCATGGGCAAGCGATCATGACAAGGTCGCTGATCTCCGTTCCCGCTGATGGCGGCTGGTGTCGGGCGATCGATGGTCCGGGCCTGGGTTCCTCGGCCCCGGCCCACCGGGGACCCGGGTTGCTGTCCTGCCTGCCGCGGATGCCCTGCGGTACATCGGGACGGTGCCGGGCTTGACCAGAGATCAGAACAAGGTGTCCTTGATCGCGATCTGGCCATTGTTGATGACGAACTTCTGGTTGGTGTTGTTGCTGTCGCACTGCCACAGGTAAATCTGGATGCCGTTGCCGCGGCCGTTGGTGGCGTCCAGGCACAGGGGGTTGCCTGAGTTGAGGGTGGATTTGAGGATGATCATGTCTCTCTGGATGACCCAGAGTTGGTTGCCGTTACTCAGGCACTGCCACTGGTAGACCCGGGTGCCGTTGGTGCGGCCGTTGGAGGAGTCCAGACACATCACCGGATTCCCGCCGACGGTGTCTTCCACCTTGATGAGGCCGCTGTCGATGACGAACTTCTGGTTGGTGTTGTTGCTCTCGCACTGCCATTGGTACATCAGGGTGCCGTTGCCACGGTAGTTGCTGACGTCGACGCACATCGCGGGCCAGCCAAGGGCGGTGCGACTGGCGGGCTGGTGAGTAGAGGCGGCGGCGGGCATGGTGGTTGCCGCACCCACCGCGGTGGAGATGGCAGCGATGGCTAGCAGACGGCGAGCAAGCATGATTGGCCCCCAGGAGAGTTGATCAAGACTCAAGCACCATGTCATGGCCGACAGTTATTGATCAATTACTCTGTGTGCAAGTCTGTCGCGTGTCGTAATGTGATGCCGGCTGCGGGGGCTGACGGGCATGCGAACAAGAAGTCGCATTAGCGACTCGAGAAGTACGGGTGGCGTGAGCGGCGGGTGCGGAAGCTCCCTGCGCACGTGGTCCTGATCGCGCTGTGCTTCAGCAGTGGGCCGCGACGAGTGCGGCGAGGTCCAGCGCGTCCCCTCTGATGCCGGCCAGCCAATCGTCTTGTACGTACTCGAAGTTGCCGGTTCCGGTGTCGAACAGGCCGATGCTCCCGGCCGTCACCTGCTGTTCGGGGTTGATCGGCGCCGGCTCCCACCGGGTGAACTTGGGCTGCACCAACTGGGCGAGCGAGTAGGAGGTCGTGCGGCCATAGCGGCGTGGGCCGTTGAGGTGGTGGTAGTGGCCGCTGACGTGCAGGCGCGGTTGCAGGTGCTCGATAAGCGCGGTCAGCTTCGCCGAGCCCTGCACGTTCCCGCGCCGGTCGCGTGACAACCCGTACGGGCCGTCATGAGTGACCAGGACGTCCACGTCACCCGGTCCGACCGCCATCAACCGCGCGTACGCGCTCTCGTCCAGGTCCATCTTCCCCGGAACCTCGATCAGCCCGAGGAACGCCACGCGCTGTCCGGCGACCTCGACCACGTTCCCGCAGGCGACATGGCGGTAAGCGCCGAGCGGGTCCACCGGCACGACCTCGGCGGCCGACGCGTCGTGCAAGGAGGCCAGCCAGTCGTGATCCTCATGGTTGCCGCTGACGAACAGCACACAGGGAACCCGCCCGAGAGCCGAGCGCACCCCCTCGGCGAATGCCGGCGACGGATCGAGCAGGCGAAAGAAGTCCCCCTGAGCGGGATGATCCCGGGCGAAACGACGGCTGGCCTCGTCCCACCGATCGAACGACGGGTAGGCGCCCAGATCGCCGACCTGACGACCGAGCCAAGTCGAGCGTCGCACCTAGGCCGGAAGAACGTCAACGATTCGTTTTGCCCCCAGCCTCGCATCGAACCTGGAGAGGTTCACCTGACATTTCCAGCGGTTGTTTCGTCGGACTACTGCCGGATCGCAAGGCTCAAACACCGCTGAGACGGAAGCTCTTGCAGCAGACCACCACAAAGGAGGGCTCATGTTCGCCACTTATGCCACGATCACCATCTTCGCCTCGGTGCTGTACGGCAGCGCCGCCGTCGTCTACCTGATCGGCCACGAGTTTCCCAAGGCTCAGGCCGACATGAAGCGCTTGCCACGGTCGTGGGTACCGGTGTTGGGCATGATGCTGGCGGCGGGCTCTTTGGGGCTGTTGGGCGGGTTCGCCGTGCCAATGCTGGGGACACTCGCTGCCGCCGGCCTCGTGCTGTACTTCATCGGCGCACTCCTTGCGCACCTGCGAGTGGGCTCCCGCAAGCTCGTGAATTGGGGCGGATTCTTCGCCACCGCGGTGGCCGCACTTGCCGTGAACCTGGTCTACTACTGGTCGTGATCCGTGGAGGCGGGCTCGCTCACCTGGCCGTCTCGGCATGACGATCGACGCGTCGCCTCACGTCGCCGGATCCCGCGAGCTTGTTGCCGACGACGGCGAATACGTGGGCGCGATCACCGCCTACCCGCTCCGGCCAATGCTCTGAGCTGGGCATTCTCTCCGCGGTACCCCTAGCTGTACCTCCATTGGGGCGTACGCGGGAACGACTGGGAAGGCCCGCCGCTGGTGTGCTGATCACTGTCAGTCAAGCACCCCCTCCCAGGAGCAAATGAAATGGCAGTCAACAGCCGGCCGGATATCGAGCAGCATCCGAGTCAGACCGGGCTGCGGGGTTTCATCCGTCGCCGTCCGCTGATCAGTTTCTTCGTACTGGCCAACCTGCTGAGCTGGGCCGCCTGGCTGCCCTACATTCTCTCGGCGACCGGACTGGGGGTCCTGGATTTCACGTTCCCCTCGCTGCTCGGTAGCACGCAGTTCGCCGGCGTTCTGCCCGGCGCCTATCTCGGCCCCATCCTCGCCGCGTTCATCGTGACCGCGGTGGCGGACGGCAGGGAAGGCGTCCGCCGGTGGGTCGGGCGGATGACGAAGTGGCGGGTCAGCTGGGTCTGGTACGTCGCGACCGCCGTCGGTGTTCCCGCCACCATCATCATTACCGGTCTCGCGGTGTCCGACGGAGACATCCACATGCCGCCCGTCGCCGTGCTGGTGGCTTACCTGCCTGGCCTGCTGCTCCAGATGGTCACCACTGGTCTGGCGGAAGAGCCTGGCTGGCGTGACTTCGCCCTGCCCCGCCTGCAGCGCAAGTTCGGCCCGCTGGTCACCACCCTCGTCCTCGGCCCGCTGTGGGGCCTCTGGCACCTGCCGCTGTTCCTGAGCGAGTGGGGCGGGTGGCCGGACGTCACCCCGATGAGGGTCGGCGAGTTCGTCGCCTCCTGCTGCGTCCTGAACGTGGTCATCACCTGGGTGTTCAACCGGACCGGCCAGAGCCTGCCGCTGGTCATGCTGCTGCACGTCAGCATCAACAACTTCCTGTCGATCGCCTACGCGGACATGTTCCCGTCGATCGCCACCGCCGAGCAGGCGTCCCACGTCATCCTGCTCGCGGGTACCACGGCAGCGATCGTGGTGCTCGTCGCGACCCGCGGCCGCCTCGGCTACCGACTGGCCGAGGAACCCACACCGGAGGTCGCCCATCAGAACTGAACGATCGACCGCGCCACAGAAGCGGGCGTGGGACCGAAAACCGGTCCCACGCCCGCTTTGCGTCATGCCCGGGGACGTGCTCTTTCAGCCTCACTGTGACTGCTCCCCCGCCGGGAGCCGCCGGAATTCAGGGGAAGGCAAGGGCGGCCTGCGGACAACAACAGATGACCGATGTCCCGCCGAAAGGCCTTTAATGAATGAGCCACACCTCGCCGTCCCCCCGGGCGACGCCCCACCGTCGCAGGACGACGCCGTGGTGATCGAGCGGTCCTGGGACGAACCCGAGCGTTTCGGCGCCGTCTTCGACGCGCACTATGCGGAGATCCACCGGTACGTGCACGGCACCGCTGCCTTCTCCTGGTCCGACTCGTCAAGCAGCCGCGTCACCCAGGCCGCGAACCCGGCCGTCGAGTCGACCGCATCGGACGGCAGCAGCCCGAAACCGTCCTCGTGGACGCCGGGCCCCCACTCGGCATGCGCCTCGAGCCAGGCGGCGTGCAGACGTGCGGTGGGCGCGATCAGCTCCGGCATACCCCACTGTATCTATCCAGCCGCGATCGTCTGGTAGGCCGTGGTCCAGAAGTCGCGGTGCAAACGAGGAGTGTCCAGGGAGTCCATCGCCGTCTGGGTGAACAGGATCCCGGTGAGCCCCGTGGCCGGATCGGCGTACGCGGTCGTGCCCAGGCCGCCGTCCCACCCGAACTGGCCCACGGACGCCAGGTCGCGGCGGTGGGTACGGATGGCCATCCCGAAGCCGTAACCGCCGTGCCTGCCGAAGTG
The DNA here is from genome assembly GCF_040648415.1 of Nonomuraea sp. NPDC049141. Lineage (NCBI taxonomy): Bacteria > Bacillati > Actinomycetota > Actinomycetes > Streptosporangiales > Streptosporangiaceae > Nonomuraea > Nonomuraea sp. NPDC049141. The sequence continues at coordinate 66,127 of NZ_JBEZDR010000021.1, forward strand.
GTCGCCGAACGCGTCCTTCTCGACCTTCTGCTCCGGCGTCAGATGGTCCATGGTCATCAGCTCGACCGATGCCCGGGACAGGATGCGCTCGCTGCCATGAGTTCCCTGGTTCAACAGCATCCGGTAGAAGGCGTGGTAGTCGTCCACCGTCGAGACCAGTCCGTCGCCGCCCGCTTCGAACGCCGGCGGCGAGCTGTACTTCCCACCGGCAGCCTCGTCCCACACGACAAGTCCACCGGTCTGCGGATCGTGGGCGTAGCTGGTCGGCAGCCGGTCGATCTTGTCCGCGGGTACGGAGAAGCCGGAGTCCCTCATCCCGAGCGGACCGAAGAGCCGCTCGCGCAGGAATGTCTCGAACGACTGCCCCGCGACCCTGCCGACGAGCACACCGAGCACGTCGGAGCCGGTGTGGTACTGCCACAGGTGTCCCGGCTGGTACATCAGCGGCAGCTTGCCCAGCCGGCCAAGCCATTCATCTGGTCCCGCCGCCGGTGACGAGCCGTCGAGACCCAGCTCGCGCATCGCGACCTGGATGGGGTACGTGTCCGGCGGCGCCAGCACCGCCCCGAACCCGAAGGTGAACGTCAGCAGATCGCGTACGGTGATCGGCCGCAGCGCCGGCACAGTGTCCTCCAGCGGGGCGTCGATCCGCGTCAGGACCTGGCGGTTGGCGAGCTCGGGCAGCCACTCGTCGATCGGGTCGTCCAGCCGCAGCCGGCACTCCTCGACGAGGATCATCACCGCGGTGGCGGTGATCGGCTTGCTCAGCGATGCCAGCCGGAAGATCGTGTCCCTGCGCATCGGCGCGCCGCCATCGGCGTGCAGTGTCCCCATCGCCTCCACGTGCGTGTCATCTCCGCGACCGAGCAGGGCGACCAGCCCAGGAATCGCACCAGATTCCACATACCCGGCCAGCACGTCACGCATCCGGCGCAACCCCGCCTCCGACAGGCCCCGCTTCTCCTGCATGCTCCAGTTGCCCTGCGTATCCCAGCTGGCGGTGGTCGACATAGCACTCTCTCTTCCTGCTTTGCGTACGTTGTGCGCTTGATGCGAACACTGTACTCACGATGCGCGGCCACATGCAAGGCCGTTGCCGGACACCACCCACCCCTTGCCCGTCTGGGTGGTTGACCGTGGCCGCCCGCCCCGAGCGGTCCTCGCTATCTGCTCTCCGCGAGGCGCCTCCGGCGCACAACGGTCTTCGCAGGGGGCGCCTCGCGCTCAGGGGCAAAGGCGCTCCTTCCAGTCGGGCCGCAGCCCCGACCCCTGGAGGACTTCGCTTCGCTCAGACGCCTGGTCCTTCGATCTTCCTAGGGGCTGTTCGGAGGTTTGCGACGCTGCGCGCACACCGCCCAAGCTGGCCGAGGTAGAGCCGGATGAGATTGGTGGGCGTGGCCTGTGGCTGGTGGAGCACTTGACGGCGGACCGCTCCACTGATGAAGGTCAGCGAGACATGGCCCCGGAGCTCAGTAGCTTGGCACGCGGCGCACTCGACAAGCCATCGGGCACGAGACTCCCAAAACGACCAGGTGCTTCGGCAGGGTAGACGAGGCTGAGGACAGCCATCAGGAACACCGGAGGGAATCGATGGAACACCACAGCACGCACTCGGTCAGCGTGGCAGGTGTGCTCATCGATGATCAGGGGCGCGCGTTCTTGATCCAGCGCCGAGACAACGGCCACTGGGAAGCCCCTGGCGGCATCCTGGAACGCGATGAGGACATCACTGCAGGTCTCCTCCGCGAGATCCACGAAGAGACCGGTCTGGACGTCGAGCCTGTCACCCTCACCGGCGTCTACAAGAACATGACGCGCGGCATTGTCGCCCTGGTCTTCCGCTGCAAGGTCATTGGTGGCCAACTCGCCGAGACCGACGAAGCCCGCGCCTTCCGCTGGGTCACCGCCGATGAAGTCAGATCACTTGCATCCGAAGCCTTCGCCATCCGCGTCCTCGACGCCATGCGGCACAACCACGCACCAGCCATCCGTCACCACGACGGCGTTCATCTGCTCGGCACACCACAGCACGCCGAATGACCTCGCCGAATTGTCGCGGGTGATAAAGCGGCGCGGTGGAACGACTGGTATCGGCAGACCATTCCACTCGCCGAGCAGCGCTATGGCATATCTGAAGGAACGGCAGGTGGGGGTCTGCAAAAGGAGCAGCACAATGTTCAGTACAGACGAGCCGGGCTTCGCCTGATAGCCTGATAAACCATGAGGAAAGCCATTGTCGCATTGGCGATCACCGCTGCCACCCTCTTCTCCCTGTGCGCATCTTTCGCGTCACCCGCCTCGGCGACCGACGGGACGATCATCGTCGAAAACTGAGCACGGGACGATCATCCAGCACTTCAGCCTCATTCGCTGATCCTCGCGAGGGCTCGGGAGAGGGTGTGGATGCGGCGTGTTCCTGGGCGGCATGATCATTCTGTATGCCATACCCGTGGCTGTTGTCCTGGCGTCGCTTTTCGTGACGTCTCGTAGCGCGCGACGCAATATCTGCTACTTGTCCGCTGCTTTCGTCGCCTCCATCGTGGTACTCGTGATCGCCTGGATGGTGTGGCCGGATGCTTGGGGATTCTGGCTCCTCTCTGTGCTCCCGACCACGTTCGTCACGGGAATTCGGCTCATTGTCGCGATCGTCGTAGGCCCTCCGAATTACGCCCCGCCATAGGCCCACGCTGCGGGTCGCGATGGGGGCCGCTGGGGTTGGGGGCATCGCCTTAGCAACTTCGGTTGACTAGTTCGACGATAGTCAACTACGGTTGCTAAATCAGCGGTCACCATGCCCAGGGAGGCAGACATGTCCATTCCGCGTGCCCGTACAAGCCTGCTCGCCATCGCCTTGACCGTTGCGGCAACCACCATGACCATCCCTAGCGCCGCCGCAGCCGGCCGAGACCGCGATCATGTCAAGATCCAGCGCGTACTCGACCAGGCCGTGGCCAACGGTGGCGGGCCCGGCATCGTCGCCGATCTCAGGGAAGATCGTCGGCCGCCGTGGTTCGGCACGGCCGGGGTGGCCGACATGGAGACCGGTCGCAGGCGGCAGCCGGGTGAGCACTTCCGGATCGGCAGTTTCACCAAGGCCTTCACCGGCACGGTGGTGCTGCAACTGGCGGCCGAGAGCAAACTGACCCTGACCGACACCGTGGCCAAGTGGCTGCCGGGGGTGGTGGAGGAGTACCTCGGCGCCGACGGTACGAAGATCACCATCAGGCAGCTGCTCAACCACACCAGCGGACTCCCCGACGCCATCCCCGGCCAGGAGACCCCGCGCCCCGAAGAGCCCGGGAGGCGCTTCATCTACTCCAAGATCAACTACAACCTCGCGGGCCTGATCGTCGAGAAGGCGACGGGCTCGACGCTCGCCAAGGAGATAGAGCGCCGTATCGCCCGCCCGCTGCACCTGACGGGGACGTACCTGCCCGGCAGCGACAAGACACTCCCCGCCCCGCATGCCCGCCACTACTCGAAGTTCACCGAGACCGGCCAGGAGACGCAGGTCCACGATGTGACCGAGATCGACGTGAGCTGGGCCGGAGCCGCCGGCGGCATGGTCTCGACGACCGCGGATCTGCACCGGTTCCTGGGCGCCCTGCTCGGCGGGCGTCTCCTTCCGCCCGCTCAGCAGAGGGAGATGTTCACCACCGTCTCGACGGAGGGCGCGGACTGGGTGCCGAACACCAGGTACGGCCTCGGCGTCTACTCCCAGACGCTTCCGTGCGGGGTCACGCTCTGGGGCGGCGGCGGCTTCATCCAGGGCTCGACGTCGTACGCGATGGGCGACCGCCAGGGCACCCACACGCTGGTCAGCAACATCAACGGCGACTGGAACGACTTCCTGAAGACCTTCACCCAGCTCTTCGAGACGACCTTCTGCAAGAAGCCGGCCGACGCGCTCGACAAGGTCCGCTAGTACCAGGCCAGGCTGTAGATGGCCCGCTCCGACTCCGGGATGAGGCCGGGCAGGCCGAGCTGGGCAGCGCCCGGCAGTTGCCGCATCACGTCGCCCAGTTGCCTGTTGACGCCGGTCATGAACTCGGCGGCGTCCTTGTCATCGCCGCTCCAGAGGTCGGACAACTCCCAGCCGCCCTTGTTGACCACCGCGTCGAAACGATGCTGGGCGCTGATCAATATCTCGGCGCATTCGGTGGTGCGCAGCCCCATGTCGCCGTGGACGGACGCCAGCCCGCGGACGGTCTCGTAGATCGACTTCAGCGCCTCCTGCGCCTTGTCGGCCGCGGGGCCGTGCCAGGGCGCGTCCCGGATCTCCTGGGCGCGGAACACGATCCCGTGCGCGACCTCGACGAGACCGTTGGCGATGGCGGTCGTGGCGGAGGCGTAGTCGGTCAGCAGGTTCGGCTTCCACGACATCAGCATTTCCCTGATCTGGGCTCTGTTGAGGCCGTGGTGTGAGGTGTCGTCGGTGATGAGCTCCGTCACCGGATCACCGACGTTCGCCTTGAGGATGCGCGGGCTGATGGAGCCGTTCGGGTAGGCGTTGCTGACCCAGTAGTGGCCCTTCGGGCTCCAGCTCTCCTCCGGTATCGTGGCCCACGCGTCCGGCTTCGCGCGCCAGCTGTCCACCTCGGCGAGCTGGTAACTACGGCCACTGGTGGAGACCAGGCCCGCGGCCATCGCGCACTCCATCATCGCGTCGCCGGTCAGGCAGGAGAGTGCCTCCTCGAACCCGGTGATGCAGTCCGACACCGTGATCGCGGCCTTCCAGCCCAAGATGCCGCCGGTCATCTTGGCGGACTCGAACCGCCTGTGCAGCAGCCGGTAGACCTCGTCGAACTGGGTCATGAGCTGTTTGCCGATCGTCTGCAGCCGCCCGTGGCCGACCTCGTACCCGCTGCTGTGCTCGAGTTCGAGCCCCGGCCAGTAGTACTCGCGTATGGGCAGGTTCTCCCATGCGCTCCATTCGTCCTCGGCGGTCGGCTGCGGTTCGCGCATGGCACACTCCTTGTTCATGATCAAGGAACGCCACGCTAGGAGCCTCGGTTGACGAGCAGGCGAAGATCAGGTTAACGGACAGCCTCATGAGGCTCGTACGGAGCGGGACCAGCCGAAGTGGCGCGGGGGCGAGCGCGTCCGCGACCATGGTGCGCATGGCGTACCAGCGGGTGAGTTTCGCCGTCCTGGGATCCGTTCAGGTCTTCCTGGAGGGCATCCCGAGAACCCCGATCCATCTTCGGGGCAAACCTCGGGCCGTCCTGGCCACTCTGTTGCTCAACGCCAACACCGTGATCTCCCGGGACGGGCTGGTGGCCGCGCTGTGGGACGAACCTCCGACCACGGCGGTGGCCAACATCCAGACCCACGTATGGCAGTTACGGCGGGCGATTCCCGGTGGGGACCAGATCGTGCGGACCGAAGGGTCCGGCTACCTGCTGCGCGCCGAGCCCGATCAGCTGGACGCGCTGATCTTCGGTGACGTGGCGCGCGAGGGGCGGCTCGCCGTCCAGCGGGGCGAGCTGACGGTCGCCGAGAGGGCGTTCGGGCGGGCGGTGGCGCTCTGGCGGGGCCGGCCCGCCGAGGACCTCGTGCTCGGCGAGGTGTTGACGCCCCGGATCGCCGAACTGGAGGAGGAGCTGTACCAGGCGCGTTCCGACTGGATCGACGTCCGTCTGGCTCTGGGGCAGCATGACCAGCTGATCGGTGAGCTACGGAAGATCGCGGACGCGCATCCACTGCGCGAGCGTCTCTGGGGTCAGCTCATGCTCGCCCTTCACCGGGCCGGGCGGCGGGGTGAGGCGCTGGACGCCTATCGTCGGGTGCGGACGGTCCTGGTGGAGGAGCTGGGCGTCGAGCCGGGCGCCGATCTACGTCGGCTCCACGCGAGCCTCCTGGCGGACCACCCGTCAGCCCACAGCGCTCCAGCACCGGCTACCGCGCAGCACGGGCCCGCCGCGCCAGACACGCAGCACGGGCCCGCCGCGCCAGACACGCAGCACGGGCCCGCTGTGTCAGACACCACGATCTGGCACCACATCTGCCAGCTACCCGCGGACCTCGCCGGCTTCGTGGGCAGAAGCGCAGAACTGAAATCGATTACCACGGTCCTGCGCGGCAGGGACCCCGCGGCCTCCGCACCCGTGATCGTGGCCCTGTCGGGCGCCCCCGGACTCGGCAAGAGCACCCTCGCGATCCACCTGGCGCATCTGCTCCGGCCCGCCTTCCCCGACGGCCAGCTCTACGTACGGCTCGGCGCGGCCTCGCCCGCGCCGCGCGATCCCCGGCGCATTCTCGGGGAGTTGCTGAGAGCACTCGGCGTGGACGGGAACGCGATCCCCGACACGCTCGAAGAGCGCGCCACGCTGTACCGGTCGCGCCTGGCGGATCGCGAGATCCTCGTCATCCTCGACGACGCGGCGGAGGAGGCGCAGGTGTCGCCCCTGTTACCGGGTACGGCGCGTGGAGCGGTTCTGGTGACCTCCCGTGCGCAGCTCTCCTTACCCGGCGCTCAGGCGATCTTGCTGGACGTACCCGATGAGGACGATGCGGTGGAGCTGCTCGAACGTGCGGCCGGACAGGCCCGTGTGCGCGCGGAGCCGGAGGCGGCGGCATCGATTCTGCGTGCCTGCGGACGCCTGCCGCTGGCGATCCGCATAGCCGGGGCGAGGCTGTCGGCGCGGCCCGCTTGGCCGTTGTCCGACCTCGCGGCCCGCCTGGAGGACACTCGCCGACGTCTCGACGAGCTGGCTCTGGGCCAGCAGACCGTTCGCGCCAACTTCGCCGTGAGCTACGACGCCCTCACCGACGTGGCGCGGCGGACGTTCCGGCTGCTCGGCCTGTGCGGGCTGGAAAGCGTGCCCGAGTGGGCCGCGGCGGCGCTGCTGGGAGAGTCCCGGGATGTAACGGATCGCGCTCTGGAAGCCCTGGTCGTCGCCGGTCTGGTGAACGGGCCGGAAGCCTGCGCCGCGGGAGGCCTGCGATACCGGCTGCACGATCTGCTACGGGCGTTCGGGCGGGAGCAGGCCGAGGCGGAGGAGAGCGAGGCGCGGCGGCGCGCGACCCTGCTCGGGCTCGTCAGGGAGTGTCTCGACCGGGTGGCGGCGGCCGTCGCTGATCTCCCCCTGCCCTGCGCGCCTACGCCAGGCGCCGACAAGTCCCGCACGACGACAGGGCCGGGCGCCGACAAGTCCCGCACGACGACAGGGCCGGGCGCCGGCGAGTCCCGCCCGGCGGCAGGGCAGGGCGACTCCGAGTGGCTGATGGAGGAACGCGGGAACATGGTGGCGGTGGTCGAGCTCGCGGCCGAGCTGGACAGACCCGCCCTCGCGGCCGAGCTGGCCTACCATCTGACGGCCTACCTCCGGATCCACGGCTTCTTCGACCAGGCCACCCGGATTCACGATGCCGTCATCGCCGCCGCGACCCGGCTGGAGCACACTCCCTCGATACTGACCACCCGGCTGCTGCGGGCGGATCTCATGGTGGAGCGGGGGATGTTCGGCGACGCGCTGCGGGAGTTCGAGTCACTGCTCGAGCTGTTCGAGCGCATGGGCGACCGGCACTCCGCCGCGTACGCGCTCAGCGGCCTCGGCATCTGCCGGCACGTGTTCGCGGACTTCGAGGAGGCACTGGATCGCACCGCGGAAGCCGTCGACCGGTTCGAGGAGCTCGGTGACCACGGAGGACTGCTGAGCACCTTGATCCACCTGACGTCGATCCACCTTGAGCTCGGCCACCACGACCAGGCCGCCGAGGTCTGCCGTCGTGGGCTGGAGCTGGCACGTGGGGGCCGCACCGCCTACCCCCGGGCGATCCTGCTCCGCGCCCTGGGGATCACCCACTACAGCAAGGGCGAGGTGACGGAGGCGATCCGGTGCTATGAGGAGAGTCTCGAACTCAGCCGCCGGCACGGCTATCCGATCATCACCACCCTGACGGAGTGCCGGCTGGGGGAAGCCCTGGGCGCGGTGGGACGGTTCGACGAGGCGGTGCGGACGCTCACGCACTGCCAGCGGAGCTTCGCGCGCTTCGGCGACACACACGGTGAGTCGCTCACCGCCTACGCCCTCGGCGAGGTCGCCTTCCGCCGCCGACGTTCGCCCGAGGCACTGCGGCACCTGACGCACGCGCTCGACGTGCTGGGAGTCCGGGAGATGCAGCACTGGCGCGCCCGGGTCCTGCGCGAGATCGGCCGCGTCCATGCCGATCTCGGCGACCCGGACGCCGCCGTGGCCGCCTGGACCGAGGCGCTCGCCATCTTCCACAGCTTCGACTCCGCGGAAGCGGCGGAGGTGAGTGCCGTTCTCGATACCTTGCGCCAGATATCCACAGGGTGATTCAGCCACCCGTTCCCCGTACGACCGGTACGGCTGTGACGCCTGCCTGCCGTGCCGCCCGCCGGGCCGTACCCGGTGATGTCCCCGTCGCGACGACGGCTCCTTCGTGCAGCGCGACCCAGGAGCGTTCGGCAGCGGGAAGATCGGCCAGCGCCGCGGTGAGCTCCACGCGATCCGGTTCACTTCGCAGGGCGCGAGCCCGGTCGCGGCGCCGCCAGAACAGGTGCTGTCCCACGATCAACGGCCCCAGCGGCAGCAGCAGCGGGAAGAGTTCCAGATCGGCGAACAGGACGGCGAGGGTCAGGCCCAGGAGCAACGCCGCCTCGGTCACGGCGGCCCACCAGCCGGCCGCCTTGCCGTACGCCTTGGCCGCCACCAGAGGCCACACGGCCAGCATCAGGCAGTCGCCGAGACCGGCCAGGCTCGAGACAGGCCCGTAGCCGGTGGCGAGGATCGGGGCGAACGGCAACCCTTCGACCCGGGACACGAAGTCAGCCGTCAGCGAGCTCATGCCCGTGGCGAGGGCGTCGTAGACGGTCAGCGCGGCGGCCAGGCCCGCCACGTGGGCGGCCTTCATCCCCGTCTGCGCCCATAGGTTGGCGACCCCGACCGTGAGGAGGATCATCGTGAGGTCGTTGACGACGAGCACCGCCGTCGGCCATCCCGCGAAGTACGCGGCCACGTCCGCCGCGCAGAGCAGGGCGGCCGCCAGGGCGGCGTTCCGGCCGCCCAGCATCGGCGACAGGGCGAGTTGCGACACGGTGAAGAGCACCACACCGAAGATCGTGACGACGAGCGCGATCGGCATGTGCATGTAGGCGAACGGCATGGCCACGAGCATCACGACCATGACGCAGATGTCGGCCCAGACGAACCTGCCGACCGGCGGGCGCGGCATCGTCACCTTGGCGAAGTAGCCCGCCGCGGCACCCACGGTCAGCAGGACGAGCAGGTAGAGGACCAGTCCGCGCAGGACCGCCTCGCTCATTTGGGCACTCATCGGACTCCCATCTCGGCGACCGCCTCCGCGGCCGACTCCGCGGCCGCCCGCAGGGCCGGCTTGGGCACCCGGGCGGACGCGGTGGCCGTGAGCTGCTCGAAGGTGTGCTCCCGCAGGTCCGCGCGGACGCGGCAGGGGCCGGGGAGGTCGGCCGGATCGTCGACGAGCTCGATGCCCCGCAGGGGAAGCTTCAGGTCGGCCGCGCGCTCCTCCAGCCGGGACAGCAGCGCACGGCTCACCTTGCCGGTCACTCTGCCGGTCACGGCGTGCAACACCGGTCCCGACCCTGTCTCCTCCAGCGCGTATCGCGTCGGGAGCGGGATCTCATGCTCCGCCTGGAGAAGGTCCAGCACGTCGCGCGTGGTCAGGGACGAGGGTGACAGCCGGCCGAGGATCCGCGAGGTCGCCGGTACGGCCGCGAACTCGCAGGCCGGCTGCTCGCTCTCGGGCAGCAATTTGACGATGTCACCGGTGACGTAACGGAGCAGCAGGGTCGTGTCGCGGTACATGGTGTAGGGCGTCACCACCAGCACACCGTGGGCCCCCGGAGCCGCCGGTCGGAAGGTCTCGGGGTCGAGCACCTCGACGTGCCCCTGTTCGGTGGGGATATGCAGGTGTCCCTGCCCGCAGACCTGGCCGGCCACGGGGAAGATCTCCGTCATCGAGTAGCCGTCCAGGACGCGAGCCCCGAACGTGGCCTCCGCACGTTCCTTCAGCGCGTCGGTGAGGACCTCGCCGCCGGAGTGGATCTCTTCGAGACCGAAGTCCTTCGCGTCCCATCCGCCCTGCTCGGCTTCCTGGACCAGTGCCGCGAGGTAGGAGGCCGTCGTGTTGAGGTGGGTCACCTGTGGGTGTTTGCCCGGGACGTGCAACGGGACCGCCAACCGGTCCAGCGTCGCACGGGGGTCCACGAGACCGACGTGGGCGAAGGCCGCCCCGGTCATGGTCACCGCCCTCTCGACGAGGATCTGGGCGATGGACCGAGAGGTGATGCAGTTGGCCCAGACATGCTGAGGGCGGAGCCCACCGGCGAGCATCAGCGCCAAGGCCGACATGCCGGACATCAGGTCGATCTCGTACCGGGAGAACCAGACCATGGTCGGCACGCCCGTCGTGCCCGTGGTCTGGGCGAGCACGGCCGGGCGGGCCCCGTCGGCGACGAACGCGGAAGGCAGGTCGCGCAGCGCGGCCTTCGTCGTCGGCTCGATCGACGCCAGGGAGTCCAGGGTGATGGATCCCGGGTCGATGCCGTGCTGCTCGAACCATCGCCGGTAGTAGGGGGTGTCGCGGGCCGTCAAGCGCACCGTCCGCCGGAGCCGGCGCGCGGCGAGTTCCCGCTGCATCTCAGGATCGGGCGCGGCCAGCATCTCGCCCGCGCCCTCACCGGGGGATCCGAACTCCTCCAGGGTCGTGCGCAGGTCGTCCGCCAGCGCGGCGACGTCCTTCACCCGGAATCGCCGGCCTGCCAGCATCGACCAGGCATAACCCAACTGCCGGGCGGCTGTCCCGAACATCCTGTTCCATCCTTTGCGCCGTGGTCTTGGAACACGACGGCCCCTGGGCCGGCACGAGGCCGTTCCCAGAGGCCGTCAAGTAGGACCGAACGTCAGCCGTTGAGGCCGAACACGGCGGTGGAGAGGGCGCTGGCAACGAAGCGCGCGTAGAAACGGGCCGTCTTGATCATGATCTTCCCCTTTCGTTCCTGTCCCCGTGAGGGACAGGAACGACTCTCGTAGCGGGGACTACACGATCGCTACACGTCCACTATCGGAGCAGGTCAGCGCGCTGACGGCGTCAGACGAGGTCGAACCGGTCGAGGTTCATCACCTTGTCCCACGCCGCGACGAAGTCCTTCACGAACTTCTCCTTCGCGTCATCGCTCGCGTAGACCTCCGCGAGTGCGCGCAGCTCGGAGTTCGACCCGAAGACGAGGTCGGCCCGGCTGCCGGTCCACTTGACCGCGCCCGTGGCGGCGTCGCGCCCCTCGAAGGTGTTCGCGTCCTCGGACGTCGCGTGCCACGTCGTGCCCAGTTCGAGCAGGTTGGCGAAGAAGTCGTTGGTCAGCGACCCGGGGGTCGTGGTGAAGACGCCGAGCTGCGACTGCTGGTAGTTCGCGCCCAGGACGCGAAGGCCACCGACGAGGACCGTCAGCTCGGGGGCGCTCAGGGTGAGCAGGTTCGCCCGGTCGAGCAGCAGGTACTCGGCCGGAAGCCGGTTGCCCTTCCCGAGGTAGTTGCGGAACCCGTCGGCGGTCGGCTCGAGCGCGGCGAACGACTCCACGTCGGTCTGCTCCAGCGAGGCGTCCGCACGGCCCGGCGTGAAGGGGACCTCGACGTCGAAGCCGGCGTTCTTGGCCGCCTGCTCGACGGCCGCGGCACCGGCGAGCACGATCAGGTCGGCGATCGAGACCTGCTTGCCGCCGGTCTGGGCGGCGTTGAAGGCCTGCTGGATCCCTTCCAGGGTGCGCAGCACGATCGCCAGCTGGTCGGGGTCGTTGACCTCCCATCCGCTCTGCGGCTCGAGGCGGATGCGCGCGCCGTTGGCGCCGCCGCGCTTGTCGCTGCCACGGAAGCTCGAGGCCGACGCCCACGCGGTGGACACGAGCTGGGACACCGACAGGCCCGAGGCGAGGATCTGACCCTTGAGGGCGGCGATGTCCGCGGCGTCGATGAGCTCGTGGGTGACCGCGGGGAGGGGGTCCTGCCACAGCAGCCTCTCGGCCGGGACCTCCGGGCCGAGGTAGCGCACGATCGGGCCCATGTCGCGGTGGGTGAGCTTGAACCACGCCCGGGCGAAGGCGTCCGCGAACGCGTCGGGGTTCTCGAGGAAGCGTCGCGAGATCTGCTCGTAGATCGGGTCGACGCGGAGCGAGAGGTCGGTCGTCAGCATCGTCGGCGCGACGCGCTTCGACGGGTCGTGGGCGTCGGGGACGGTGCCCGCCCCGGCGCCGTCCTTCGGCCGCCACTGGTTGGCGCCGGCGGGGCTCTTGAACAGCTCCCACTCGTAGCCGAACAGGATCTCGAAGAAGCTGTTGTCCCACGTCACCGGGGTGTTCGTCCAGATGCCCTCAAGGCCGCTGGTGATCGCGTCGGCGCCCTTGCCGGTGCCGAAGCTGTTCTTCCAGCCGAAGCCCTGGTCCTCGATCGAGGCCGCCTCGGGGTCGGCGCCGACGTTCTCCGCCGGGCCGGCGCCGTGCGTCTTGCCGAAGGTGTGACCGCCCGCGATCAGGGCGACCGTCTCCTCGTCGTTCATCGCCATCCGGCGGAACGTCTCACGGATGTCGCGGGCCGCGGCGAGCGGGTCCGGGTTGCCGTTCGGGCCCTCCGGGTTGACGTAGATGAGGCCCATCTGGACCGCGCCGAGGGGGCTCTCGAGCTCCCGGTCGCCGGTGTAGCGCTCGTCGCCGAGCCAGGTGCTCTCGGGACCCCAGTAGACGTCCTCGTCGGGCTCCCATACGTCCGCACGACCGCCGCCGAAGCCGAAGGTCTTGAAGCCCATCGACTCCAGGGCGACGTTGCCGGTGAGGATCATGAGGTCGGCCCAGGAGAGCTTCTGGCCGTACTTCTTCTTGACCGGCCACAGCAGGCGGCGGGCCTTGTCGAGGTTCCCGTTGTCGGGCCAGCTGTTGAGGGGGGCGAAGCGCTGCTGGCCGGCCCCGGCGCCGCCGCGGCCGTCGCTGATCCGGTAGGTGCCCGCGCTGTGCCACGCCATCCGGATCATGAATGGGCCGTAGTTGCCGAAGTCGGCCGGCCACCAGTCCTGCGAGGTCGTCAGCACCTCCGCGATGTCCCGCTTCACGGCCGCGAGGTCGAGGCTCTTGAACGCCTCGGCGTAGTCGAAGTCCTCGCCGAGGGGGTTGGCCACGGCGGGGTTCTTGGCGAGGATCTTCAGGTTGAGCCGCTCCGGCCACCACTGGCGGTTTCCGCCGCCCTGCGTCGGGTGCGGGGCGCGCTCGTGCGCGACCGGGCAGCCACCCCCGCCCTCCGCCTTCGCGTCGGTGACGATTGCATCATGGTTCTCGGACATGGGAATCCTTCCGGACTTTGGGCATCACGGTGCTCAGGAACTGCTGGCGCTGGAACAGTCGGGACATAGGCCCCAGTAGATGACCTCGGCCTCGTCGATCAAGAAGCCGTGGGCGTCGGACGCGGTCAGGCAGGGCACCTCGCCGACCGCGCAGTCGACGTCGGCGACGACACCGCACGACCGGCACACGACGTGGTGGTGGTTGTCCCCGACGCGTCCCTCGAACCGGGCCGGGCTGCCGGCCGGTTCGATGCGGCGTACGAGGCCCACCGCCGTGAGCGCGTTGAGGGCCTCATATACGGCTTGCAGGGAGATGTGACCCACGCGATCGCGTACCCCGGCGGCGATCGCCTCGACGTCGAGGTGGTCACCGTCACGGACGGTCTCGATCAGTGCGACGCGGGCGGCCGTCACCCGGAGGCCCGCACCGCGCAGCTCCTCGGCGGTGGTCGGAGTCCTGGATGCGGTCATAGCGCCAAACCTACCTACATAAACACGAAAGATACAAGATAACGAGTTATGCAAGTCTAGCGCCGTGTTGGCAACGTTTGTCTCGTTGCGGAGTTATGTGCCGGCCGGGTGTTCCCCAAGATCCGCGCCCCGGTCCACCTCCTCGAACAGCGCCGCCGCCCGCCCGGCGGTGTCCGAGGCCCAGCGCCCCGTGCTGAGCAGCCCCAAGATCAGAATGCCGATCCCGAGCCCGAGCACCAACCACCACACGCCGTGCTCCGCGTCCGTGTACGCCGTCGCGCCGCCGGCCAGGGCCGATCCCACGATCGCCCCGGAGATCGCGACGCCGAGGGTGGTGCCGGTCTGCCGACCGGCGGAGGCCAATGAGGCGGCCACCCCGGCCATCGAGCGGGGCATTCCGGAGACCGCCGTGTTGGTGATCGGCGGGTTCACTGTGCCCAGGAAGACACCGAACAGCAGATAGATCGCGAGTACGACCGGCAGCGGGGTGGCCGGGCCGAGCCAGAGCGACGCGCCGCCACCCAGAGCCAGCGCGGCCCCGGCGACCACCAGCGGCAGCCGAGGACCGCGTCTGCCGACCAGCCGGCCGGTGAACGGGGACAGCACCACGACCAGCACCCCGACCGGGAGCAGGCACAGCCCGGCCGTCAGCGCCGACATGCCGCGTACGTCCTGCAAGTACTGGGTGGTCACGAACAGGAACGCGCCGAACCCGCACAAGGCGAACAGCGCCATCAGGATCGCCGAGCTGAACGGCACGCTGCGAAACAGGCGCAGCTCCAGCAGCGGGTCCGCCCGGCGCGCTTCGTAGCCGAGGATGCCCAGCGCGCCGAGCACGGAGACGGCGAGCAGGCCGAGGATGACCGGCGAGGTCCAGCCCAGCGTGCGGGACTCGATGATCGCGTAGACGACGCCGACCAGCATCAGGATCACCAGCGCCTGGCCCACCGGGTCGAACCGGCGCGCTCGGGGGGCGCGGGACTCGGGTACGAACAGCGCGGTGCACACGATCGCGGCGGCCACGATCGGCACGTTGATCCAGAAGATGGAGCGCCAGCCGAGGCCGTCGACCAGGGCGCCGCCGAGGATCGGCCCCAGCGCCAGCGACAGGCCGGACATCGAGCCGAACACCCCGATCGCCCTGGCCCGCTCGGCCGGGTCGGGGAACGTGGTGGCGGTGATCGCCATCGCCACCGGGTTGAGCATCGTGCCACCGACTGCCTGCAGCGCACGCGCCGCGATCAGCCAGCCGATCGTCGGCGCCAGGCTGCACAGCAGCGAGCCGAGCCCGAAGGCGGCGAGACCGATCTGGAAGACGCGTCGGCGGCCGACCCGGTCGGCGGTCGACCCGCCCAGCACCAGGAAGCCGGCCATCACCAGGGTGTACGCGTCGACCGTCCACTGCAGGCCGGACACCGAGGCGTGCAGGTCGCGGCGTATCGCAGGCAGCGCGACGTTGACGATGGAGATGTCCATCACCACGACGACGATGCTGGCGCAGCAGATCGCGAGAACCAGGAGCCTGCGGCCGCGGCTGAGCTCGTCGGCCGTGGTCTTCGGCAGCATTGAGGTAGCCATGACCACGACGCTAGAATTTAGAGCGTGCTCGAAGTCAAGCGCTCTGTCCCCCAGGCGGGCCTGAGCATCGCCGAGGCCGCCCGCCGCACCGGGGTGAGCGTGCACACCCTGCGCTACTACGAACGCGCCGGCCTGGTCGTCACCGCCGTCGACCGCACCGCCGGCGGCCGGCGGCGTTACCAGCAGCTCGACCTGGACTGGATCAAGGTCTGCACCAAGCTGCGGGCCACCGGCATGCCCATCAAGACCATCCGGCGCTACGCCCAGCTCGTCGCCGCCGGGCACGGCAACGAGCAGGAACGACTCGCCCTCATGGAGGCCCACCGCGCCGACGTGAGCGCCAAGCTCGCCGAGATACAGGAGAACCTCAAGCTCATCGACCACAAGATCGACGTCTACCGAGGCCGGCTCGCCGCCGGCGACGCCGACCGGCTGTGGGCGCCCAACCGCGAGAAAGGCCACTCCCCGATCGGGTAGTGGCCTTTGACGTGTGTTGCCGAGCTGAGAGAACTATCCGCAGTGCTCGGAAGGGCTGGTGTAGGTGCTGCTGCCGACCGAGCCGCCCCACACGACGCACTGTCCGGCCGCGTCACGCTTGACCGGCCCCGCGTAGTACTCGAACTTGCCCGAGTCGGTCGCCTTGCTCTCGCCCTTCGGCTGCAGGAACGCCGACACCGACGTCGCCGTGCCGAGGCTCGTCGTCTTCAGCGTGACGACGCAGTTGTTCTTGTTACCCGAGTTGTAGAGCAGGTAGGTGCGGCCACCGGTGAGGGCGGCCGAGTCGATGACCGTGAAGCCGCTGCCGCAGACGCTCTCCGGGGTGTTGGGGTTGGTGGGGCTGCCACCGCCGCCGCACCCGTTGGTGCTCTTGAGGGCCTTCTTCGTGCCCAAGGACACGGTCGTGCCCTCAACGGTCGGGCTGGTGTCCATCCCACCGCTGGAGGTGCGCTGTTCGTAGTGCAGGTGCGGAGCGTTCGACCCGCCCGTCGAGCCGACGGTCCCGATCACGGTGCCCTGGCTGACGGTCATGGAGCTGCCGGGCGACTTCACCTGGGTCGCGAGGTGGGCGTACCGGGTTCTGGTGCCGTCACTGTGACGGATCTCCACCCACCTGCCGTAGCTGGTGCTTCCCGCGTTGTAGAAGGTCGCGGTGCCCGCGGCGGTGGCCCGCACGGTCTCACCGTTGATGGCGTCGCTGCCGTAGTTCTGCCAGTCGATGGAGCCCGACGGGTTGTGGGTGGGGGTCCAGTTGTTGGCGTAGAACGTCTTCCCGCAGTTGAACGGGCTCTTGTGTGACACGGCCAGTGCGCCGGCGGCCTGCGCTGAGGCGGCCTGGGGGATCAGCGCCACCGCGAAAGTGACCGCTAGCGCGGTGATCGCGGATCGGACGGTCGGCCTGCTGGGTGCGGGCATGCTCACCTCTCTGAACAGGTGCGTATGGGGGGATACGGTTAGGCGCTCAGTTTCTTCAGATGACTCAGGGAGCAGACGGTAATCGAGGCCCCGCATAGCACCCGCATATCACCCGCATATCGAGGGGAGCGCTTTGCCGGTGGCGCCTTCGACCAAGCCAGGAGGAGCATATCTTTTTGCGCGGCCAAAATCATAGATTTGGCCATCTCTTAAGGAGCGCGGATGAGACAACCAGTAAGCATTCCGCTACCGGACGGCAGTTCACTAACGGCGACGATGGCACTACCGAAAGGGACCGCGCCCGCGGCCGGATGGCCGGGAATGGTGGTCGTGCACGAAATTTACGGCGTCGAACCGGACATGTTTGATGTAGTAGACCTATTCGCCGCACATGGCTACGCAGCAGTCTTGCCTGATTTGTACAGCCACGGCACCAGGATCGGGTGCCTGACCCGAGCCATGCACCAACTCGCGACCGGAAAACCGGGCCGCCCGGCCGCCGACATCGACGCGACCCGGCGATGGCTGGCCGACCGCGAGGACGTCGACGGCGGCCGGCTCGGGGTGATCGGATTCTGCATGGGCGGTGGATTCGCCCTCGCGTACGCGGCGAGCGAGCCGCCCGGCGTGCGAGCCGTATCGGCGAACTACGGCGCGGTCCCCCGAGACCAGGAAGAGCTGCGGTCGGTGTGCCCGGTCGTGGGTTCCTATGGCGGTCGCGACCTGGGCTTCCGGTCGCACGGTGCGCGGCTGCAGGAGCACATGCGGACGCTCGGCGTCGAGCACGATGTGGAGATCTATCCGGCTGCCGGGCATTCCTTCATGACCGACGGTCATCACCCGGTCGCGAAACTCGCGCTTTTCCCGCTGCGTCATGGCCTCGTCCGGCCGGCAGCGGACGACGCATGGCAGCGCACCTTCGCCTTCCTCGACAAACACATCGCGGCCCACGAGTAAGTCGCAACCTGGGAGCCGCCTTCGGGATAGAGGAGATTGTCAGCACCTCGAAAACGAAGGAAGCACCCATGAAGGGACACACCACCCCATGGTTACGGCGAGAGTGGTGAGTCAACCTACGGAGAAGCTCGGCGACCTGGAAGTGGTTGCCGCCTCTCTGGAAGACCCTGAGGCCTTCGGCGAATTGTTCCGCCGCCACGCCCCACGACTCCATGCCTACATCAAGCGGCGCCTCGGACTCGCTCTCGCCGATGACGTCGTGGCGGAGGCGTTCGCCACCGCGTTCCGGCAGCGGGCGCGGTTCGACGGGCGAGCGGAGTTCGGCGCGTGGCTGTGGGGCATCGCCAGCAATGTGATCGCCAAGCACCATCGGCAGGAAACCCGCATGTACAAGGCGTTCGCCCGAACGGGCGTGGACCCCGCGGAGGACGGCCTCGCCGAGCTGGTCAGCGATCGGGTGGCCGCCGCGGCGCACGGCCCTCGTCTGGCGAAGGCACTCGCCTCGCTGAGCGCCCAGGACCGCAGCGCCGTTCTGCTGCTCGCCTGGGGCGAGCTGTCGTACGCCGAGATCGCCGCGACTTTGGATCTGCCCCTCGGCACCGTCAAAGCCAAGATTCACCGGGCCCGGATAAAGCTCCGTAATGCCCTCCCCGGGGAGAAGAACGATGGATGAGATCGACGCCCTACGGCAGGTACGCACGACACTGGCCCGTCAGGAGAACCCGGACCGGCTCGCCCTGCGAACCAACTGGCGCTCCGGCCCTCCGCCGCGCACCCGCCGCGGCTTCAGGGTTCCGATGCTGAGCATGGTGGCGACGGCCGCTCTGGTCGCGGGGACCGTGGCCATCATCTCTCTGACCTCGGACAGGGACCAGCCTGCCCATGAGGTTCTGCACGAGCCGGGCAACGCACTGCTGGTTGCCGCCACCAACGTGCGGAAGGGGAAGATCGGCACATACTGGCACACCACCCGCCTCGCCGGGAAGATCTACGCGGTCGGCGAGAGCGCGGCGGACCACTACAAGGTCGAGGCGAGGATGCGGTACGACCTTTGGACCGATCGCGGCGGCAAGTCGTGCTTCACCCACCAGGACCTGCCCGCCCGCCCATGGACCGCCGACGACAAGCGGAAATGGCAGCGGGCGGGAGCGCCCATGAAGGTGTCGTTCCCCACCGAGGTAGGGGCCGGCACCCTGTTCTTGGAAGCCACGAAGAGGGAGCAAACGTGCCGCGAGAACAGTGATCAACGGTTCTTCGGCATGACCCCCGAACAGGTTGCCGCGCTGCCGACCCAGCCCGAGCAACTGGAGAACGCCCTGCTGAACCTCGACGGCAACTGGGAGGCCTACGCTCCGACGGCCACAAAACAGCCGATACGGGCCCTGCGGGGTGACAAGCGCGTCCGGGCGCTGAGTGACGTGGCCGGCACCCTGCTGGCCGGGGCACCCGCACCTCCGGAGGTACGGGCGGCCGCGTTCCGGATGCTCGCCACCCTGCCCGGCGTCAAGGTCGAGGGTGAGACGACCGACTCTCTGGGCCGTCCCGGAGTGGTCATCTCCTTGCCGGTGGAGACGACCGTTCCCCTCGGCCTCTACACCGCGCCCAAGCAGCTCGGCACGTACCGCCGCCAGTGGATCATCAACCCCGGCAACGGAACGCTGCTGGCCATGCGGGACGTCGTGGCGACGCCGCCGCATGGCTCCCGGAGACTCCCTTCGGGGGACGACGGCAAGCCGCGTCGCCTGACGGTCGGGACCCAGCCTGACCGGTTCCACAAGCCCGGCGAAGTGTCCGAGTACGAGACGTACGAGGTCGCGGAGTGGACCGACACGGCGCCGAACTGACCTATCCGGACCCAGCGTGGATCAACCGGATGATCGCCTGGCTCATCCGGGCGTAGTCATGGTCGTTGACCAGCTCGCCGCGGATGCTGAAGTCGCTCATCACCGTGATCCGGTCGGCGAGGGTGACGATCTCCGGCAGGTCCGACGAGATCAGCAGCAGCCCCAGCCCGGAGCCGGCCAGTTCGGCGATCAGCTCGTGGAAGGCCGCCTTGGTACGTACGTCGATGCCGACGGTCGGCTCGTCCACGATCAGGATCTCGCAGCGCGCGGCCAGCCACTTCGCGAGGCTCACCTTCTGCTGGTTGCCCCCGGAGAGCTGGCCGGCGAGCTGGCGTACCGAGGAGGCCCGGATGCCGAGCCGGTCGGCATACTCCTCGGAGAGCCGCCGCTCCGCCCGGTCGGTCACCAGCCCGGCGCGGGCGATGCTCCGCCACACGGTCACGCCGATGTTGCGGGTGATCGGCTGGTCGAGGAAGAGCCCTTCTTCCTTCCTGTTCTCCGTCACGTAACCGATCCGGTAGCGCCGCAGCGCCTCGCCGACGTCGCGAATGCGCACCGGGCGGCCCTGTACCTCCACCGTGCCCGACGTGATCCGGTCCAGCCCGAGCAGCGCCTTGGCCAGTTCGCTGCGGCCGGCACCCACCAGGCCGTACAGCCCGAGGATCTCGCCGGGGCGTACGGACAGGGAGATGTCGCGGTGGCCCCGCGCGGTGCTCACCCCGCGCAGGCGCAGCGCCGCCGGCGTCTCGGGGTCGATCTGTCGCTCAGGGAGGCGCACCGAGGCGTACGCCCGCCCGACCATCAGATCGACGATCCGGTCCTGCGTGTAGTCCGCCAGCGGCTCGGCCTCGGCGACGGTACGCCCGTCGCGGAGCACGGTCACCGTGTCGGCGACGGCGAAGACCTCCTCCAGCTTGTGGCTGACCAGCACGACGGCGTGGCCGCTGTCGCGCAGCTTGCGGACGATCGCGTAGAGCCGGTCGGCCTCGTCGCCGGTGAGCGATGCGGTCGGCTCGTCGAGCAGCAGCACCTTGCTGTCGATGCTGAGCGCCTTGGCGATCTCGACGAGTTGGGCCTGCGCGACGGAGAGCCCGGAGACCGGGGTGTCCGGATCGAGGTCGAGGTCGAGCAGGTCCAGGCAGCGCCGGGCCTCGGCCCGCATCAGGGCGCGGTCGACCAGTCCGAAGCGCCGTGGCAGGTGGTGCAGCACGATGTTCTCGGCGATGGAGAACTGGGGGATCAGGTTGCGTTCCTGGTGCACCACGCCGATCCCGGCCCGCTGGGCGTCCAGCGGACCGGTCAGGTGCAATTCGGTGTCGCCGAGCAGCACCTGACCGCCGTCCGGCTGGTACACCCCGGTCAAGATCTTGATCAGGGTGCTCTTGCCCGCGCCGTTCTCGCCGAGCAGCGCGTGCACGCTGCCCGCGGTGAGGCGCAGGGTGGCGCCGTCCAGCGCGCGTACCCCCGGGAATGTCTTGACCAGGCCCTCAGCGGTGAGGATCACGACGACCTCCGCAACAGTCTCTGCCGGACAGTGCCGAGCAGCACCGCGCCGAGGACGACCGCGCCGACGATCAGGTCGATCCAGCGCGGGTTGATGCCGAACTGGGCCTGCATGACGTCCACCAGCCGGACCAGGAACGCCGCGAGGCAGGTACCGACGACGCTGACCACGCCGCCGGTGAGCGCGACCCCGCCGATGATCGGCGCGGCGAAGCTCGGTAGCAGCAGGTCGTCGCCGATGCTGGAGTTGACCGAGCCGGAGGCGGCCACCGTGATGATCGCGGCGACTCCGGCCAGCAGCCCGCTGAGCCCGTGCGCCACGATGATCGACCGGTCGTTGGAGACCCCGGACAGCCGCGCGGCGAAGGGACTCCCGCCGGTGGCGAGCAGTTGCCGGCCGGCGACCGTACGCGCGAAGAAGACCCCCACGAGCGCGGCCACGGCGAGTGCGACGAGGAAGACCACCGGCAGCCCGAGCACGGAGGCGCGACCGAAGTCCCGCAACCCAGACGAATAGCCCTGGAACGTGTCGGGGCCGTTCACCCCGTACCGGAGTCCCTCGATGATGGTCATGGTGGCGAGCGTGACGATGAAGCCGTTGATCCGGGTGAAGACGACGAGCAGCCCGTTGACCAGGCCGGCGGCGCCGCCGACGGCGAGTGCTCCGAGTACGGCCACCGGCGCCGGCAGCCCGGCGTCGATCATCAGCCAGGCCGCGACCATCGAGCAGAGCCCGGTGAGCGCGCCGACCGACAGGTTCATCTGGCCGATCGCGAGCACCACCATCTGGGACAACCCGATGATGATCGGGACGGCCAGGAACCGGAAGAACGCGCCCAGCGTGCCGCTGGAGAGCATGCCACCCCCGGTGGCGACGGCCAGCGCGACGAAACCGGCCGCCGCCAGCAGCGCGAGGGTGAACTCCGGGCGGCCGGCGATCATGCCGGCACGGCTGGTGCTCATGCCCGCGCCCCCCTTCGCTCGGCGACCACGTGACGCACCCGGTCCAGCGAGAGGGCGACCAGCAGCACCAGCCCGATGTAGAGCTTGAGCTCGTCGAGCTGGAACTGCAGCAGGTTCAGTCCCTTGTAGATGACCTGGGTGAGCGTCGCCCCGAGAACCGTGCCGAGGATGCTGACCGCGCCGCCGGCGAGCAGCGTGCCACCGAGCACCGGCCCCAGGAACGACGGCAGGAGAAACTGGTCCCCGATACCGGCCGAGAACGCCCCGTTGTTCGCCGCGAGCAGGAACCCGGCCAGCCCCGCGAGCAGCCCGCTGAGCGCGTGCGCCTGCACGACGCGGTTCTTGGTGGGAATGCCGGACAGCTCGGCGGCCTTCTCGTTCGAGCCCGTCATGAGGATCTCCCGGCCCAGCCGGGTATAGCGGAACAGCAACCCGACCGCGAGCGCCGCGGCCAGCGCCAGGGGCACGATCAGCGGAACGCGCGGGCCGCACACCTCGCCCACGCAGTAGTCGGCGAACGTGTCGTTGCGCAGCACCGTCATGCCCGCCGGCTGACCGCTAAAGGCGACCCCGTCGGTGAACCTCGTGTAGAGGATCGTGATCAGCCCCACCAGGGCGAAGTCCATCGCGAGCGTCACCACGAACGAGTTGACGCCGGTCCGCGAGATGATCAGACCGGCCAGCGCGCCGAGCAGCGTACCGACGGCGAGCCCGATCACCAGGCCGACCGGCAGCGGCACGGCGAGCCGGTCGTAGGCGAGCCCCATGGCGAAGGCGCTCATCGCCGCCATGCGGCCGACGGCCACGTTCATGTGCCCGAGGGAGAGGACCGCGAGCTGGGCGAGCCCGACGACCGCGTACACGCTGATGTCCGACTGCAACGGCACCAGCGTGAGCCCGGTGTCCAGGAACGCCGGCCGTATCGTGGTGAAGAGCGCGACCAGGCCGACGAGCAGTACGACCAGGCCGAGGCGGGGGTTGGCCCAGAGCGGGATGCGCGGCGGCCTGCGCGGTCCGGCCGGCGAGATCTCCGGTGGCGTCGCGGTCCGCGTGCTCACCGGACTCGCCGGTCGTCGATCGCGTCGCGGTCCCACTCGATGCCGAGCCCGGGGGCGGACGGAGCCAGCGCGTGCCCGTCCACGATCTCGATCTCGTGCCGGGTGATCGCCCGCAGTTGCGGGATGTGCTCCAGGTAACCGCTGTTGGGCACCGCGCAGCAGAGGCTGACGTGCAGCTCCATGAGGAAGTGCGGGCAGACCGGGACGTTGTACGCCTCGGCCAGGTGCGCGACCTTCAGCCAAGGGGTGATGCCGCCGATGCGGGCCACGTCGACCTGGACGATGCCGGCCGCCCGCCGGTGCAGGTACTCGCGGAACTGGGCCACCGAATACAGCGACTCACCGACGGCGACCGGGATCGAGCTCGCCGCGACCAGTGCCTCGTGCCCCGCGACGTCGTCGCCGGGCAGCGGCTCCTCGAACCAGTACGGGTCAGCCGGTTCGAGGAGCCGGGCCCGCCGGACGGCCTCGGCCGACGTGAGCGACTGGTTGGCGTCGAGCATCAGGTCGAAGTGGGGACCGACGGCCGCGCGCACGGCGGCCAGCCGCTCGGCGTCCTGCACGGGCGAACGGCCGATCTTCAGTTTCGCCCCGCGCCAGCCCGCGGCCTGGCTCGTCTTCGCGCCGGTGATCAGCTCCTCGGTGCTCAGGTGCAGCCAGCCGCCCTCGGTGTCGTACAGCGGGATGCGATCCTTCGCGCCCCCCGCGAGCATCCACAGCGGCCGGCCGGCGTCGCGGCAGCGCCAGTCCCACAGCGCCGTGTCCACGGCGGCGAGGGCCAGCGAGGTGATCGCGCCGACCGTGGTGGCCCGCGTCGCGGCGAACAGCTCCCGCCACACCGCCTCCACCCGGCTGGGGTCCGCGCCGACCAGCCGCGGCAACAGGTAGTCGCGCAGCAGGGCGAGCACGGCGGTGCCGCCGGTGCCGATCGTGTACGAATAGCCGGTCCCGGAGCCGCCGTCATCGGTCTCGATCTCGACGAAGACGGTCTCCTGCTTGAGGAACGACTGGACTGCGTCGGTACGTACCGTCTCGACCTCCAGATCGACAAGGTACGCCTCGACGTGACTGATCGCGGGCAACGAAGCTCCTAGCTCTTGCAGGTGAGGTACTGGCTGTCGAAGGCCTTGCGCAGCTCTTCGGTCTTCGCCTGCCGTTCGGCGTCGTAGCTGCCGACATTGGCCTTGGTGACGACGAAGGAGCCGGAGTCGACGGCCACTCCCGGCTTGCTCATCGTGCAGCCGCCGGCCAGCTTCATCAGCGCGTACGAGCCGACGGACGCCTGGCCGACCGGGTTCTGCAGCACCGTGCCGGCGACGGAGCCATCCCGGATGCCGGCCAGGATGGTCGCGTCGTCGTCGATCGCGATCACCTTGATCGGCAGCTTGGCCTGCTTGACGCCGTCGGCGGAGGCGACCGCCGGGTTGTAGGCCGTGTTGACGATGCCCTGCATCTCGGTGCCCTTGGCGGCGAGCAGGTCGGCGACGGCCTTCTGCGCGCTCTGCAGGTCCTTGTCGACGTCGGTCACCGTCTGCAGGAGCTTGACCTTGCCACCGGTCTCATCGACCGCCTTCTGCACGCCGGCGATGCGGCGCTGGGTGTTGGAGTCGACCTTGTTGCCGGTCAGGTGCACCAGGTTGCCCTTGCCGTCCATGGCCTGGATCGCGGCCTGCGCGGCCTTGTACGCGGCCTGCTGGACATCGGTGGACAGACAGAAGGCGGCCTTGTCGACGTCCCCGGCCGGGCACGAGCCGAGGGAGGCGGTCGGGTAGCCCTGGCGCGTGAGGTCCTCGAAGGTGGCGTTGATGTTCTCCGGGGAGACCCCGAAGACGCCGAAGGCGTTGTAGCCCTGGGCGGCGAGCGACTTGAGGACGTCGTTCTGCTTGGTCTGATCCCAGTCGGAGGTCTCGTTGAAGGTGACGTCGCCCAGGCCCAGGTCGGTCTTCACCTTGGCGCCGGTCGCCTTCCATGGCTGGAAGTAGGGGTGTGCACCGCCCGGGACCAGGGCGATTTTGACCTGGTCGGGCTTTCGGGTGGTCGCGCCGGTCGCCGCGTCGTCGCTCTTCCTCGTGCAACCGGCCATGGTGCCGACGGCGAGCGCCAGGAGGGCAGCCACTCCGCCGATCCTGGTCAATGGTCTTTGCTTCATGACCGCGCCTCTCGCGACATCATCGATCCTATAGGATATTTCATGGATGTATAGCGACTGGTGATTGACCCCGTCAAGGGGCACTTTGGGGGTATTCAGGGGCCGGAAATCGTGCATCGTGCGTGATACGCTGCAGCGGAGTGGATGACGTCCAGCGGCGTGGGGAGCAGTGATGGCCAGAGATCGAGTCGGCGGCGCGGCCGGCAGCTCGGCGGAGTCGATGATCGCTCCGCTGCCCAGCCGCCAGTCCCTGACCGACGACGTCTACGAGGCGATCAAGACTCTGATCATGGATCATGTCATCGCCCCGCAAGCCCGGCTGAGCATCGATCAACTGGCCCGCGACCTGCGCGTTTCGTCGACTCCGATCCGCGAGGCACTGATCCGGCTGGAGTCGGAGGGCCTGGCCCGGAAGGAGGCGCTGCGCGGCTACTCCACCACGCCGGTCCTGACGCCCGACGAGGTCAAGGAGCTGTTCGAGTTCCGTACGGTCATCGAGCCCTGGGCCGCGGCACGAGCCGCGCAGCGACGCGACGCCGCCAGTCTCGCCCGCCTCCAGGCCGAGGTGGACTCCGTCGACACGCTTCCGACCGGCGACACCTACCAGGCATACCGCGAACTGGCCGGCCACGACGAGCGCTTCCACCGGCAGATCGCCGAACTGTCCGGCAACGACCAACTCCTGCAGGCGTTCGTCCGGACAAACTGCCACCTGCACCTGTTCCGCCAGCGCTACAGCACGCGACTCGGGTCCGCCACCATCGCTGAGCACCAGGACATCGCCGCCGCCATCGCGGCCGGCGACGCCGAGCTCGCTCGGGCGGCGATGCTCACCCACCTGCGGCGAGCCCAGCAGCGCCTCATTTAACGGAACAAATCATTCCGTTCCGCTAGACTGGCAGAGGTGAACGGCCCTTAACGCAAAGGACGAACCTCATGGCAACCAACCTGCCCGCCGTCCCCGAGGGATACCACACCGTCACCCCCTGGATCGTCACCAAGGACACCGCCGGCCTCCTCGACTTCATCAAGGACGCGTTCGACGCCGAAGAGCTCAGCCGTGTCGAGGTGGACGGCGGCGCGATCGGCCACGCCGAGGCGCGGATCGGCGACTCCATCGTGATGATGTTCGACTCGCCGTTCCCGATCGAGACCCCGGGACTGCTGCGACTCTACGTGGCCGACGCGGACGCGGTTGTCGAACGCGCGGTGCAAGCCGGGGCCAGCGTCGTCACCCAGCCAACTGAGCTGTTCTGGGGCGACAAGGTCGGCCGCGTACGCGACCCGCTGGGCAACATCTGGTGGCTCCAGGAACGCGTCGCCGACCTGACCCCGGAACAGATCGGCGAACGGGCCGGCGACCCGAAGTACACCGAGGCCATGACCTACGTCCAGTCAACCCTCGGCCCGGCCCTTCGCGCGCCCCAGTAGCGGCCGTACAGCACGTCTCACCGCGGGTGGGTGACTGGAGCCACGGTGAGCAGGTGGTCCAGGCCTTTGAAGTCCTTGGGGTTGCAGGTGTAGAGGGGCAGCCGGTTCGCGATGGCCACACAGGCGATCATCAGGTCCGCTGTTCGGGGGCGGGGTTTGCGGCCTGAGGCGATGACGGCGGTCCACAACTGGCCGTACTCACGGGCGGCTGTGTCGTCGAAGGGCAGGGGGTCGAATTCGGCCTCGGCCGTCTGCAGGATCTTCATGCGCTGGGCGAGTTCTTGTGGTTCCGTCGCTACCAGCACGCCGACCGACAGCTCCGCCGTGGTGATGGCGCTGATCATCATCTCCTCGGGTAGTTCGTCGGGGTCGATTCCGGCGCGCAAGATGAGGATGTTGGTGTCGAGCAGGCCTTGAGCGTGGGTCATCCCTCGTCCTCTGCGGACTCGCCTCTGCCGAAGGCGCGGTCGTAGGGGTCGTAGAGATCGTCGTTCACGTGGCGATCCATGTCCTCGCGATATTTCCGGTCGTCCAGCCGCGGCATGCCGCGGGATACGGCGGCGAACTCGGCCCGCGAGACGGCTCGGCGCCGACGGCGGAGAGGGATCAGGTCGCCGATGTGATGGCCGTTACGCGTAACGGCGTATCGCTCGCCACGTTCCAGGCCATCCATGATCTCCGCTGACCGGTTACGCAGGTCTCGCTGGGAGATCTCGTGAGAGTGGTCGGGTTCAGGAGTGCTCACCCATCGAGCTTACAATGGCGTGCTATTTGGTGCTACTGAGTGGCACATATCGTGCAGCAATGCCGGCGTCTGTGTCAGGTTTGTGGATGTTGTGCAAATAGCGTGAAGCTATCGATCAAGGTGTGGTGTGGCCGCTCGCTGGGGCATCACACTGCACGTCATGGTGTTCTCCGCGAGGAAGGCTCCTCGTTGGTGGAGGGTGCCGGCCCTCATGACATTTACCGGCTGGCTGTTCCTGGCTGCCACCTACTACCTGTTCATCCCGGCCTTTCACGCGATTGGGCGGTTCATCTGGCTGGTGATCGGTTTCGGGTGGGTGTGGGCGGCTCTGTGGACCTTCACCGCCGTGATCGCGTACATCTCCATCGCGTCGTACGTCCGAGCCTTCGCCGGGTTGGTTCTCGCGGTTGTCATCGGCACCTTTCTGTGGAACACCGACTGGCCCATCGCCAGCGTGAAGAGCATGATCTGGCTTCGTCGAGGGGCCTTCGCCGAAGTCGCCGCCGCCTATGAGAGGGATCAGCCTGTCGCGGTGCCCGCGTGGATGAGCTCTCTGGCCGTGGACGGAGAGGTGCAAGCCCAAGAGAACGGGCTCTACTTCCCGGTGTTCGTGGATCCGTGGCGGGCTGAAAGTGGTGTCGGGTTCGCATACATTCCGGGTACGGCAGATTCTCGAAGGCTGCTCCAAACGGCGGCCGGCGATCTCGGTGCCCCGACTCGGGATCTCGGTAACGGCTGGTGGTGGATCGAGTGAGGCTCAGACGCTGTGCAAGGTAGCGTCGGGGTCATGCGGCTTCATGTGGGATGCGCGATGTGGACGCACGTGCCATGGCAGGGGCGCTTTCTGCCTCATCCGCTTCCGCCCGGGGAACGCCTGCGCGCCTATGCGAGCTGGTGTAACGCGGTTGAGGGCAATACGACGTTCTACGCGACACCGGCGAGGAGCACGGTGGAGTCGTGGGCCCGGCAGACCGCGCCCGATTTCCGGTTCGTGGTCAAGTTGCCCAAGTCGATCACGCACGAGCGCCGCCTTACCGGTATTGATGAGGAACTCCGGTCGTTCCTGGAGGCGGTTGAGCCGCTCGAATCGCGAGCTCACGCGCTCTGGGTCCAATTGCCGGGGTCGTTCGGTCCGACCGAGCTCGGCACCCTGGCGGCCTTTCTTCGGCAGCTTCCCCGCTCCTACAGGTACGCCGTCGAAGTTCGGCACCGTGCGTTCTTCGATGACGCGCGATCCGTACGGCTGCTCGAAAGCGTTCTCGCCCGCGCTGAGGCCGAATGGGTGCCGTTCGACACCACCACCCTCTTCCAGAGCCCCCCGACCAGCGACGCCGAACGAGATGCGTGGACGAAGAAACCGCGCGTGCCCCGCCGGTCGTCCGCACTCACAGACCGTCCGATCGTTCGCTACCTCGGCAGGGACGCCACGGAGCGTACGGTCGAGGGCTGGCGGCAATGGGTCGGTACGGTTGTCGAATGGCTGCGCGAAGGGCGCTCGCCGACCGTGTTCGTGCATACCCCGGACAACGCCGACGCCCTCATGCTCGCCCGGCGGTTCCACGATGAGGTGCGGAGCCGGCTGCCCGAGATCGAGCCGCTGCCTGAGCCCCTGCCGAACGAGCCGCTGACCCTCTTCTGACGGGCTATTTGCGGATCTTTGTCCAGATCAACTACGGTCCTTGACCACTGTCAGCATTCATGTGCGGAGTGATCAAGTGAAGAAGTGTAAGACGGGAACCAGCATCGCCCTCACCATGGCAGCGACCGTGGGCGCCCTGCAGTTCACCGCTCTGACACCGGCCTACGCGTCCCCCACCCCCTCTCCGAGCGCGACCGCGTCCCCCACACCGTCCCCGACTGCCAAGGGGCTCTTCACGCCCCCGCGCTACCAGCTCTCGCTCAAGGGGCAGCGGCAGCAGACGAACTATTACTGCGTGCCCGCCTCGTCGTCGATGAGCCTGTCGAGCTTCGGCGTCAGCGTCAGCCAGGCCACCCTGGCCAAGAAGATGAAGACCACGATGTCGGGTACCAAGGGCGCGAACGCCGTGCCGGTCATCAATGCCTACGTCAAGTCGCGCGGCTACAAGTACACGATCCCCACCGACGCGGACGGGAACCCCGGAGTGCTCATGAGCCGGGTGTCGGGGAACATCGGCGACCTGCACCGAGCGCCGGTGATCGCCGTGTGGATGGAGCAACTGCCCTGGAACAAGGGCAAGGTCAAGGGCACCAAGATCGGCCATGCGATCATCGCCTACGGCTACGACAGGACCAAGGGCACGATCACCGTGTACGACCCGTGGAAGCCGACGGGTGGCTCCCACACCCTCAGCGCCTCGGCCCTGGCCAAGGTTATCCAGCCGGGCGGCAACATGTACTACGTATCCAAGCTCTGAGTTGAGCGGGCGGGCATCGCCGCGGTCCGGCAAGCGGACCGCGGCGATATGGCTCAGCCTGTGTAGTCGGTGGTATGGGTGTCGCCGGTCGGCCACAAGTACTTGCCGTTGTCGGCGGTCGAAAAGGCGGTGTTGCCGTCGCCTGTACGTGCCTGGATGAGATTGTTGCGCCAGGTGGAGCCGCGAGCCGATCCGCCCCAGATGTTGCCGTACAGAAAGCCGTACAACTGATCGAGTTCGGCCGAGAAGACGTTGCCGGTGACGGTGATGTTGGTCGCGTTGTTCACGTCGCCGATGTGCAAGGCATAACCCCAGCCGGACACATAGTTGTTCGTGACCGAGATTTTGTCGTAGACGCCGCTGCCCTGCATGGCCAGAGCATTGGTATTGCCCAAGGAGGCCAGGGTGTTGTGGTCGACGATCATGGGACCGCCATTGCCTTCACTCTGCGGGCCGATGCCGTCATGGTGATAGACGTCATGTGACGTATCAGCCATGTCATGAATGTAATTGTTCGTCCAGGTCGACGGGCGTCCCGGGAAACCCGTCACCATCTCCAGGCCCGCATTTCCCCAGATGTCGTTGTGGTCCATGACCGCGACGGCTTCCTTCATCGTCGTGGCCAACTGCCACGATTTGTCGAAAGGCGTGCCCGGCGTGGTATGGGATGACGAGACGGTGCCGTCGTTGCCAGGAGGCATCGAATAGGAGCTGGGCTTGAGCGTCGAATACAGGAACTTGACGTTGGTGTCCGAGTAGATCTGAATGAGATTGTCATTCGGATCGGTGCCCTCGAACAAGCAGCCGACGAACGTAAGATTATCGCCGTAGATAATCACCTTCAGCGCCAGGAAACGCGTGAAGGAGATGACGCTGTTGTCGGGATAGCGCAGCGTCAACGGCTTACTGGCACTCATGTTCGCGGCATAGTCGGTGAGCTTGCCCGGGTACGCGCCCAGGCCCAGTCCACCGGCGTTGGCCGGAGTGTTGGCATAGCCGGTGTTCGAGAAGTCCGGCCAATACCCGGAACCGTCGTTGGGCCGTGCGTCGACGGCCGCGACGCTCTTGGCCGGTACGGATACGCGAGATTCGGCGCCGGCGGTGGAGGCGGATGCCATCAGCGCGAAAGCGGCCGTGACGGCGACGGTCGCGCGGATGAGAGGAGAACGGCGGAGTTTGGATAAGGCTCCGCGAGATGATGTCTTGATGTCGTGCTCCGATGTGGTCAAGACTCTCGTGCGGCTCAGGAGTGGCCACGCGTGACCGGGACGTTATCAACCTTCACAAGAGCCGTCAATAATCGCGCTCTGCGACTAGTCAACCGCCTGCGGTAACGCCGCTTTCCCCTGCGCTATATGGATTTCACCCACGAACGAGCCTTGTTGATGGGCATGGCGAGCTCGTCCTGCACCAGGCGTACGGCTTCGTCTTCGTCGCCGCGCACCTTGAGCTGGCGAACGCGACCGGTGATGTCCATGGCACGCATCGGATCCGTGTACTTGTGTATGCGTCGTTGCCGCAGGACCCTGACCAGCTGCACCACCCAAACAATGATGAAGCCGATAAAGAGTCCGCCGAAGATGAGATGGATCGCCGTATCCAGCACGGTGTGATCATAAGATGGGCCGTCGGCTCCCAGGAGTTTCGGCGCGGGCATTCGCCCAGCTCACACCGAAGCTTTGCTTTTGATGGGGTCCGGGGTGACCGCCCGAGGTTCACCGTGCGGACGCCTGGCTGCCCCCGATGGGAGACTCCACCGTCATTTCGGCATGTCGACATGGTCGCGAGACGCTTTCAGGGAAGGACCCGCGCCCATGACGATCGCTCTTGACACCGGCCGCTACACCGTTGGCATGGCCACGAGCGCTGCCGACGTACAGGCCGCGCAACGGCTCCGGCACCAGGTCTTCGGCGAGGAGATGGGGGCGCGGCTCGACAGCCCGGTCTCCGGCCTCGACGTGGACAGGTTCGACGCGTACTGCGACCACCTCCTGGTCCGCTACGACGACGAAGTGGTCGGTACGTACCGGCTGCTCCCCCCAGGGCGGATGGACCGGCTGTACGCCGACGCCGAGTTCGACCTGGCCAACCTCGCGCCCATCAGGAAGAACCTGGTCGAGGCGGGTCGCACCTGCGTGCATCCCGATCACCGAGGTGGCGCGGTGGTCGGCCTGATGTGGGCGGGCATCGCCCGCTACATGGTGAACGGCGGTCACAAGTGGCTGGCCGGTTGCTGCTCGGTACCCCTCGATGACCGGGGCGTGCTCGCGGCCGGTGTCGTCGAACGGGTGCCGCTGGGTCCGGTGGAGTACCGCGTAACGCCGCGCGACCCGTGGCGACGGGGCCGGGGCGTGGTCAGTTCGGACAGGTTCGTCCCGCCTGCTCTGCTCCGCGGCTACCTGCGGCTGGGCTCCTGGGTGTGCGGGGCGCCCGCGCATGACCGTGACTTCGGCACCGCCGACTTCTTCGTCCTGCTCTCGATGGACAACGTGAACGCCCGCTACCTGCGGTACTTCCTCGGAGAGCCGTTGTGAGCGGCACTCCTTTGGAGATCAACCCATGGCTCCGGATGGGCCCGTGCTCCCCCGCTGCCTGCGTGGACGCCCCGGCCGTCGCCGTCAGCCCCGTTCACCGGGTGGCGCGGCTCCTCGCCACGCTCCTCGTCCTGCTCGCGGGCCTCTCGATCTCCCTCGCGGCCTGTCGGGCCCGTACGGCGTGGCGGGCGGAGATCACGAAGACGTGGGCGAGATTGCTGCTGCGCGCGCTCGGCATCAGGGTCAAGACCACGGCCGGCGACGCGTACTTCGCGCAATCGCCGGTGTCCCCAGCCGCCCCGGGAGCGCTGCTCGTGGCCAACCACGTCTCCTGGCTCGACCCGCTGGTCATGGCGGCCACGGTGCCGTCGCGCCCGCTGGCCAAGCGGGAGATCGGCGAATGGCCGCTCGTCCGTACGCTGGCGGCGGGCTCCGGCGCGCTGTTCATCGACAGGGAACGACTCTCCGCCCTCCCGTCGGCCGTCGCGACGGTCGCGAACGCCCTCAGAGCGGGCGACACGGTGGTCGCGTTCCCCGAGGGCACGACGTGGTGCGGGCGCGGAATGGGGGAGTTCCGCCCGGCCGTCTTCCAGGCGGCGATCGACGCGGGCGCCGAGGTGCGCCCGGCGGTGCTGCGCTACCGCGAGGGAGAGTCGACGTCGACCCGCGGCTGTTATGTCGGAGACGACTCGCTGCTCGCCTCCCTCCTG
This sequence comes from Nonomuraea sp. NPDC049141, assembly GCF_040648415.1. Classification (NCBI taxonomy): domain Bacteria; kingdom Bacillati; phylum Actinomycetota; class Actinomycetes; order Streptosporangiales; family Streptosporangiaceae; genus Nonomuraea; species Nonomuraea sp. NPDC049141. Next base: position 99,208 of record NZ_JBEZDR010000021.1, read on the forward strand.
CGGGTGACCGCGACCCGGGGCCTGGTCGTCGAGGTGACCCTGTTCGCTCCCGTACGACTCACGCCCACCGGAAGGCGACATGAGGCCCGCGCCACGCTGGCCAGAATCGCCGAGGCGCACGTACGTAGCGGTGCCGTCGAGGCCTCTCCGCGCCGCCCGCCTGCAGCTCACCGACGCGTTCCAGCCCGATAAAACGCCACATATCGTACGGCCAGCATGGGCCGGCCCCACCCGCCGCACCTGGCCCGGCCCCCTCCAGGGAAACGCTCCTCCGGTTCACGGGGCTGGGCGCCGTGACGTGCGCATCCTTGACCCCGGCCACCCCCTGGTTGCCCGTCGTCAGCAGACCACGGGCAACCCGGGGCCGCTCTATCGAGCCAAGGACGTAAGAGTGTCGGGCTTGTTGGTGATGATGCCGTCCACCCCATAGGCGATGAGGCGGCGCATGATGTCGGGATCGTCCACCGTCCAGGCGAAGACCGCCATCCCCAGGCTGTGGACGCGCCGGACGTACTGCGCCGAGAGGTTGCCATACGGTGTGTTGATATGGCTGGCATAGGCCGCCAGCTTCGGTAGGTCCGCGACGGATGGTGTGCCGAGCAGGCCGATGGGCACCTCGGGCAGGTCGCGGTGGAATGTCCGCATCGATGCCCAGCTGAACGATTGCACGACCAGCCGGCCGGGGCTCAGCCACGAGGTGTTGCGCCGCAGCTCGTCGGCGATGCGGCCTTCGATGCCCGGGTAGAGCGCGGGTTCCTTGATCTCCAGGAGCAGGCTGAGTCCGCTGCCGTTCATCTCGTGCAGCGTCTCTTCGAGCGTCGGAACGGGCTCGCCGTCGTACTTGTCGGCGAACCACGACCCCGCGTCCAGCCTGCGGATCTCCGCGAGCGTGAAGTCCCCGACCCGCCAGGGCGCCCGGTCGGGGAAGATCCGCTCGGCGTCCGTGGTGCGGGACAGCGTCGTGTCGTGCATCAGGACCAGCTGGTGGTCCTTGGTCTCCTGCACGTCGAGTTCGAACGAGTCGGCTCCCAGCTTTCCGGCCAGTTGGAAGGCGGTGATGGTGTTCTCGGGCGCGTACGCGGAGGCTCCGCGATGCGCGACGGCGGTGACGTCGGAGGCTTCGCGATGGGGAGTGGTCGTCGACGGCGATACGGCGGAGGCTGTCGGGGTTACGGCGGCGAGGGCGGCGAAGGAGATGACGACGATTGCTCCGAGTGGGCGGAACATGGGGCTCCTCGGGCTTGGGGAAGCAGCCGGCAATCCAAACTTGACAACCACGTGTGACGCGAAGTTGAGGGAAGGGCAACTCGCTGATGCCGGGAGGATGAGCATTGGGACACCGGGCTATCTCGTCAGGCGTCCCCCGCCCACGACGTGCTCCTGAGGCTCCAGCACGGCTTCGGGCAGCCGTTCCGGAGCGGCATCGGCCGGGTCGACGACGCGGCCTGTACGGGATGCTGCGCGCTGACCGCCACACGTGGATGAGATCGGGGAGGGCGACGTCTCGTCGATGGCCACATGGAGTCCCGATCCCGGCAGGACCGCGATCGATGGGTATGTGGCCTCCAGCATCCGGCGCCTCGCGGGCCTGTACTGGATCTCGACCATGGTTGCCCTCCGTGAGCGGACAAGTACCTGTCGTAACGGAAGCTTTCCCGGCTCGGCGGTCCGCCACGCCTGCCGCCCCACTTTGGCGATCCCCTGTGTGCGGGCTGGTCGGCGTTGTCCCGCCCGCGCTGGAGGTGGTGATGCGAGGTAGACCCAGCACTACTGCCTGCCCGCCCACCAGCGGATACCGTCGATCGCGTGTTGACGAGGACCGCGCTGGAAGCGCTGACTCAGCGGCCGCCGGCCTTCCTGCGGTCCGCCTGGCCGTGGCGCTCATTGGCGTACCTGCTCGCCGGTGCGGTGCCGGGTCTCGTGGTCTTCGCCGTCGTGGCGAACGGGCTGCTCTTCCGTCTGCCTCTGGTGGTGATCGCTGTCGTGCTGGCCGTGGTGGTGCTGGGCAGGCCCCTGGTGGCCCGCTTCGAGCGGCTGCGGCTGAGACTGGTGGACAGTGCCCCGCTTCCGGAGACGACTGACCGGGTTAGGCGGGAGATGGTGCTGACCCTCGTCACGGTGTTCGGGCTGTGGTGGATCGACCTGGTGGTGGTCGGGTTCACCACCGGCGGGCCGGTCGTCCTGATCCTGTCTCCTGTCGTCCAGCCCGATCCGACCGGGCTCGTCGCCGGGGTGGCCGCGCTGGCGGGGGTGCTGCTGCTGCCGGTGGCCGCGTACACGATCACCGCCTGGGCCGGCGCCCGAGGTGCCATGGTCCGGGCGATGCTGGCCCCGCCCGAGCTGAACGAGGTGGTCAGGTCGCGCGCCCGGCTGGTCGACGCGTTCGAGGCCGAGCGCCGCAGGATCGAGCGCGACCTGCACGACGGCGCCCAGCAGCGGCTCGTCGCCCTGTCGATGACCCTCGGCCTGGCCCGGCTGGACCTCGCCGACGACGACCCGGCCGCCAAACTGGTCGAACGTGCGCACGACCAGGCCAAGCAGGCGCTGGCCGAGCTGCGCGAGCTGATCAGGGGCGTACACCCGCAGGTGCTGACGGACCGCGGCCTGCCCGCGGCCGTACGCGACCTGGCCGGCCGCTCACCCCTCCCCGTCAACGTGCACATCGACCTGACCCCCTACGCACGTGAACGTGAGAGACCGGCACCTGGGAGATCAGCGTCCGGGGGACCGAGGTCTGAGGGACGGCCGTCTGGGGGACCGACGTCTGGGGAGTCGGCGTCCGACGGATCGGCGTTCGGGGAGCCGTCACTTGAGAAACCGGTCAGGCTGCCTGTGGCCGTCGAGGCCACCGCCTACTACGTGGTCGCCGAGGCCCTCGCGAACGTCGCCAAGCACGCCCGGGCCACGAAGGTCACGATCAACGGTCACCTGGAGAAAGACAGGCTGGTCGTCGAGATCCACGACGACGGATGCGGCGGCGCCGACCCGGCCAGGGGGACCGGGCTCACCGGCCTGGCCGACAGGCTCGCCGTGGTCGGCGGGAGACTGTCTCTGTCCAGCCCGGTGGGCGGCCCGACCCTGATGCGAGTGGAGATCCCGTGCGCGTAGTGATCGCCGAGGACGCCGTCCTCCTGCGCGAGGGCCTGGCCGGGCTGCTCGAACGCTTCGGCCACACCGTCGCCGCCGCGGTAGGCGACGCGTCCGCGCTGGTCGAGGCCGTGACGGAGCACCGGCCCGACGCGGTGGTGACCGATGTGCGGATGCCGCCCGGGTTCGCGGACGAGGGCCTGCGGGCCGCGCTGGAGCTGCGCGGGAAGGACCCGGGGCTGGCCGTGCTGGTGCTCAGCCAGTACGTCGAGCAGACGTACGCGGCCGAGTTGCTCGACTCGGAAGGCGGGGCCGGCATCGGCTACCTGCTCAAGGATCGCATCGGTGACGTGCGCGAGTTCGTCGACGCGCTGGATCGGGTGGCGGCGGGTGGCACGGTCGTCGATCCCGAGGTGGTGCGCCAACTGCTGAGACGCCGCCGCGATCCCCTCCAGCGGCTAACCCCAAGGGAACAGGAGGTGCTAGCGCTGATCGCCGAGGGCCGCTCGAACGCCTCGGTCGCGCGGGAACTGTTCGTCACGGAGGCCGCCGTGGCCAAACACATCGCAGGCATCTTCACCAAGCTGGACCTGCCACCAGCGCCCGACAACCACCGCCGGGTACTGGCCGTACTGGCGTATCTGCGGGGCTGATCAGGCCGCGACCTTCCACCTCCCGGCCGAGCGCCCCGGCCCACCGCCCGCCGGCTCACCAGTCCGCCGCGAGCGCGTGCTGGACTTCGGTGTCGATCATGGCCGGAAAGTCCTATGCCAGGTCGCGTTCCTAAGTAGAGTTCTAGCAGCGTCCCGACATGAGATTCAGGATCGAGCGATGAACGAGCAGTGGCGGGAAATCGGCGACCGGGTCTACGTCCGGCGTCACAAGTCATTCGACATGAACGTCGGCCTGATCGTCGGAGACGGCCACTGTTTAGTGCTCGACACGCGCGTCTCCCACCGCGAGGCCACCGACCTGATCGAGGCGATCAGGCGGATCACCGCCAGCCCGTGGACGGTCGTCAACACCCACTCCCACTTCGACCACTACTTCGGCAACGCGATGTTCCTGCCGGGCGAGATCTGGGGTCACTCCAGGTGCGCCGAGGAGATCGAGCTGCACGGCGAGCAGCAGCGGGCGACCTGGATCGAGCTCCTGCCCGGAGACCGGCGGGCGGAGCTGGAAGAGGTGGAGATCGTCCCACCTGACCACACGTTCACCTCCACGGCCACGCTCGACATCGGCGGCCGGGCCGTGCATCTGCGCCACTTCGGGCTCGGCCACAGCAGCAACGACATCGTCGCGCACGTACCCGACGCCGGGGTGGTGTTCGCCGGTGACCTGATCGAAGAGGGCGCGCCACCGGCCTTCGGCGACTCCTACCCGCTCGACTGGCCCGTCACGGTCGCCGCGATGCTGGCCGAGCTGCCCGAGCAGGTGATCGTGCCGGGGCACGGCGCGGTGGTCGATCGTGCGTTCGCCCTCGCCCAGCAGGCCGAGCTGGTCGCCGTGGCCGAGCTCGCCACGCGGGCGCACGTGGAGGGCCTGCGCGACCTCATCACCCGCTTCCCGTACCCGGAGGACGTCGCCAGGCAGGCCATCGAGCGGGCCTTCCTGCAGCTCGACAGCCAACTGGCGTAGCCAAAGCCGGGACAGCCGGCTGGCGTAGACGAGGCCTGGACAGCCGTGTTGCCTTCTTCTATATTGCATATTGCACTATAGAAGGAGGCATCATGGCACGACGCCATGACCTGGTGGGGCTGACAGTGCTCGCCATGCTCTCGGTACGTGCCAGCCATCCCTACGAGCTGCACCGCTTCATCATCGACACGCACAAGGACTACGTGACCGGGCTGCCGCGCAGCCTCTACCACGCGGTCGAACGGCTGGCCAAGGACGAGCTGATCGTGCCCGCGAAGACCGACCGCGAAGGCCGCCGACCCGAGCGGACGGTCTACGAGATCACCGACGACGGCCGCCAGGAGCTGGCGACAAGGCTGCGCAGGCTGGTGGAGCAGCCGGACCCCGACCGGCGCACGCTGGTGGCCGCCGTATCCCTGCTCGGCGCGCTGGAGGTGCCCGACGCCAAGCGGGCACTACGCACGCGTACGGCCTCCGTCGAGGGGACGATCAGCGGGATCGACGCGCACCGGCGGGCGATGGCCGACAGCGGCCTGCCGGAGATCCTCATGCTCGAACTCGAATGCGAGCAGGCTCTCTACACGGCCGAGCTGGCCTGGTTGCGCGACGTGCTCGACCGGCTGGACAAGGGCGAGCTCGACTGGACGGGCACGGTCAGGCAGTCGCTGATGGAGCAAGCGCTGGAAAGTTGAGTGGCCGCCAGGGTGCGCCAACACCCCAGCGGCCGGAAATCCGAACAAGGCGCCTGCCCTGTCCAGGACTCGCAGTCTCAGGATAGGCGCCGCGACGACAGGAGCTGTGCCATGTCCACTGAGATCAAGAACCTTCTCACCAGGCTCACCGAAACCTGGAACGCCGGCGACGCCACGGCCTACGCCGAGCTGTTCACCGAGGACGCCGACTACATCACCTTCTTCGGCCTGCACCTCCAGGGCCGGGAGGCCATCGAGGTCACCCATCGGCAGCTCTTCCAGAGTCCCATCAAGCTGACCGGAGGCGGCGGCGAGCCGTTCATCAAGCCGCTGGGAGACGGCGTCGCACTGGTGATCTCCGGTGGCGGCTCCACCGTCGAAGGGCGGCCCGACCCGAGCCGCGATTCGATCGTCACCTTCACCGCCGTCAGCACGCCCGGCGGCTGGCGCTTCGCCTCGTTCCAGAACACCCGGGTGAGCCGGCCATGAAGCGAACACTGCTGGCCGAGGCGTCCGGGGTGGTCGAGGCGCCGCCCGAACGCGTGCGCGAGGCACTGGTCAAGAGCCTGCTGCCCGACGGCGTGCCGGGCGAGGGCCGGTTCACCGTCGAGGACCTGCCGGGCCACACCTTGACCGTCGAGGTCACCGACCGCTCGATCGCCTACCAGGGCGGCTGGTGGTATCGGGGCGAATGGTCGTATTCCAGGCACCCGCAGGGCACCCTCGTCGTCCACCAGGTCTACAACGTCGCCGAGCGGCTGCGCTGGGCCGTACCGCTGGCGAACCGGCTCTTCATCGGCTTCGACGACGCCACTCGCGAGGGGTTCGCCAAGGGGCTTGCCCAGATAGGAGAGGACTTGGGGTGCTCCGTGCGCCTCGCCTAGGCTCCAGGCCATGAGTCTGGAATGGGCACCCCTGGACGAGGACGACGCCGGCCGACTCGCCGAGCTGGCCGCCGCGATCGAGGCCGAGGACCGGACCGGCGAGCACTTCAGCCTCGAAGACGTCATAGGACACCTGGCGAACCCGATGCTCGACCTGGCCGAGGGCACGCTCGCGGCCAGGGACGGGCAGCGGCTGATCGCGTACGGCTACCTGCCGGTCAAGCAGGTGCGTGACGGCGTGCACGCGATGTTCCTCCGCGCCGGAGTCCACCCCGCCTTCCGTGGGCGGGGACATGGCGGGCGGGTTCTCGACTGGGCGATCGAGGTGGCGCCGAAGCTGCATGAGCGGGCCTACCCCGGCAAAGGGCTGGAACTGCAGACCGGAGTCCTCCAGGAGAACACCGCGGCGGCGGAGCTGCTCGAACGCAAGGGCTTCGCCGCCACGCGCTGGTTCTCCCAGATGCACCGCGACCTGTTGGGGGAGCCGCCCCAGGTGCGGGTGCCCGATGGGATCGACTTCGTCACGTACACGCCGGAATTCGAGGAGGCCGCCCGGCGGGTGCGCAACGAGTCGTTCCGCGACCACTGGGGCAGCGGGTTGCACACCGCGGAGAGCTGGCGGCACAACATCACCGGCAGCCACGGCTTCCAGCCCGAATCGTCCTTCGTGGCCCGCGCGGGGGACGAGGCGGTCGCCATCGTGATGACCCGTCACCACGAGGCGGCCACGGCCGCGACCGGTGTGCGTACGGCCTGGATCGACATCATCGGCACGCTGCGGGAGTGGCGCGGTAAGGGAGTGGCGGCCGGCCTGATCGCGCACGCGCTCGCCACGTTCAAGGAGCAGGGGTACGACCGGGCGGGCCTGAGCGTAGACGCCGACAACCCCACGGGAGCTGTCGGCGTCTACACCCGCGCCGGGTTCGAGGTCTACCAGCGCGCTACGGCGTACTCACTGACGATCATGCCAGCGTGATCTTGCCCTTCACCAGCTTGATCTTCTTAGAGGCGAGCGCACGCTTGGCCGGGCCGCGGACCACCTTGCCCGTGGTGGCGCTGAACTGGCTGCCGTGACACGGGCAATGGATCTTGCCGCCGCTGACGCTGGCCACCGTGCAGCCCTGGTGGGTGCATACGGCGCTGAAGCACTTGAAGACGCCCTTCTTCGGTTGGGTGATCACGTACTTGCCCTTAACGATCTTTCCCTTGCCGACCGGGATGCTCTTGGCGCTGGCCAGAACCGGACCGGCGGCCTCCTCTTCCGCCTCGGCGGGTTGTGCCCACAGGAAAACGACTCCTGCTGCGCCCGCGGCGCCACCTCGGGTGATCAGTGCACGACGTGTGAGCATGATTGCCTCCTTCAACTATCCACACGCTGAGAAGTGGCTAGTGGTTCAGGGGAAATCTTGCGATAAATCCGCCCTCTTCGGCGATGAGCGTGCCGCCATGCAGCGATGCGATGTCCCGCGCGATCGGCAACCCGAGCCCGGCGCCGCCGACATCCCTGGCCCGCGCCTCGTCCAGCCTGGTGAAACGGTCGAACACCGCCTCCCGCTGCCCCTCCGGGATCCCTGGCCCGTCGTCGAGCACGCGGAGCACGGCCTGGCCGTCCTCCCCGTGCACCCGCACCTGTACGACCGTCGCGGCGTGCCGTACCGCGTTGTCGACCAAGTTGGTCACCAGGCGGGCCAGGTGCGCGCGCGACCCCTGGAAGACCACGTCGGGCTCGACGTCCAGCTCCATCCGCAGCTCCGGTCGCCGCTTGATGCGCACCGACTCCTCCGCCGCGACCTGGCCGAGATCGAGGTCGCCCGTACGCAGCGGCTCACCCGCGTCGAGCTTGGCCAGCAGGAGCAGGTCGGCCGCCAGCGACTGGAGACGGTCCACGTCGGCGAGCGCCTCGGCAGTCAGATCGCTCGGTTCGGCCAGCTCCAGCCGGGCCCGCAGCGTGGCGATCGGGCTGCGCAGCTCGTGCGCCGCGTCGGCGACGAACCGCTTGTGCGTCTCGACGGCCGTCTCCAGCCGGTCGAGCGTGCCGTTCACGGTGGTCGCCAGGGCGGCGATCTCGTCGCCCGACCGGGGTACGGGCACCCGCTGGTGCAGGTCGCGGGCCGTGATGTCGGCCACCTTGGCCCTGATGGCCGCGACCGGGGCGAGCGTGCGGCCGACCGAGAACCAGGTCATGCCCGCCACCACGAGCAGCAGCGCGGGCACGCCGGGCAGGAGGGCGCCGTTGAGCGTCGCCAGCGCCTGGTCGGCACCGGCGAGCGAGGCCCTGGCCCAGAGCATCCCCGATCCGCTGGACGTCGACACGGGCATGCCCGCGACGGCGAACGCGTCATCCTCCGCCCAGCTCCCCACCGGCATCGCCCGCGCGGCCGTGACCACGACATCCATATCGGCCATCCGCACCACACCATCCGAGTCGGCCGTCCGCCCGGTCAACATGTCGCCGTAGGTACGGACCTTGCCGGCCGTGGCGGGTTCGCCGCAGGTGCGGGCTGGGCCTGTCGCGGTGGGTTCGCTGGACGTACGGACCTTGCTGGTCGCGGTGGGTTCGTCGGGCGTGCGGACCGGATCGGCCGCGGTGGGTTCGCTGGACGCATGGACCTTGCTGGTGGTGGGTCCGCCGCAGGTGTGGGCTGGGCTGGTCGTGGCAGGTTCACTGAATGTGCGCACCAGGCCGGTCGTGGTCTGGCCGGGTTCGACGCTCAGCGCGATGGTCTCCGCGTACGGCGCCGCGGCCACGGCCTTCCTGGCCGCCTCCTCGTCCGCGCTGCTCAGCAGACTGCCCCGCAACGCCATCACCAGCACGAGGGCCGCCAGTCCCAGCGCCACGGCCACCACCAGCGTCGCCGCCGCGGTCGCGCGCAGCCGCACGGACGCCAGCCCCATCGGCAGCCGCCCCGCGAGCCGCTCAGAGACCGATCCCGTCAGACGCCTCCATCGCGAAGCCACGCGATCCCGCCCCGAGGTTCGCCGAGCCCGCCCTAGAAGCCGGGCCCGCGCTGAGGCCAGATGAGCGCGCCGCGAGGTCATGTCGCCTCCAACCGGTACCCGGCGCCACGCACCGTCACCAAGGTCGTCCTGCCGAACGGTTGGTCGATCTTCCGGCGCAGCGCGCTGATATACACCTCAACGATGTTCGGATCGCCGTCATAGGCGAAGTCCCACGCCTGCGCCAGCAACTCGCTCTTGGACACCACCTCGCCGGCCCGCCGCGCCAGCCCATGGAGCACCGCGAACTCCTTCGGGGTCAGCGCGATCTGCACCTCCCCCCGGCGGCAGCGCAACCCGGCCGGATCGACGACCAGGTCGCCGACCGTGATCGTCACCGGCCGCTCGTGCCCGCCCCTCCGTACCAGCGCGCGCAGCCTGGCCAGCAGCACCACGTACGAGAACGGCTTGGCCAGGTAGTCGTCCGCGCCCGTGTCGAGCGCCTCGGCCTCGTCGTAGATGCCGTCCTTGGCGGTGAGCATCATGATCGGTGTCCAGTTGCCGGCCTCGCGTAATCGGGAGCACACCGTGTAGCCGTTCAGCCTGGGCAGCATCACGTCGAGCACGATCACGTCGTACGCGTTCTCCGAGGCCATCCAGAGCCCGTCGCGCCCGTCGTAGGCCACGTCGACGGCGAACCCCTCGCCGGCCAGGCCGCCCTTGACCAGATCGGCCAGCCGATGTTCGTCCTCCACCAGTAGCACTCGCACACCGGTCAGAGTGCCGCACATCACCTAAAGCCAACCTGAAGATCGTTTCGGCTGTCTTCAGGATCACTTCAGGTACGGCGGGCCAGGCTCGGGGCGTCCGATCGTTTCCAGCAAGGAGATTCCATGTTCAAGCGACGTCTCGCGGTACTCGGCGCGGTGGGCGTGCTCGTGCTCACGGCCCTGGGCGGATCCGCGATGGCCGACGAGGCCCCGTCGACGGCCCCGGGCACCAAGGTGACGTGTACGACGAGCGACGGTAAATCCATCGAGTTCGCGCGGGCGACCGCCGTGGCGGTGCCCGGTGAGGGCACCGCCACGGCGGAGGCGCCTGACGGCATCGCGGTCACCCGCACCGACGACGGCCAGATCGCGATCAAGGCGGTCGAGAAGGGGGAGGTCTTGGAGGCGGTCCCGGCCATGCCCGCCACCCCCGCCGACGACGAGGGGTTCACCGCCGCCGAGCCGACCAGCGGCGCCGTGAAGCTGGAGAGGGCCACCGCCCAGAAGGCGGAGGACGGCGGTACGCCGCTCGAGACGATCACGGTCAACTGTGAGTCGAAGTAGGTGAGGCCGCGCCCGCCGTAGCACCGGGGGTTTACGGCGGGCGCGCGCTCACTCGGGGAACGACGGGTGCGGCCCCAGAGCCCAGTACTCGAACAGGCCGTGCCCCACGAGCCCGTCGTACTCGAAACGCCCCACGGCGTCGACCATCCCCCACATCTTGGCCGCGTCGTCAGGCAGTGTGTACGTGACTCCCTGCACGACCGGCCCGGGACCCTGGTACATCCCGTGCTTCCAGTCCGGCTCCAGGCCGTAACCGGTGCCGACCATGAGGTGGACCGGCAGCACGGGCGTGCAGCGCACGTCGAACGCCTTGCCGCCCGGCGGTGAGAACGTGATCGTGGCCTCGACGACGTCACGGGTGCCGGGGGCGTAGACGGGGTGGTACTCGGGCCGGCCCAGGTACTCCTCCTCGCGCCCGTCGGACCAGACCCGGGTGGCCTCCTCCAGCACCCGGCGGCCCTTCTCGTCCTCCTGGACGATGCAGAGGATCGCATGGTCGTCGAACCTCATGGGCGCGTACAGCCAGTAGAAGGTGCCCGCGTTCTTCGTCTGGATGCCCGGCGGCTCGGGCTCGCCAACGGGCCTGATGCCCCAGGAACGGTCGCGGGCGCCCTGCCACCGATCCGGGGTGACCGGTATGTCCACGTCGTCGATGCGGATGTGGCCGGACCAGAGCCCGGTCTGCGCCAGCCGAATGGAGTCGAAGATGACCCGCTCCTGCCAGCGGACGAAGTGCCGTGGCTCGAGCGTCGCCGGGATCGTGCCCTCCCAGGTGAGATCGAAGGACAGGCCATGCTCGTTGGGCTCCAGGATGATCTGGAGCCGTTTGAGCCCTTCGATGACCTTCACCTGGAACGGGCCGATCTCGGTGTTCATCCGGTCGGCGCCGAGCTCGCGCGAGGCTCGGACGACGCGGTGCAGGTTCCCGTAGCGGACGCAGGCGAAGGCGTCGGTGACGCCCAGGTTCGGGTACTGGCCGGCGCCGACGAGCAGCATGAGCTCGTCGGTGCCCGCGTGGCAGTTGAAGTAGTAGCGGTCGTAGAAATTGCGGTCGGAGGTCGCCACGTGCCGCATGACCTGGGCCGCCTGGTGGATGGGGTAGTCGTCGAGCGGGGACAGCGCCATGTCGCTCGTTGTAGCAAGCGCTTGGTATAGGCGTCAACAAGGAAGCGCACCCAAAACGCCAAGTGCGCCCCCCGCTCGATCGAGCGGGGGGCGCACCTTCGTGCGGATCATGACATCTTGCGCGATGTCTCATCCGCCTTGTCGGACACCGTGGACGCCATCCCTTCGGTGGCGCCCGCGGCCTTGCCTGCCGTGTCGTCGGCCCAGCGCGACGCGTCCGAGGCCGAGTCCTTCATGTGATCGGTCCACTGCTGGGCGTTACGCCGGTAGAACAGATAACCGATCGTGCCCACGGCGAGACCCGTCATCAGGATCATGACCGGCCACTGCCGCGACCTGCGCGGCGTGGGATCGATCTTGTCGGCCGCGGTGGCCAGCATCGCGCTGACCTTGGGGGCGAGCTGATCCTCGACCCGATGCGCGGCCTCTTCGAGCCTCGGTGCCGCCCAGTAACGGGCGTCTTCGATGCGCTGGGCGGTGACCACCTTGGCCTGATCCGCCATCGGCGCCATTTGCCGGCCGGTTCGTACGGCCCGGGCCTTCATACGGCCCATCCACGTGGGTGGGACAACAATGACCACGCGGCTCTTTCTCCGTGTCAGGGACACAACGACCTCCCCTGCTTGATGGGGCCCCGAGCCTGACCTGCCCGTAGCGGCGCGGCTCAATCATGGCCGTCCATGGCAGGATGGCTCCCGAGGCCTACGGCCGTCGTCATCAAATCACCAGAAAACCAACCTTGTGCATAGAGGGGGGCTGCTGTCTCGTGGCCGAGAAACTGATCGCAAATCTGCAGACAAATCGCGGAAATATCAAGATAGAACTCTTCCCCAACCAGGCACCCAAGACGGTCCGCAACTTCGTCGAGCTCGCCGAGGGCGGCCGTGAGTGGACCCACCCGGGCACCGGCGAGCGGAGCACCGGCCGTTACTACGACGGCACGATCTTCCACCGGGTGATCCCCGGCTTCATGATCCAGGGCGGTGACCCGCTGGGTGAGGGCATCGGCGGGCCGGGCTACGACTTCGACGACGAGATCCACCCGGATCTCTACTTCAACCGCCCTTACCTGCTGGCCATGGCCAACGCCGGCATCCGGTTCGGCAAGGGCACCAACGGTTCGCAGTTCTTCGTCACGGTCGTGCCCACGCCGCATCTCAACGGCAAGCACACCATCTTCGGAGAGGTGATCGAGGGCCAGGACGTCGTCGACGCGATCGCCAAGACGCCGACCGGCCAGCGCGACAAGCCGAAGGACGAGGTGGTCCTGGAGTCGGTCACGATCGAGCGCGTCCAGGGCTGACCAGAGCGCACGGGGCGGGCTGCAGAGGCTAGCGCGGCAGTGTCGCGCAGGCCGTAGGCTGCGGTCATGACCAGCCAGCCGCCCAGCCCGCCCCCGCAGCCCGAGCAGCCCGCGGAGGCCGTGCCGACGTGCTACCGGCACCCGGGGAAAGAGACCTGGGTCCGTTGCCAGCGCTGTGAGCGCCCCATCTGTCCCGACTGCATGCGCGACGCCGCAGTGGGCTTCCAGTGCCCCGAGTGCGTGGCCGAGGGCAATCGAGGGCTACGGCAGGCGCGGTCGGCCTTCGGCGGCACCGTGGTCGACACCCCATACGTGACGTGGGCGCTCCTGGCCCTCAACGTGCTCGTCTTCGGCGCCCAATACCTGACGGGCAACGTGGTCACCGCGGAGCTGGCCATGCGGCCGTACGAGGTCGTCGCGCAGAATGAGTATTACCGGCTGCTCACCTCGGCGTTCGTCCACGACGGGCCGTTCCACATCCTGTTCAACTGCTGGGCGCTCTACGTCGTCGGCCCCTACCTGGAGCGGGCCTTCGGGCGTACCCGCTACCTGGGCATCTACCTGATCAGCGCGCTGGGCGGCTCGGTGCTCGGCTACTGGCTCGACCCGATCGACCACTTCACGGTGGGCGCGTCGGGGGCGATCTTCGGCCTGTTCGGCGCCGTGTTCGTGGTGGGGCGCAGGCTGAACATGGACGTACGCGGCATCGCCGTGCTGATCGTGATCAACCTAGTGATCACCTTCGTGGTCCCAGGCATCAGCTGGACCGGCCACATCGGCGGACTGATCACCGGATCGGCCCTCGCCGGGGCCCTGGCCTACGCTCCCAAGAGCAACAGGACCCTCTGGCAGGTGCTGACGATCGTGGGAGCGCTGGCCATCCTCGTCGTGCTCGTGGCCGTCAGATCCTCGGCCCTCTTGAGCGGCGTCGCGGGCTGACTTCCCCAGGGTGTGGAAAAACTGTGGAAAAAACTAACGCCAGCGGGTGGAAAGCACCACCCCGAAGATGATGAAAACAAACCCGATCAGCAGATTCCAGTTATGGAGATCGCCGATGAAGGGCGCGCCGGGAGCCACGTAGTAGATGGCTATCCACAGGATGCCGATGATCCACGACACCACCATGGTGGGCGCCAGCCAGCGGGGGCTGACCGTGACCTGCTGGGACTTCTGCGGCGGCGTGTAAACCGCCTTCTTGCGAGCCTTGGACTTGGGCACTGGAAACTCCTGCTGGGCGCCTGGGCATCCGGATTGTCCACAGGCTATTCGTTGAGCGTAGTTGAAGCGTGCCCAGGATAGTCGCCACGCGCACGAGATGGCGATCCCCGGCCGCCGGTTGGGGCGCGCTTACGCTGAGTGAGTGAGGGCCGTGCTGCGGGCCGCGGGGGAGCTGACCATCACCGCGGGCCTGATCCTGTTGCTGTTCTGCGCCTACCTGCTCTGGGGGACGGGCGTCTACACCCAGCGCATGCAAGTGCAGTTGCAGCAGGAGCTGGGGGAGAGACATGCGCTCCCGAAGATCGAGCTGGGCCGGGCCATGGCCATGCTGCGCATCCCGAGGCTCGGGCGCGATTACCACTACGCCGTGGTGGAGGGCGTGGACACCGAGCATCTGAAGAAGGGCCCGGGCCACTACCCCGGCACCGCCCTCCCCGGACAGATCGGAAATTTCGTCGTATCGGGGCATCGGACCACGTATTTGGCGCCGTTCAACCGGATCGACCAGCTCAAACGCGACGACGAGATCATCATCGACACCGCTGAGGCCCGCTACACCTACCGGGTGACCTCGCAGCACATCGTGGAACCCGACGAGGTGGACGTGCTCAGCCCGGTGCCCGGCAAGCCCGATGCCAGGCCCACCAGAGCCTTCATCACGCTGTCGACCTGCCACCCCGAGTACTCCGCCGCCCAGCGGCTCATCGTGTCCGGAGTGCTGAAGAACACCGAACTCAGGAAGGAATGACATGTACGGATGGCTCTGGCGCAGCCTGCCGGGCGGCACGGGCGCCAAGCTGCTGGCGGCCGCCGTGCTGGTCGCCGTGGCGGTGGCCGTACTCTGGTATGCCGTGTTCCCGCTTCTCGAACCCGCGGTGACGCTCGACGAGGTGACCGTACGAAAATGACCCGCGTGCTGGTCGTGGACAACCATGACAGCTTCGTCCACACCATCGTCCAATACCTGCGCGAGCTGGGCGCCACGTGCGAGGTGCGCCCGCGCGACGACGTCTGTGTGAGCGACGCCGACGGCTTCGACGGCGTCCTGGTGAGCCCGGGTCCCGGCACGCCGGAGGCGGCGGGCGTGAGCGTCCCCCTGGTGCGTCACGCGGCCCTGCGTGGCCTGCCGCTGCTCGGGGTCTGCCTCGGGCACCAGGCGATCGGCCTGGCCTACGGTGCCACCGTGTCGCGGGCGCCGGAGCTCGTCCACGGCCGGACCAGCGCGGTGTCGCACGACGGGCTCGGGGTGTTCGCCGGCCTCCCCTCACCGGTGCGGATGACCCGCTACCACTCGCTGGCCGTACGGCCCGACACGGTGCCCGCCGAGCTCGACGTGACCGCGCACACCGCCGACGGCGTCATCATGGGCCTGAGGCACCGTACGGCGCCCATCGAGGGCGTGCAGTTCCATCCCGAGTCCGTGCTGTCGGAGCATGGCCACCAACTGCTCGGCAACTGGCTGCGCGGGATCGTGTAACGCTCGCCCGCCGCCGGACGACAGACAGATGAGCGTCCCCGCCGTTGCCCCCGAGCGGCGGGGGCGCTCTTTTACGTTCCCAGCCCTGATACGCCAGAGCCGCCCTCCCGGTGCGGGAGGGCGGCCCTGGAGGGCGGCTAGGGGGTCAGCCCAGGTCGCCGTCGTCGATCGGTGAGTCGTCGGTCGGCTCCGTGTCCGTGGGCTCTTCCGTAGGCTGCTGCGGGTCGCCCGTGGGCTCGGCCGTCGGTTGCGGGTCCTGCGTCGGCTGTTGCTCGGGACCCGTGGAGACCACGATCGTCACGGTGGTGCCGGGGTTGACCTTGGCGCCGGCTTCGGGGCTCTGCTGGATGACCGTACCCTGCGGCTGGTCGCTCGGCTGCGGGTCCACCTTTGCCTTGAAGCCCGCTCCCCTGAGCGTCTTGACGGCTTCCGACTGGGTCAGACCGATCACGCTGGGGATGTCGGACAGAGCCTTGGGCACGTAAAGGATGACGGTGCCGTCCTTCTCGACCTCCTCGCCGGCCTTGGGGTCGGTCTCGATGACCCGGTCCTGCGGCTTGCTCGAGGTCTTGGTCTTGACCGTGCCCGTCAACCCGGCCTTTTCGAGGAGTGCGTTGGCTTCCTCGGTCGTGGCGCCGACGAGACCGTCGGGGACCTTCACCTTCGGCGGCCCCTTGGACACGATCAGCTTGACCGTGGAGTCCTTCGGGACCTCGGTGCCCTCGACGGGATCGGTCTTGATCACCGTGCCCTTGTCGAACTCGGCGTTGGCCTCCTGCACCACCTCGGGCTTCAGGCCCAGAGTGGTGAGCTGGGCCTGGGCGGCCTTCCAATTCTGCGTGGCGAGCGAGGGGATCTTGATCTGCCCGGTGGGCTTGTCGCCGCCGCTGCTGAACACCGCGTAACCGATGCCGACGAACGCCCCGATGATCAGCAACGGGACGATGATCCAGGCCGCGGTCTTGAGCGCCTGGTTGCCGCCGCTGTTGGACGCCCGCCGCCGGCCGCCACGGCCGGTGTGCCCGTCCTCGTACTCGTACGGCGGGACCGCCCGGGTGCCCTGAGTGGCCGGGCCGGTGGCGGCCTGGGTCGCCGTCATCATGCGGGTGCCCGCGCCGTAGTTGCTGGTCATCGCCATCGTCTGGGCGTCGACCGGCTGGCCGGACATCGCCCGCTGGATGTCGGCCCGCATCTCGCCCGCGTTCTGGTAACGGTGCGCGGGGTCCTTGGCCATGGCCTTCAGCACGATCGCGTCGCACCACGCGGGGATCTCGGGGTCGATCTGCGACGGCGGGATCGGCTCCTCACGCACGTGCTGGTAGGCGATCGCCACCGGGGAGTCGCCGGTGAACGGCGGCTGGCCGGTGAGCAGTTCGTAGAACACGCAACCGGTGGAGTAGATGTCGCTGCGGGCGTCGACCCGCTCACCGCGGGCCTGCTCGGGCGACAGGTATTGGGCGGTCCCTATCACCTGCGCGGTCTGCGTCATCGTCGCGGCCGAGTCGGCCATCGCGCGGGCGATGCCGAAGTCCATCACCTTGACGTCGCCGTTGCGGGTGATCATGACGTTGGCGGGTTTGATGTCGCGGTGGACGATGCCGCCGCGGTGGCTGTAGTCGAGCGCCCGCAGGATGCCGTCGACGAGCTCGGCCGCCCGTTCCGGCAGCAGCCGGCGGTCGGCCCGCAGCAGGTCGCGCAGCGTCCTGCCGTCGACGTACTCCATCACGATGTAGGGCACCGGGGCGCCCTCGCTGACGTCCTCGCCGGTGTCGTAGACCGCGACGACGGCCGGGTGGTTCAGCGAAGCCGCGGACTGCGCCTCACGCCGGAAACGGGCCTGGAAGGTGTGATCGCGCGCCAAATCCGAGCGGAGAGTCTTGATCGCGACTATGCGGTCCAGCCGGATGTCTCGGGCGCGATAGACCTCGGCCATGCCGCCGCGCCCGACGACGCCGTCGAGCTCGTAGCGACCTCCGAGTCGCCGAGGCTGAGTCATTTCCTGCACTGTCCCTTACCGTTCATCTTGGGTACCGGCCTGCTCGGGGGGGACGCCGGTGTCCATCATCGACCCCGTGGCGCATCACGTCTTCTCCTTCGGCGGGTTTGTTACCCCGGGGTCAGGCGAAGCGCTTGGTGTCGGACTTTTCGGTGTCGTGGTGGGCGTTGGGGTTGGTGTGGGAGTCGGTGTCCGGGTGGTCGGCGTCGGCTTGGGGGTTGGCTTCTTCGTTGGACTTGCCGACACGCTTACCGTAGCCGACCGTGAGGGTACCGGCCTCTTCGACTTCACCGTAATCACGGGCGGTCGCCGAGTGTGAGGCTTGGCCCGAGGAGACTTCGAGGTCGGAGCCGTGCTCGCCGACTCCGACGGGTCGGCGACGCTGGGCGGGCCGGGCACGGCGTCGCGTTCCATGAACGTGAAGGCGCCGAGCCCGACGGCGGCGGCGCATCCCGCGCTGGCGACCAGCGCCATCGTCAGCCTGCCCCTGCGGCGGCGGGGTCCGGTGACCGAGCCGGTGGGCGGCGCGTACATCGTGGCCGCGTGGTCGGCGGACAGCGCGGACGCCTTGCCGTAGGGCTCGCCCGCCGCGGCGGTGACGTGGTCGGTGGTGCGTTCGGCCGCCGGCTGCCGGACCCGGAAGCCCGCCGGGTCGGTGAGCATGCTGAGCTCGGTGGCCGATCTGTTGCCGGCCAGTGACTCGCGCAGCATGTGGGCGCGGTCGGCGACGTCCATCGCCGAGGCCGGCCGGTGCCGCGGGTCCTTGATCAGCAGCGTCATGACCAGCTCGCGCACCGCCGTGGGCACGTCGGCGCCGAGCGGTGGCGGCGGCTCGTTGAGATGCATGAGCGCGATCGCCACCTGGCCCTCGGCCCGGAACGGCGTGCGCCCCGACAGGCACTCGTAGGCCACCACGCCCAGCGAGTAGAGGTCGGTCGAGGGGGTGAGCGGCAGGCCCTGCGCCTGCTCCGGGCTGACGTATTGGGCGGTGCCGAGCACGGTGCCCGTCAGCGTCACCGGAGCCGCCTCCACGGCGCGGGCGATGCCGAAGTCGGTCACCTTGATGGTGCCCTCGGATGTGACGAGCAGGTTGCCCGGCTTGATGTCGCGGTGGATGACCCCCGCCGAGTGGGCGGCGTGCAGCGCCTTGGCCGTCTGGTGCACGACGTCGAGCGCCACTTCGGGGCCGAGCGCGCCGTTGCGGGCCAGGATGGCGGACAGCGGCTCGCCGTGCACCAGCTCCATCACGAGGTAGGCCAGGTCGCTCTGCTCGCCGTAGTCGAAGATCTGCGCGATGCCGGAGTCGCCCAGGGCGGCCGTGATCCTGGCCTCGTTGCGGAAGCGGCTGCGGAAGGTGGGGTCGGCCTGGATGTGGCTGCGCAGCACCTTGACGGCGACCTCGCGGCCGAGGAGCTCGTCCCGGGCACGCCAGACGTCCCCCATACCGCCCGAGGCGATGCGGGAGAGCAGAAGGTAGCGGTTACCGAGCCGCATGATCCAGCAGCGTAGCGGTCATCACTTGTTCAGCACCGCCTCCATGATGGCTTTGCCGATCGGCGCGGCGGTGTGGCCGCCCGTCGCCTCGGCGCCGACGTTGGCGGCGCCCGACTCGACGATGATCGCGACCGCGACCTGCGGGTCATTGGCCGGCGCGAAGCTGATGAACCAGGCGTGCGGCGGCTGCCCGTCGGCCGTCTCCGCGGTGCCGGTCTTGCCCGCCACCTCGACGCCGGGGATCTGGGCCAGGTTGGCGGTGCCGTTGTTGACGACGCTGACCATCATCTCGCGCAGCTTGCCCGCCGTCTCGGAGCTGACCGCCTCCGACCACTCCTCGGGCTCGGCGTCCTGGATCGAGTCGCCCTTGGAGTCAGTGATCTTGTTGACCAGGTACGGCTTCATGACCTTGCCGTCATTGGCGATGCCCGCCGCGATCATGGCCATCTGCAGCGGGGTCATCTGGTTGCTGCGCTGGCCGATGGAGGCCATGGCGAGGGCCGCCTTGTCCTCCTCCTTGCCGAAGGAGCTCTGGGCCACCGACATGGGGATGGCGAGCTGCTTGCCCATCCCGAACTTCTCCGCCTGCTCCTGCATCTTGTCGTAGCCGAGCTCCATGCCGATCTTGCCGAACGGCGTGTTGCAGGACTTCTCCAGCGCGTAGACCAGCGGGACCTGTCCGGCACCGCAGGCCGCGCCGCCGTAGTTGGGCAGGCTGATGTTGGTGCCGGGCAGTGGGAGGCGCTGTGGGGCGTCCATGACCGTCTGGGGGCCGCGGCTGGAGTCGTCCTCCAGGTACGCCGCCGCGGTCACCACCTTGAACGTGGAGCCGGGCGGGTAGGTGCGGTCGGTGACGCGGTTGAGCAGCGGCTGGCCCTTGTCCTTGGCCAGCTCGTCATAGCGGGGGAACACCTTGCCCTTGTCGGTGCCCGACAGTTCGGCCGGCTCGTAGGTGGGCAGCGACACCATCGCCAGGATCGCCCCGGTCTTCGGGTCGAGAGCGACGGCCGCGCCGCGCTTGCCGCTCTCGCGCAGCGCGTCATAGGCCGCCTTCTGGGCCTTCGGGTTGATCGTCACGTCGACATTGGCGCCCTTGGTGGGCTCGCCGGTGAACAGGTCGATGCTCCGGCGCAGCAGCAGGTCGGGGCTGGAGCCGTCGAGCAGTTTGTTCTCGGACCGCTCGATCTGCGACGCGCTCTCCGGCGAGAAGAAGCCGGTGACGTGGGCATAGAGCTTGCCGTCGGGGTACTTCCGGAGGAAGCGGAAGTCGCCTTCCTTCTGCTCCACCGACTGCGCCAGGATCACCTTGCCGCCGGCGGTGATGCGGCCGCGCTCGACGGCGTAGCGGTCGTAGTAGTTGCGCGTGTTGCGGGCATCGCTGCTATAGGTTTCGGCCCGCCCGACCTGCAGGATGTTCACGTTGATCATCAGGAGCGCGAACATGGCGAGGCAGGCCACGGCCACGCGCTTCAGAGTGCCGTTCATCGCTGGAACACCTGCGTCATTCCTTCGTTCTGGATCGCCTGGGGCGGAGGCTGGCGCGCCGCGTCCGACATGCGTACCAGCAGCGCGATAAGGATCCAGTTAGCCAGCAGCGCCGAGCCGCCCTGGGACATGAACGGGGTCACCAGACCGGTCAGCGGGATCAGGTTGGTCACGCCGCCGACGATGATGAACACCTGCCAGGCGAGGATGAACGACAGCCCGCCCGCCAGCAGCTTGGAGAAGGGGTCGCGGGCGGCCAGCGAGGTGCGCAGCCCGCGCTCGACGATCAGCGCGTAGACCATCAGCAGCGCCATCAGCCCGGTCAGCCCGATCTCCTCGCCGGTGGCGGGGAAGATGAAGTCGGAGAAGGCCAGCGGGATCAGATCGGGATGGCCCTGGCCCAGGCCGGTGCCCATGATGCCGCCGGCGCCCAGCCCGAACAGGCCCTGCATGATCTGGTAGCTGCCACCGAACTGGCGGTCGTAGAACACCGGGCTGCTCGGGTCGAGCCAGACGTCGAACCGGTCGCCCACGTGGCTGAAGATCTGCCCGGCCAGCCACGCGCCGCCGACGAAGAGCAGGACGCCGATCAGCACCCATGAGGTGCGCTGCGTGGCGACGTAGAGCATCACCACGAACGCCCCGAACAGCAGCAGGGAGGAGCCCAGGTCCTTCTGCATGACCAGCACGCCGATGGCCACCACCCAGGTGATGATCACGGGGCCGAGGTCGCGGGCTCTGGGCAGGTCGATGAAGAGCAGCCGCCGCCCGGCCAGCGCCAGCACGTCGCGCTTGGCGACCAGGTAACCGGCGAAGAAGATGACCAGCGCGATCTTGGCGAACTCCGCGGGCTGGATGCTGAAGACGCCGGAGATCCCGATCCAGATGCGCGCGCCGTTGATCTCCTGGCCGACCACGGGGAGCAGCGGCGAGACGAGCAGGCCCAGCCCGATCAGCCCCGCGGTGTAGGTCATCCGCTGCAGCATGCGCTGGTCGCGCAGCACGATCAGCGTCACCGTGAAGAGCACGACGCCCGCGCCGGTCATGACGATCTGGCTGGTGGCCGACGCGCCGGCCTGGAGCTTGGAGCCGGAGTTCTCCAGCCGGTAGATCATGACCAGGCCGAGCCCGTTGACCAGCGTCACGAGAGGAAGGATGAGGGGGTCGGCCCACGGCGCCCACTTGGCGAGCACCAGGTAGGCGGCCAGCATCAGACCGCCCAGGCCCAGGCCGTACGTCAGCATGCCGGCCGGGATCGTGCCGTTGAGCCCCAGCCCGACGTTGGCATAGGCGCCCATGACGATCGCGACCGCGAAGGCCAGCATGGCCAGCTGGGCCCCCCGCCGCTTGGCCGGCATCAGGACAGGTGCTTCCGCCACTTCACTCATCTACTGCGGCTTCGCCTTCGTCTTCGTCGCGCTCGGGGTGGCCGAGGCGCTCGCGCTCGGGGTGGCCTTCTGCTCCGTCGGCTCGGCCGTGGCCTTGAAACCGTTGATGCGGGTCACGCCCTCCGCCACGGTCTTGACATCGATGCCGCCCTTGATCAGCGCCTGGTCGGGCTCGGAGAGCTGGGAGAGCGGCTTTCCGGAGTGCTGCGCGACCGAGAAGAACTGAAACGGCCCCACCTCCTGGCGGATGCCCCGGAACACGACCACCTCGTCGCCCTTGGCCCCGACGAAGAACTGGTCCTGAGTCCACTGCCAGCCGAAATAGCCGCCGACGCCGATGGCGACGACGGCCACGCCCAGCACCGAGACCAGCAGGGGCCACACCCGGCGCCGTTTGACCGGCCGCCGGGCCGACTGTGGGCCCGAATCTTCGAAGTCGTCCTCGGTCAGCACCGGCTGGGGCGCGGTCACCGCTCCGGCCCGTCCCGGCGAGGTGTCGTGAGCGTCGTGCCGCAGGCGGTTCATGCCCGCCGCCCCGACGATCGCCACCTCGGCGGGCACCTGCTGCCCGTCGGTGAGCTCCACCACGTCTGCCAGGACGCAGGTGATGTTGTCGGGCCCGCCGCCTCTGTTGGCCAGGTCGATGAGCTGGCGCACGACCTCTTCCGGGTCGTCGATGTTCGTCAGCGTGGCGTGCAGTGTCTCCGCGCTCACCACTCCGGACAGCCCGTCGGAGCAGAGGAGGTAGCGGTCGCCCACCTGCGCTTCGCGCAACGTGAGATCGGGATCGACCTCGCCGCTCCCGTCGAGTGCCCGCAGCAGGATCGAGCGCTGCGGGTGCGTCGCCGCCTCCTCCGGTGTGATGCGCCCGTCGTCGACCAGTTGCTGCACCAGTGTGTGATCGTGGGTGATCTGGTAGAGCTCCCCGCGTCTGAGCAGGTAGGCGCGCGAGTCGCCGACATGCACCAGGGCCACCGAGGTGCCGTGCCAGAACATGGCGGTCAGCGTGGTGCCCATGCCCTTGAGGCTGGGATCCCGCCCCACCATCTCGTGCAGCTTGCGGTTGGCGTCGCGTACCGCTGCCTCGATGGCGTTGAGCAGGTCACCACCCTGTTGAGCCTCTTCGAGAGAGGCCATTGCGGCGATGGCGACAGAACTTGCCACCTCACCGTGTGCGTGTCCGCCCATACCGTCGGCGACGGCTAGCAGGCGGCCGCTTGCGTACGCCGAGTCCTCGTTCCCTTCGCGGAGGAGGCCGACGTCCGAGCGGGCGGCGTAGCGGAGTGCGATGGTCATTTGCGCAATTCAATGACTGTCTTGCCGACGCGGATCGGAACACCGAGCGGCACCGGGGTCGGGCGGGTGACTTTTGAGCGGTCGAGGTACGTGCCGTTGGTCGAACCGAGATCTTCCACGATCCACTGACCGTCCTGAGGGAAGAGCCGGGCATGCCGGCTGGAAGCGTAGTCGTCTGTGACTACCAGCGTGGCGTCGTTCGCCCGGCCAATGGTGATGGGCGTCTCCGTGAGATTAATGGTGGTGCCTTGCAGCGGGCCACCCGTCACAACGAGCTGGCGTGGCTCGCCCTTCTTATTCTTCGGCTTAGCCGCCGGTTTGGTGGGCTTGATACCACCCTTGCGTGGACCCGCGGGGGCCGTACGTGATCCGAACAAGTCAGTCCGGATCACGCCGACTGCGGCAATGACGAAGAACCACAGCACAGCCAGGAAGGCGAGCCGGATCAGCAGCAGCGTGAGCTCGGACATGGACCGTTTGTCTACCCCTAATCGCGCCGGAACACCAGAGTCGTGCGCCCCAGGGTCACTCGCGTGCCGTTCTGGAGCTCGACTCTGCGTACCGGCTGGCCATTGACGAACGTGCCGTTCGTCGATCCGAGATCGACTAGGGCGACTTGCTGACCCTCGACGCGAATCTCCGCGTGGTGGCGAGAGACGCCGGGGTCGACGAGACGAAGATCGCAGTCGGTGCCCCTGCCCAGCAAGGTCACCGGAGTGGTGAGCTCGTAGGAGCGGTCGCCCTGCGGATCGTCCTGAGTGGACACGAGCAGCCGGGGCCGCCCGTTGAAGGCATTGGGCCTGGATGGTGGCAGATCACTCGCCGGCTGGCGAATCTCGTCCTGCTCCACAGTGGCGCCGCGGATGACCCCCGACCTGATGCGGAACAACCCCACTGCCAGGTCGGCGGCGGTCTCGAAACGGACCCGGACCGGTCCCACGAAGGAGTAGCCCTGTTCTTTGGCGTACTCCCTGGCGAGGTTGGCCAGCTCGTGGCTGATGCTGTCGGCATAGACCTCAAGCCGCTCGCTGTCAGTCGTGGACAGCTCAACCACGAAGTCGTTTGGCACGAGCGTCCGACCTTGAGCGACGATAGCCGCGCGCTCATCCATCTCCCGCTGAACCGCGCTGGCGACCTCGACCGGCTGAAGGTCAGATTTGAACGCCCGCGCAAAGGCCCCCTCAACCAAGCCTTCGAGCCTTCGCTCGAAGCGCTGAAGGACTCCCACCGGGTACCTCCCTTCCTCCGTGCATATGATCGCGGCCACCGGACGCGCCCAACGCGCCTGGCCTCCGCTCGTCCCACGTCGCGGGGTGGTCCCGGCGCTCGTCAGCTGTCGCGCCCAGCTCCTCCGCTCCCGTGTCTTATGCGATCGTATCCGGGTTCAGTACCAGGGGCTGTTCCGTGCTACTGTTTCTCCGCACCCACAAGGGCGGGTGGCGGAACGGCAGACGCGCACGGTTCAGGTCCGTGTGTCCGAAAGGACGTGAGGGTTCAAATCCCTCCTCGCCCACTCGGTGACAGGGGACCCATGGTCGCGACCCTCACGGGATCGCTTCCCTCGGTCCCCTCGTCGTTTACACCGGGGGATGACCCCCGGACCCCCAGCGTTAGACCCGCTGGTGGTTGATCTCTCGTATGAGAGTTCGGACCTCCAGCGTTAGGCCCGCTGGTGGTTGATCTCTCGTATGAGAGTTTGCCTTCCTTTAGCGCAGATCCACACTGGCGAAGTGTGCCCCGGTTCGCAAGAGCCGGGGCTTCTTCTTTTTTGGGAATCTCGTGGGTGGCGTTTGGAAGGTAGGGCCGGCCGGTTGCAGTTCGCTTTCGGATTGCTTTCCGGCCGGGTGTGTGTTTTTGGCCACACCTGTGGGGCTAGGCGGCTATTGCTCGGGTGTCTAGGAGCTCGTTGAGTAGGTCGGTCAGGCTTACCATGCCGATGATCTTGCCGGCCTGGGTGACCAGGGCTAGGTGGGCGTGCGCCTCCTGCAGTGCTGTCACTGCTTCGGGGGCTTGGGTTACGCAGGGCAGCTTAGGGACTGGGCGGGCCAGTTCGGTTGCTGTGCGGTTGGGGTGGATCAGGGCGTCTCGGGCGTGGAGGACGCCTTGTACGTCGTCTCTAGCGCCCACCAGGAGCCTTAGGTGGCCGCTCTCCGCTGCCGCTTGTCTGATTTCTTTGGCGTTGGCCGATGGTGGGACGGTGACGAAACGGTCTACCGGGACCATGAGGCGTTCTATGCCTTCTGCCTGTAGGCGGAGGGCTCTTGTGAGGAGGTCGTGTTCTTCTCTGTCCAGGAGGCCCATTCGGCCTGATTCGCCGACCAGCATGGCCAGCTGGCGGGGGGTTCTTGTTGTTGCCAGTTCGTCTCTTGGGCTTACGCCGAACAGGCGGAGGATCACGTTGGTCAGGCCGTTGAGTGTTGACAGCAAGGGGCGCATCAGCCAGGTGAAGCCGCGGAAGGGCAGCGTCAGGAGGAGGGCCGCTCGCTCTGGGTGAGTCAGTGCCCAGGACTTGGGGGCCATTTCGCCTATCACCATGTGGAGGAACGTCACCAGCGCTAGGGCGATGGTCAGTGCGATGGGCATTCGCATGGATGCTGGTATGCCGACTGCGGCGAAGACCGGTTCCAGGAAGTGTTCGATCGCCGGCTCTGTCACCTGGCCCAGGGCCAGTGTGCAGAGGGTGATGCCTAGTTGGGCGCCGGCCAGCATCAGGGAGAGGCGTCGGCCGCCGCCTACCGCTGACTTTGCGGCGATGCGGACCAGGCGGTTGCCGTTGGCGGCCATCTCCTCCAGGCGGTGGCGTTTGGCGGAGACGAAGGCGAACTCCGCTGCCACGAACAGTGCGTTGAGCAGTAGCAGCACCAGGCTGATCAGGATCATCGTCATCGGGCCGCCTCCGCGTGTTGGAACGGTGCCAGCCGTACTCTTTCGGGCACGCGGCGGTTGAGCGACAGGACGGTGAGTTCGGCCAGGTGCTCCTGCTCGTCCTCGGCGAACGGGTCCAGCTCCGGGATGACGGGCACGGTCACGGTGTCGCCGGGTTCGGGCATGCGCCCGAGTTTGGCGAGGACCAGCCCGGCGAGCGTGTCGTAGTCGTCGCTCTCGGGCAGTGAGACGCCGGTGGCCCGCTCGACCTCGTCGAGCCTGAGCCGGCCCGGCACCTCCCAGATGCCGCCCGGCTGCTCGACGGCGCCGTCGGGCTCCGGGTCGTTCTCGTCGATGAGCTCGCCGACCAGTTCCTCCGCGAGGTCCTCGACGGTGATGACGCCGGCGAGGCCGCCGTACTCGTCGATGACGCAGACGAGGTCGTCCTTGGACGAGCGCATCTCGTTCAGTACGGCGGGCAGCGGCAGCGAGTCGGGCACCAGCACCGCGGGGTGGGTGATGCCGATGATCGGGCCGTCGTCGAGACCGGAGGTGATCAGCTCGCGCACGCCCGTCACGCCCACCACGTCGCCGTCGGCGCCGAGCACCGGGTAGCGGGAGTGGCCGCACTCGCGGATGACCTCCACGAGGTCGGAGACCGGCTGCGAGTCGCGGACCACGACCACGCGCGGGCGCGGGACCATGATCTCCTCCGCGGTGCGGTCGCCGAACTCCAGCGCCCGCTCCAGCAGCTCCGACAGCCGCGGGGGCAGCTCGCCCGCCAGGGTGGACTCGGCGATGATCCGCGAGAGCTCCTCGGGGGTCGCGCCGTGCTCCACCTCCTCGACGGGCTCGATGCCGACGCGCCTGAGCAGACCCGTGGCCGCCGAGTCGAACAGCCGGACCACCGGGCCGACCACGGCGAGGTAGGCCAGCGTCGATCCGGCGAGGAACTTGGCGACGGGCTCCGGACGGGCGATGCCGAGGTTCTTGGGCGCCAGCTCACCGAGGACCATCTGTACGACGGTCGCGACGAACACACCGATGGCCACGGACAGGCCGGTGACGACCCCCTCGGGCAGACCGGTGTCCGTCAGCCATGGGCCGACGATCGTCGCGATGGCGGGCTCGGCCAGGAACCCGACCAGCAGCGCGGTGACGGTGATGCCGAGCTGCGCGCCGGAGAGCATGAAGGAGAGGCGGGAGGTCACCTGGAGCGCCTTCTCCGCGGCCGGATCGCCGGCGGCGGCCTGCTCACGCAGGAGGCCGCGGTCGGCGGCGACGAAGGCGAACTCCTGCGCGACGAAGTAGCCTGTCGCGGCGGTGAGCAGGAAGAGGGCCAACAGCCCGAGATACGCGCTCACCGTGGTGAGCTCCGGAAAGATGTGTTCTCAGGGGATCCCGTGCGTGTGCACGGGCGAATATTCCATGGGTCCGGGGCGGACACGATCATCCCTTCGATGGCGGAAGTCCATAAACCGTAACGATGGGGTTGGCAGCAATGTTTCCGAAGTGACGCTCCGCTAGTTCTGCGTACTTTTCCGTGGGAAAACCTTGGTGAGACGTCTTCACTGGTGGGGGGTTGGACGTAGCGTCTATGACAACCGAAGGGGAAAGAGGTCAAGTGTCTGAGGAAGACCGGACGCGAGCCATGCGCTCGCCGGGCGATGGCCGCCCGCTGCCCGGCAGGAACGCTGACGGCCCGCGCTCAGGTGGTGCTCCCGCGCATCGGATCCCGTCGGCTCAGCAGGTTCCGCCGACGGCCCAGCAGGCGCCGCCGACGAACCTGCCCGCCGAGCCGGTCTCCGACGCGCCGCGCGCCGGCAGCTCGCGCGTGTACGGCCGGCAGCGCTCGGGCGGCAGCCCGATCAAGCCGTTCACACCCAAGAGGGGCTCGTCTCCGTCGGACCCGTCGGACCCGTCAGGACCCAAGCCGCCGCGCAGGCGGATCAAGGGCCGGACCATCCTGGCGATCGTCGCCGCCGTGGTGGCGCTGCTGCTCGTGGTGGGCGTCGGCATGTTCTTCTGGATCGACTCGCGGCTGACCGGGATCCCCGGCGTGCTCGAGGACTACACGGGCCGTCCCGCCGACACCCCGGGCACCAACTGGCTGCTCGTCGGCTCCGACAGCCGCAAGGGCCTGTCGGCGGCCGACCGCAAGAAGCTCGCCACCGGCCGCGCGGCCGGCCAGCGCACCGACTCGATGATGCTGCTGCACATCCCGGCGGGCAGCGACAAGCCGACCCTGGTCAGCCTGCCGCGTGACTCGGCGGTCACCATCCCCGGCAAGGGCCGCAACAAGCTCAACGCCGCGTACGCCTTCGGCGGGCCCAAACTGCTGGCCCAGACGGTCGAGACCGTCACCGGGGTGCACGTCGACCACTACATGGAGATCGGTTTCGCCGGGTTCGTGGAGATCGTCGACGCGGTCGGCGGCGTCGAGATCAACGTCCGCGCCGCGGTCGACGACCCCAAAGCCGGGCTGAAGCTCAAGAAGGGCGTCCAGCTGCTGACCGGCGGGCAGGCGCTCGGCTACGTCCGTACCCGCAAGGGCGGCGCGCTGCCCGACTTCGAGCGGACCAAGCGCCAGCGCCAGTTCCTCGGCGCGGTCGTCAAGAAGGCCGCCAGCCCCGGCGTGCTGATCAACCCGTTCACCTCGATCCCGCTGGCCATGAGCGCCACCGACGCGGTCGCCGTCGATGAGGACACGGGCGCGTTCGACATGCTGTCACTGGGCCTGGCCATGGGCGACAGCCCGGTGACCACGGTCGTGCCGTTCGGCGGCAACGAGATCGCGGGCGGCGGCAGCGCGGTCAAGTGGGACAAGGAGAAGGCCCTGGCCCTGTTCAACGCGCTCAAGGAGGACAAGCCGGTGCCGAAGGACATTCTCGACGCCGGCTGACCCCGCGACTCCGGACGGTCCGGTACGGCTTGCCGTACCGGACCTTTCAGTTACCTGAGGTGGTGGCAGAGCCGATGGCGGCGCTCGTGGCGGCGATGACGAGGACCGAGTTGATCGCGGCGATCGTCTTGGCCACCGCGTCGCCCGCCCACTCGCCCTCGGCGATCTCCTTGACGCGTTTCCTGCTCGCCCCAGGGAACGCCTTGCGGTCGAGCTTGGCCGCGTACATGACGGCGATGAGCACCGCGGTGCGCGCGTCGGGCTCCGCGCCCGCCAGCACGTCGCCCACGCGCTGCCTGACCTCCGCCTCGACGCTGCCGTCGGCCTCCGGCCAGCGGGTGGTGGGGAAGATGGCGAGCACCCGGCCGCGCTCCTCGGTCAGCACGCCCGCCTCAGCGAGCCGGGTCAGCAGCCGCCTGCGCAGCTTGGTGGAGTGGAGCTTCTGGACCCACCAGTCGGGCTTGCGCTCCTTGCCCTCCTCCGCGATGCGGGTCAGCGCCGCGTCGAGCTCGTCGTCGCCCAGCGGGGTGGCGTTCGCGACCGACACCTTCTTGCCGGACAGGGCCACCCGCTCGTTCACTGCCAGCTCCGCCAGGATCGCGCCGCCGAGGGCCGGATCGAGCTGGGTCGAGCCGATCAGCTGCTTGCCCTCCTCCTCGCTGTAGGCGAGCAAGAGCAGTTCTTCCGCGATCGTGACACTCATCCTTTGACACTAACGTGCCGTTCATGGGTATCTCGGAGAAGCTGCACGCGGTGGGACGCCCCCTCCTCGACGCGCAGCTCGCGCATCCCACCGTGGTGGGCATCGGGCGCGGTGATCTGGCGGAGCCGGTGTTCCGGTCGTGGCTGGAGCAGGACTACCTGTTCCTGCTGGACTACGTGCGGGTGTTCGCGCGGCTGGCCTGGCAGGCGCCGGCCGCGCATCTGGGCGACCTCGTGGACCTGGCGCACGCGACCTTCCACGACGAGCTGAGCCTGCACCGGGAGCTGTCGGCCCCGTTCGGGGCGGACCTCGAGAACGCGCGCAAGGGGCCGGCGTGCGCGGCCTACACGGCGTTCCTGCTGGAGTCGGCCGCCGACTACGGCGAAGGGCTGGCGGCGCTTTATCCGTGTATGTGGGGATATTCGGAGCTTGGTCGGCTGCTGGCGGAGAATCTGCCCGCCGAGCCACGCTACCGCCGGTGGGTGGAGACGTACGCCGATCCCGGCTTCGCGGCGCTGACCGTGCGGATCGCCGAGATGATCGATGAGGCCGCCCCGGAGCCCGCGCGCGCCGAGGCGCTGTTCATCGAGGGCATGGCGCACGAGCTGGCGTTCTGGGACGTTCCGTAGTTGTCCACAGGCTGTGGACGACTACGGAACGTACCCTGGTGGCATGCCGGAACTCCCCGAAGTGGAATCGCTCGCCGGTTTCCTGCGCCAGCGGGCGGTTGGTCGTACGGTCCTGGGTGTCGACGTGGTCGCCTTCTCGGCGCTCAAGACGTTCGACCCGCCGGTCACCGCGCTCGGCGGGCTGACCATCACGGGCGTGGCGCGGCACGGCAAGTTCCTCGACCTCGACTGCGACGGGCTGCACCTGGTCATCCACCTGGCCCGCGCGGGGTGGCTGCGCTGGCGCGAGGACCTCTCGGGCGCGAAGCCGGTCCGGCCGGGCAAGGGCCCGCTGGCGGTACGGGTCCGGCTGGCGCCCGACGACGAGGGGCTGGCGCCCGGGTTCGAGCTGACCGAGGCGGGAACGCAGAAGCGCCTCGCCGTCTATGTCACCAAGAATCCGGATGACGTGCCGGGTGTCGCCGCCCTCGGGCCCGACCCCCTCGACGACGCCTTCACCGTGGCCGCGCTCAAGGCCATCCTGGGCGGCAGCCGCACCCAGGTGAAGGGCCTGCTGCGCGATCAGAAGGTCATCGCGGGGATCGGCAACGCCTACTCCGACGAGGTGCTGCACGCGGCCAAGATGTCCCCGTTCAAGATTGCCGCCACCCTCACCGACGCCCAGATCGCCGACCTGCACGAGGCCATCGTCACCACACTGCGCGAGGCGGTCGAGCGGGCGCACGGCCTGGCCGCCAAGGACCTCAAGGCGGAGAAGAAGTCCGGCCTGCGCGTGCACAATCGCGCCGGTCAGGCCTGCGACGTCTGCGGCGACACGATCCGTGAGGTGTCCTTCGCGGACTCCGCGCTCCAGTACTGCCCCACCTGCCAGACAGGCGGCAAGCCGCTCGCCGACCGCCGCCTGTCCCGCCTGCTGAAGTAACGCTTCACGCCCTGGCGGCGACGGGCTCCTCGGCCTCTCCGGCCTGGCCGGTGGGGGCGGCCGGTCGGCGGCGGAGCCCGGTGGCGATGACGAGCGCGGCGACCGCTGTGGCGGCCACGGGCACCAGCAGCGCCGTCCTGATGGCCGCCAGCCCGGCCTCGGCGGAGGTCGCGTCGCCGAGCGCCGCCACGCTGACGGCCGTGACCATCGACAGCCCGAGTGCCGCGCCGAACTGGAAGGCGGTGTTCAGCAACCCGCCGGCCAGCCCCTGCTCGTCCTCCGCGATGCCCTCCGTCGCGACGATCGTGAGCGGGCCGTACACGAAGGCGAACATCAGCCCGATCATCAGCATCGACGGCAGCATGGCCGCGTACGACCAGTCCATCCCGACTCCCACGAACAGGCCGTAAGCCGCCAGCCCGGACAGCAGGCCGCCGAAGATCACCCGGGCGTTGCCGTACCTCTGCACCAGCCAGGGGGTCAGCGTGGGCGCGAGCACCACGTCGGCGGCGGCGGCGAGCAGGGCCAGGCCGGTCTGGACGGTGGACCAGCCGCGCAGCTCCTGCAGGTACAGCGTGATGAGGAACTGGAAGCCGAAGAACGACGCGGTGAGCAGCAGCGCCGTCAGGTTGGCGCGCACCAGCGGCGCGGAGCGCAGGACGCCGAGACGGACGAGGGGCGTGGCCGCCCGCCGTTCGATCGCCACGAACGCCGCCAGCAGCGCCAAGCCTCCGGCGAACGCGGCGACGGTCCAGCCAGGGCCGTCGGCGGGGTGCTCCAGCCGTACCAGGCCGTAGACCAGCAGCGTCATCGCGCCGGTGATGGTCGCCGCCCCCGCCAGATCGACGCCGCCCGCGGGCCGGGGCGTGTGCTGCTCCTTCAGCACCGGGACGGCGATGATCAGGATCGTCAGCGACAGGATGACCGGCGCGAAGAAGACCCAGCGCCAGCCGATCGAGCTCAGCAGGCCGCCGACCACCAGCCCGAGCGCGAACCCGGCCGCGGCCGTCCCCGCGTAAACGAGCAGCGCGCGGTTGCGCTGCCTGCCCTCGGGGAAGCTGGTGGTGATCAGCGACAGTCCGGCGGGCATCATGAACGCGGCCGCGACACCGGTGAAGAACCTGGCGACCAGCAGCACCCACCCCTCGGTCGCGAACCCGCCCAGCCCGGAGAACACCACGAACACGCCGAGCCAGAGCAGGAACATCCTGCGCCTGCCCAGCAGGTCGGCCGCCCGGCCGCCGAGCAGGATGAAACCGCCACAGCCCAGGACGTAGGCGCTCACCACCCCGCTCAGCATGCCCGTGGACAGCCCCAGATCCGCCCTGATCGACGGCAGGGCCACGTTCAGCATGGCCACGTCGGTGCCCTCGATGAAGACGGCTCCGCACAGCACGATCAGCATGCCCCAAGCGCGTTTGGACATGATCAACCCCCGGTTACTTATCGGCATCTCGGTTATCTCTTGTAACCGTGCAAATCATCCGGCAGCATGAGATCCCATGGAAGACGGCACTTCTAAGTCACCCGGTTACTGCGAGGTCACCGTGGACGACGACTACGACGTGCGGCAGTGGGACACCAGGGAGGACTGCGAGGTCCGGCAGATACTCGACCGTGTCGCCGACAAGTGGTCGCTGCTGGTCATCGCGCTGCTCGACTGCCAGAGCCTGCGCTTCACCCAGTTGCGCCGCGAGATCGACGGCGTCAGCCAGCGGATGCTCAGCGTGACCCTGCGTCACCTGGAGCGTGACGGCCTGGTCAGCCGTACGGTCCATCCCGTGGTGCCCCCGCGGGTCGACTACGCGCTCACGCCGCTCGGCCGGACCCTGCACCAGACGATCAAGAGCCTGGTCACCTGGACCGAGGAGCACCAGCAGGAGATCGCCCAGGCGCGTGCCGTCTACGACGAGCGACGCGAGATGATGGAGGCATGACGGTTCCAGAGATCCCGGCCAGCGACGTTCCCACCGACGGTTACCTGCTCGACGTGCGGGAGCAGGACGAATGGGTGGCCGGGCACGCGCCCGAGGCAGTGCACATCCCGATGACGCAGATCCAGGGGCGGGTCGAGGAGGTGCCCGGCGACCGGACCGTCTACGTGGTCTGCCGGGTCGGCGGCCGCTCGTTCCAGGTCGCGGCCTGGCTCAACCAGCTCGGGCGCGAGGCCGTCAATGTCGACGGCGGCATGCAGTCTTGGGCGGGCGCGAGCCGTCCGATGGTCAGCGAGACGGGACACCCGCCGTTCGTCGCCTGACGGATTACCTGATCAGTACTTCTTGATGTCCCAGGCGTGGCCGACGGCGTTGCGCTTACCGGGGCATACAGCGACGGATTGCCCCTCGGTACCACCGGTGACCGGCCTCCACGGACCCTTCACCTTCTTGGTGGTCGAGCCGCTGGGACACGTGGCTATGGCCTGCACATACCCCGAGCCTCTGTCGCAGCTGGCCCACGTCTTGTAGGGCTGGTAGTAGATACCGCTGTGGCAGCCGGAGGGCACCGGTTCGGCCAGCGCGGTGCCCGGCGCGAGCGGGATGACGGTCGCGGCGGCCGCGGCCACCACGAGGGACATGATCGTCTTTTTCATGGCGGCGATCTTACTGGGATGAACCGCCCTTATATGGCTTTTCGGACGATCACGTACGAGGGGTGTGAGACCCCCCTGTGGTCAGTCACCTCCTCATAGGGCAAGATGAGGGCGCAAACTGCACAACTGACGCGGGAGCTTGGGGCAACCAGGCTGAGAGGGCAACTACCGCTGTTGCCGACCGCTTGAACCTGTCCGGGTAATGCCGGCGTAGGGAGTGAGCGATGACACATGTCGTTGACGAAGTTCCGCTGACCCTCGAGGGAACTCCCCCAAAGACGCTCGGGCTGCTCGACCAGGGTGCCCTGTGGGCGAACCTGGCCGTGAGCCTGCTGGGGTTCAGCGGAGCGCTGCTTCTGCTCAACCCGCTCGGCGGGGCTCCGCTCACCCTGACCGCCGCCCTGGTGGCCACGCTGGTCGGCAGTCTGGTCGGCAGCGCCATGGTGGGGTTGGCGGCCGTTCCGGGCACGCAGACCGGGCGACCGGCGATGGTGCTGCTGCGCGGGTTGTTCGGGGCGCGGCTGTCGTACCTCCCGACCGTGCTCAACATCATCCAGATGATCGGGTGGGGCGCCTTCGAGCTGTGGGTGATCTCCAAGGGCGCCATGGCCATCTTCGGTGACGCCGTGCCGTACCAGGCGTGGGTGGTGGTGGCGGGGGTGCTGACCACGTCGCTGACCATCTGGCCGCTCGGGTCGATCCGGCTGCTGCGGCGTTACGTCACCATCGGGGTGATCATCTCGCTCATCTGGTTCGCGGTGGCGTTCCTGTCGAAGGCTCCGCCGCAGAGCGGTGGGTCGTGGGCGGCGTTCGCGCCCGCGGTCGACTACGTCATCGCGCTGTCGGTCTCGTGGGTGCCGATCGCGGCCGACTTCGCCCGGCACTCCAGGTCGAGCCGGGCGGCCTTCACCAGCGTGGTCGGCGGCTACACGCTGGCGCAGGTCGCCTGCCTGGGGCTGGGCGTGTACGCGGTGGCGATCGCCGGGTCCGCCGCGGTGGAGGCCGACGGCACGGCCGTGTTCGGGCCGTTCGTCGCGGCGCCGCTGGGGGCGCTGTTCTTCGCGATCCTGGTGCTGCGGGAGGCCGACCAGTCGTTCGCGAACGTCTACTCCACGACCATGTCGCTGCAGAACCTCATGCCGCGCGTCGACCGGCGGGTCATCTCGATCGCCATCGGCGTGCTGACCACCGGCATCGCGCTCGTGGTCGACGTGAACTCGTACGGGACGTTCCTGGGGGTGATCGGGGCGGTGTTCGTGCCGATGTTCGCGGTGCTGGCGGTCGACTACTTCCTGCTCGGCGGGCACTCGCGGTGGAACACCGAGGAGAACGCGCCCGCCCGCTGGTCCATGCTGGTGCCCTGGGCGCTCGGCTTCGTGGCGTACTGGCTGACCACCTCCACGCCCACGGTCCCGGCGTGGGACCACCTCTGGGCGGCGGTGCGTACGGCCATCGGGTTCACCCGGCAGCCGTGGATGAACGGCGCGCTCGGCGCGGCCCTCGTGGCGGCGCTGGTGACGCTGGCGATCGGCGCGGCGGCAAGGCGCACGTCGGCCACCCGCCGCTGAGCACGGGCCTCAGGCTTCGTGTACGGGCGTCAGGCGCGCGAGCGCTGCTCGACGTTGAGGAGGTGGCGTTTGGCCGCCTGGCCGCCCGCGTAGTCGCCGAGCTCGCCGTCGCCCGGCACGATCCGGTGACAGGGCACGATCACGCAGACGGGGTTGGCGTTGAGGGCGTTGCCGACCGCGCGGAGCGCGCGTGGCCGTCCGATGCTCTCGCCGATCTCGTCCAGGGTCGCGGTCTCCCCGTAAGGCACGGCCATCGTCTTCTGCAGCACCGTGCGCGCGAACGTCGTGGCGATGGACAGGTCGACCGGCGTGGCGAAGGCCCGCAGGCGGCCGGAGAAGTAGGCGTCCAGCTCCCTGCGCACCGGGTCGAGCCGCCCGGGGTCGGGCCCGACGAACGCGCCGACATGCCTGACGACCAGCTCGAAGACGACCTCCTCGGCCTCGAAACTGCAGGCCACGACGCCCTTGCCGCTCACCGCCAGCACCAGCCGGCCGACCGCGCCGTCATAGGTGCCGAACGCCACATCGGGCGGCACCTCGCCGCGGTAGGTGGCGGAGGTCACCCGCAGCAGGGCATCGAGATCGCCACTCGACATACCCGTCACCCTCTTCCCCCGCCTGGAAAGGCCGTGCCCGCAGCGTATCGGACGGATCGCCCGACGAACGCCGCACGCCACAGGCACTATGGAGGTGTGGGTGACGACAGAGCAGGCAGTGACGATGAGATCGCACGCGCGGTGCTCGCCAGCTCGCCCAACGCCGTGATCGCGCTCGACCGGGATCAGACCGTACTCGTCTGGAACCGCGCGGCGGAGCGGCTCTTCGGCTGGTCCGCCGAGGAGCTGCTGGGCCGCAGGGCGCCGATCGTGCCGGGGGAGCTGACAGCGGAGCACAACGCGGTGCTCGAACGCGTGCGCACGGGCGGCCAGGTGTCGCTGCGCACCAAGCGGTTGCGCAGGGACGGCACCGTGCTGGATCTACGGGTCGACACGAGCGCGTTGCTCACGGGCAGCGCCGTCGCGGGCTACGTCTTCGTGCACCACCTGACCGAGGCCGACGAGGCCGCCAGAAATCGCATGGCGCGGCGGGCCAGGCTGGTGCGCCGGCTCACCGACGTGGTCGGTGACATCAACGCCGAGCTGGAGCTGCCCGCGGTCCTCGACCGCATCGCGGCCAGCCTGACCGAGCTGACCGGCGCCGACGCGGGCGGCTTCGTGCTCATCGAGGACGAGCGGCTGCGGCTGGTGAGCGCTCACCAGCTGCCCGACTCGCTCAAGGGCGTGACGGCCGAGCTGCGCACCAGCCTGGTCGGCAAGCTCTTACGCACCGGCAAGACGGTGATGCTGGAGTCACAGGGCCTCGGCGACCTGGTCTGGGCCGAGCTCGACGGGCTGCACACGATCGCGCTCGGGCTGGCCGCGGTCGGCGGGCGTCCCTATGGCGCGCTGTACGCGCTGTTCGCCAAACGCAAGCCCGGCCACCTGGAGCTCGAACTCCTGGAGCTGCTCGCCGGGCACGCCGGCATCGCGGTCGGCAACGCGGTGGCCTACCAGGAGGCGGTACGCCAGCGGGCGCACGAGCGGGCGGTGTTCGACGCCAGCGCCGACGGCATCGCCGTGCTCGACCGCGCGGGGCGGGTCAGCCAGTGGAACCCGGCCGCGGCCGAACTCACCGCGATGCCGGTCGAGGCCGTCCTCGGCGAGCAGTTGCCCTTTCCGCTGCCCAGCCCGGGGGAGAAACTCACCTACCAGTTGGAGACCGGGCGCTGGCTGGACGTGGTCAGCGCCGAGATCGAGGAGACGGGAGAGGTGGTCATCGACTTCCGCGACGTGACCACGGCCAAGGAGCTGGAGGAGGCCAAGGACCTGTTCCTGGCCACGACCAGCCACGAGTTGCGCACGCCCATCACGATCGTGCGCGGGTTCGCCAGCACGCTCGACTCGCGCTGGGACAAGCTGACCGACACCGAGCGCCGCGCCGCCGTCCACACGATCGCCGAGCGGGCCAGGTCGCTCGGGCAGCTCATGGACCACCTGCTGCTCGGTGCCAGGGCGGGCGCCGACGAGCCGCCGGTACGCATCGAGGCGTTCGATCTGGCCGAGCGGATCCACGCGGCCACGCTGGGGCTGCCCGTGCTGTCCGACAGGCACCGGGTCGAGGTGGCCATCTCCGACGCCCTGCCGCAGGTCAGCGGGGACGCGCTGGCCACCGACATCATCCTCGGCCAGCTGCTGGAGAACGCCTTCAAGTATTCGCCGAAGGGCGGCCTGATCAGCGTCGGCGCCTGGCCCGAGGAGGACGCCGTGGTCGTGGTCGTGGACGACGAGGGAGTCGGCATCGCCGCGCCGGACCGCGAACGGGTCTTCGAACGGTTCGTCCAGGTCGACAGTGGTGACCGGCGCAGGTTCGGCGGTGTCGGCCTCGGGCTGTACATCGTCCGCAGTCTCGCCAGGGCTCAGGGCGGCGATGTGAGCGCCCATCCGCGACCCGGCGGAGGCACCCGAATGCGCCTCGTGTTGGGCAACGCTTCTCTTATCCGATCCGACACACCGATGCGGTAACGACGTGGTCACAGTTGAGCTGATCTATCGTCCAATGTGTACAAGCTGTGATCGAGATGCGGTTTCTGGGATCGAGTAACGGGGCATTTCGGTCGTACCGGGGAAGTGTTCCCGTGGGGGGCACTGGGAGCGGGGAGGTGGGTGTGTCAAGCGTGGTGCTACTGCCGTACGCGCCGTCCAGCGTCGCCGTCGCCCGCCAGCGTCTATCCACTGACCTGCAGGATTGCGGTGTCTTCTCCACCGCGATCGACGATGCCGTCCTCGTGGTGAGCGAGCTGCTGAGCAACGCGCTACGGCATGCGCATCCGCTGCCGTCGGGCATGGTCAGGGTGGCCTGGCTGAAGAGCGACGAGCACATCGAGGTGGCGGTGAGCGATGGGGGCGCCTCGACCGAGCCCCGCGCCGGCCGGCCGACCATGTCGTCGCTCGGAGGCAGGGGGCTCGGCATCGTCGAGTACGTCGCGGAGAGCTGGGGAGTCCGCCACGACGGTGACATCACGACGGTGTGGGCGATCCTGCTCGCCCCCAACGGAACGATGAACGGGCAGGTCCACGCACTCAAAGAGGCCGGGTAACCGGGCGCTCAGACCGGCCGGGCGGCCAGGATCGCGCGCTCGCCCGCGACCCACGCCGTGGAGATCAGCAGGTAGAGTCCCGCCGCCAGCGGCAGCACCGCGGCGGCCAGCACCGAGCCGAACGGCATCAGCGGCATCAGTCTGCGGATCATCGCGGGCTGCTCCGCCGGCAGTGTGGCGCTCACCTTCCGGGCCGAAATCCAGGCCACGACCGCGATCAGCGCGATGACCACGGCGAAGACCAGAAATGGCCCACTGACCAGACCGTAATTGGTGACGATTCCAGCGACATGCTGACCCAGCGGAGCGCCCAGCAGGTCGTGGCCGAGGAAGGCGGTCGGGTGCGTGGCGACCCGATACATCACCCACATGAACGGAAGCTGCCCCAATCCCGGCAGGATCGTGGCCAGAGGCGAGGTGCCTTCCTTCGCGTACAGCTTGGTGGTCTCCTTGGCCAGCCGCTCGGGATTACGCGACCACCGCTTCTGCAACTCGCGCAGCTTGGGCGCCAGCCGCTTCTGGATCTGGGTGGCGCGGGCCTGGCGGATGCCGAGCGGCAGCAGCAGGAGGCGTACGGCCACGGTGAACAGCATGATGGCGACCGCGGCGTTGTCGCCGGAGACGGTCAGCAGGAACGAGACGAGAGAGTCGAACATGAGCCCCTTCAATCAAGAAAGATGGATCAGGGCTCACTGAAGAGAGAACCCCGCTTAGCCGGAAGCGGGGCGTGATGACGGAGCTCGTGGCCGCGGCCGACCGGCGGCGGCGGGGTGGCGCAGGCGCTGGAAGGCCGTACGCCGGGCATAGCTCAGCGGGAAGCCGGGCGCGTCGCCGCCGATGGCGGGCAGCAGCCGGGCGGCCCAGGCGGCGAGCAGCAGGATCGCCACCATGGTCACGCCGATGAGCCAAGGATCGAACAGGAAGAGCGTCACCGTGACGAGGACGACTTCCCGACCAGGGTGACGGCGATGAACACCAGAAGGGCGACGACTCCGATGATGAGCGCGACCTTGAGCAGCCCCATGATCATGGGCAGCACGAAGTTGAAAAGTACGAAGAGCCCCAGAAGGGCGCCCAGTACGAGCATGACGACTCGACTCATGCGCCCACCGTACGTCCTGCGGGCATGATCCGCGAGGCTTACGAACCAATGACGTAAGTGTCGATTCGGGGTGCCCCGCCGTACGGTGAAAGAGTGAATACGCGCATCCTGGTGGTCGACGACGACCCGACCGTGGCCGAGGTGGTGGCGCGTTATCTGGAGCGCGACGGGCACGAGGTCGAATGCGTGGGTGACGGCGCGGAGGCGTTGCGCCGGGCGCTCGCCAGGCCGCCCGATCTGATGGTGCTCGACCTGATGCTGCCCAAGATGGACGGGCTGCAGGTGTGCAAGAAGCTCCGGGAGCGCTGGCCGGTCCCGGTGATCATGCTGACCGCGCTCGGCGAGGAGATCGACCGCGTGGTCGGCCTCGAAACCGGCGCCGACGACTACGTGACCAAGCCCTTCAGCCCGCGCGAGCTGGCGCTGCGCGTCCAGTCGGTGCTGCGCCGCGCCCGCGGCGCCTCGGTCACGGGCGGCACGGGCGTGCTGCGTGACGGCGATCTGGTGGTCGACGTCGGGGCCCACGAGGTCGGGCTGCGCGGCGCCGAGGTGATGCTCACCGCCCGCGAGTTCGACCTGCTGGCCTACCTGATGCGCAACCCGCGGCAGGCCTTCAGCCGGTCGGCGCTGCTCGACCAGGTGTGGGGATGGTCCTTCGGCGACTCGTCCACGGTGACCGTGCACGTCAGGCGGCTGCGGGAGAAGATCGAGCCGGACCCGACCGCGCCGCGGAGGATCGTCACGGTCTGGGGTGTGGGATACCGGTACGAACCGCTCGAAGGCCAGCCATGAACCCCCACCCCGCGATGGTGAGCGACCTGGGGATGATCGTGGCGGTCACCGCGGGGCTGGGGCTGCTGGTGGGCGTCCTGGGCGTGTCCGTGATGTGGTGGCTGCGTACTCGCTCGATCGGGGTCATGCTGGCTGTTGTTATGGTGGTCGCGATCGCGGCCACGCTGGCCGGCGTGGTGGCGATCACGCTCAAGATGATCATCGAGGGCTCGGTCAAGGACATCGTGCTCAGCGTGGTGGCCGTCGGTGGGCTGGTCGGGCTGGGAGTGGCGTTCGTGCTGGCCAGGCGGGTCGTGGGCGAGAGCAGGCGGCTGGTGGCGGCCGTACGCGACCTGCCGTTCACCGCGCCCAAGGGGCTGCCGTCGGAACTGCAGACGATCGCGAACACGCTGGAGGAGGCGTACGAGCGGGAGCGCGCCCTGGAGGGGGCGCGACGCGAGCTCGTCGCCTGGGTGAGCCACGACCTGCGTACCCCGCTCGCCGGGATGCGGGCGATGGCCGAGGCGCTCGAAGACGGGGTGGTGTCCGACCCCGTGACCGTCGCGCGCTATCACCACCAGATCAAGCTGCAGGTGGAGCGGCTGTCGGCGATGGTCGACGACCTGTTCGAGCTGTCCCGGATCCATGCCGGGGCGCTACGGCTCTCTCCAGTCCGGATCGGGCTCGCCGACCTGGTCGCCGACACGCTCGCGGGGGCCGAGCCGCTGGCCCGTGCCAAGGGGGTGCGGCTGACCGCCGAGGCCGCCGAGGCGGTGCCCGTGCGGGCGGACGCGAACGCCCTGGGCCGGGCGCTGGGAAACCTGGTCGTCAACGCGATCAGGCACACGCCGTCGGACCGCACGGTGGTGTTGCGGGCGGCCGTCGACTCGGGCATGGCGTGCCTGTCGGTCAGCGACTGCTGCGGTGGCATCCCCGACGAGGACCTGCACCGGGTGTTCGAGGTGGCCTTCAGGGGCGAAGCGGCCCGGACCCCGGCCAAAGACGGCGGGGCCGGGCTCGGCCTGGCGATCGCCCAGGGCATCGTGGAGGCGCACGACGGGGTGATCGGCGTGGTCAACGACGGGCCGGGCTGCCGCTTCGAGATCCGGCTGCCGCTGGTCCCGGGATAGCGCCTCCATCAGGTCGGGACTTCAACCGGACTCCGGAAGGGTGCCGTCGTGGCCGCCGCCGAACGACTCCGACATCGCGCGGAACGTCGGGCACGGCCAGCGCCACATGCAACTCCGGCACCGCAGGATGGGATTGTCGGAGTCGCTGGTGATGCCTCCCGCGTCGCGCGGCTGGTGGAGGTCGAACAGCCGCAGCCCGAGCTCGGAGAATCTGAGCAGGTCGTCGCGGGCGTCGGCGAGGAAGTCGAGGTCCTCGCCGGCGAGTTTCGTGTGTATGGGGACGAAGCCTTCGTGATTGACGAGGCTACGCAGGCGTCCCACTTTGTCATGCCACGAGGTGGCCTTCTCGGTGCGAATGAGGATGGCTTCCAGTCGTTCGCGGAGTCGCTGTCGGTGTGGATCTTCGGATCTGTCTGTTCTCATGAATGCTCGGGCCCGTGTCGCCCGGCCCCTCCTTCTCAGTGAAGTAGTGACCAGAAGCGAGGTGCCGGGCCGCCCCCCTCTCCGGCCATGCCGGTGTCACACAGTCAAGCTTCGCGTACTCTCTGTTTTCATGGAGCCCAAACGGAGGACAAAAACCTGTGCTTCCCCTATCGGCGTGACAACGTGACCGGAAGGCTCCGCGCCGCTAGCCTGCCCATGTGGAGCTCAAGGTCTCGACTCGATCACATGCCGGCCATGCGCTAGTCGCCATCACCGGTGAAATCGACCTCTATACGGCACCCCACCTGCAGGCGGAGTTCGCTCGGCTGCTGCAGGACGGGCCCAGCCGCGTGGTCATCGACATGTCCGGCGTGGATTTCTGCGATTCCACGGGGATGAACGTGCTGCTGTCCGCGCTCAAACGCGTCAAGGAGCAGGGCGGGGCGCTCGACGTCGCCGCCCCCAGGCCGGCCGTGCGGAAGATTCTGCAGGTCACCGGCCTCGATTCGGTCTTCACCGTGCATGACGAGGTGCCGCAGGAGTTCCTCATCACCGAGGGCTCATGACGGACACGGCGGTCATCATCCCGGCCAAGGACGAGGCCGACCGCATCGGTGCCACGGTCACCGCGGCGCTCGCCCTGCCGGGCGTCGACCTGGTCGTGGTCGTCGACGACGGTTCGACCGACCAGACGGGCCGGGTGGCGCGGGCCGCGGGAGCCAGGGTGGTCCGCCACAGCCGCAACCGCGGCAAGGCGGCGGCCATGGAGTCCGGTGCCGAAGCCGTGCGTCTGCTCGACGGTGAGACGCCGCACCACTTACTTTTCCTGGACGCCGATCTGGGCGAGACAGCGCGGGCCGCGGCTCCGCTCATCGAGCCGGTGCGTGCCGGCACGGCCGACATGACCATCGCGGTCTTCGTCACCCGCGTCAGGCTGGGCGGCCACGGCCTGGTCGTCCGCCTGTCCAGGGACGGCATCCGCAGAGCCACCGGCTTCGAGGCCGCTCAGCCGCTCAACGGCCAGCGGTGCATCACCAGAGACGCCTTCGAGGCCGCCCGGCCGCTGGCGCACGGGTTC
This sequence comes from Nonomuraea sp. NPDC049141, assembly GCF_040648415.1. Taxonomy (NCBI): domain Bacteria; kingdom Bacillati; phylum Actinomycetota; class Actinomycetes; order Streptosporangiales; family Streptosporangiaceae; genus Nonomuraea; species Nonomuraea sp. NPDC049141. Next base: position 142,381 of record NZ_JBEZDR010000021.1, read on the forward strand.
GGTGTGGAGACGGCGCTGACGATCGACCTGCTGCGCAAGGGATACCGCGTGGAGGAGGTCGAGGTGGAGATGGCCCATCGGGCCACCGGCACGGACTGGCGGGCCCAGGTGCATCGGGCCAGGCAACTGCGGGACGTGGCACGCGCGCTCGCCACCCGGGAGCCGCTAATCACCCAAAACCTCAACAAACTCCGCCCCAAGCACTAGCCCCCTGCGTCGCTGAATCCGGCAAACTTCGTCAGCTTCCCGATCCACTGGGAAAGGGCCGTTTTCCCGCGTCGTGTTTGCCGTGGTGCTTTGCCGTGGTGCGCGGGTCGCCTCCGAGCCGCCGGCGGCGGAACTGTCGGCGCGGGCCTGTTGAATACGGGCTCATGGACACCGAACCGCAGAGGCGTGGGCCGTTCTGGGAGATGCTGGCCGGGCGGGTCCCGCCGCCCGCCGCGGCCGAGACGCTGGGCTGGGAGCTGATCGAGGTGGATCCCGACCAGGGCACCATCGAGGTGGCGTTCAAGGCGAGCGAGCGGTTCGTCAATCCGATCGGTGTGATCCAGGGCGGGTTCCTCGCCGCGATGCTCGACGACACGCTGGGTCCCGCGCTGGTCGCGACGCTGCCGGCGGACCAGTTCGCGGTCACCCTCGACCTGCACGTCCAATACCTCCGCCCGGCGCGGCCGGGGCGGCTCACCGGCCGGGGACGGGTGGTGCGGCGCGGCAGGGAGGTGTGCTTCCTGGCCGGCGAGCTCATCGCGCCCGACGGCAAGACCGTGGCCGTGGCCACCGCGACCGCGCACCTCCAGACCCGCCGCGACCGAGAGACTGCGGTGTGATCAAACTCATCCCCATCAACGCCGAAAGCGCTCCTGAAGCCCTCGGCGGCTACACGCAGGCACTGGTGGTCGAGGGGGCGTCCAGGCTGCTGTTCATCAGCGGTCAGATCCCGCAGACCCGAGAGGGCACGGTTCCCGAGGGCTTCGAAGCGCAGTGCAGGCTCGCGTGGTCCAACGTCGTCGCCGCCGTGCGCGAGGCGGGCCTGGAGGTGTCGAGCCTGGTCAAGGTGACGACGTTCCTGTCCGATCGCCGATACGCGGACCTCAACGGCGCGATACGCCGGGAGGTGCTCGGTGAGCACGCTCCGGCGCTGACGGTGATCATCGCCGAGATCTTCGACAGCGAATGGCTTCTGGAGATCGAGGCCGTCGCCGCCGGGTGAGATCACGTACCCGAAATAGGCCACTAAAGTAGCCCTTGGACGAGTGTGGCCAGGGGCCACGGTCACCCTCTGGAATGGAGTGTCATGAGCGATGACAGCCCCGCCGGCCAGTCCGCCTGGGACCGCATTGACACGACCATCCCCCATTCAGCCCGCGTGTGGAACTATCTGCTGGGCGGCAAGGACAACTTCGCGCCCGATCGTGAGGCCGGCGAGCTGCTCCTCCGGACATTTCCCGACTTTGCCGAGGTTGCTCGGCTGCAGCGTGAATTCCTCATCCGTGCGGTGACGTACCTGGTGGAGGAGACCGGTGTCCGGCAATTCCTGGACATCGGCACCGGCTTGCCGACGGCCAACAACATCCACGAGGTCGCCCAGCGCACCGCGCCCGAGACCCGGGTGGTCTACGTCGACAACGACCCCATCGTGCTGGTCCACGCCCGTGCCCTGCTGACCAGCACCCATCCGGGCGTCACCGCGTACATCGACGCCGACGTGCGCGACCCCGACGTGATCCTCGAAGGCGCGGCCAAGACCCTCGACTTCAGCGAGCCGATCGCCCTGGTGATGCTGAGCATCGCCGGGCAACTGCCCGACGAGGACGACCCGTGGGCGATCGTCCGCCGGCTGATGGCCGCGTTACCGTCGGGCAGCTACCTGGTGCTCAGCGACGGCACCAACACCAACCCGGCCTTGATGGAGGCCGTCAGCGCCTACAACAAGGCCGCCGCCAACTCCTATCACCTGCGCGCTCCCGCCCAGATCGGCACCTTCTTCGAGGGACTCGACCTCGTCGAGCCCGGCGTCGTCCCCACTCCCGAGTGGCGGCGGCCGGCCGATGCGTGGGATGAGCCGTCCAAGCTGGTGAGCGCGGTGTGTGGCGTCGCGCGTAAGTCATAACGACTGCTGGAGGTCCCTCGCGCCGCCTGGCCGCTCCGTGGGTTGAGCGCGGAATGTGGCATCGCGCCTAAGCCGTACGGGTTTCTGGACATCCATTGCGCTCTCTGATCCGAACCACCTATGGTCGGCGCCGCGTCGACCACCGTTGGAGGGTGCATGGAAGCGGGACGCGAACCGGGCCGCATCGCAGCGGGACGCGAGCCGAACCGCATCGAGCCGAACCGCATCGAGCCGAACCGCTTCGAGGCGGGACACGAGTCGGGTCGCTTCGCAGCGGGACGTGAGCCTGGTCGTTTCGAGACGGGACGGGAGCCGGGCCGCGGGGGTGGGCAGCCGCCGGGGGTCGAGGAGTTGCTGGAGGCCACCGCGCGGGGTGACAGGGTGGCGTTCGAGCGGCTGTACGAGGCGGTGGCGCCGCGAGTGTTCGGGCTGGTGCTGCGGGTGCTTCGGGACCGGGCCCAGAGCGAAGAGGTCGCTCAGGAGGTGCTCGTGGAGGTGTGGCGCAACGCGGCCCGCTTCCAGTCGGGGCGGGGCTCGGGGCTGGCGTGGGTGCTGACGATCGCGCACCGCCGCGCCATCGACCGGGTCCGCTCGTCTCAGGCGAGCATGGACCGCGAGGAGCGGGCGGCCCGGATGGAGGTGTACCGGCCCTTCGACGAGGTGGTCGAATCCGTTGAGGGCCGGCTGGAACGCGATCGCCTGCGCCGCTGCCTGCAGGGCCTGACCGCGCTGCAGCGAGAGTCGGTCACCATCGCTTATTACGGCGGATACTCCTATCGTGAGGTTGCTGAGCTGGTCAAAGTACCGCTCGCGACGGTGAAGACCAGGATGCGCGACGGGCTGATCCGGCTGCGCGACTGCCTGGGGGTGGAACGATGAGGGGTACGTCCGGCGGGCCCGATCCGCACACGCTGGTGGGCGCGTACGCGCTGGACGCCATTGACGACGAGATCGAACGGCACCGCTTCGAGGACCATCTGGCCGGGTGCCCTGATTGCGCCCTGGAGGTCGCGGGGTTCGCCGAGACGGCCGCCCGGCTGGGTTCCGCTGTGGCCATCGAGCCGCCGCCCGGCCTGAAGGAACGGGTCTTCGCCCAGATCGACCAGGTCCGGCAGGCCCCGCCGACCGTCGCCGACCCCACCCACCAGTGGCAGTCCCAGCGGCGGCCAGAGGAGTGGGCAGAGGGACAGCCGGTGGGACAGCCGGACGAGTGGTCGGAGGGGCGGCCAGGGGGTCGGCCGGATCAGTGGTCAGGTGGGCGGACGCCGGGTCGGCCGACGGAGCGGTCGGACGAGTGGGCGGAAGGGCGGCCGGCGGGTCGGTCCGAGGAGTGGTCAGGGGAGTGGGCCGAGGGACGGCCGGCGGGTCGGTCCGAGGAGTGGGCCGAGCGACGGGCGCAGCGAGGGTCACGGCGGCGCCCAGAGGGACGGGCGCGGCGGCGGTCACGGTGGCGGCCGTTGGTGGCGGCCGTGGGTGTTGCCGCCTGTCTGGCAGCGGTCGCCGTGTTCGGTACGGTCGCCTTGCAGGCCCGCAACGAGCTGGACCAGGTACGGCGTACAGACCGTGAGGTCGCCGCTGTGCTGACGGCGCCGGACTCCCGTACCGCCACGGCCTCGGCCCGGCAGGGCGGTCGTGGCACGGTGGTCGTGTCACGCTCGCAGGGCAAGATGGTCTTCCTGGCGGCGGGGCTGGCCGATCTTCCGGCAGGCAGCGTGTACCAGCTCTGGCAACTGGCCCCTGGGCAGATCAGGTCGGCCGGACTACTCACCGCCGACGCCACAGGCCACATCGTGCCGGTGATCACCGCACCGGGACCCGGGGTGGCCAAGATCGGCGTGACCGTAGAACCGACCGGCGGCTCCGCGCAGCCGACCACCAAGCCACTGTTCCTGGTGAACCTGCCCACCACCTGACCGGAAACGGCTCCTGGCTCGGGTCGGTCACCCGGCTCGGGTCGGTCATCCGGCTCCGGTCGGCCAGTCGGGCCCGGTTGGTCATCCGGCTTCGATCGGCGCCGGCCGGTCGGCCGGTCCGGGATCGTGCCGGTCCGGGACAGCGGCCATCCATCCGGGGGGCCGTGACGAATACCTGGTGCGGCCGCACCGGCGAGCGCGTCACCCTTGGCCATCTCGTGAGTGGCGCGCCAACCGGTCTGTTGTTGAACTGTTATTCGGCGCGCCACGTATCTCCACGTGACCCATCCCCCCACCCCAGCAAGGGGAAGCATGCGTTGGACCACGATTGCCGGCGCGCTGTTGTGCGTAGCGCTGGCCGGCGGCTGTGCCTCATCAGCGGCGGGAGCGCCCGCCGCCATGGCCGCCTATGACCAGGAAGACATCAAGTTCAGCCAGGAAATGATCACCCACCATCGCCAGACCATTCAGCTGACCGAGCTGGTCGCGCAACGTACCACCACGCCGTACGTACGCGAGCTGAGCGAGAAGCTGGAGGCCAGTGAGAAGGCCGACATCCAGAAGATGTCGTCGTGGCTGAAGTCCTGGCAGGTGGCCGTGCCGCCCGAGGACGCCAAGGGCGTCGCCAAGCAGGTCGCCCAGCTGACCCCGAAGTCCGGCAAGGCCTTCGACAAGCTCTGGCTGTCGCTGATCTCGGCGCACCTCGACCACGGCGTCATGATGGCCTCGGCCGCGCAGAGCGGCGGGAAGCACGGTCCCACGATCGAGATGGCGGCCCGGCTCGTCACCGAGCAGACTGCCGAGATCGCGAAGATCAAGGAGCAGCTGGCCTGACCGTGACTCGTACCCAGGATTCGTGGCGGCAGGTGGGCGTGACGCGCGCCCGGATGCCGTTGCGCCTCGCGCGGTCGGCCTCGTTCACGGTCGTCTGCGTGGCCCTGTCCGCCATCGGGCACTGGCTGGCGGGTGGCACCGCACCCGGGCCGGCCATGGTCGCGGGCGCGGGCGCCGTCGTACTGGCCGCGGCCACCGCGATGGCAGGCAGGGAACGATCCCGGGCGCTGATCGTCGGGCTGCTCGGCACGGCGCAGGTGGGCCTGCACGTGCTGTTCGCCTCGCAGGGGGAGACCCCGCATTTGGCCGGGGTGCACGGTCAGAGCACCTGGCCGGGCATGTTCCTGTGCCACGCCGTCGCCACGCTGCTGACCGCGTGGTGGCTGGCCGGTGGCGAGGCCGCGCTCTGGTCGCTGCTGCGCCGTCTCGCCGCGCGCGCCGTACGGATCCTCCCGCCCGTCAACGACCCCATGTGGCCGCTCGCCGCTCCCGTGGCCGCGGACCTCGTTCCCGACCGGCCGCGCGAGCACATGTTGCGGTACGCGGTCGTACGGCGCGGACCTCCATTTCGTCCTGCCTGACTCACCAACGACGCGAGCAACCTGCTTCAGCGTCATGTCCGGCATTTCGGAAAACGAAGTGGAGCCCCCATGCTTTACCGCCGAATCGGCACTATCGCCGCGGCAGCCCTGGCCCTCACGGTCGGCCTCTCCCTGCCCGCCCTCGCACATGTCTCGATCAACCCCGGCACCGCGGAGAAGGGCGGCTGGACCAAGCTCGCCTTCCGGGTGCCCAACGAGCGTGACGACGCCTCGACCACCAAGCTCGTCGTCACCTTCCCCACCGACCACCCCCTGCCCTTCGTCTCGGTCAAGCCCGTGCCCGGCTGGAAGGCCGAGCTGACCGAGGGCAAGCTGCCCGAGCCCATCGTCGCCGACGATGGGGACAAGGTCACCGAATCCGTTCTGAAGATCACCTGGACCGGCGGCAAGATCGAGCCGGGACAGTTCCAGGAGTTCGAGGTGTCGGTCGGGCCACTGCCCAAGGACGTGGACGAGATCGCCTTCCCCACCGAGCAGACCTATTCCGGTGGCGACGTCGTCAAGTGGGCGGATGAGCCGAAAGCCGACGGCACCGAGGCGGAGCATCCGACACCCACGCTGAAGCTGGTGGCGGCCTCCAGCGAGGAGCACGCTGGGATGGCCATGCCCGCGGCGGCTCCGCCCTCCGCGCAGTCCGCGCAGAGCGTCGCCATGATGAAGCAGGGCGCTGCTTCGCCGATGTCCGACGGCACCGCCCGGATCATGGGTGTGGCCGGCATCATCGTCGGCCTCGTGGGCGGCGGCATCGGGCTGGTCGGCTTCAGACGGCGCTCGACGACCGCCTAGCGCGTCGGCCTCGGGACGCACTCGACGGCCGCCTGGCGTGCCGCCTCGGGTCGCAGCGCGGCCGTCGAGCGCGTCAGCGACAACCGTTCAGCGCCGCTTCCGATGAGTTTGCGGTGGCTAGTCTGTCTGTACCTGTGACAGCGGTAGCAGGCGGAGGGAGCGGGGATGAGCGACATCCAGCAGCGGGTTCAGCAGGCCATCGACCGGATGGTCGAGTCGGGGGCGGAGCGTGGCGTGCAGGTCGCCGTCCTCCTGCACGGCGAGCAACTGGTGGACGCGGTCGCCGGGGTCGCGGACCCGGCGACCGGACGGCCGGTGACGCCGGGCAGCGTGTTCTACAACTACTCGATCGGGAAGGCGGCGACCGCGACGGTGGTGCACGTGCTCGCCGAGCGCGGCGCCTTCTCGTACGACACGCGCGTGGCGGAGCTGTGGCCGGAGTTCGCCGCGCACGGGAAGGGCGCGGCGACCGTCCGGCACGTGCTGACCCACGCGGCCGGTGTGCCGGGCGTGCCGGCGGACACCACCGTGGAAGACCTGTGCGACTGGGACAAGATGTGCGCGGCGATCGCCGACGCCGAGCCGTGGTGGGAGCCGGGCGCCGCGGTCGGCTATCACGCCTACACCTTCGGCTACATCCTCGGTGAGATCGTCCGCCGGGCGACCGGTAAGCCCATCTCGCAGGTGCTGCGCGAGGAGGTGACCGGGCCGCTGGGTGTGGCCGACGAGCTCTACTTCGGTATGCCGGCCACCGAGCACGGCCGGTTGGCCCGGCTGGAGGACCCGGAGGGGGCAGCGGAGATGATGGCGGGCCTGCCCGCGGACTCGCCGATGTTCAGGGCGGGGCCGGCGGTGACGTTCCCGTCGGCCGCTCTCGGCAACCGGGTGGACGTTCTGGAGGCCGACATCCCGGCGGGTGGCAAGACCTCGGCCCGCGCCATCGCGCGCATGTACGCCGCCCTCATGGGCGACGTCCCCGGGGTGCGCCTGATCTCGCCGGAGCGGCTGCGCGAGGTCACGGCCGTCACCGCCGAGGGCATCGACCAGGTCTTCGGTAATCCGGCCACGTGGGGGCTGGGGTTCGCCATCGGCCTGCCGGGTGTCGCCGAGCCGGTGACGAGCGCGTTCGGGATGGGCGGGGCGGGCGGGAGCTTCGCGTACGGGGACACGGCCAGCGGCATCGCGTTCGCGGTGACCAAGAACCGGCTGACCCCCGACTTCTCCGCCGCCACCGAGCTCATCGGCATCGTCACGAAGGGCTGATCCGCAATAATCCCCCCGTGAACGGATATTCCCGGCGATTATTCCTCCGGCTCGGCGGTGCCGCCGTGGCCGGAGGGCTGATCCCCACCGCGCGGACCGCCCACGCGGTGGACTTCGCGCTCCTGCGCCGCCGGTGGCAGGACGTGACGGCGGGAGCGGGGTTCGACCCGGCTGTCGAGCCGTACCGGACCAGGCTGGCGCGGTTGGGCGCGACGGCGGCCGGCTACCGGGACACCATGGCGCCGGCCGGCACGTCGCTCTGGCCCGGCCTGGTGTTCCCGTCCTTCGCCGAGACCACGGTGCGGCTGCAGGCCATGGCCCGCGCGTACGCCCTGCCCGGGACCGGCCTGACCGGCGACGCGAGCCTGGGAACGACCGTCGCCACCGGCCTCGACCACTACCGGCGGCAGGTGTACGCGGCCGGCGCCCGCCCGGCCGGCAACTGGTGGCCCTGGCAGATCGGCGTTCCGAAGCGGCTCCTCGACGTGGCTCTGCTGATCGGCCCGCACCTGACGGACCGGCAGAGCAGGGCACTGAGCGAGGCCGTGGACCACTTCGTCCCCGAATGGCGCCTGGCGGACTACAGCGGCAACAGCACCGGAGCCAACCGGGTGGACCTGTGCACGGTGACGCTGCTGCGCGCCATCCTCAGAGCCGACCCGGACAAGGCCGCGCTGGCCGTCTCGGCGCTGTCCCCGGTCTTCCCGTACGTCACCGAAGGCGATGGCTTCTACCGGGACGGCTCGTTCATCCAGCACACGTCCGTCCCCTACCAGGGCGGGTACGGAGCCGTGATGCTGTCCGGCCTCGCGACGCTGTTCGCGGTGCTGCGTGGCACGCCGTGGGAGATCACCGCCCCGAACATCTTCGACATGGTCGAGCGGTCGTTCGTGCCGTTCGTCCACGACGGCTTCTGCATGGACCTCGTCAGCGGGCGCGGGATCGGCCGGGATCCGTACGGTGACCACAGGAGGGGAAGGATGATCGCCTCGGCGATCCTGCTGCTGGGTGACGCGGCGCCCGCCGCGGCGCGGACCCGCTGGCAGGGTCTGGTCAAGGGCTGGGCGGTGCGTGACACGGTCAAGCCCATGCTCGACGAGGCCGACCTCGGGTTCCACGCCCGCCTCGCCGCCGTCCTGGACGACGACGCGATCCCCGCCTCGCCGGAACCGGCCGGGCACCGGCTGCTGCCCATGAGCGCCCGCGCGGTCCATCGCGGGCCGGGCTGGTGCGCGGGCCTCAGCATGGCCTCCTCCCGGATCGGCCACTACGAGCACGGCAACGGTGAGAACACGCGCGGCTGGCACACCGGCTCCGGAATGCTCTACTGGTGGGCCAAGGGCCACGGCGACCAGTACTCCGACTCGTTCTGGCCGACCGTCGACCCGTACCGGCTGCCGGGCACGACCGTCTCCACCAAGCGGCTGGCCGACGGCGCCGGCGAGGGATGGGGTGCCACCTGCCCGCCGGGCCGCTGGGTGGGCGGGGCCACGGACGGCACGTACGCGGCGGTTGGCCAGCACCTGAACGGCTTCGAGAGCACGATGGAGGCGTTCAAGTCGTGGTTCTTCCTGGACGACGCCGTGGTCTGCCTGGGTGCCGGGATCACCGGGCGGGACGGCGTACCGGTGGAGACCATCGTGGACAACCGCAGGACGGGCGCGCTGCTCACACTCGATCAGAAGGCGGGCTGGGCGCATCTGGCGGGCCACGGCGGCTACGTCTTCCACGGCCTCCTGCACACCTCGCGCGAGAGCCGCACGGCCGGCTCGGTGACCCGGAATTATGTGACCCTCTGGCTCGACCACGGGGTCGACCCGGACGCGGCCGGTTACGTCTACTCGCTCCTTCCGGGCGCGACCCCGGCCCGGACCCGGGCCCGCGCCACGGACCCGGCCTGGCTGCGGGTGCTCGTCAACACCGCACGGCAGCAGGGGGTCCAGGTGCCGTCGCTCGGCCTGACCGCCGTCAACTTCTGGAACGCCGGAGTCGTCGGCGGCCTGACCGCGTCCGCTCCCTGCGCGGTGCTCGTCAGGGAGCGCGACGACGGCACGGCCACGGTGACCGTGTCGGATCCCCGGCGCGACCTGAGCGAGCTGACCGTGACCTGGGACCGGCCGGTGACCCGGGTGCTCCGTGGCCATCCGCTCCTGGCCGGTGCCACGACCGGCGCGAAGCTCACGCTCAAGTGGGGACGGCTGTCGGACCGGGGCGGCAGCTCCAAGACGATCACCGTACGGCTGGGCCGCTAGCGTGGTGTGATCGTCGTCGGCAGCCGGGTGTATCCGCGCACGCTCGAACTACGGGCCAGCACCGCGTGCTCCAGGTGCACTTCGTAGTCGGGCCGCACCACCGCGGACACCTCGCGCAGCACGACCCGGGCCTCCAGGCGGGCCAGGGCGGCGCCCACGCAGAAGTGCCGGCCTACGCCGAACGCCAGCGTCTCGGAGGTGTCCCGGCCGATCTGGAAGCGCTCAGCGTCAGGGAAGACCCGTTCGTCCCGGTTCGCGGCGCCCATGAGCAGCAGCATCATGGAGTCGGCGGGGACCGTCTCGTCGTATAGCCGCACGTCGCGCGTCACCCGCCGGGCGGTGTACTGGGAGGGCCCCTCGAACCGCAGGCTCTCCTCCACCCACGCGTCGACGTCGGCGAACGCGCGCTCGCGCTGGTCCGGGTACTGCCAGGCCAGGCGCCAGGCGGTGCCCAGCAGCTTGATCGTCGTCTCGTTCCCCGCGGTCCCCAGCAGCATGAGCGTCGCCACCACGTCACCGCGATCGAGCCGATCCCCGTCGATCTCCGCTTCGAGCAGGGCCGTGGCGAGGTCCTCACGGGGCCGGCGCCGCCGCTCTTCGACAAGTTCGTGGTAGTAACCGGCCAGTTGTGTCACCGCGTCGCGCAGTCTGTCGGTCAGGCGGCCGTCGATGTCCTCGCGCTCCATGATCGCCTCTGACAGGCGCTGCAGCAGGGGCCGGTCCGCTTCCGGAACGCCGATGAGCTCCGAGATGACGTCGACCGGGATCATGCTCGCGAAGTCCGCGACGAAGTCGAACGCCTCCTTGTCCAGCCCCGGCTCCAGGTAGCCCCGGGTGAGCTCGGCGATGCGCGGCCGGAGCCGTTCGACCCGTGCGGGGGTGAACCCGCGGGCGATCAGCGCGCGGATCCGGCTGTGGTCGGGCGGGTCCATCGCCAGGAACGACATGGTGTTCCGCGCGTCGGGGCCCCATTGCTCGATCACCGCGCCGTGGTCGCTGGAGTAGAGCTCGAAGTCCCGCCAGGCCGACTCGACGTCCCGGTGGCGGGACAGCGCCCAGAAGTGGGGGGCCGATTCGTGGTGGTAGAGCGGGGCTTCCTCCCGTAGCCGCTGGTACGTGGGGTACGGATCGGTGCGTAACACAGGGTCGTTGGGGTTGTACACGATCACGATCGGCCGCCTCCTTCTGCCGGGCCCCTACAGCTCCAGGCGGACGCCGTAGGACTCGAGCCAGACGTTCAGGTCCAGGGCCAGCTCCAGGCTGAACCGCGACATCGTCGTGGTCGTCTTGCCGACCGGGACCGCGGTGATGTCCCTGACGGCCGCCGCGTCGAGCAACTCCAGGACCGGTGCCTTCCCGGCGCGGGCGAGGTCACGCAGCGTGTCGCGGAGCCCCTGCTCGTAGGCGACGTCCTGGGTCGCCGGATAGGGGCTCTTGACCCGCCGCAGGATCGACTCGGGCACCAGGTCGGCGACGGCGGCACGGAGCAGGCTCTTCTCCCTGCCGTCGAAATTCTTCATCGCCCATGGCGTGTTGAAGACGTACTCGACCAGCCGGTGGTCGCAGAACGGCACGCGGACCTCCAGGCCGACGGCCATGCTCAGCCGGTCCTTGCGGTCCAGCAGCACCGGCAGGAACCGGGTCAGGTGCAGGTAGCAGACCTCCCGCATCCGCCGCTCGTGGCCGTTCTGGCCGGGCAGGTACGGCACCTCGGCCAGCGCGGTCCGGTAACTGTCGGCGACGAAGGACGGCATGTCGAGCCGCTCGAACAGCCCCTGGTCGAGCAGATCGCCCGGGTTGTGGTCGCGCATGACCATCGCGAGCCAGGGGAAGGTGTCGGCCTCGACCGCCTGCGGCAGGTGGAACCAGGCGTATCCGCCGAACAGCTCGTCGGCCGACTCGCCGGACAGGGCCACCGTGGAGTGCTCGCGGATCGCCCTGAACAGCATGTACAGGGAGCTGTTCATGTCGCCGAGGAATTGGGGCATGTCCCAGGCGCGCACCACCGCCGACCGCAGGCGCGGGTCGGTCAGCTCCGCGGTGTCGAGCGTGATGTCGGTGTGGTCGGAGCCGACGTACTCCGCGAGCTCCTTCACGAACGGCGCGTCCGGGTCACCGCGCAGCTCGTCGGGCTGGAAGTTCTCCGCGTAGCCGGCGAAGTCCACCGCGAACGACCGGATCTGCCCGCGTTTCCTGGCCAGCGCGGTGATGGTGCTGGAGTCCAGCCCGCCCGACAGCAGGCTGCACAGGGGCACGTCCGAGACGAGCTGGCGGCCCACGATGTCTTCGAGCAGGGCGCGGATCGTGCCGACCGTGACGTCGAGGTCGTCGGTGTGCTCGCGTGGCTCCAGCGCCCAGTAGCGGCGCAGGGAGTGTCCCTCCCGGCGTACCCGCAGCAGGTGGCCGGGGCGCAGCTCACGCATGCCCTTGAAGATGGCCTGTTCCGGGCTCGTGCCCATGCTGAGCAGCTCGCGCAGGCCGTCGGCGTCCACCACCGGCTCGGCCAGCGGGTTGGCGAGGATCGCCTTCGGCTCGGAGCCGAACAGCACGCCGTCGCGCAGCGGGTAGTAATACAGCGGCTTGATGCCCATGCGGTCGCGCACCAGCAGGAGCTCCTGGCTGCGGTCGTCCCAGATGGCGAAGGCGTACATGCCGTTGAGCCGGTCGGCGACGCCCTCACCCCATTCGAGGTAACCGTGGAGCACGACCTCGGTGTCGCTCCTGGTGCGGAAGCGGTGCCCCTTGGCCGCCAGCTCGGCCCGGAGCTCGACGAAGTTGTAGACCTCTCCGCTGTAGGTGATGACGACCGGGCCCTCGGCCGTCATGGGCATGTGGCCGCCCTCGACGTCGATGACCGCGAGCCGCCGGTTGCCGAGTATGGCGTGCGGCGACTGCCACAGTCCCTCATCGTCCGGGCCGCGGCAGCACATCGTCTCGGTCATGGCCTGGCCTGTGGCGCGTTCATGGGTCAGGTCGCGCTCGAAGTCCACCCATCCGGCGATTCCGCACATGTGAGAGTCCTCCCAAAGGGCCTGGGAATGGTATGTGCAACGTATCCGCGTGTGGACGGCTGGTCTATGGACAGGAAACGAAATACTCGTACAAATCGTGCGTCAAATATCGCCAATTATGGCCAAAATGGGATGACTTGTCGGACCGAAAATTGCCCGAGGTCAGCCGGATTTCCCGAAATTGATCGAGCCGTAGACGTCACCGGCTTGGAGCACCGGGCCGGTGATGCGGGCGTCGCCGCTGATCGTGTTGGTCACGTCGTGTTTGATCTGGACGAGGCGGGCCGTCTCCGCCGTCCATGATGTCAGCGTCTCGGCGAATTCGGGATCCGCCTGAGCGCGCTCGACCAGGCTTTGGGCGGTCTGTTCTGGAGTCTGCGCCGTTTCGATGGCGGCCACGGCGTCGTCACCGAAACGGCGGCGTACGAGGCCTGTCAAAGAGGTCCAGGCATTCTTGCCGACTTCGCCCGCGGCGCCACCGACTATCGCGGAGACGACCGCCGTGAGTGCGGGAATGACGCTCGGATCCATCGCGCCTCTTTTCGTCAAGGACGTTCTCCCAGACTAGAGCCCGGCGGGAACACTAGTCAGCTTCTCGGCCGTGAACAGTGAACGACTGAGCTCGCGGCTCCTCGCCGTCGATGGGTTCGATGGTTCAGGCCGCGTCGTCGGCAGCGTGACTCACTGCCCAGCCCGCAACGCCACGTGCGGCGATGTTGCGGGCCGCGTTGACGTCGGCGTGCTCAGCGAAGCCGCACGACGTGCAGAGGAAGGTTTCCTGGTTGGGCCGGTTGTGTTTGTCCACGTGCCCGCAGCGTGAACATCCTTGTGAGGTGTAGGCCGCTTCCACGTGGATCACGGCGAGCCCGGCGCGGATCGCCTTGTAGGTGATGAAGCTTCCCAGTTGGTGGAAGCTCCATGAGTGCAGCGTGACCCGCTGGGGCTTGCGGAGCCGTACCCGGTCACGGATCCCGCCCAGGTCTTCCAGGGCGATCCCGCGGCCGGTGCGTATCGCCTCGGTCACGATCTGCTTGGCGATGGTGTGGTTGGTGTTGGCGGCGAACCGCGCCTCTTTGCGGCGGCGGCGTTTGAGCAGTCGTTTGGCGCTCTTGGTCTGTTTGGCCTGCAGGCGGCGGCGCAGCTCGCGGTGGCGGTGGCGGACCGCGTTGAGGCCCTTGCCGCTGTGGTGGACCCCGTCACTGGTGGTGGCGATGTTGGCGATCCCGAGATCGACGCCGAGGAATGCGGTGGGTTCGGCCAGCGGCCGGTCGGGCACCTCGATGGTGGCGCTCAAGAACCACAGGCCGTCGCGGAACAGCAGATCGGACTCGCCGCGGCGATGCTCTCGCAGCCGGGCGAGCTGGTCGGGCGACCCGGTGAAGGCCAGGTCCTTGATCCGCCCAGTGAGGGTTCCGATCGACACCGTGCGGGCGTCGTGGTTCCACGACAGGCAGCGGTCGTCGTAGGGCTGAGCGGCCCGAGGCCGGAAGACGATCGGTTTAGCCTCGATCTTGGCGCGGCGGGGCGAACCGGGCGGGCCGTAGTTGCCGTGACGCAGGTTGGAGCGCAGCGTGGTGTAGGCGTCGGCGACTTTCTTGATCGCGTGCTGGGCGCTCTGGGCGGGCAGGCCGAACTGCGAGCGAACGTGGCCGTAGGTGATGTTCCGCAGGTCGCGGCTGCGGAAGATCTTGCGTTCGAACGCCAGCCGGGACACCTCGTTGGCGGCCTGATTGGCCGCGCGCAGGGTCGCGTCCAGCGCCACCGCCTGCTCGGGCGTCGGCAGGAGTTTCACCCGCACCACCAGTCTCACATCGAACACACTATCGTTTGGCGTATGTCACCGCGATGGGAATCGAACCCCGATGTCAGACGGGGCCGTAGCGTCGTATATGACCTTCATGCGCATTTGGTCTTCATGCCGAAGGACCGGCGTGGCGTGTTTCGTGTCCACGGCCTGCGCCCAGGAGACGACGCGCGCCTCGACGTCGCGCAGGTAGTCGCCGACCCCGTCGTCGAACGCCGAACCCGCCGCGACGGTGAACAGCACCTGGACACGGGGATCCGAACGGAACAGCGGCAGCACGTCCAGCAGCCGGCTCGCCGAGGTCACCGTGCGCCACGCGTACTCCTCGATCAGGGTCCGGCGTGGCGAGCAGACCGCGTCGCGGCGGCGCCGTCGGTTACTTTTTCCGTTATTTACCACATTCCTGGCATTTCATTGGAAAGCCGGGGGAAGTCCCGCTCGCCTCTCCGGTGGCGACGATAAATTCCCGGCCCGACATCCTGAGGCCACTCTCCTCGTACAAGGCCGCATTGCACGACATATCCGATGTATTCGGATTATGTGTTGACATGATGTGAAATGAGGTTTTGCCTATCGTCGGGAGACCGGGCCGGTCGGCGGGATTATCGTGGGATATGTTCAGCCGTATCGGCGTATCCCGGGGACCCCGAAACCGGCGCTCTCATCCGAATCCGTTTCAGGGAGTGATCTCTGATGCTCAAGCGTCTGCTTCTCACCGCCTCCTTGGCGGCATCCACCCTCATCGTCACCGGAACGGCCACAACGCAGCCCGCCAGCGCCGCGAGCGTATGTCCGCCCAGCTCCCAGCACGTCACCGCCATGCCGCAGAGCATGGACAAGAAGTGCGAGTGGCGCTGGTGGCACCACAAGTGGTGCAAGTTCTGCTGGCGGCACGGTCACTGGGAACGTGACTGGTGCAAGAGCTGGGACCACGACCACGACCACGGCCACATGAGCTAGCCCCAGCCATCACGACCAGCGCACAACAGTCGCTCCGCGTGGCCTGCCCGCGCGGGGCGATCTCCCATGCCTCCCGACAAAACCCCCGCACTATGATGCGCGGAAACTGGCGGTTTCCGCGTGGCTGACTGCTGCGCTGTCAGCGAATAGACCGGCCAAAGCGCGGTCATTTGGGCCCTCTCGACACCATGGCGGAAGGCGCGACCGGGCAAGGCTCATCACGGCAGCCGACCACCGGCCGGAGTCGTTATCGCGGCCGGTGATAGGGCTTGCTCGCATTGGACGTTTCCGTCGGCTCGCCGAGCGCGTTGACTGATACGTGATCAGCCGACGCATCTCGCGTCATTCTCACCGTGAGGAGGCCGTGATGACCTTGGGCGCTGAAGACCTGGTAGTGACCGCACGTGCCACCCCGAATGGGCAGGCGCCGCGCTGTGACCACGCCGACGTCCTGGTCGCGGAGCAGGGGTTGCCCGAATGTACCGAATGTTTGATCCGCGGCTGGCCCTGGATGAGCCTGCTGGCCTGCCTGACCTGTGGATGGGTGGCCTGCTCCGACGACTCGCCAGGTGGCCACGCCAAGGCGCACTACCAGGAGACCGACCACCCGGTGTTCACCTCGCTGGAGCCGGGCGAGACCTGGCGATGGTGCTACGTGCACGGACGGACCGTATGAGCGAGAAGAGACGAGATTCATGACTATTTCCCAACAACCGGTGAGACACCGGCCGGAATACGACGGCGAATCACCATTCCCCGGCGCGGACCAGCATGCCCAGGCCGGCCG
Organism: Nonomuraea sp. NPDC049141; assembly: GCF_040648415.1. NCBI lineage: Bacteria > Bacillati > Actinomycetota > Actinomycetes > Streptosporangiales > Streptosporangiaceae > Nonomuraea > Nonomuraea sp. NPDC049141. The sequence goes on from NZ_JBEZDR010000021.1 coordinate 158,703, forward strand.
GGTCCAGATAGGGCTGACCGCGACGATCGTGGTTGTGCCGTTCATCGCGCTCGGTATCGCGATTCTCCTGGTCTGGGGCAACGGATTCGCGCTCACCGATCTGCTGCTGGCCGCGGTCTTCTACGTGGTGACCGGGCTCGGGGTGACGGTCGGGTTCCACCGGCTGCACACCCATGGGTCCTTCACCGCCCGGCCGTGGCTGCGGGTGCTCCTGGGGATCACCGGTTCGATGAGCTTCCAGGGCAACATCATCGACTGGGTGGCGGTCCATCGCCGCCATCACGCCTACACCGACCGGCCGGGCGATCCACACTCCCCTTACCGGTACGGCACCAGCCTGCGTGGGCAGCTGCGGGGGCTTGCCCACTCCCATCTCGGCTGGATGTTCACCAACGATGAGACGCCCGCCGCCCGGTACGCGCCCGACCTGCTGGACGACCCGGTGATGGTCAGGGTGGCGCGGGCCTTTCCCGCGCTGTGCGCGCTGTCGCTGGCGCTGCCGTTCCTGGCCGGCTGGGCGATCAGCGGAACCCTGTACGGCGCGCTGACCGCCTTCCTCTGGGCCGGGCTGGTCCGCGTCGCCCTGCTGCAGCACGTCACCTGGAGCGTCAATTCGCTCTGCCATGTGATCGGTAGCAGACCGTTCAAGACCCGCCGCCACGACCGTTCGACGAACCTGTGGCCGCTGGCCCTGCTGTCGTTCGGTGAGAGCTGGCACAACGGCCACCACAGCGAGCCCACCTCCGCCCGCCACGGCATGGAGCGCGGCCAGATCGACCCTTCGGCCGGCCTGATCCGCCTGTTCGAACGGCTGGGCTGGGCCACGGACGTGCACTGGCCCGACCGCGACCGCCTCGAACGCCGCCGCATCGGCCGCCCGCAACAAGCCCGCGCGCCGTCCGACGGCTGAGCGAGATCCGTGGCCGACCGGGAAGTCAGGGAGATGTCTCCGCGGGGCTCATCGGTGCCAGGCCGAGCATTCGGGCGGTGAGCCGGTGCAGGTGGACGCGGAAGCGCGCCACAGTCCTTTCACCCTCCGAGAAACCGCCGGGGGGTGAGGGCATCGTGGCGTAGCGCACGAAAATGATGGTGGTCCAGGCGATCGTTCGCACGCAGAGTTCCACATCGGAGTCAGAATCGATCAGGCCCGCCTCGGCGATTCTTTTGAATACGGTGAAAACACTGTTGACCAGCGGCTCGTTGTAGATCTGCTCCAGGTCGCGCAGATCGGCGGCGTCGCCCAGCCATCGGTGCATCAGCAGAGCGGAGATGTCGGGGTTGCTCAGGCAGAAGTCCAGGTATTCATCGATGAGCGCGTGGACGCTCGCCGCCGCCTGCGGCGCTCCCGACTCGTCGATACGAGAGAGCGCACCCTCCAAGAGCGCCTTCTGTTCCGTGTAACCGCGCCCCATCACCGCCAGATACAGCTCCCGTTTGGAACCCGCGAGTTCCATGACGGTGTCGATGTCCAGGTCGGCGGCCTCAGCGATCTGGACCATCGTTGTCGCGTCGTACCCGAGGGCCGCGAACAGTCGCGACGCGGCCGAGATGATCCTTTCCACGCCCCTCCTTTCCGGAACACGCGATTCGAGCCCCGGTACGCGTGGTCGGCTCTCCTTCCACTCCAACAGATCGGCTGCCAAGCTCCGGCAAAGCGACACGCCGGAAGGGGATCTGGCATCATGCGCTCATGCGAATCGGGACGCTCGGCGCAGCTCGGATCACCCCTACCGCGCTCATCAAGCCGGCCCGTGCCGTACCCGAGGTGGAGGTGGCCGCGGTCGCCGCCCGGGACCGGTCGCGGGCCGCGGGGTTCGCCGCCAAGCACGGCATCCCGCACGTCCACGACTCCTACGAGGAACTGGTCGCCGACCCCTCGCTGACCGCCGTCTACAACCCGCTGCCGAACGCGCTGCACGCCGAGTGGACCCTTAAGGCGATCGAGGCGGGCAAGCACGTGCTCTGCGAGAAGCCGTTCACCTCCAACGCCGCCGAGGCGCGGTCCGTCGCGGACGCCGCGGCGAGCTCCGGCGTGGTGGTCATGGAGGCGTTCCACTACCGCTACCACCCGCTGATGGAACGGGCTCTGGAGATCGTCGGCAGCCAACTCGGCGAGATCCGGCATGTCGAGACCTGGATGTGCTTTCCGCTGCCCAGGTTCTCCGACATCCGCTACTCGCTGAAGCTCGGCGGGGGCGCGCTCATGGACGCAGGCTGCTACGCGGTGCACTGCCTGCGGACGCTCGGGCCGGGCGAGCCCTCGGTCGTGGCCGCGGCGGCGCTCGTCCAGTCTCCGGGGGTCGATCGGGCGATGGCCGCCGACCTGCGCTTCCCCAGCGGTGCGACCGGGCGGCTGCACGCCTCCATGTGGTCGGGACAGTTGCTCAAGATCGCCGCGCGGGTCGAAGGCGAACGCGGGTCGCTGCACATCACCAACTTCGCCGCCCCGCAGTTCTTCCACCGAATGACCGTGACCGTCGACGGCGTGCGGCGCCGTGAGCGCGTCGCGGGCGACCCGACGTACACCTGCCAGCTCCGCGCCTTCGCGGCAGCGGTAGGCCAGGGCACCCCGCCGCTGACCCCACCGGCCGACTCCGTCGCCAACATGACGATCATCGACGACATCTACCGCAAGGCGGGACTCCCGCTGCGCGGCACCGTCTAGCCAGCGGCCTCCCGGGGCTACCTGGACAGGCGGCTTCGACGGCGCAGGGAGAAGCGCAGGGCGAGGACCAGAGTGGTCACGGCCGCCGCGGCGAGGCCGATGATGAGGACCCACGGCCAGGGCGAGTCGATCAGCGCCGGGATGCCCCAGCTGGCGGGCTTGCCGGGGAAGAGCAGCGTCGCGGTGACGGTGTGGTGGATCCGGCCGCTTTCCAGCAGGAGTTCGACCTTCCACGGGCCGTCGGGCAGCCGTTCGTCGAGCACGACGGCGACCGGCGCACTCGCGTTGACCGCCAGCGTGGTGCCCAGCTGGGCTGGGAACGGTCCGGCGCCTAGTCCGCCGGGCCCCTCGCTCAGCCGCATCTTCCCGCTGATGTCCAGGGCGCGCTGACCGGTGTTGTGCACCGTGGCCTGGACCACGGGCATGCCGTCGGCGGTGCGGCCGGGGGTCAGCCGGTCGATGCGGAAGTCCGATGGCGGATCACCGCCGGGGCCGACGTCGAGATAGATCCTGATCCCGACCCGGTTGACCATCTGGACGCTGCGGGCGGAGCCGGACGCGGATGGGGAGGTCGCCTCGGCGAAGATGGCGCCGTACCGTTCCCCCTTGGTGGCGGACTGGGGGATGGTGATCGTGGCCTTGAGCGGGATGTGGCTGTGCGGCGGTACGACCAGCTCGGTGCGGTTGATGGACACCCACGAGCTCAGCTCGTTGGCGTCGCGCTCCGGCATCGGCAGGAACTTGTGATCGCGGATCTCCGCCGCACCGGGATAGACCGAGATGTGCTGGGGACTGCCGGAGGTGTTCTCGATCTCGAAGCGCCGGGAGATCTTGGTGCCGGGGTTGATGTGGTCGACGATGTACAGGTAGGCGCGGGGGTCGTCGCGGCGGTTGGCGGAGGCTTCCAGCAGCTTGATGCCGATGACGCCGCGGGACGGGTCCGGATCGCCCGATCCGCCTTGTGCGAGAGCGGGGGCGCTGATCGCGCTGAGCAGCAGCGTCAGCGCTCCGATCGAGGAGAGCAGCCGCGAGGAGAGCAGCCGCGAGGAGAGCAGCCGCGAGGAGAGCAGCCGCGAGGAGAGCAGCATGGTACGCAGAGCCACCGTGGTCAGGTCACCGTGTGCGTGATCGTGCCGGTGTACTGGCCTCCCACGTTGCTCAGGGCGGTTGCGATGGTGATCAGCGGATTCCACGTTGCCGAGTTGCTGCCGGTGCCACCCGAATGGCTGTAGGCGGTGCGCGAGGCGCTCAAGGCCTGTCCCGTCGCCGGAGGTGGCGCGGCACAGCCGGTCTGGCCGGCGGTGAAGGTGCCGTTGCCGCTCGTGGCGGTGGCGGTCCCCGAGCAGTAGGACACGCTGGCGTTGGTGATGGTCTCCCCGGGGTCGTCACCGCCGCCGGTGGTGAAGGACGACGAGGTCACGGACGTCGTCCAGGTGGGCGTGGCCGAGGCGCGCGCGTCGTTGACGGTGACCGCCCCCAGTTGCCCGGAGGCGTAGCCGCCCGGCGCCGCGTCGTTGGTCAGGTCGACCGTGCTGTTGGGCACGGTGATCTCCAGCGCACCCACGGTCACGTCGAAGGTGGTCGTGGTGTTGCACGCCGTGTTGTTGGCACAGGTGCCGGCTTCGGCCGGCATCCCGGTCAGCGCCCCCAGGGTCATTACCCCCGCCAATCCCACCAGGCTGGTCCTCAAAAGCGTTTTCATGCTGGTGAATTCCCCTTGAATTCGCAGACATCGAAAACCCCGGCCCGCTCCGGACCCAGGATGTGGGGACATTAACATGGAGCGAAAGCGACTCCTCTGCCGATAAGGTCAATCGCCCCACCAAAAAACGCCAAGCCTTCGAATACCGTGATTGACCTGGTCGCAGCCCCCGATCTATGAGCTGTCCGCCAAAATGCTGCATAAGTATTGGCAGCGAATTTACCGGCCACGAGGATTGCCCTATGAACGCGGCCCGCCATCCGCCGTTTAGACTGCCGACGACTTTTCGCTTGTCGAATCGGGCAGTCCAGTTCATGCAGGTTCATCGGAATCGAGGAGATACGTGCGGACATTCGCCTCGCTGATGGCGTCGATCGTCGTAAGCCTCGGGCTCGGCGCTCCCGCGGCCCCCGCGGCCGCCGCCGGTGCCATCGGTGCCGCGACGAACTCCACGTTCGCCTTGCACGCCAATACCCTCACGATCACCGTGCCTGCCTCGAGCAACCTGGGAAACGGCAGTCAGGGCAACACGCTCAGCGCCACCCTGGGCACGATCACCGTGGACGATGGCCGTAACGGGTCCATGACCTGGACAACGACGGTGACGTCCACCAACTTCACCACCGGCGGCGGGAGCGCAGGCGAGACGATCACCAAAGGCAACATCTCGTACTGGTCCGGCCCGGCCACCGGCCAATCGGGCGGTGGCTCCCGCTTCCCGGGGCAGCTCACCGCGGCGGACAAGGTTCCGCTGTCCTCGCCGGTGACCGCGTTCAGGGGGACCAAGTCGCCGCTCGCCACCAGCACCAGCTGGCAGCCGAAGCTTGTGATCAGCGTCCCGATCGCGGCCGTCTTGGGCCACTACACCGGCGTCATCACCCATACGGTCACCTGATCACCCGCTTCCCGTCATTCCCCACTGACCCGGCCGCCTGCTGTTTTGGCAACCCGGCCGGTGAATTGGCGGACTCATGACCGGCCACAAACGAAGTCAGCCGAGAAGGAATGGTGGCGCCGGGAGATATTGGGACGGCTGAGCCGGACCGGAGGGCCGGAATGTCCGGTGTATCGAGTATTCGGCGGCATTCGCAGCGGATATTCGAGCATTCCGGACATCACAGCGGCAAAATCCTCCCGGGTCCCTCTGCTCGTCCGTCCGATTTATTTCCGTTCTACCCGAAAGGGAATGTCATGCGTCGACGCTCCAGAATCCTCGGATATCCACTCGCCGTCATGGCCCTGCTCCTGGCGGCCCACATACCGGCCGCCGCATCCGCCGCCAAGCCACCCCAGCCCCCCGCGCCCCCACGCCCCTGGGTCAAGCTCTGCCTCAAGCTCAAGCAGCAGCCGCGCCACAAGCACATCCGATGCACCTTCCCGCCCCCCAATCCGCGCGGAAACGGCCCGATGCGCGTAGCCGACTCCCTGCGCACGCCGACGATCAACGAGAGCGCCGTACCGACCTACGGGGCGGTCCCTGTCGGAATCACCTCCGGGCCGGACGACAACCTGTGGTTCACCGAGAACTACGGCAACAAGATCGGGAAAGTCACCACGGGCGGCGTGTACACCGAATACAGCCTGCCCAACGCGGACTCTCAGCCCGGTCATATCACCACCGGCCCTGACGGCGCCCTGTGGTTCACCGAAGCGACCGGCAACAAGATCGGGCGCATCACCACCTCCGGGACGATCACCGAATACAGCCTGCCGACCAGCGGCGCCTATCCATGGGGCATCACCGTCGGCCCGGATGACAACCTGTGGTTCACCGAGACCAACGTCGACCAGGTCGGAAAGATCACCACGTCCGGGACGATCACCGAGTACGGCCTGCCGACCAGCGGCGCCTACCCCATGTTCATCACCACCGGCCCTGACGACAACGTGTGGTTCACCGAGCCACTCCTCGGCAGCCTCGCGAAGATCACCACCGGCGGAACGGTCACCGAGTACGCCGCTCCCAGCGGCGCGTTGCCCATAGGAATCACCACCGGGTCCGACGGCAACCTGTGGTACACCGACGCCCAAGGAAGGGTCGGCAAGGCCACCACCGGCGGCAGCTTCACCGACTACTCCCTCTCCGATCCCAACAGCTTCCCCTGGGGATTGACTCTCGGCCCGGACGACAACGTGTGGTTCGTCGAACAGAGCAGCAACAACGTCGCCAATGTCACCACAACCGGCACCATCAGCGAATACGGCCTCCCGACCAGCTACTCCGGCCCCATGCAGATCACCGTCGGATCCGACGACAACCTCTGGGTCACCGAGGATGCCGTCGACCAACTCGCCATCGTCACCCCCTGACCTGACCTGATCGGCAGCCGCGCCACCTGGCGTCGCGGCTGCCGATCCGTGCGTCCGTACACGGTGAGCATGCCCTGGCCAAACGCCTACTTGTAACGTCCTACATAATTGGTAGGAAATTAGAAGTTAGGAGTAGGGATTTGGAGGGATGACCGTGCACATGCCGAACTTCCTGGTCGTAGGCGTCCCCAAGGCGGGAACGACAGCCCTGCACGCCGCGCTCCAGCGGCATCCACAGCTCTTTCTGCCCCAGGTGAAGGAGCCCAAGTACTTCCTCACCGACGGCCCGCCGCCCACCAGGGGCGGGCCGGGCGACCTGAAGACGTACCGCGAGCATGTCTGGCGCCGCGCGGACTACGAGGCGCTGTTCGCTCCGGCGCCCGCGGGCACGCTGACCGGCGAGTGCACACCCTTCTACCTGTACGACCGCGACGCGCAACGCCGCATCAAGGCGGCCATCCCGGACGCCAGGCTCATCGTGATCGTGCGGGACCCGGTCGAACGCGCTCACTCCAACTGGACCCACCTGTGGTCGGCCGGGCTCGAACCGATCGGCGACGTGGTGCGCGCCTGCGAGGAGGAGGGCCGGCGGATCGCCGCCGGATGGGCGCACTTCTGGCACTACGTGGCACTCGGCCGGTACGGCGAGCAGCTCGCCGACCTGTACGAGCTGTTCCCGCGCGAGCAGGTGCTGGTCTTCCGCTACCGGGACCTCGTCGACCGGCCGGCCGACACGCTCGACCGGATCTGCGGGTTCCTCGGGGTGGAGCAGGGGCTGCTGACCGAGACGCCGAGGGAGAACGTCACGGCTCATCCCGACGCCAGTCCGCGGCACGCGCTGCTGTCCACGGCCCGGCGGCTCCTGCCCGGGGCCCTGGCCGATCCCGTCGAGCAGCTGCTCCAGCGGCGGGCCGCCCCTCGCCGCCCCCTGACCTGGGAGCAGCGGAGCCAGCTCATCCCGTACTTCACCGAAGACATCAAGCTCCTGCAGCGGGTCACCGGCGAGGACTTCGGTGACTGGCTCAGGCCCCGGGAGCGTTCGGGCGGCCTGGTCGGCGCGCGGCCGCCCGGCCAGCGGCAGTCCAGAAACGGCCGCCCGGCCCGCCTTGAGCAGCCGAGCCCTGAGCGCCCCAGCCCTGATCAGCTCAGCCCGCCCCGACCAGCCGAGCCCTGATCAGCGCAGTTCGGTGCGCAGTTCGTGGGCCCCGTCGGCGCGGGTGTACTCGTAGTAGAGCCGGATCCGGCCGTCCGGCAGGTCGACGATGTCGAGGTAGCGCAGCCCGCCGCCCTGGTGCGGCGACATGGCAGCCGGGGTGGTCCCCAGCGGGGTCAGCTCGCCGGGGTCGGGGCCCTCGGCGACCCCGGTGCGCTCCTCGTAGTTCTCGGCCGCGCTGGCCCGGCCGTCGTAGAAGGCCAGCACCCGGTCGCCGTCGAACCGCACCGAGCTGATCCGTACGCCGCGTCCGTCCCACAGCCCCGGCCGCCCGCTCAGCGCCGTGCCCTGCCACGTCCACTCCAGGCCGTCGGCGCTGGTGGCGTAGTCGGTCACCATCCGGTCGGCCTCGTCGGAGTCGGCCAGCGGATGGCAGGAGGCCCACAGATGCCACTTCCCGTCCCGCCGTACGATCACCGGGTCCTTCACGCCGGTCTTGGGGTCGCCGGGCAGGACGGTGTCGCGTGAGCGCGGGTCGAACCCGGCGGGGTCGTCGCTCTCCAGCACCTCCACCCGCCAGTGCTTGGTGCCCGGGGTGGCGCAGCTCAGGTAGAGGCGCCAGCGTCCTTCGTCCGTACGCACCAGGGCGGGCCGTTCCAGGGACTCGGCGGCCATCTCCTCGCGGGTGATGGTCGTCAGGGTCTCGAACCGCTCACCGTCGACCGAACGGGCGACCACCACCGCGTACCCGCGGCCCTGTCCCACCGGACGCCGCAGCCGATAGGCGAGATAGATCAGCCCGTCAGCCGCGACCGCGCTGGGCCCGCCCGCCCAGTGCCCCTCGCTCGCGATCGGTGGCAGGACCGCGACCGTCGCGCGGTCAGGGTCGGGGAGCAGGGCTGCGTGAACGTCCATGTCGGTCGGCATGGAGTCGAGGCTAGGCCACGGCGTGGAGCTGGACACGGATGCTCACCTTCCCTTTGCATTCCCTTATTCCTACCTAAATAGTCTGAATACTACACGGCCCGACGAGAGAGCGGTTCGTGGGTGGCGAACACGGCGGTCACGAGCTCCTGCCGGTCCGGCGGCATCGGTTCGACGCGCCCGCTGAGCTGGTTGACGTGCAGGTAGACGAATTCGCCCGTGGCGATCTCCTCGTCGCCGCCGTTGCGCAGGCTGTGGCGCATCCGCAGACGCTTGGGAGCGGCTTCGACGAGGAGCGTCAGCACGCGGACCGTCTCGCCGGCGCGGGCCTCCTTCAGGTAGCGCAGGTGCGACTCGACGGTGTAGGTCGTGCATCCGGTTGATTCCTGGTACTTCGCGCCGAGGCCGAGCGCGTCGAGGAGCGCCTCGCTCGCCCGGCCGCACACGAGCGCGTAGTACGCGTCGTTCATGTGGCCGTTGTAGTCGACCCAGTCGGCCAGGACCCGCGTGCTGTAGGCGGCGAACGGCGCCTGCCGAAGGTCAGGCACGGCCCCACCGCTCGGCGTGGCGTTCCAGGAGGAGCAGCAGGTCGACCAGGAAGTCGTCCCGCTCCCGTTCGAGCTGCTCGATCGATCGGCCGGCGGCCTCGGCCGCGCACCCCGACACCATCTGGTCACGCAGCGACGGGGTGAGCGGCGGCGCCTGGAGCCGGGTCCACGGTTCCAGCAGCGCGGGCCCGAAATGGTCGAGCATGTGGGACATGCCGCCGGGGCCGCCCGCGAGATGGAAGGTGAGGCAGGGGCCCATCAGCGCCCAGCGGAGTCCGGGCCCGTACGCGATGGAGGCGTCGAGCTGGTCCACGGTCGCCTCCCCCGCAGCGACCATGTGGAGAGCCTCGCGCCACAGCGCCTCCTGCAGCCGGTTGCCGATGAAGCCGGGCAGTTCGCGGTCCATCTTCAGCGAGACCTTGCCCGCGACCCGGTAGAACCGGTCCGCCCAGTCGACCGCGGCGGCCGAGGTCGCCTTGCCGCCGACGACCTCCACGAGGGGGATCAGGTACGGCGGGTTGAACGGGTGGCCGACGACGAAGCGGTCAGGGGTACGGCAGCCGGACTGCATGTCGGTCATGGCGAAGCCGGACGTGCTCGACGCGACGACGACCCCCGGCGGGGCCGCCGCGTCGATGTCGGCGAGGACGCGGACCTTCGCGTCGAGGTTCTCCGGCGTCGACTCCTGCACGAAGCCGGCACCGGAGACGGCCTCATCCAGAGACCCGGTGAAGCGCAGGCGGTCGCGGCTCGCGCCGGCGGCCAGGCCGAGCCGCTCCAGCGTCGGCCACGCGTTGTCGACCAGGGCGGTCAGCCGCTCCTCCGCCTGGGGGCCGGGGTCGAACGCGACGACGTCATACCCCATGCGCAGGAAGTGGGCCGCCCACCCGCCGCCGATGACACCGGTGCCCACGACCGCGACGACGGTCACGGACTCGGGAGCCGCGAAGCCCATCAGAAGGCCACCTGGTCCAGGCCCTTGAGGTCGAGGATCTGGCGGGTCTCCGCCGGGGTCGCCACTTCCAGGGACAGCTCCTCCAGGATCCGGCGGAGCTTGCGCACCTGCTCGGCGTTGGACGGCGCCAGCCGTCCCTTGCCGAGGTAGAGGCCGTCTTCGAGGCCCACCCGCACGTGCCCGCCCATGACGGCCGCCACCGTGACCATGTTGAACTGGTGGCGCCCTCCGCCCAGCACGGACCACTCGTACGTGTCGCCGAGCAGGCGGTCGGCGGTCCGCTTCATGTGGACGAGATGATCGACGTCGGCGCCGATGCCCCCCATCACACCCATGATCGTCTGGAGGAAGATGGGCGGCTTCACCAGGCCGAGCTCCAGATAGTAGGCCAGCGTGTAGAGGTGACCCACGTCATAGGCCTCGTACTCGAACCTGGCCCCGGTCTCCGGGCCGACCGTGCGGAGCATGTGCTCGATGTCGGCGTACGTGCTCACGAACGGCTCGCTGCGGGTGCTTTCGAGGTAGGGCTCCTCCCAGTCGAACCGCCACTGGCCGCGGTGCTTGTCGATCATCGGGAAGCCGCCGTAGTTCATGGTGCCCAGGTTGAGCGTGCACAGCTCGGGCCGCGCCACCTCGATGACCTCAAGGCGCTGCTCGACGGTCATCCCGGTGCCGCCGCCGGTGGTGATGCTCACGACGGCGTCGGTGGCCGCCTTGATGGGCTTCAGGTACTCCATGAAGACCGCCGGATCGGGCGTCGGCCGGCCGTCTCTGGGATCGCGGGCGTGCAGGTGGATGACCGAGGCGCCCGCCTCCACGGCGGCCACCGAGTCGGCGACGATGTCCTCGACGGTGAACGGCAGGTGCGGTGACATCGTCGGCGTGTGACCGGACCCCGTCACGGCACAGGTGAGGATGACCTTGCGAGACATTGGCTTGTCCCTTCGCTCATATAACGAACGGCCATCTCACAATCTGCAATGAGAACCCGGTCTGTCAAGCCCTCGCCGTCGCCTCCGCGATGTCGGCGGCGGCCTCGCACGCCAGAGCGCCGAGCGCGGCGAACCGGTCCTCCGGCACCCGGTCCTTCGGACCCCAGATGCTGATCACGGCGACGGGGCGCTCGTGCTCGTCGAGCACCGGGGCGGACACGCCGTACAGGTTCGGCTCCATCTCACCGACGCACACGCCATAGCCACGCTCCTTCGTGAGCGCCAGCTCCGAGCGCAGCCGCACCTGATCGGTGACCGTCGTGTCGGTGTACGCCGTGAGCGGCCCCGCGAGCAGCGACTCGACGTCGGCCGCCGGCAGCCAGGCCAGCAACGCCTTGCCGGTGGAGGTGGCGTGCAGCGGGACCTGGCGGCCCAGCCACTTGGCGCTGAGCACGACGGGCGGGGTGACCTCGTCGACGTAGGTCAGCCCGAGAGGGCGGGCGACCGCGAGGTTGGCGGTCTCGCCGGTCTGCCGGGAGACGCGCTCCACCACGCCGTGGGCGCGCCGGACCAGGCCGTCGACGCCAGCCGCCGTGGCCAGCCGGGCGACGGCGAACCCGATCGCGTACCGGCTGGTGTGCGGGTCGCGCTCGACCATCGAGTGCCGCTCCATCGTGGCGAGCAGCCGCCACGCGGTCGCGCGGTTGAGGCCGCACCGGGCGGCGAGGTTCGCCACGGTCTCGCCTTGCGGCGAACTGTCCGCCACGGCGTTCAGCAGCGCGATCGCCCGCTCCAGCGACTGCACCCTGCCGGACGGCGCTCCATCGTGCTCCTGGCCGGTGTCCGTCATCGTGGCCTCACATTCTGGACTCTTGACCTGTTCGCATGGCGCATCTATTGTCACGCCATTCGAGCATTGATTGCACGATAAGAGCAACGGGACATGATCGCGAGGTCCAAGTTGTGATGAGCACTCGGAATCAGGGCCAGACAAGGCGGGAGATTCTCCGCAACAGTGCCCTGCTCAGCGCAGGAATTGTATCCGGAGGACTTCTCGCCGCCTGCGGCGACAACACCGGAGCCACCCGGCAACCGTCTGCCTCAACCGCTCCCGTGAGAGGCGGCGTCCTGCGTGTGGGCGCCACGGGGGGCAGCGCCAAGGACTCGGTGGATCCGCACAACCCCGTCACGTACCCCGACCAGGCGCGGGTGCTGAACCTCTATGAGCCGCTGTTCACCCGCAGCCCGGCGTACGAGATCCAGCCGCTGGTGGGCGAGAGCCTGGAGACGTCGAAGGACGGGCAGGTCTGGACGCTCCGTCTGCGAGAGGGCGTCCGGTTCCACAACGGCAAGACCGTGGACGCCGACGACGTCATTTTCTCCCTGAGACGGATCATCGACCCGAAGGATCCGGGCTCCGGGGCATCGGGCCTGGCGATGATCGATCCGGCCGAGCTCAAGAAGATCGATGCGCGGACCGTCCAGATCGGGCTGAAGTACCCCTACGCCCTGCTCAAGGACCAGCTCGCGCAGTACGCGCTCGGCATCGTGCCGGTCGGCTTCGACGTACGCAAGCCGATCGGCACCGGACCGTTCGCCTTCGAGTCCTTCCAGCCCGGCGAGCAGAGCTCGTTCAAGCGGTTCGACGACTACTGGGGGGAGAAGGCCTACGCCGACCGGCTCGTCATCATCGACTTCCCGGACGACAACGCCAAGGTCAACGCGCTGCTCAGCGGCCAGGTGGAGGCGATCGACAACCTGCCCCTGTCACAGATCGACGTGGTGAAGGCGGCGGGCGCGCAGGTCCTGATCTCCGAGACCGGCTCGTGGACCCCCTTCACCATGCGGGTGGACGCGGCGCCGTTCAACGACGTACGGGTACGGCAGGCGTTCCGCCTGGCCGTCGACCGTCCGCAACTGGTCGCCCAGGCGCTCAACGGCCAGGGCCGGATCGCCAACGACCTGTACGCGCCGTTCGACCCGGCCTACGCGGCCGAGCTGCCGCAGCGCCATCAGGATCTCGACCAGGCGAAGTCCCTGCTGAAGGCGGCCGGTCACGCCGATCTCAGGATCGAGCTGGTCACCTCCACCGGCATCGGCTCCGGCGCCGTCGACGCCGCCGAGCTGTTCGCCGGGCAGGCGCGAGGGGCCGGGATCACCGTCGAGGTCCGCAAGGTCGACTCCTCGACCTTCTACGGTGACCAGTACCTCGGCTGGACCTTCGCCCAGGACTTCTGGTTCACCCGCGGTTACCTGCCGCAGGTCGCCGACGGCTCGCTGCCGGGATCGCCGTACAACGAGACCCACTGGGCCGACAAGACGTTCATCTCGCTGATCAAACGAGCCGGTCGCGAACTCGACGATGCCAAGCGCACGGACCTGCTCAAACAGGCGCAGAAGATCGAGTACGACAGCGGCGGCCACATCATCTGGGGTTTCAGGAACCAGGTGGACGCGTACTCGAGCAAGGTCACGGGGTTCGTCCCGGACAAGAACCTCCCCCTGTCCAACTACCAGTTCCGTCGTGTCTCGATCGGCTGAGGCGGCCGGCCGGGCCCCCGCCTGGGGCTGGGTGGCCTGGCTGGCGCGCCGCCTCGCGCTCGCCGCCATCACGCTCTGGCTGATCTCGGTCCTGGTGTTCGTGACCACCCAGGCTCTGGGCGACCCCGCCAGGGCCATCCTCGGCCGCTCGGCGACCCCGGATCGCCTCGCGGCGCTGCGCGAGCGGCTGCGTCTCGGCCAGCCGCCGGTCGAGCGGTACCTGTCCTGGCTGGGCGATCTGCTGCACGGGAACCTCGGCACGTCCCTGGCCGCGCAGGAGCCGGTGAGCACGCTCATCGGCACCCGGGTGGTCAACAGCGCGGTCCTCGTGACCGTCTCGGCGGTGCTGATCATCCCGCTCGCCTTCCTGCTCGCGCTCGTGGCGGCGCGACGTCACGACCGGGCGGCCGACCACGCCGTCCAGGTGGTCATGCTCGCCGTCGCGGCGTTGCCGGAGTTCGTGATCGGCATCCTGCTCGTCGCGCTGTTCTCGACCACGGTGTTCCGCTGGCTGCCCTCGGTGTCGATGTCGGTGCCGGGCGCGCCGCCGTGGGCCGACCCGGCGGCGATGATCCTGCCCGTGGCCACGCTGATGCTGGCCGTGGTGCCGTACATCAGCCGCATCCTGCGAGCCTCGCTCATCGAGGTCCTCGAAAGCGACTACGTGGAGATGGCCAGGCTCAAAGGCGTGCCCGAGCGGCTGGCGGTGCGCCGCCACGCGCTGTCCAACGCGATCGTGCCCGGTATCCAGGTGACCGCGCTCCAACTGGCCTGGCTGGCCGGTGGCGTGGTCGTCGTCGAATACCTCTTCCAATACCCGGGGATGGGCGTGAGCCTGGTCGACGCGGTGCGTAACCGGGATATCCCCGTCATCCAGGCGCTGGCCCTGCTGATCGCCGCGATCTACGTCGTGGTGAACCTGATCGCCGACGCCCTGACGATCCTGGTCACGCCGCGGCTGAGGACGGCGATCCGATGAGCGAGCGGAGTGAACGCATCGGCGTCGGCGGCCGGTCGGCCGCGATGCCGTCGCGGCCACGCGCGTTCCGGGCCTCGCTGAGGACGTCACGCATGTGGGCCGGGCTTCTCCTCACCGTGGTCGTGGCCGCCACCGCCCTGGCCGGTCCGCTGGTCGCGCCGCACGATCCGACCGCGATCGTCGGCCGGCCGTACGCGCCGCCCGGCGGGGTGGCCCTGCTCGGCGCCGACTACCTCGGCCAGGACGTGTGGACGCGCTTCCTGTACGGCGGGCGGTCCATCCTGCTCACCTCGGCCCTGGCCACGCTGCTCGGCATGGTGCTCGGCGTCGTCATCGGCCTGGTCGCCGGATACGCCCGAGGCTGGGTGGACGAGGTGATCATGCGCCTGAACGACGTGGTGCTCGCCTTCCCCCAGATCGTGCTCGCCCTCGTGCTCCTCGCGACGGTGGGTCCCGAGCCGTGGCTCGTCGTCCTGGTCGTCGGGGTCTCGCACGCCCCCCGCGTCGCCCGGCTGGCCCGGGGCATGGCCACGACCCTGGCCACCCGCGAGTTCGTCCAGTCGGCCGAGGCGCTCGGCGAGCGGCGTACCCGCATCCTGTTCTCCGAGTTGCTGCCCAACATGTCCGGCCCGCTCCTGGCCGAGGCGGGCCTGCGGCTGACCTACTCGATCGGGCTGGTGGCCTCGATCGGTTTCCTCGGTTTCGTGTCGGACCCTCGGGCGGTGGACTGGGGCATGATGATCAACCAGAACCGGCTGGCCCTGCTGGTACAACCATGGGCGATCCTCGCCCCGACGATCGCGATCGCGGTGCTGACCATCGGGACCAACCTCATCGCCGACGGCATCGCGGGAAACAGCACGCGCGCCCCAGGAGCGCGGTCATGACCGCCGCCCGCTGCTCGGTCGCCGCCCTCCGCGTCGAGCTGGACCACGGCGGCCCGGACGTGGTGGACGGGATCCACTTCGACGTCCGACCCGGCGAGGTGCTGGCGCTGGTCGGCGAGTCGGGCAGCGGAAAGACCACCGTCGGTACGGCGCTGCTCGCGCACACCCGCAAAGGGGCGCACATCGCCGCGGGCGCCGCCGAGATCGACGGCGTCGACATGCTGAGTCCGCCGCGCCGGGCCGCTCGCGACCGGCGCGGCTCCGTCGTCGCCTACGTCCCCCAGGATCCCGCGGCCTCGCTCAACCCGGTGTTGCGGATCGGGTTCCAGATCCGCGAGGTCCTCGACGTGCACGGCGTGGGCCGCCGTGCCGACCGGATGGCCCGCGTCCGTGAGGTGCTCGAGGACGTGGCGCTGCCCACGTCCGGCGAGTTCCTGCGCCGCTACCCGCACCAGCTGTCCGGTGGTCAGCTCCAGCGGGTGGCCATCGCCATGGCCTTCGCGCCGCGGCCCAAGGTGCTCGTGCTCGACGAACCGACCACCGGCCTGGACGTGACCACCCAGGCCCACGTACTGGCCACGGTGCGGGACCTCTGCGAGCGCCATGGAGTCGCGGCGGTGTACGTCACCCATGACCTGGCGGTCGTCGCGGAGCTGGCCCATCGCGTCGCGGTGATGTACGCGGGCCAGATCGTCGAGATCGGCCCCAAGGCGGAGGTCTTCGCCAACCCCTCCCACCCCTACACGCGGGCGCTGCTGGCCGCGATTCCCAGCGTCACCGAGGGGCGCACGCTCGCCGGGATCCCTGGCCGCGCCCCCGCTCCCGGAGGACGGCCGACGGCCTGCCGCTTCCACGACAGGTGCGCGATGGCCATCGCGGAGTGCACGCGGGCCGAGCCTCCCATGACGGAGATGGGCCACGGGCATCAGTCGCGCTGCCTGCGGGCGGAGCACGTACGGGCCCAACCCCTGCCGGTCAGCCCGGCGGCACCGCGACGGCCCGCGGCGGCGGAGACGGTCCTCGACGTCCGCGAACTCCGCGCGCACCACGGCCGGACACCGGTGCTGCACGCGGTGGAACTGCGGGTCGGCCGGGACGAATGCGTCGCCGTCGTGGGGGAGTCCGGCAGCGGCAAGACCACGCTGTCGCGCTGCCTGGCCGGGCTGCACGGCGAATGGACGGGATCCATCACGTTCGAAGGCGAGCCGGTGCCCCCGGTCGCCCGCCGCCGCACCCGGGAGCTGCGCAAGGCGATCCAGTACGTCTTCCAGAATCCGTACCTGTCGCTGAACCCGCGCATGAGCGTGGGGGAGATCATCCGCAGACCTCTGCACCTGTTCGGCCTCGCGCGGGGGAGGGAGGCGGAGCGGCGGGTGCTCGACCTGCTCGACCAGGTGGCGCTCGCTCCCTCGGCCTACCACGTCCTCCCCGACCGGCTGTCCGGCGGGGAGCGGCAACGCGTGGCGATCGCCCGTGCGCTGGCCTGCGAGCCGGACCTGCTCATCTGCGACGAGGTCACCTCGGCCCTCGACGTCTCCGTCCAGGCGTCGATCGTGACGCTGCTCGACGAGATCCGCCGGACCCGTGGGCTGTCGATGCTGTTCGTGACCCACAACCTGGCCCTAGCCCGGTCCATCGCGTCGCGGACGGTGGTGCTCCACGGCGGCCGGGTCGTGGAGGCGGGCCCTACCGGGCAGCTGCTCGACCATCCCGTCGAGCCGTACACCCGCGCCCTCCTCCGCGACACGCCCCGGCTGAAGGTGTGATGCGCATGTCTCGCGTCGTGACGCCGTACGAGGGGAGCGGGCACCGGCCCTGGGACGCCTCGGCGGCCATCCCCGCCCCGCTGTGCCTGCACCGGACGCCGGTGCTGCCCGAATGGGTCGACTACAACGACCACATGAGCGAGTCGTGCTACCTGCTGGTGTTCGGCGACAGCTCCGACGCGTTCTTCCGCTACTTCGGCATCGACGAGCACTACCGGCACGACGGCCACTCCCTCTTCACCGCCGAGACCCACCTGTCCTACCTGCGGGAGGCGGCGAGGGGCGAACCGCTGCGGCTCACCGTCCACCTGCTCGATCTCGACGCCAAACGTCTGCACGTCTTTCACGAGATGCGCCACGGCGACAGCGGCGCGCTGCTGGCGACCGCCGAGCAACTGCTGCTGCACGTGGACACCCGCGCGGGTCGCGTGACCCCGTTGCCGCCGTACCTGCGCGAACGCCTGACCGCGATCCACTCCGCCCACGCCGCCCTGCCCCGGCCGCGGGCGGTGGGCCACGTGATGGGGATCAAGACTCCTTCCGTACGACCGTGAGGACGGAATCCGTGCACTTCGCACTCACCACCGAACAGCACATGATCGTCGACACCGTGCGCGGCTTCGTCGAGACCGAGCTCTATCCGTACGAGGACGAGGTCGAGCGGCTGGACGACGTGCCCAAGGAGCTCGCGGACGAGATCAGGCGCAAGGCGCTCGCCTCGGGCCTATACGCCGCCAACATGCCCGCGGAACTGGGCGGGGGCGGGCTGGACGCGTTTGACATGACGCTCGTCGAACGCGAGCTGGGACGCGCGTCCTACGCGTTGCAGATGCTCGTCACGCGGCCGAGCAACATCCTCCAGGCGTGCCGGGACGAGCAGATCGACGTCTACCTGCTACCGGCGATCCGTGGCGAGCGCCACGACTGCCTGGCAATGACCGAGCCCGGCGCGGGTTCCGACGTGCGGTCGATGCGGACCCGGGCGGTGCGCGACGGAGACGACTACGTCGTCAACGGCATCAAGCACTTCATCAGCCATGCCGACCAGGCCGACTTCGTCATCCTGTTCGCCAGGACCGGGCCCGGCATCACCGCGTTCCTCGTCGACACCGACACGCCGGGCCTCTCGGTGCGGCGCGGCTCGCCCTGCGTCTCGCACCGTGGCTACCACCAGTGCGAGCTGTCCTTCGCCGACTGCCGGATCCCGGCCCGGCAGCGCCTCGGCGAGGAGGGCGCCGGCTTCGAGCTGATGGCCGAATGGCTGGGCAGCAGCCGTCTGGCCGTCGCCGCGACCAGCGTCGGACGCGCCCGCCGGGTGCTCGAGTCGGCGACGGAATGGGCCGCGACGCGCGAGCAGTTCGGCCAGTCCATCGGGCGCTTCCAGGGCACCGGTTTCAAGCTGGCCGACATGCTCACCGAGCTGGAGGCGGCGGAGCTGCTGATGCTGCGCGCGGCCTGGAAGCTCGGCCAGGGCAGCATGACCGACCAGGACGCCGCGATGGCCAAGCTGTTCGCCTCCGAGGCGCTGGGCCGGATCACCGATCACGCGGTCCAGATCTTCGGCGGCATGGGGCTGATGACGGAGCTGCCGATCGAGCGCTTCTGGCGGGACGCCCGCGTCGAACGGATCTGGGACGGCACCAGCGAGATCCAGCGGCACATCATCTCCCGCGCGCTGCTGCGCCCGTACGGCGGATGAGCCACGCGAGCCGGACGCACCGGCACAATCTGCGCCGGCTGCTCGCCCCGCGGCACATCGCGGTGTTCGGCGGGCGGCCCGCCGCCGAGGTGATCCGCCAGTGCCGGCAGGTCGGCTTCGCGGGCGAGCTCTGGCCCGTGCATCCGTACCACGACTCGATCGAGGGACTCACCTGCTTCCGCGCGGTCGACGAGCTGCCCAAGGCGCCCGACGCCGCCTTCGTCGCGGTGCCGCGCGAGCCGACGGTGGACATCGTCGCGGCACTCGCCCGGCGGGGCGCCGGCGGCGCGGTGTGTTACGCGTCGGGCTTCGCCGAGGCGGGCGGCGAAGGGCCCGCCCGGCAACGCGGCCTGATCGAGGCCGCCGGTGCGATGGCCATCCTCGGCCCGAACTGCTACGGCCTCCTCAACTACCTCGACCGCGCCGCGCTCTGGCCCGACCAGCACGGCGGCACGCCCGTCGAGCGTGGCGTCGCCATCGTCACGCAGAGCGGCAACCTCGCCGTGAACCTGACCATGCAGCGCCGCTCGCTGCCGCTCGCGTACGTGATCTCGCTTGGCAACGCGGCCGGCATCGGCCTGCCCGAGATCGTGGACGCGCTGCTGGACGACCGGCGGATCACCGCGATCGGGCTGCACATCGAGGGGCTGGACGACGTGGCGGGCTTCTCGCGCGTCGCGATCAGGGCGCTGACCCGGCGGGTCCCGCTGGTCGCGCTCAAGTCGGGCTCCTCCGAGCTCGGCGCGCTGGCCACGCTCGCCCACAGCAGCTCGCTCGCCGGCCCGGACGACCTGTACGACGCGCTGTTCGCGCGGCTGGGCGTGGCCCGGGTCCAGGATCCAGCGGGTCTGCTGGAGACGCTGAAGCTGCTGAGCGTGCACGGCGCCCGGAAAGGCACCCGCATCGCCTCGGCGAGCTGCTCGGGCGGCGAGGCCTCACTGGTGGCCGACCTCGCCCAGCCGCGCGGCCTGACGCTGCCCGCCTTCCCGCCCGCCGTACGGCAGCGCCTGCGCGCCGTGCTGGGCGAGGCGGTCGCCATCGCCAACCCCCTCGACTACCACACCTACATCTGGGGCGATCGGCGAGCCCAGACGGAGTGCTTCGCCGGCCTGCTGGGCGCGGGATTCGACGCCCACCTCCTGGTCGTCGACCTCCCCCGGGAGGACCGCTGCGTGCCGGCGGACTGGGAGACGACGCTGGCGGCGTTCATCGCGGCGACCCGGCGCGCGGGCGGGCCGGCGTGCGTGGTCAGCTCGCTGCCCGAAGGGCTGCCGGAGCACGTCGGCGCCCGGCTCCTGGCCGAAGGCATCGCGCCCATGCAGGGCCTGGCCGAATGCCTGGACGCGATCCGCGCCGCCGCGCTGATCGGCGCCGCCCAGGCGCGGGCCGGAGACGTCCGGCCCGTCACGCCCGCGCCACGGTCCGCGGGGACCACGCCGCTGCTCCTGGACGAGTGGAACGCCAAGCGCGCACTGGCCGCTCTCGGCCTGCCGGTTCCGGAAGGCGCGCTGGTGGGCGCGGAGGAGGCCGGGCCGTACGCCGAGAAACTCGGATATCCCGTGGTGGTCAAGGCCGTGTCCACGTCTCTCCCGCACAAGACCGAGGCCGGGGCGGTGCACCTGAACCTGCGCGGCGCGGATGACGTGCGCGGTGCGGTGGGCCGGATGTCCGGCCTGTCCGAACGGTTCCTCGTCGAACGGATGGTCCAGGACACCGTCGCCGAGCTGATCATCGGCGCCCGGCACGATCCCCGGTTCGGCCTCGTGCTGACCGTCGGTGCGGGCGGGGTGCTGGTGGAGCTGCTGCGGGACGTGGCTCAGCTGCTCCTGCCCGCCTCGCGGCAGGAGGTCCGCGCGGCGCTGACCTCGCTGACGATCTGGCCGCTGCTCAACGGGTACCGAGGGCGGCCGCCGGGCGACGTGGCGGCGGTGCTGGACGCCGTCAGCGTGATCGCCCGCTACGCCGAGACGCACGCCGGGCGGCTGATCGAACTCGACGTGAACCCGCTGCTTGTACGGCCCGAGGGGCACGGCGTGCTGGCCGCCGACGCGCTGATCCGGTTGGCGGCGGACCATGGCTGATCCCGTACGGATGTCGGAGGACGGCGGCATCCTGACCGTCACCCTCGACCGGCCCAAGGCGAACGCCATCGACGTCGCGACCAGCAAGGCGTTGTACGCGGCGTTCGAACGGCTGCGTACGGACCCCGGCCTGCGCGTGGCGATCCTCACCGGGGCGGGCGCGCGGTTCTTCTCGGCGGGCTGGGACCTGAAGGCCGGCGAGGCGATCGACGCCGACCACGGTCCTGGCGGCTTCGCCGGTCTGACCGAGTTCTTCACCCTCGACAAGCCGGTGATAGCCGCGGTGAACGGCCTCGCGCTGGGCGGCGGCTTCGAGCTCGCCCTGGCGGCCGATCTGATCGTCGCCGCCGAGCCCGCCGAGTTCGCGCTGCCGGAGGCGCGGCTGGGCATGGTCCCCGACTCGGGCGGGGTCCTGCGCCTGCCGCGGCGACTGCCGTACGTTCTCGCGACCGAGATGCTGGTCACCGGACGGCGCATGACCGCACCCGAGGCGGCCCGCTGGGGCCTGGTCAACCGGGTCGTGCCCGGCGACCGGCTCCTTGAGGCGGCCATGGAGCTGGCCCGCCACGTCTGTTCCGCGGCGCCCCTGGCCATCGCGGCGATCAAGGAGATCGCGCGCACGACCGAGGGACTGGGTGTGGCCGAGGCGTACCAGACGCTCCGTGTCGCCGACCTGCCGCGCTACCGGGCGATGCTCGGCTCACAGGACGCCCTCGAAGGTCCGCGCGCCTTCGCGGAAGGCAGACCTCCGCGCTGGACCGGCCGGTAATGCCCTAGGCGGCATGCGGACGGCACCTCTGAAAGTGCATGAATCGGCAAGGGAAGTGACCTGGTCGTCCGCATTCCTCCATCGACGTGGTCACTATGTGCATCGAGTGCTTACTCCATGTCATTGGCGGCGATACCTAACGCATTACGCCCAACTGCCGAGACGGGGGCCGTGGACATGAGCGAAACCACGACGGACGCCGCTGTGGACGAGGTGCACATTCTGTGGACCTCGGAGGGCATGAGCTGCGACGGCGACACGGTCTCGATCACGGCGGCTTCCCAGCCGAGCATTGAAGAGGTGCTGCTCGGCCTGGTGCCCGGACTGCCGAAGGTGCACCTGCACAACAAGGTGCTGGCGGCGGAGACGGGCAGCGACTTCATGGCCGCCTTCCACCAGGCCGCGGAGGGTGGTCTACGCCCGTTCGTCTTCGTCGTCGAGGGGTCGATCCCCAACGAGAAGATCAACGGCGAGGGTTACTGGACGTCGATGGGGAACGACCCGGTGACCGGGCAGCCGATCACCGTCAACCAGTGGATCGACCGGCTCGCGCCGCAGGCGTGGGCGGTGGTCGCGATAGGCACCTGCGCGACGTACGGCGGCATCCACGCCATGGCCGGGAACCCGACCGGCAGCATGGGACTCGGCGACTACCTGGGCCACGACTTCCGCTCGGCCGGTGGGTTGCCCATCATCAACGTGCCGGGCTGCCCGGTGCAGCCCGACAACTTCATGGAGACTCTGACCTGGCTGCTGTACCAGGCCGCGGGGCTGGCGCCCATGATCCCTCTCGACAAGCAGTTGCGGCCGACCTGGCTGTTCGGCAAGACGGTGCACGAGGGGTGCGACCGCGCCGGCTACTACGAGCAGGGCGACTTCGCCCAGGACTACAACTCGCCCAAGTGCCAGGTCAAGGTCGGCTGCTGGGGCCCGGTGGTCAACTGCAACGTCCCCAAGCGCGGCTGGATGGGCGGGATCGGCGGCTGCCCCAATGTGGGCGGCATCTGCATCGGCTGCACGATGCCCGGGTTCCCCGACAAGTTCATGCCGTTCATGGACCAGCCGCCCGGTGCGCTGGTGTCCACCACCGCCACCGGCGCGTACGGATCGCTCATCCGCAAGCTGCGCGGCATCACCAACAGGACGGTGAACAAGGAGCCCAAGTGGCGCCACAACGAGCCTGAGTTGACGAGTGGCTACCAACCGGAACAGCGCTAGGCGAGAGGGAACGACGCGGTGACCATCCGATCCAAGGAGGCTCAGGAGACTCGGCAACTGGTCGAGATGTCCTGGGATCCCATCACCCGCATCATCGGCAACCTGGGGATCTACACGAAGATCGACTTCAACAACAACGAGGTCGTCGAGTGTAAGAGCACCTCCTCGTTGTTCCGGGGCTACAGCGTGTTCATGCGCGGAAAGGACCCGCGGGACGCGCACTTCATCACCAGCCGCATCTGCGGCATCTGCGGTGACAACCACGCGACCTGCTCGGTCTACGCACAGAACATGGCGTACGGCATCAAGACGCCCCCGCTGGGCGAGTGGATCATCAATCTCGGCGAGGCGGCCGAGTACATGTTCGACCACACGCTGTTCCAGGACAATCTGGTGTTCGTCGACTACTGCGAACAGATCGTCAAGGAGACCAACCCCAGCCTGCTGCGCAGGGCGGAGACCACGGAGGCGCCGCACGCCGACGTCCACGGGTACCGGACGATCGCCGACATCATGCGGGCGTTCAACCCGTTCACCGGCGCGATGTACCGCGAGGCGCTGCAGGTGAGCCGGGTCACCAGGGAGATGTTCTGCCTGATGGAGGGGCGGCACGTGCATCCCTCGACGATCTATCCGGGCGGCGTGGGCACGGTGGCGACACCCCAGCTGTTCACCGACTACCTGTCCCGGCTGCTCAGGGTCCTCGACTTCATCAAGAAGGTCGTCCCGGTCAACGACGACCTGTTCGACTTCTTCTACGAGGCGCTGCCCGGATACGAGGAGGTCGGCCGGCGGCGGATCATGCTGGGCTGCTGGGGTTCCTTCCAGGACCCGGCCGTCGTCGACTACGACTACCGGACGATGGGCGAGTGGGGCCGGGGCATGTTCGTCACCCCGGGAATCGTCCTGGACGGCGAGCTGCGCACCACGAGCCTGGTGGACATCAACCTCGGCCTCCGGATCCTGCTGGGCAGCTCGTTCTACGACGACTGGCAGAACGAGGAGATGTTCGTCACCCACGACCCGCTCGGCAACCCGGTGGACCGGCGTCATCCGTGGAACCAGACGACGCTGCCGAAGCCGCAGAAGCGGAACCTGACGGACGGCAACTACAGCTGGGTCATGAGCCCTCGCTGGTACGACGACCGCACCGGCGATCACCTCGCGCTCGACACCGGCGGCGGGGCGCTCGCCCGGCTCTGGACGACGGCGCTGGCCGGCATCGTCGACACCGGATTCGTCCGGGCGACCGGTCACAGTGTGGAGATCAACCTGCCCAAGAGCACGCTCCTGCCGGAGATGAGGTTCGAGTGGAAGGTGCCCCAGTGGTCCAACACCATCGAGCGCAACCGGGCCCGCATCTACTTCATCGCCTACTCCGCCGCGATGGCCTTCCACTTCCTGGACAAGGCGATGGCCGAGGTACGGGCCGGCCGGACGAAGGTCTTCACCGACTTCGACGTGCCCGATGACGCGATCGGCTGCGGTTTCCACGAGGCGGTGCGCGGGGTCCTGTCCCACCACATGGTGATCCGGGACGGCAAGATCGCCAACTACCACCCGTACCCGCCCACGCCGTGGAACGCGAGCCCGCGCGACAGCTACGGCACTCCCGGTCCGTACGAGGACGCCGTGCAGGGGATGCGCATCTTCGAGGAGAACGGCCCGGAGAACTTCAAGGGCATCGACATCATGCGTACGGTACGCAGCTTCGACCCCTGCCTCCCGTGCGGTGTCCACATGTACCTCGGCGACGGGAAGGTGCTCAAGCAGGTGCACTCCCCGACGCTGGGCACGAGCGTCTCCGGATAGGGGTGGGCGATGTCACTGACCGACCGCGAGGCCGCCGAGCGGGTGGCCCGGGTCGACGCCCTGCTGGACAGCGTCGATTCGCTGCCCGACCCCGGGCTCACCGTCGAGGCGCTCCAGGCGCTGCTCGACCTGTACGGCGAGGCTCTCGCCCGGATCCTCGCGATCGGCGGGGACGCGCTGGGGCCCGCGCTGGCCGAGGACGAACTGGTCGCCTACCTGCTGTTGCTGCACGGCCTGCATCCGCTGGACGTGTCCGTCCGAGTCGAGCGGGCCGTGAGCCGCGTACGGTCCCGGCTCGGCGGCTCGGCCGTCGAGTCGGTGACCGTGGCGGACGGCGTGGCGAGGGTACGGCTCCGGCGCGGTCGCGGGGGCTGCGGTGCCGCGACCGCGCCGTCGGCCCTGCTGGAGGAGGCGATCCGGAACGCCGCCCCGGAGCTCGACCGGGTGGAGATCGATGAGCTCGGCCCGCCCCCGGTCCTGATCACCCTCGACGCCCTGCGCCGCCCGGACGCATGGGCGTCGTGAGGGAGCGCGGCATGGCGCCAGGAGGCCTGCGCGGCTTCATCGCCCGAGCGGCCGGGCGGTCGGATCGGGACGACGCCGCCCGAGCGGCCGGGAGGTCCCCGGTGGACCGGGAAGACGATCCGTGCCGGTGTGAGCTGTGCTCCGCGACCATCCCGGCCGAGCATCGGCATCTGCTCGAACTGACGGTCCGCGAACCACGCTGTGCCTGCCGGCCGTGTGCCCTGCTCTTCGACCACCCACCGGCGGAGGACGACCGCTACCGCCTGGTGCCGGACCGCCGGTGGCACCTGCCGGACTTCGCCCTCGACGACGCCACCTGGGCGGCCCTGGAGATCCCCGTACAGATGGCGTTCGCCTGCCACGACACGTCCGAAGGGCGGACCGTGATCCGGTACCCCGGCCCGGCCGGAGCGGTCGACGCCGCGACCGCTCCGGCCGCCTGGGCCTCGGTGGAAGCGGCCAACCCCGTGCTGCGGCACCTGGCCCCCGACGTGGAGGCGCTCCTGGTCAACCGGACCGGCGGCGCGCGAGACCACTGGCTCGTGCCGATCGACGACTGCTTCGCCCTCGTCGCCGTGCTCAGGTCCCGGTGGAAGGGCCTGGCCGGCGGCCAGGACGTCTGGAATGCGGTCGGCGCCTTCTTCACCGAACTGCGGCGCCGGGCCAAGCCCGCGCCCGCGGACCTGTCGAAAGGAGTTCCACGATGACCGGTGCCATCAAGGTGGGCCGCCCCGACGTGCGGCCCGACGCGCCCGCGCACCTGAAGGGCGTTCACGAGGGGAACGCGCTGGGCAACTACGAGCGGCAACCGGGCCACCTTCCCGGCGGCTTCTCGACGGCGGCGCGATCCACCGGCATCAACCCACGGGACCGCGACCCGATCGACCCGGCCATGCCCAACCTCTCCCCGGCATGAGGCCGCCGGAGCTGAGGTTCGCGGTCGAGAAGGCCGAGGCGGTGGACTTCGCCGCCGTGCCCACGGTGCGGTTCACGCTGCGGATCGACGGGACCGGCGCGCCGCCGGTCCGGTGCCTCGCGCTGGACACCCAGATCCGCATCGCCGCCGCGCGGCGCCGCCACGACCCGCCGACCCGGCGGCGGCTCACCGAGCTGTTCGGCGCGTCCGAGGACTGGGGCAGGACATCGAGGAGCCTGCTGTGGGCGCGGGTGGTGACGCAGATCCCCGGCTTCGACGGGGGCACGATCACGAGCATCGACGTGAGCTGCACCTACGACTTCGAGGTGGCGGTCGCCAAGTACTTCCACAGCCTGCCGGACGGCGAGGTCCCGCTGGACTTCCTGTTCAGCGGGACGATCTTCTACGCCGACGCCGGCCTGCTCCGGGTGGCCCGGATCCCCTGGGACACCGACGTCGCGTTCCGGATGCCGGTCCAGGTCTGGAAGGACGTCATGGACCACTACTTCCCGCGCAGCGCCTGGCTCCGGCTGGACCGCGAGGCGTTCGACCGGCTGTACGACTACAAGATCCAGCACACGCTGACGACCTGGGAAGACGTGGTGGGCAAACTGCTGGCGAGCGAACCGGGCGGTGGCTGACCGATGGACCCGGTGACACAGATCGCGCGCGCGGTGCTGTACGAGGGCTACCTGCTGTGGCCGTACCGCCGCTCGGCGCTCAAGAACGCGCAGCGCTGGACCCTGGGCGGCGTCTACCCGGAGCGGTGCGGCGAGACGGGCGACCCGTCGCTGATGCGCGCACAGGTCCTGATCGAGGCGGACCCGATCGACACCGTCGACGTCCGGGTGTGCTTCCTGCACGCCGTCACCCGCGAGGTGGCCGGCGAGGATCTTGTGCCGGTCCCGGAGCTGGTGGCCGGGGGCGAGCGCCACGTGGCCAGGGAGGAGGCGGCCGAGCGGGAGGTCGCCGTGTTCGGGCTCGACCTGGCGGGGCTCGTTCAGCAGCCGGCCCTGGCGGAGATCGACATAGCCGAGGACTCGGACGTCGAATGGCTGATCGACCCCGACGGCCGGCGCGTCGGCGCGCTTTCGCGTAGCTGGCAGGCGTTGCGCGGGCGGATCGAGATCAGGGCCGAACGCCCGCTGCCCGGCGTTTTCCGGATCACCGTCGAGGTCGGCAACACGACCGGCTGGGCGGGCGGGAGCCGTACCGAGGCGCTGAAACACACCTTCCTCTCCGCGCATCTGATCCTGCACGCGCCGCGCGGGCGGTTCGTCTCCCTGACGGACCCGCCGGCGGAGCTGCGACCCCTGGCGGAAGGCTGCGACAACGCCGGCGCCTGGCCGGTCATGGTGGGCGAGGAGGGCGAGCGGCACACGATGCTCGCGGCGCCGATCATCCTCTACGACTATCCCCGGATCTCCCCGGAGAGTCCGGGCGACCTCTTCGACGCCACCGAGATCGACCAGTTGCTGACCCTGAGCGTGCTCGTCCTGACCGAGGAGGAGCAGCGGGAGATCCGCGACGGCGATCCCCGGGCGCGGGAGATCCTCGACCGCTGCGTCTCGCTCTCACCCGATCGGCTCATGCGGCTGCACGGCACCCTACGGAAGGAAGGACATGACGGCGACGGATGACTTCTGGGCCCGGATGGAACGACGGGGACCGGACACCGTGATCGTGGACGGCGCGACGCTCGGCGCGGGCAGCCGGGTGCGGCTGCGCCCGCGATCGCGGGCGGACATCTTCGACCTCGCCCTGGACGGCCGCGTCGCGGTCGTCGAGAGCGTCGAGCAGGACGAGGCGGGCGGCATCCACCTGGCCGTCGTCCTTGAGGACGATCCGGGCCGCGACCTGGGAGAGGCGAAGCTGCCCGGACACCGGTTCTTCTACTCCGCCGAGGAGGTGGAGCCGATCGTGGCCGACAGCCGGACCGCACGCGTCCTGGTCGCCGGCATCGGCAACATCTTCCTGGGCGACGACGGCTTCGGCGTCGAGGTGGCGCGGCGGTTGTCGGCTGAGCCGCTGCCTGCCGGGGTGGACGTGGTGGACTTCGGGATCCGCGGCATGGACCTGGCCTACGCCCTGCAACGCGACTACGACCTGGTGATCTTCGTGGACGCCGCGCCCCGCGGCCACGCTCCCGGCACGCTGACCGTGCTCGAACCGGCGGAGCCGGAGGCGGGCGTGCCCATGGAGACCCACGGCATGGACCCGGTACGCGTGCTCCGGCTGGCCGCCGAGCTGGGCCGGATACCGCCACGGGTGCTCGTCGTCGCCTGCGAACCGGCGACGGTGATGACCGGGGCGCCGGACGAGGACGTACGGGTCGAACTGAGCGAGCCGGTACGCGCGGCCCTCGGCCCGGCCCTGGAGACGGTCCGGTCCCTTGTCGAGACTTGATCGAAGTAAACGACGGACCGGGGTTCCGGAAAACCGAGGAGGTGGAAACGGATGAGGAAGAGGCCTCTGGTGGGGCTGGTGGTGCTGTGCGCGGTGGTCGCGGTGATCGCCGTGCAATGGCCGGAGATCAAGCGCTACCTGAACATGACAAGGATGTAGGGCAGTTCATGCATGAGATAGGAATGTGCGAGGGACTGGTCGACCTGGTCCGTCAGCACGCGGACGGCCGGCGGGTGGCCGGCGTGCGAGTCCGGATCGGCGCCCGTCACGCCGTCGTCGGTGAGGCGTTCGACCAGGCCTTCGCGTTCGCCGCCCTGGGCAGCGCGGCCGAGGGCGCCGCCCTCGACCTGGTCGTCACGCCCGTCACCGTGGACTGCGGCACCTGCGGCCACACGTCGGAGTCCGTCGACGTGCTCGCCGTCTGCCCGCGGTGCGGCGACGACGACGTGGCCGTCCACGGCGGCGACGAGCTGGTCCTGGAATCGGTCCAGTTCGAGGGGGAAGCCGATGTGCCTCGGGATTCCCGGTGAGCTGGTGGGGGCCGTCGAGGAGTTCACCGACCTCGCCATGGTGGACGTCAGCGGCGTCCGCCGCCGCATCAACATGGGGCTGCTCGCCGACGACGACCTCAAGCCCGGCGACTGGGTGCTGGTCCATGTGGGATTCGCCCTGTCGAAGATCTCCGAGTCCGAGGCCAAGGCCGTGATGGACATGCTGCACGGGATCGGGCAGGCGTACACCGACGAGATCGACGCCCTCAAGGAATCGGACATCTCATGAGATTCGTCGATGAGTTCCGCGACGCCGACACGGCTCGGGCGCTGGCGGCGCGGATATCGGCCCGGTGCGAGCCGGGCCGCCGGTACAAGTTCATGGAGGTGTGCGGTGGACACACGCACACCATCTACAAACACGGCATCGAGGACTACCTGCCGGAGGCCGTGACGCTCGTGCACGGGCCGGGCTGTCCCGTCTGCGTCATCCCCATGGGACGGGTGGACGACGCCATCCACATCGCGCGTCAGCCCGACGTGATCATGACCTCGTTCGGCGACATGATGCGGGTGCCCGGGGGCGAGTCCACGTTCCTCGACGCCAAGGCCCAGGGCGCGGACATCCGGATGGTCTACTCGCCCCTCGACGCGCTCAAGATCGCCCGGACGAATCCGGACCGGCGGGTCGTGTTCATGGCGATCGGCTTCGAGACCACGGCGCCGTCGACGGCGGTGACCGTGCTGCGGGCGGCCGAGGAAGGCATCGAGAACTTCTCCGTCTTCTGCAACCACGTCCTGATCATCCCGGCCATCAAGGCGATACTCGACTCGCCCGACCTGCGGCTCGACGGCTTCATCGGGCCGGGCCACGTCTCGACGATCATCGGCTGCCGGCCGTACGAGTTCATCGCGCGCGACTACGGGCAGCCGTTCGTGGTCGCCGGGTTCGAGCCGCTCGACATCCTCCACTCGGTCGACATGCTCCTCGGCCAGCTCGCCGAGGGCCGCGGCGAGGTGGAGAACCAGTACGCGCGGGTGGTGCCGTGGGACGGCAACCGGATCGCCATGGAGGCGATCGGGACGGTGATGCGCGTACGCCCGCACTTCGAATGGCGCGGACTCGGCTTCATCTCCCACTCGGCGCTGGGCATGGCCGAGGAGTACGCCGCCTTCGACGCGGAGCGGATCTTCGACATCCCCGGTACGCGTATCGCCGACCCCAAGGCGTGCCAGTGCGGCGAAGTGCTCAAGGGCGTGCTCAAACCGTGGGAGTGCAAGGTGTTCGGCACCGCGTGCACCCCTGAGACGCCGATCGGGACCTGCATGGTCTCGTCGGAGGGAGCATGCGCGGCGTACTACAACTTCGGCCGGTTCAGCCGGGAACGAGTGCGGGAGGCGACCCGGGCATGACCACGGAGAAGCAGGTTCTCGACCGGATCGAGCGCATCAGGCGCCGCCGCCCGGTGGTCCGGGAGGAACGGATCACGCTGGCGCACGGCTCCGGCGGCAAGGCGACCCGGAACCTGATCGACGCGATCTTCCTGGAGGCGTTCCGCAATCCGCTGCTCGCCCCGTTGGAGGACGGGGCCACGCTGGCGCTCGACAGCTCGCGGGTGGTGTTCACCACGGACGCGTTCGTGGTCTCGCCGCTGTTCTTCCCCGGCGGCGACATCGGTGACCTGGCGGTCAACGGCACCGTCAACGACCTCGCGGTATGCGGCGCCCGCCCGTTGTATCTGTCCGCCGGGTTCATCCTCGAAGAGGGGTTCCCGATCGGCGACCTGCGGCGGATCGTCGCCTCGATGGCCGCCGCGGCCGAGATGGCGGGCGTCTCGATCGTCACCGGCGACACCAAGGTCGTCCAGCGGGGCAAGGCCGACGGGTGTTATGTCACCACCGCGGGGGTCGGCGTCGTCGACCGTCCGGCGACGTTGTCCATCTCCGCGGCCCGGCCCGGCGACGCGGTGATCGTGTCCGGTCCGATCGGTGAGCACGGCGTGGCCATCATGCTGGCCCGTGGCGAGCTCGGCATCGAGGCGGACACGCTCTCGGACACCGCCCCGCTGAACGGCCTGGTGGCCGACCTCCTGGACACCCTCCCCACCCAGGTCCGGACGCTGCGGGACGCCACCCGCGGCGGCGTGGCCACGGTGCTGAACGAGGTGGCGACCGCCTCGGGCGTCACCGTGGTGATGGACGAGGAGTCCGTACCGGTCCGGCCGGAGGTCACCGGGATGTGCGAGCTACTCGGGATCGACCCGCTGTACGTCGCCTGCGAGGGCCGGCTGGTCGCCGTCGTCAACGGCGAGCACGCCGAGCGGGCGGTCGAGATCATGCGGAGCCATCCGGTCGGCGCCGGAGCCGCGATCATCGGCTGGGTGGGGGAGGACCCGCCCGGCCTGGTGCTGTTGAGAACCGCCTTCGGCGGCACCCGCATCGTGGACATGCTGGTCGGCGACCCGCTGCCGCGCATCTGCTGAGGCTCGGTCCCGAGCGTCCGCGGATCACGCTCAGGACCGAGCCTTCGCCACCATGACAGCTCGGTCCCGAGCACCCGCCACCGCGGCCTGCCCGAGACTGATGCCGCCGTCGTTGCAGGGGACGCGCCGGTGCAGCAGTACGCGCAGGCCGAGGTGGCGCAGCCCGTCGACCACGGCGCCGAGCAGGAGGGTGTTGCAGAACACCCCGCCCGACAGCGCGGCCACCTCCAGCCTGTTGGCGGCCGCGACCCGGGCCGCCGCCGTCACCACCGCCGCGGCCAGCCCGTGGTGGAACCTCGCCGCGATCACCTCCGCCGCCTCGCCCCGGCGCAGGTCGCCGACGACCGCGCGGATCAGATCGGTGGTACGGATGACCGTTCCGGCGACGGTGACCGGATACCCGTCGCGGACACCCGGGTCCGCCCGCTGCTCCAGCTCCACCGCCGCCTGCCCGTCGTAGGTGATCGTGTCCCTGACCCCGAGGAGCGCGGACACCGCGTCGAACAGCCGGCCCGCGCTCGACGTCACCTGCCCTGCCGGGCCGTTCACCAGGAGGGCCGCCACGGCCGGCCACCGGTCCTGGTTGCGGCGTACCACCCCGAGGTCGTCGAAGGATCCGGGTCCGAACGCGCGGTGCAGGAAGGCCGCGGCCATCCGCCAGGGCTGCCGGATCGCCGTGACGCCGCCGGGCATCGGCACCGGCTCCAGGTGCCCGGCCCGCTCGAAGCCCGCCAGGTCGGCCACGAGCAGCTCGCCGCCCCAGATCGTGCCGTCCATGCCGTAGCCGGTGCCGTCGAGGGCGATGCCGACGACCGGGCCGCTCTCACCGTTGTCGGCCAGGCAGGACGCGATGTGGGCGTGGTGGTGCTGCACGCCGAGCGGCTGAACGCCGTCGAGGCTGAGGGCGTACTTGGTGGACAGGTACTCCGGGTGGAGGTCGTGGACCACCACCTCCGGCTCGATGCCGAACAGCCGCCGGAAGTGGGCGACCCCGTCGGCGAAGGCCCGCATCGTCGCGTAGTTCTCCAGGTCGCCCAGATGCTGGGAGACGACCGCGTGGCTCCCCGTGGCCAGGCAGAACGTGCTCTTGAGCTGCGCTCCGCACGCGAGAACCGGCCGGGGGAATGCCCAGGGCAGCGCGATCGGCGCGGGCGCGTGCCCTCGGGCTCGCCGTACCGGCACCTCCGTGTCGCGGAAGATCCGGACCACCGAGTCGTCGAGCCCCGTGTGGATCGGCCGATCGTGGGTGAGGAAGGCGTCGGCGGCCAGCCGCCGCGCGTCCTCGTCGCGGTGCGCGATGGGCTCGCCGGACAGATTTCCGCTGGTCAGCACGTATGGGCGGCCCAGCTCCCTGGCCAGCAGATGATGCAGCGGCGTGTACGGCAGCAGCACGCCGAGATCACGGTTGCCGGGCGCCACCGAGGCTGCGACCGGGCAGCCGGGCCGCCGGGGCAGCAGTACGATCGGGCGGCGCGGGCCGGTGAGGGCGGCCACCACCCCGCTCGCCGCACCGTCCAGATCACACAACTCTCGTACGGCGGCCAGGTCCGGCGCCATCACGGCGAACGCCTTGTCCCCGCGGTGCTTGCGGGCCCGCAAGGCCGCGACCGCCTCCTCGTCGGCGGCGTCCACCGCGAGGTGGTGGCCCCCGAGTCCCTTCACCGCGAGGACGGACCCGCTGCCGAGCAGCGCCGCCGCCTCGGCCACCGGATCGCCCGCGATCACCGCGCCGCCGGACGTGTGCAGCGTGAGCGTGGGACCGCAGCCGGGGCAGCACACCGGCTGGGCGTGGAAGCGGCGATCACCGGGGTCCCGATATTCGGCCTCGCAGGCCGTGCACATGGCGAAGCCCCGCATGGTGGTGGCGGCGCGGTCGTACGGCACCGATGTGATGATCGTGAACCTGGGGCCGCAGTTGGTGCAGTTGACGAAGGGGTACCGGTAGCGGCGGTCGGCCGGATCGAACAGCTCGGCCAGGCAGTCGTCGCAGGTCGCCGCGTCCGGTGACACCTGCGCGCGGCGGGATCCGCCGGTCACGCTCTGGACGATCCGGAATCCGCCGGCGCCGGTGGGCGACACCGGTTCCACGCTCACCCGGTCCACGACCGCCAGCTCGGGCGGGTTCCGGCGGACCGCCTCGATCAGCGCGGCCACCGCCTCCGGAATTCCTTCCACCTCGATGAACACCCCGGAGCCGTCGTTGGCGACCGTGCCCGACAGGCCGTGCCGGACGGCCACGCCGTGGACGAACGGCCGGAACCCCACGCCCTGGACGATGCCCTCGACCCGGATCCGGGAGCGTACGATCCGGTCCAACGCTCAGGCCGTCTCGTCCAGCGCCCGCCGGACCGACTCCCACAGCACATGGCACACGGTGGCCTGCGCCTCCTGAATCCGATGGACGGACGGGGACGGGATGACCAGCAGGTGGTCGACGGCACCGCACTCGGCCAGCTGACCGCCCCCTGACCCGGCGAGCCCGACCGTCACCATGCCGAGGTGTTTGGCCTCCTGGAGTCCGCGCACCACGTTCAGCGAGCCGCCGCTCGTCGAGATCCCCATCGCGATGTCCGCGGCGGTGCCCAGGGCGGCGAGCTGCCGGGCGAAGACCGCGTCGAAGCCGATGTCGTTGGCGAGCGCGGTCAGCAGCGCGACGTCGGCCGTCAGCGATATGGCCGGCAGCCCGTGCTGCCTGTCTCCCGGCCGGTGCGCCAGCCCGTGTCCTGGTCCGCGTTGCGGTCCGCGTTCCGGCGCGAAGAACAGGTGGGCCACCGCCTGGGCGTCGGTGCTGCTGCCGCCGTTGCCGAAGGTGAACAGGCGGCCCCCGGCGGCGAACGCCTCGGCGAGGGCTTGGCCGCACGCGGCGATCCCCGGGCCGAGCAGGGTGAGCACCTCCCGCCGCAGCGCGACGATCTCCCGGGCCTTCTCCACCGTGGACCGGGTCACGGTGGTCAGCAGCGGTTCGGCGTCGCTCTCGGCTGAGGACAGGAAGGGGTAGAGCGCGTCGGTCACGGTCTTCTCTCCACTACCGCGATGGCCTCTTTCGCGTGCACCAGGACCACGTCGCCCGCCCGCGCGTCGACCAGTCGCACGCTGATCTCCGCTTCGCCGCCGGGGGTGTCGGCCAGCGCGAGGTGTCCGGGCCGCAGGGCGGTGATCCGGACGGGTACGGCCGCGTCCGAGCAGGTCACGCAGACCTCGTCGGGGCACTCCTCCGTCAGCCGGGGGTCGTTCAGGAACACGTGCACCAACTCCCAGAGGACGTGATAGGTCGTCATGTGGATCTCCCGGGCGATCCGCGGATCGCGGCTGCGTGCCACGAGAAGGTGATCGACCACCGGTAGGTCGACGCCGGCCTTCGTCAGCGCGAGCGTCATCATGCCCAGGTCGTGGGCCGCCGCGAGCCCCGCCGCCACCTCGCCATCGGCGTCGTCGGTCGTGATGCCCACCGCGATGTCCCCGGCCCGCCCGAGCAGCCGCAACTGGCTCGCGAAGACCCCCGCATGGGCGAGCCCGCTCAGCGCCGACGCGTCATTGGCCAGCGAGACCGCCGGCAGCGCCCGCTTCCCCACGATCACCGGATGAACGAACTCCACCGCGAGATGCGCCGCGTCGGCCGCCGACTGGCCGGTGCCGAAAGTCAGCAGCCGGCCGCCCCGCTGGAACCGCCGGGCCACGTCCTGACACGCGCGGGCGATCCGCTCGGCATCCTCCGCCAGCGCGCGGCCCGCCGCGTCCCGTTCCTGGAGAGACGTGCCGAGAGCGAGTGTCATGAACGGTCCTTTCCACGGCTCTCGATGCGCTGTGCCCCGGCGTAAATATTGGCAATCCCATGAAACTGTTAATTGATCTCAACCGGCGCCGACTCGGTGGCGGAAGACCCAGTAGGTCCAGCTCTGATAGAGCACCACCAGCGGCAGGAAAATCGCCGCGACCCCGGTCATGATGCTGAGCGTCTTCGGTGTCGCGGCCGCGTTCTCGATGGTCAGGCTGTAGGCCGGGTTGATCGTCGATGGCAGGACATCGGGGTGGAGGACCACGAACAGGCTGATCACGGTCACCCCGATGGCGACCGCCGACAGCAGGAATGCCCACCCTTGACGGCCCCTGGCGATGGCGCCCAGTGCGCACACGAAGGAGAGGACGGCGAAGACGGCCAGGATCGCCGTGCCGACCACGCCGCCGTAGATCTGCGTCCAAGCCAGGAAGACCACCGCGAGCACGGCCGCCACGACGCCCGTCTTGAGCGCCACCCCGGCCGCGCGCCGGCTGATCTCCCCTCGGGACTTCAACGCCAGGAAGACGGCTCCGTGCGTGGCGAACAGGGTCAGCGTGGTCAGCCCACCGAGCAGCGCGTAGGGGTTGAGCAGGTCCCAGAACGTACCGACGTACTCGTGATCGGCGTCGAGTCGCACGCCCCGCACGATGTTCGCGAACGCGATCCCCCACAGCAGTGCGGGCACGAACGAGCCGGCGATGATGCCCGCGTCCCAACGCCGCCGCCAGGCTGCGGAGTCCCGTTTGCCGCGATACTCGAAGCCCACCCCGCGTACGATCAGCGCCAGCAGGATCAGCAGCAGCGGCAGGTAGAACCCGCTGAACAGCGAGGCGTACCACTCGGGGAACGCGGCGAACGTGGCACCTCCGGCGGTGATCAGCCACACCTCGTTGCCGTCCCAGACGGGGCCGATCGTGTCGATCATCACCCGGCGTTCCGTGTCGTTCCGGGCCACGACCGGCAGCAGCATGCCGACGCCGAAGTCAAACCCCTCCAGGACGAAGTACCCGACCCACAGGACGGTGATCGCCACGAACCAGACCTCGGTGAGCTCCACTTGGCGAGCCTCCTAGTAGGCGAACGACGGCTCGCCGCCGTCATGCGGCTCGGCGTCGTCGGCGGACGGTGGGGTCGCTCTGCCGTACTTGATCATGAGGCCGACCTCCACCAGGGCCAGCCCGCCGTACAGGAGGGTGAAGACGATCAGCGAGGTGAGCACCGTACCCGCGCCGACGCTGGGCGAGACGCCTTGGGCGGTCTTCATCTGGGTGAACACGATCCACGGTTGCCTGGCCATCTCGGTGAAGATCCACCCGAAGCTGTGCGCGAGGAAGGGCAGCACGACCGACCAGACAGCGACCCGCCAGATCCAGCCCGTGCCCCGGACCTGCCGTCCACGGGTCAGCCAGAGCAGGACGAGCGCCACCAGCGCGGCCAGCAGGCCGAACCCGATCATCAATCGGAAACCCCAGTAGGCGACCGGGATGTAGGGGCGGTAGTCGCCCGGGCCGAACTTCCGCTCGTACGCTGCCTGGAGGTTGTTGATGCCCTCGACCTTGCCGTCGAACGAGCCGGTGGCGAGCTGTGACAGCAGGTTCGGGATCTCCAGCTGGTAGATCGGCTTGGTGCCGTCCAGCGTCCCGATGGTGAACAGGGAGAACGGCGCGGGCTGCCGCGTCTCGTAGAGCGCCTCGGCGGCGGCCATCTTCATCGGCTGGGTCTGCGTCATGATCTTGCCAAGGACGTCGCCGGAGACCAGAGTGCCCAGAGCACCCACCAGCACCGCGGCGATACCGAGCCGCAGCGACGGACGGAATACCTCAAGATCCTGCTTTCTGGCCAGATGCCAGGCGGAAACGGCCATCAGGATCACCCCACCGGCCAGCCAGCACCCGAAGACCGTGTGCGGAAAGGTGGCCAGCACCACCTTGTTGGTCAGCACGGCTCCGAAGTCGACCAGCTCGGCACGCCTGTTGACCTTGAAACCCACGGGCCACTGCATGAACGAGTTGGCGGCCAGAATGAAGTAGGCGGACACCATCGTCCCGAACGCGACGATCCAGATGCACGCGAGATGCACCCTCTTCGGCAACCGACCCCAGCCGAAGAGCCACAGCCCCAGAAACGTCGACTCCAGAAAGAACGCCAGCAACGCCTCCAACGCGAGCGGCGCGCCGAAGATATCGCCGACGAACCTGGAGTAGGTGCTCCAGTTCATCCCGAACTGAAACTCCTGCACGATCCCCGTCACCACGCCCATGGCGAAGTTGATCAGGAAGAGCGTGCCGAAGAACTTGGTCGCGCGAAGGTAGGCGGCGTTACCGGTGCGCACCCACGCCGTGTTCAGGATCGCCACCAACAGCGACATCCCTATCGTGACCGGCACAAACAGGAAGTGGTACACCGTAGTAACCCCGAACTGCCAGCGCGCGAGCTCCAAGGCATCCACGACTCTTACTGTAAGTGTCCGAGTATGCACACCTTGTCATGACACGCCGCTAGAAGATCGCTGCGGCCACGAGGAAGGCGAGTCCCGCGATGCCCGCGACCACCCGGACGATATGGAAGGACACCCAGCGATCGCGGAGTCGCTGCCAGTCGTCCGGCAGGGTGCTGACAGTCCAGGTCGCGATCTGCTTCACGATGGGGACCTCGACCGCCACGGTCACGAGCAGAGCGACGACGAGCAAGGCGAGCGCCACCAAGGCCAGGTAGAAGCCCTGCTTGCCGTATGACAGGAACAGCACCGGAACGATCGAGGCCAGCGCGAGGGGCATCAGAACGGTCATGGGGGTGGCCAGGTTCCGGTTCATCCGATGGGCGATCGCCAGGAACACCGCCGCCTCGAAATGCG
The DNA here is from genome assembly GCF_040648415.1 of Nonomuraea sp. NPDC049141. Taxonomy (NCBI): domain Bacteria; kingdom Bacillati; phylum Actinomycetota; class Actinomycetes; order Streptosporangiales; family Streptosporangiaceae; genus Nonomuraea; species Nonomuraea sp. NPDC049141. Next base: position 197,097 of record NZ_JBEZDR010000021.1, read on the forward strand.
CCATGGATCTGCTCAACGCCAGCCACGGTCCCCAGAAAACCCCAACGACCAGGGCGGAAAGCAGGACACTGACGAGCTCGAACACCTTCGTCACCATGTCGCCGCCTCAGGCCGTCATGGTGCTGTCCGTGGTACGCGACTGCCCGCGGCGGTAGTCGGCGGCGGCCTCCCGGTATGTCTGGTGTTCCGCCTCGTGGTCGGGGAAGTCGTCCGAGGCGAAGAACGTGTCGAGTCCGCCGTTGGCGGCGACGGCATGCTGTCCCGAGCGGGGCAGCATGACGGCCTCGTATCGGGTGAGTGCCTCGTCGAGGGTGGCTTCCTCGGCGATGGCGTGGGCGAGCTCGGCTCCGTCGAGCATGGCGAGGTTGACCCCGTACCCCCCGAGGGGCGCCATCAGGTGGGCCGCGTCGCCGAGCAGCGTCGCGCCGGGCGTGCGCGCCCAGGTGAGCGGGGCGGGAAGGGCGTAGATCGGGCGGTTGAGGTAGCCGCCGTCGACGTCCGTGAGGAAGGGCAGCAGCTCCTCGGCCCAGCCGCTGAACTCCTTGAGCAGGAACCGTCGTACGGCGGCCGCGTCATCCAGGTCGACGCCGGCCTTGCCGTGCCAGTCGAGGTCGGTACGCATGGCCAGGTAGGCGCGGATCTGGCCGTTGCTGTTGCGCTGGCCGATGATGCCCCGGCCGGCGCTGTCCATGGCGAACAGGTGGCCGTCCCCGACGAGTTCCGCGATCTGGGGATGACGGTTCTCCACGTCCTCAAAACGGACGTCGAGGAACGAGACGCCGGTGTAGTCAGGCGTGGCGTCGCTCAGGAGCGGCCGGACCCGAGACCACGCGCCGTCGGCGCCGATCACCAGATCCACCTCGGCGGTGACGCCGTTGCCGAACTCCAGGCGGTGCCCGCCGTCGCCGAGCGGGGTCGCGGTGACCAGCTTGTGTCCCCATCGCACGGTGCCGGGCCGTACGTGCTCGGCGAGCATGGCGCGGAGCTGCCCGCGGTCGATCTCGGGGGCGGCGGTGTCGTCCTGGTCGGGGACGAACGCGTCGAGCACGGTGCCGTGCTGGTCGAGCCGGCTCTTGGCCTGCCCTTCGAGCCGGGCGAGCTTCATGAACTCCTCGAACAGACCGGCGTCTTCCAGGGCGATCTGTCCGGAGTCGGCGTGCAGGTCCAGGGTGCCGCCGGCGTCACGGGCTTCGACTGAGGCGTCGGCGTCGTACACGGTGACGTCGATGCCGTGCCCTTGCAGCACGCGGGCGCACACCAGGCCGCCGGGGCCGGCGCCGACAATGGCGATACGTTTCATGGCTTGGAATCCTTACTTAACGGGCGTTCGTTCAGCAGCCTCGACAGTAACTGAACGGGCGTTCGTTGAGCAAGTAGAATGAAGCGACCGAAGGGACCATCCATGTCGACGAACACGGGAAGCGACCGGCGTACGGGCACCGAGACCCGCGCGGAGATCCTCCGCGTCGCGCTGCGGCTGTTCACGGAGAAGGGGTACGAGGGCACCTCGACCCGCGACATCTCCAGCGCGCTCGGGATGACGAAATCCTCGCTGTACTACCACTTCCAGAACAAAGAGGAGATCGTGGCGAGCCTCGTGGAAGCGCGCCGGCACGAACTCGACGACTTCATCGAATGGCTCGCCGCGCAGCCGCCCACCCCCGATCGACTGGAGAAGGCGGCGCTGCGCTGGGTGCGGGGCACCACTCCCGAACGCCTTCAGGTCATGCGTTTCGCGCAGGCCAACCAGCCGGTCATGAGGCGGCTGGCGGAAGGCGGCGGGGATATCCGTTCAGACTTCGACCGGGTCATCGACCTGCTCGTCGACGAAGGCGCGAGCATGGAGGACCGGCTCTTCACACGCATGGTCTTCGACACCGCCGGCGCCGCGCTCCTGTCGGCGCGGGGCACGGAGGCCGGGCCGGAGGATGTCATCGCGGCCGCCCGGCGCGCGAGCACCGCACTCGCCCGCGCGATCTCGTAGGCGGTCAGTCCCAGGTCGGAGGTACTCCGCCGGGTAGTGGGCGCCGAAGCCGCCGACCGGGAGGATGTCGGCGCCCTGGGCGAGGAACCAGGCCAGGGCGCGTCAGAGCGCTGAGACAACCTGTCGATTTCGCGAGGGCCTGATCGGCGCTTGCGGGATCAGGCCACACGACTGACGAAGCTGAAGGCGTCAGCCTTCGGCCGGACGCTCGCGAGCGCTGTTGATCCGCAGCGCTTCGGCGAGTTGGTCTTCCAAGATGACAATGCGGCAGGCAGCGTCCAGGGCCGTGCCCTGGTCGACGAGCTCTCGGGCCCTGGCCGCCAGACGGAGCTGGTAGCGGGAGTATCGACGGTGTCCGCCGCTGGAGCGTTGCGGCTCGATCAGTTTGGCGACGCCCAGTGCGCGCAGAAACGCGGCGGTGACGCCGAGCATCTCCGCAGCCGCGCCCATGCTGTAGGCGGGGTAGTCCTCATCGTCGAATCTGTCCTCGGCCTTACTCTGAGCGAGCGTGGCGTCGTTGCCTGCTGGGTGACTTTGATCCATAAATACCTTCCGACATGCGCACAGGGGGCCCCGGCGCGTCTTGCGCCGGGGCCCCGAAGAGGTTCAACACCATCTATCGGCCATGTGGCCGACCTTCTGTCGTCCGCATCAGCCGTATATGACGGCGCTGATGCGGGGATCGCGGATTCTTGACCGTAGACCACCTTCCGATCTGTGGAACTGCGGTACCCGAGCGGCGCGGAAAACAGCCGACAACGGGCGATCCCGATGGCGTTCAACACTCCCTTCTCTCAAGCGAACTTGCTCTTTCCACTTCACCTACGGCAGCGCGTCCACGGTCAGGGCCCCTTGCCACTGCGCTGGCCCCGTCACGTCCGACCTTCTGCCATCACCTTCTACTTCTATCCAGCTCATCCGGGCAGTTCGTCGTGTTGCTAGTTTTTCATGCCCGTGTGGATTCGTTCCTTGCGATGTCAGAAACATTAGCGTCCACAGCCGCGAATGTCTACCTTGGCCGCTACAGATTTTCGACCCTGGTCGGGTTAGCTGTGACCTCGCCGACAGAGCGCTACGGAGTCCCCAGATAGGTGTCGAGCGCGGCCGCGCCCGCCAGCATCGCCAGGCCGCGCGCCGTCAGCCGGTCGCGCCACTCCCGCATCGTCGCCTGCAGCGGCTCCGGCCCGCCCGCCGTCCGTACCCGCTCCAGCACCCTCGCGATCTGCTCCAGCCCGTGCCCGCCCCGCCGCAGCTGGTGGGCCAGCAGCACGTCGCGTTCGTCGGCGGAGGTGTAGATCCGGTAGCCGGTGCGCGGGTCGCGCCGGGGCACGATCAGCCCGGCCCGCTCCCATTTGCGCAACGTCGCCGGCCGGATGCCGAGCCTGCGCGCCAGCGGCCCGATGAACGTCACACCCGGCGCCGGCTCACGCTGTGGCGCCAGGTCGCGCGGCGACTTCAGCTCACGCGGTGGCGCCAGGTCGCGTAGCGCCCGTTCCACGGCCTCCAGCGTGTGCCGGTCGCCGGCCAGCTGCGCGTGGCTCTCGTCGATCAGCCGCAGCGCCTCCTCGACCGCGCCGCCGTTCACGGCCCGCATGATCGCCCCCGCGGTCGCGTGCCCGTGCGCGGGGATCAACGCCAGGAACGCCCGCAACGCCACCGCATGGCGCGGCGCGTAGGCGCGGTAGCCGTGCGGCGACCGCTCGGCCGGCGGCAGGATCCCCGCCTCCTCGTAGTTACGCACCGCCTGCGTGGACAGGCCGTGCTCGCGCGCCAGATCTATGGGTCGCATTTTGAAGGTACGTCCTCGTCAGCAGCCCGAAATATCAGAAAAGCTTACACATAAAGTTCAACGATACCGTTGAAGGCATGACGACCTCGATCCGGGACGCCACCCGTCCCTTCACCGGTGACGTCCTGACCTCACTCCTGCCCCCAGCCACTCGCCTGCTCGGCCTCGGCGAGCCCACCCACGGCGTCGAAGCCTTCCTCGAACTGCGCAACGAGCTCTTCCGCCACCTCGTCGAACACGCGGGCTACCGCTCGATCACCATGGAGAGCGACTGCCTGCTGGCCCTGGCCGCCGACGCGTACGTCACCGACGGCATCGGAACCCTCGACGACGCGACGAACCTCGGCTTCAGCCACCGCCTCGGCGCCTCACCCGCCAACCGCGAGCTCCTGCGTTGGATGCGCGCCTACAACCAGCGGCGTCCGCCGCACGAGCGACTCCACTTCTACGGCTTCGACGGCCCCCTGGAGATGGCCGGCCCCGCCAGCCCCCGCGTGGCGTTGACCGCACTGCACGACTACCTCGCCGCCCACCTCGACCTGGCCTGGAGTCGCGAGACCCTTGACGAACTGCTCGGCCCCGACGAGCGCTGGACCAACCCGGCCGCCACCATGGATCCCACCCAGTCCGTCGGCCGCACCCCCGAGGCAACCGAACTGCGCCTGATCGCCGACGACCTGCGCGCGCTGCTCACCGCGCACACTCCCCACCTGACGGCCGCCACCTCCCCCGGCGACCGGTGGCGCGCCGGCCTGTACGCCCGCACCGCCGCCGGGCTCCTGCGCTACCACGCCGGCCTGGCCGACACCGCGGCCACCCGCGTCGGCACGCTGATGTGCCTGCGCGATGCGATGATGGCCGACAACCTCGACGCCATCATCGACTGCGAGGCCCGTCGCGGGCCCACCCTCGCCTTCGCCCACAACCGCCACCTGCAGAAAGACAAGAGCCGCTGGCTGCTGCCGGAGGGCTGGGGCCCCCTGGCGGGCCGGACGCTGGAGTGGTGGAGCGCCGGCGCCATCATCGGCACCCACATCGGCGACCAGTACGCCTTCGCCGCCACCACCTTCGGCACCCGCGGCTCCGACGTCCCCCACCCCGACACCCTCGAAGGGCTCCTGTCGACCCTCCCCGACGCCCGCGCCGTCATCGATCCCCGCCGCCTCGCCGCGGCCCTCGACCGGAAGCTGACGCCCCGCGTCCCGGCTGACCACACCTACTTCGCTCTCGACCCGGCCACCACCGACCAGATCGACGCCATCATCTTCGTCAAGGAAATCTGAGCAGCGACGTAGGCAACGGGAGGCTCTTTCCGCCGAGCGGGTTTCCCAGGGCCTCTGACCTCGCCCGCCGCAGCACCGCGCAGAGCATGACGAAGACGACCTAGCCGCGTAGCCCGTCGGCGCATCGTCCGGCTCTCGGGTGGGCAGCGATCGTCTTGCGGGACAAAACGGGGCACGTGCGACACTCGGGGTGGCGGCCCCGCCGAGCCGCCGTCCCGGACGCCGCCGTCGGCTGCTGGACGTGGGAGGCATCAGGGTGAATGCGCAGCGTTCACGGCCGTACCGCCACCTTGACGCGGCACTGATCCGCGCCACCGCGCACCCGGACGAACCAGATCTCCCACCATGGCCCGAACCGGACGGCGAGACCGGCACCGAACCCGACAGCGAGGTGGGCGCCGAACCGAACGGCGAGACCGGAGCAGAACCGGCCGCCGAGACCGGCGCCGAACGGTGGCGCGAGTGGCTCGTCCAGGTATGGGCGCGAGATTCCGTGGCGGCGGCCGTATCCATGGCCAGTCCGGTCCTGGCGGCCCAGGTCGAGGCGGTGTGCGCGGGCCGCCGCCCCCGCGACGCCCGCCTCCGGCGCATGGCACTGTCACTGGCCCGCTATCTGGTGCGGATGCGCGGCCGGGCCACACCTTTCGGAACATTCGCCGGCGTGGCCCCACTCCGTTTCGACACAACACCGACGGGCTGGACCACCGTCCCTCCCCCTGGCGAGACGTCGGCGAGCGATGTCCCGCGCATTGGCGCGGCGCCGACGGGCCAGATCGCGGTCCCGCACCCTGGCGTGGCGTTGGCGAGCGATATTCCGCAAAAGGGCGCGGCGTCGGTGGGCCTGACCGGAGCACCGCGCACGAGGACGACGGCGGACGGCGTGTGGCTGGCCGCGGTGATCGGTCGGCTGGAGTCGGCCCCGGAGCTGCGGCGTCGCCTCCCCGTCGTGGTGAACGATCTCGCGTTCGTACGCGGGGAGCGGCTGGTGGTGCCCTGGCAGCCGCACGCCGGTGACCCAGCCCGCAGCGAGCTGTCGGAGGTGTCGGTGCGGCACGGCCCGGCTGTCCGGACGGTCATGGACCTGGCCCGGGCGCCCGTTCAGATCGGCGAGCTGATCGACGCGCTGGCGGCCACGTTCCCCGGTGCCAGGGTCCCGGCGATCGAGGCGATGGCCGCGGAGCTGGTCACGTGCGGGGTGTTGATCACCAGCCTGCGTCCCCCCTCGACCAGCGTCGACGGGCTCGCGTACGTACTGGACCGGCTGCGAGACGTGGCGGCGGACCCGCTCGGCGAGGCCACCCCGCTGGTCCAGGAGCTGTACGCGATCCACGAGGAACTGCGAGTCGCCGACCACGCGACCGGCGAGGCCGCCGTGCGGGCCAGGCGAACGGTCGCCGATCGGATGCGGGCCGCGCTGCCGGTCGAGGTCGTACAGCCGCTCAAGGTGGACCTGCGGCTGGACGGCACCGTGGTACTGCCGCCGGAGGTCGCGGCCGAGGCAGAGGCCGCCGCCGGGGCGCTCCTGAGGCTGACACCGCACCCGGCAGGGCACCCGGCCTGGCGGGAGTACCACGTCAGATTCCTGGAACGGTACGGAGTCGGCGCAGTCGTCCCGATCGAGCAGCTCGTCGACGACACGGCGGGGCTCGGGTTCCCCGCGCACTACAGGGAGCCACGGCAACCGGCCGAGCCCTTGTCCCGCAGGGACCGGCGGCTGCTGGCGCTCGCGCAGCAAGCGGCCCTGGACGGCGCGCGGGAGATCGTGCTGGACGACGCCGCGATCGAGGACCTGGCCGCAGACGGTACGAACGACGCCGCGATCGAGGACCTAGCCGTGGATGGTAGGGATCGCGCGGCGATTGACCGCCTGGCCGCAGCCGGTAGGGACCGCCCGGCGATCGAGCGCCAGGCCGCAGCCGGTAGGGACCGCGCGCGACCGCTCCCGTACATGGAACTGGTGGCCGAGGTGTGCGCACCCACCGCCGGCGCGCTGGCCGCCGACGCCTTCACCATGACGGTGCTCGCCGTCGACGGCACGGCGGCCTGCCTGAGCGGCCGGTTCGTCGACCTGCTGCCGGACGGTGACCGGCGGCGGATGGCCGGTCTGTACGATCGGCTGCCGGTTTCGGTGGACGGGGCCGTGCCGGTGCAGTTGTCGTTCCCGGCCCGGAACGCGCGTACCCAGGAGGTCGCCCGCACCCCGCTCCTGCTGCCGGAGCTGATCACTCTGGCCGAGCACCGCGCCGGCTCGCCAGGCCGGATCCCCTGGCGGGATCTGGCGGTCACCGCGGACAACGATCGGATGTACCTGCTGTCCCGGTCCCGGCGGCAGGTGGTGGAGCCGGTGCTGACCAGCGCGGTCGCCCGGCGGGCCATGCCGCCGATCGCGCGCCTGCTGTTCGAGATCCCGCGTGCTCGGGGCGCCGTGGTGTCGCCGTTCTCCTGGGGGGCGGCGGCGGGTCTGCCGTTCCTGCCGCGGGTCCGCTACGGCCGCAGCGTGCTCGCTCCCGCGCGGTGGCGCATCTCCGCCGACGCCCTGCCCGGGCCGGGCACCGCGTGGCCGGATTGGGTGCGGGCCATGACAGACCTGCGTGCCCGTCTGCGGCTGCCCAGCACCGTGTCCGTGGGTACGGAGGATCGCCGTCTGCGGCTGGATCTGGACGAGCCCATGAGCCTGGCGCTGCTGCGCGCCCACCTGGACGGCGCCGGCCAGGCCGCCGTCGTGTCGGAGGCGGCGGGTCCCGCTGAGCACGGCTGGTTCGGCCGTCGCGCGCACGAGATCGTCATCTCGCTGGCCGCCACCACGCCGTCCGCCCGCGCACCCGCCGTCGTGACCCGGCCGGGGCCGCTGTCGCTGGTCGGGCGTGAGGACGGGGTCCTGCCGGGGGCGGGCGTTCTGTTCGCCAAGCTGTACGGGCACCCCGGAGTGGTCGACACGATTCTCACCAAGCACCTGTGCGACCTGCTGGAGACCTGGGACGAGCCGCCGATGTGGTGGTTCGTGCGCTACCGCGACCCTCGCCCGCACCTGCGGCTGCGCCTGCACCTCGCCGGCGGCCACGAGTACGGCCCGGCCGCCGCCCGGGTCGGGGCGTGGGCCGCCGATCTTCGCGGCCGGGGCCTCGTTGGAGACCTGGTCCTGGACACGTACCACCCGGAGACCGCACGGTACGGATCGGGAGAGGTGCTGGCCGCCGCGGAGGCCGCCTTCGCGGCTGACTCCGTCGCCGTGGTCGCCCAGCTCGCGGCCCTTGCCACGGCTCGCCAGGTACACCCGCACGCGCTCACCGCCGCGAGTCTGGTCGATCTCACGGCTGCCATGGCGAAAGACCAGGCAGCGGGGGTGCGCTGGCAGATCGACCATCCCCCAAGGGGGCCCGCTCCCGCGAGTGACCGCGCGGTCGTCCGCCAGGCGGTCGGCTTGGCGGACCTGAGCGAGGACCGGGCCGCGTTACGGGCCATCCGGGGCGGCTCGCGGATCGTCGCCGCATGGCAGGACCGGCGGCGAGTCCTGGCCGCATGTATGGACCGGCTCGCCGCCGACGCCCCACATCTGAGCGAATCGGCGGTGATGGAGTCCTTCATGCACATGCACCACTTACGGGCGCTCGGGATCGACCGCGACGTCGAACGCGAGTGCCGCAAGCTGGCCCGCGCCGTCGCACTGGCCTTCGCCGCCCGCGACGGTGCTGCCCGCGACGGTGCTGCCCGCCACGACAGCGCCCACCACGACGCCGCACCAGGCGATGACGCTTGACGTGTTCTGTGTGATCGCATGGCGCGGTGGTAGGTATGGATGGTGGCGCCTTTCTTCCGGACCAACAGCCGGGAATTCGACTTTCCGCCGTTCGCCGGGCTGCCGCCGATTCGCTACGTCCTGGCCGCGGCACCGCGTTCCGGCAGCAATATGCTCGTCCGCGCGCTCTGGCACACCGGGCGGGCCGGTTTCGCCGACGGATATCTCACCGACACCCACGTCCTCGACTACTTCGAGCGCTGGGGATTCGACACCGCCGATCCGGCCGACTTGGTAAAAGGCTATATCGCTAAATTAATGACCTGCCGGACCAGCCCGAACGGAGTTTTCGGCATCAAGGTTCACGGCGAGCACCTGCAGGGACTCGAAGTCGACCTGGACGAACTCCTCATGTCGCCCCACTACATCTGGCTGCGGCGCAGGGACCGGCTCCGGCAGGCCATCTCGTACGTCCTGGCCAGGCAGACCGGAGTCTGGATCGTGGACGGAATCTACTTGTCCACCAGCCGAGCACTTTCCGAGCCCCAGTACGACTACGCCGAGATCCGCCGCCACCTGCAACACCTCGACGGCGAGACGAGGGTATGGCAGCAGTATTTCGACCGCCGCGACCTCGTCCCGCACGTCGTCTTCTACGAGGACATGCTGGCCGACTATCCGAAAACCGTCCTCGGCTGCCTGCGATACCTGGGCGTGGACCCGCCCGATTCCCTGCCGGAACCCGGTATCAAACGCCAGTCGGGCGAGATCACCGAACGGTGGCTGGACATGTTCGAGCGGGACAGCGCCCGATACGGAGACGGCGCGGAAACCGTCAAGGAATCGTCGAGCTGAGGGGCCAGCGCCTTATCCGATACGGCGTCCACCACACGAACCCGCCCACCCGATGCAGCAGGTCCGCCCGCAGGTAGCGCTCCGTCACCGCCGGCGAGAGGGCCGTCACCCGCACGCCGCGCAGCAGCGGCGCGATCGCCTCCTCGCGGTGCGGATTGCGAATGACCAGGCGCTTGAACGAGCCCGTCCGGCGGTCGCGGATCTCGATGAAGCCGGGACCGAGCCGATAGCCGCACTTCGCGATGTGGAAGGAGTCCCGCCACGCGGCCGCGATGCCGTCCCCGGCCGAGCCCACGACGTCGTCCCCGTCAGAGCCCGCGTACACGGCCGCAGGCGGGTGGAGGTGGCTGAGCGGCCGCCAGCCCGCTGTCCCGGCCGGCATGTGGATGGTCCAGTCGACCGCGATGCCGTGGCTGGTCAGCTCGCGGATGACGGTGAGAGCGGCCACCGCCGCGGCACCGTCCGCGTCGTCCAGATCGACCGTGTCGTCCAGTTGGGCGAGCTGGACGCCGTCTTCCGCCACCCGCGACACGGTCGCGACGGGGTCATCGGTGACCTCCACGCGGCCCGTGTACATGCCCGGAACCCGCATGGCCGCCGGGTCGCGGTCCTTCCACAGCCTCAGCGTGACGCACGCCGGCGGCGCGCTCATCGGGGCGTCCCGACCGGAACCGCCGCCGCCGGGACCGTCATCGCCGCGAGTGCCGGTACGAGCGGCTCGCCCCGGCTGAGGTTCTCGCCGTCGAGACGCATCAGGTCCTGGTTGGCGACGGCCGGCGCGACGTGGACCGCCTGCCCCGCGTCGCAGAAGATCAGGCCGAGCGCGCGCCAGCGGGCGAGCAGCGCGTCGATCAGGTCCTCGGTCACGCCGTCGTGCCGGGCCGCGGCCTTGCGCGTGAGCCCCGCCGGGCTGTGCGGCGTGTCGAGCAGACGGAACACCGTCACCTCCAGCGGTTCGGTGAGGTCGAGCAGGTGCCAGGAGAAACCGGGCCGGGTGTCGACGAGGACGATGTGGTCGCCCAGGTCGCAGTGGGTCAGGCGGCTCCGCGAGTAGGCGTCCTTCCAGTCGGCGACGGCCCCGCGCAGGCGGTCGAGGCAGCCCGCGTCGATGCCGCGGCGCGGCGAGTCGAAGACGTAGACGAGGTCGGCGAGCTCGGCTTCGGGCAGGTCGTAGATGTGTCGGTATTGCGCGGCCGGACGGAGCTCACCGAAACCCAGCTCGGGCCGGTCGAAGTACGGGCTGAAGCGCTCGACCTTGATCCGGGTGGCGTTCGACGGCGGCATGAGGTGATGCAGGGCGGGCACCTGGTCGATCACGCTGTCGTAGTCGGCCTCGGACTCGCCCGGGAAGCCGTAGAGGTAGTTCCAGTTCAGGTTGATGCCGACGGTCTCCGAGTCGCGCAGCAGCCGGACGTTCAGGCAGCCGCTCACGCCCTTGTCCATCAAGGTGAGCACCCGGCTGCTGAGATTCTCCACGCCGGGCTGCACGTAGTCGATCCCGGCCGCGCGCAGGGTCTCCAGCTGGTCCCGGCGCAGGTTCGACTTGATCTCGTAGCCGATCCGCAGGTCGTAGCCGGATTCCTGGAGGCGCGGGGCCATCGAGGACAGGTACGTCATGTCGAGGATGTTGTCGGTCACCCAGACGTCGAGGACCCGATGCCGTTCGACGAGGGTGAGGATCTCGTCGACGAACCGGCCGGGGTCCTTGCTGCGGAACTGCATGAGCGAGCCGTTCAGCCCGCAGAACGTACAGTGGTGCTTCTCGCCCCACCAGCAGCCGCGCGACCCCTCCACGGTGAGCCGCGGTTCCACCCAGGTGCCCGCGACGGACCTCGCGTGCTGGTCGAAATAGTCACCGAAGTCGGGCGGGACCAGCGCCTCCGGCGGCAGCGGCCGGGCTTCCACCCGGTTCGTGACGGACTCGCCGTTCGGCCCGCGCCAGCACAGACCGGCGATCCCGCTGACATCGCCCGCGGCTCCGGCTCCGGCTCCGGCTCCGGCGCCGGCCCTGGCGCGGATCGCGGTGAGCAGCTGCGGGAAGACCAGCTCGCCCTCGCCGCGCACGATGAAGTCGACGTACGGGAAGTTCCGGTGCATCGCCGCGCCCTGCGGTCCTTCACAGTTCGGGCCGCCGAACACCGTGACGGCCTCCGGCGCCCGCTTCTTGACCTCGCGCGCCGCCGCGAGGGCCGCGGCGTTCTGGGCGAAGGTGGCGGTGAACCCGACCACGTCCGGCTCCATGGCCGCGATCCGGGCGGCGGTCTCCTCGATGAACAGCGGCGCGAGCTCGTGGAGTTCCGTCGCCTTGGCGAGCATCCGCTCCGGCACGCTGCCGCCGAGGAACTCGGCGTACTCCGCCACCTTCCACCGGGGCCGTTCGTTCAGCGCCGCCGAGAAGATCCACTCGCTGTGGCCGGAGAAGTAGGAGCTCACGAAGGTGTCGTACTCCTCGAACGTGAAACCGACGTGGGCGTGCACCCAGTCGATGTAGTCGAGGTTGGCGTGTATGACATCGACCTCGTCATCGGGGAACACGTCGAGGACCCGGCGCTTGAGCACGCCGAGCGAGAGCGACGGTGCGTCGATCGACGACCACGGCATGTCCACCAACACGATGTGCATGGGTCTTGCCCCTCATCTCCAGGTCGTACCGGGTCACCACAGGCCACGCCGGGACAGCGCGCGCCGCGCCGCGTCGCTCTCGGCCGTCGGGGTGGCCGCGAACGCCGCGGCCACGCGCTCGGAGACCACGCCGCGGGTGACCCCGGCGGGCGTGGCGAAGTACGCGTACGGTACGGCTCCGTCTCCGGCCGCGGCCTCGCCCCAGGAAGCGAGGGCGGCCGGCGCGTATCGGCGGAGGGCTGCATGACCGCGGTCCGTCTCGACGATCCCCTCGCTCTCGATGACGAACGACAGCGGCTGCTCGCAGGCCAGCGCCGTGAACAGGGCGATCATCAACTCGTGGTCCACGGTCTCCCGCAGGATCGCGGCGTCCGGCCGCGTCCCGGCCAGGCCGAGCAGGTACGACGCGAACGCCTCCTCCACCGACACCCCGGACCCCGAGTACGGAATCAGCCGGAACCTGGCGAAACTCGGCGACCCGAGGAAGCCGTCGAGCAACTCTGCCTCGCCGGTGCCGGTGCCGGTGCCGGTGCCGACGCCGACGCCGACGCCGGTCGCCGCGAACAGCGACACGCTGCGCGGGAACGTGGCCGCGAGGCTGCCCCCGGTGCCGAGCCGCCAGATGTTCGAGCGGAACCGGCGCGCGGCGGCGTCGAGCTCGTCAAGGTCGATCGTCTCCAGGCACTCCAGCTCACCGGCGTCCGCGGCCACGGCTGCGGCGCCTTCGGTGGCGAGACGCTCCCGCAGTCGGCTGTCGAGCAGCAGCCGCATGATCAGCTCGGTGAGCCGCTCACCGTCGAGAGACCGCACACCCGGCGCGCTCACCGCGCCACCCCGTCCTGCCGCGCCGTCGCTTCCTGCCCCAGCGTCGCTTCCTGCCGCGCTGTCGTATTCTGCCGCAGTGCTGCGTCCTGTCGTGGCGCCGCGTCCTGCGATGCTGTGCCGTCCCGCCATGCGGCGACCAGCGTTTTCAGCCGGCCGTAGTTTCGCCGCGACTTCTCGACGAGGTGGCCGTCGTCGCGGAACATCGGGTCCTCGTAGGTCACGCCTAGCAGGTTCGGGCAGCGCGGCAGCAGGTACTCGGTGAGTTCGAGCTGCTCGTCCAGCAGGACGCCGTGGTGCAGGTCGCGGAACTTGCCCTTCACGATCTGACAGCCGGACAGGTGCAGCTCGCGGCAGCGCTCGAGCGGCAGCGCCTCGATGTCGTCGACCATGTGGCGGCCGGTACGCCCGCGCAGCCACTGGTAGCTGAGCAGGTGACCCACGTCGAGCGTCACCCGCACGTCGGCGTCGTCAGCGAGCCGGGTGAAGTACGCGAACGCATCGAGATGCCCCAGAACGAACGACCCGCCCTCGGTGAAGCCGGGGAATTCGACGTGCAGCGGCAGCTCCAGGAGGCCGGCCGTCTCGGCGACGTTCCGCGTGGCGATCTCCAGGCCCGGTTCGGTCAGCGGCGGCGGCAGTGGGTACGGCAGCGGGCAGCCGCGGAGGTTCCAGATGCCGAGGTCCTCGACCACCCAGCGGAATCCGTAGCGGGCCGCGAGCTCGTTGGTGTACTCGACCGCGGGCCGCCGGTCGTAGCGTTCGGGCGTGCCCATGTTGAACTCGGTCTGGTGGAAGGCCCGGTCGAGCCCTGGGGGCAGCGCCTCGAAGAAGCGGTCGTAGGCGCGTACGTAGTCGGCCACCTGGGGGGTCGCGCGTGAGCGTGGCTGGTAGGCGAAGGCCGCGTACGCGAAGTCGGCGCCGTGGCGCTGGGCGAAGGCGCCTACCCGTGGGGTGATGTCCCCGCCGTCGTCCGTCTCCACGAACCCGACGCCCCGCCGCCCCAGCGCCCCTCCGCCCCACGGCATGTCCATGAGGAGACCGAACCCCAGCCTGCCCTCGCCGGACCTGCCCGCCGCGACCGCCTGCCTGGTCCCTGTCGTGATGTCGGTCGTCATATCGGCCTCCTGACGGCTTCGCCACCTGCGACGGCGGGCGTCTCCAAACGCACCGCGCCCGACCGGTCCGCGCCCGATTGGTCGGCGCCTGCTGGGCCTGCGCGTGCCTGTTCCGCGCCCGTCTGATCTGTGGCCGCCGTCACCTCGACCAGGCTGGCCAGCAGGCGTCGGCCGTGGGCGGTGCGTGCCCCGAGCAGGCCGTCGGCTCGCTGCTCGACGTCACGCCGCGGCAGCGCGTAGAACCGCTCCCAAACCAGGTCGGCAACCACGATCCGACCGTCCCCGTCCCCGCTCGCCTCGGCGGCGGTGCCTCGGGTTTTCGCGCCCGGGGCCCCAGCCACGTCGACGCCCGACGGCACGGTCCGTACCCACGGATACGGCTTGACGGCCGTGACGACAGCCACCCGCGACCCGGCGCCGGGACGTCGCGGCAGGATCGCGGTCGCCTTGCCCGGCCGGACCGTGTGAAAGACCCGCACCAGGCGGTCGAGCGCCTCCGCCCGGGTCGGGCCGTCGCGCACCGTCAGCGGATGGCCGACCCGCCCGGAAAGGTAACTGAGCTCGGGATTCCCGGCGAGCACACCAGAAGTGTCCAGAGAGAGGCCGAAGCCGTCCGGGTCCCGCGCGAGCCTGCTGCCGGGCTCGGACACCATCAGTTCCAGCGCGTCGATGCCGATCCGCTCCTGGTTCGCCGCGAGGAACCGCAAGGACTCCTCGAACTCGGCCTCCGTCTCGTCGAAGACGTAGCCCATCACGGAGAACCGCAGGACGATGCCCGCCGACGCGACGTTCTCGACGATCCGCTGGTAGTCGGCCGCCCGCACGCCCCTGTCCATCAGGTCGAGCAGCCGCTGGGAGGTCCCCTCGTAGCCCACCGACATCAGCTCGCAACCGACCTCGGCGAGGCTCCGGCAGAACGCCGGATCGGCCAGCGTCGCGTCCAGCCTGCTGCGTACGCCGAACCCCACCTTGACGCCGCGGTCGCGCACCTCGCGCATCGCCTTCACGATCAGCCGCAGGTTGGTGTTCTCATCGGAGATCGACACGAACTCCGCGCCCGTGTCGCGGACCACCGCCTGTACGGCGTCGGCGATCTGGCGCACCGTCCCCTGCTGGTAGGCGCCCGGCGCGAGAGATCGGTTGCCGTACGAGCAGAACACGCACCGACCCCAGTAGCAGCCGACGCACGAGATGATCGCGACCTCCATGGTCTCGTTGAGGTAGGACCGGACCGGCAGCCCGGCGAAGTCGGGCGGCCCGAGGTCGTGGAAGCGCAGCGTGACCGGCTGCTCGGCCCGTTGGGCGGGCGCGGCGTGGGGCAGCCAGATCATGCCGGGGACCGCGTCCTCCGGGGCACTGCCGTCCAGCGCGTCCAGCCAGCGTTCGAGCGGCTGCTCGCCGGCGGTCCAGCACAGCGCGTCCACCGAGGCCCGGACGCCGGGCAGCCGCGCGAGCTCCTCGTGCCGGATCATCACCTGCTGACCACCGAGGCAGATCTTGGCGTCCGGCCGCAGCCGCCTGACCCAGGCGGCGATGAGCAGCGCGGGCGCGAGCTGGCTGAAGAACGCCACGGACAGGCCGACCACGCGCGGACGATGCCGGGCCAGCAGCGCCTCGACCATGCCGTACAGCCGCTCGATCGGCAGCCCCGACGCGGCGGGCGGCGACAGAGCGGCCTGCTGCGCCGCACTGTCGAGCTGGGTCAGATCCCGCCATGTCCGGACGAGGAAGGTGTCACGCACGAGCAGTTCGATCGCGTGGTGGGCTAGGCGGACCGCACGGGCCGGGCCCAGTTCGCCTGGCGGTTCCTTCCGCAGGACGTGGGCCCGGAGCTCGTCGATGTGTCCGGCGACGACGTCGGCCATCGCCCGTCGGTACCAGGCGCCCGCGCCGGTGTCCGGCTGGTCGCGCAGCACGTCGCCCAGCGACTCCGGATGCCGTAGCAGGTCGTGCAGCAGGGCGATGTTCAGGTCGGCCTGGTGGACGCGCCGCCCTCGCCGCCGTAGATGACCGCTGAGGTAGGGCAGGCTCAGATAGGGAAAGAACCTGGCTTCCGTCTGCGGCGGAAAAATGAGCAGGACGTCGACACCCTCGCCGCCTGCCTCCTGCCCAGACGGCACGATCTGCCCGGACCGCAGTCTCGTCAGGCCCTGGCAGGCAGGTCGCCGGTGTCCTCGGCCGCCTTGTAGGTGTAGGAGTGGTACGACCCGCTGAGCTTGAGCTCGCTGGATTCGATCACCTCAAGCTGGTCCAGCTCGGTGAATTCGTCGTCGATGAGCATTTCGGGTTTCACCGCGGCCACGGTTCCTCCTCGTGGGAATCTGCCGACAGTCATGGGCTTAACCTGTTCAACGATAGTCAAGCGATTCTTCGCGTCAATAGCCGCTAAAAACGGGCGCGGCCGAGTTGGCATAAATGCCTTTTCCGGCCAACCTCAACGGTGGGCTTTTCCGGCATAATAGGAACAGTGGTCACAGGTCCCGAGTTGACTGCTCAAAGGCGGCCACAGCGGTCGGCAGCGTGGGAAATAGGTGCTCAGGACCGATGGCGGCAGTAAGCCCGTAGGCATCGAGTGAGGTGCGCAGATCCTGCTTGACCCGGGCCATCGCGAACACGATGCCCCGGCGGACCAGTTCGGCGCGCAACGCCTCGACGGCGTCCAAGGCGGTGATATCCACCTCGACGTTGGCCTCGACGTTGAGAACGAACCAGGAGACCGCGCCCTCATGCTGGTCGACGGCGGCCAGAGCGCGGCGCCTGAAATCCTGGGCGTTGGCGAAGAAGAGCGGGGAATCGTAGCGGTAGACGATCAGGCCGGGCACCGTGCGCGCCTCGGGATAGTCGTCGACGTCGTGCATGCCGGCCAGCCCCGGCACGAGGCCCAGGATCGCGTCGTGGGGGCGGGCCACGCGGGCCAGCATTTCGGCCACGGACAGGGCGACCGCGAGCAGCACCCCGTACAGGATGTCGAAGACCAGTACCCCGGCGAACGCACCGAGCGCGAGCAGCAGTTCGCTGCGCCTGAAGGCGGCCAGCCTGCGGAACTCGGCCAGGTCGATCAGCCGGAAGGCCGCGTAGACCACGATGGCGCCGAGCGCGGCGGCGGGGAAGTGGGTGAGCAACGGCCCGGCGAACAACAGCACCGCGACCACTCCCACCAGGGCCACCAGGGAGTACAGCTGGGTGCGGCTGCCCGCCGCGTCGCCGAGTGCGGTACGGCTGCCGCTGCTGCTGACCGGGAACCCGCGCAGCACCCCGGCGCCCACGTTGGCCACGCCGAAGGCGAGCAGCTCCTGGTTGGCGTTGATCTCCTGGTTGTGCCTGGTGGAGAAGGAGCGCGCGGTGAGCATGTTGTCGCTGTAGCCCACCAGGAGCACGCCGAGAGCGGGCAGCACCAGCTCGCTGAACTCACCCAGGGCCGGCATGGCCGGCGTCGGCAACCCGGAGGGGATCGTGCCGACCACCTTGATCCCGTAGCGCTCCAGCCCGAAGACCGTGACGCAGCCGGTGGCCAGCAGCACGGCGAGGAGGGGCGCGGGTGCCCGTGGCCAGCGCCACTGCAGCAGGAACAGGAAGGCCAGGACGGTCGCGGCCAGCAGCAGCGTCCACGGATGCAGCTCCGGCAACCCGCCGGCGAAGGAGACCAGCTGGTCACGGAAGGTGTTGCCGGACACCGAGGTCCTGGTGAGCTTGCCCAGCTGGCTGGCGATCATGATGACCGCCACGCCGGCCAGGTAGCCGACCAGGATGGGCTTGGACAGCAGGTCGGCGACGAACCCGAGCCGCAGCAACCAGCAGACCAGCGCGAGCAGCCCGACGACGACCGCCAGACCGGCCGCGAGCGCTGCGTACCTGGCCGGATCGCCCGCGGCCAGTGGGGCGATGGCGGCGGCTGTCATGAGCGCGGTCGTCGACTCGGGGCCGATCGACAGCTGCCGGGAGGAGCCGAGGAGCGCGTACAGCGCCAGCGGGGCCAGGCTGGCCCACAGCCCGGTCACCGGAGGCAGCCCGGCGACCGTGGCGTACGCCATGACCTGGGGGACCAGGTAGGCGGCCACGGTGAGCCCGGCCAGCAGATCACCGCGCAGCCATTCGCGCTGATACCCGGGCAGAAGTGAGGTCACGTTCTGCTTTGTACCGCACACCGAGGTTCTTAAGGCTCAGGGTGGTCGGGCGGAGAGCACCTGATGTTAGCGGCGGCCCGGCGGCGGATGATGCGTGCAGCAATGCCACCCGTTTCGCTCCCTCCGAACAGGAAGGCATGCCCATGCACCCACCACGCCGGTTATGGCGGCTGGGCCTGATCGCGGTCGTGGCCGCACTCGCCACGACCATGTTGAGCGGCGTTCCGGCCAGCGCAGGACCGCCGACCGTCCGGCCGACCACGCCGCCGACCGTACCGACGCTCACGCCCGTCCCTCCACCCACCATCCCGCCGACCGTGCAGCCGACGACGCCGCCGCTCATCTGGGCGGGGGTCGGTGACAGTTACACGAGCGGTGAAGGCGCGAGCCGGAACCACGTCTACAAGGGAAAGTCGAACGGCGACGAGGACTGGCGGCACCAGAGCGGGCTCGCGCCGTTCCTTCTGGCGTTCAACTACCTGAAAGTGAACCGCTACCAGCTCGGCGACTACACGGTCTTCCCCACCGAGATCCCCACCACGTGGGGCAACGACCGGATGATCTTCAACGCGTCGTCGGGGGCCGAGACCATCCATCTCACCAAGCCGCAGACCGAGTGCAAGAAGTGCACTGCCATCAGGAACGCGCCCCAGCTCCAAGGCATCCCCTCCGACACCAACCTCGTCTACTTCGGGCTCGGCGGCAACGACGCCGACTTCGGGTCGCTGATGTCCACCGCGTTCGACGTGTACTTCTGGCGGTGGACCAGGGCGAACTGGGTCGCCCGGCAGATCCGCGCCGTTCAGATGGAGGTCAACCGGCTGATCAACAAGATGCCGCAGGTCTCGGCGAACGTCGAACAGGGCCTGGTGGAGGTGAACAAGGCCGCGGACAAGGCGGACATCATCGTCGCGCTCTACCCGCTGGCCGTCAAACAGTCCGGCAACTCTGACACCACGCAGATCTCCGGCGCGGCGCTGGACCTGATGTATTCGTTCGCAGCCGAGGTGAACAAGGCGATCAAGGACGCGGTCGACCGGTTCCGCGTCAGGTTCCCGAACGTCAAGGTGCACGTGTTCGACCCGAACACGGCGGGGCCGAACAACACCAGCGTGGTGGCCGGTCACGAGCTCGGCCAGCCGGACTCGTACTTCAACGGGGTGCGCTACCGGGGCAGCATCTTCGCGCAGCTCCGGTTCTTCTCGGCGTACCAGGAGAGCTTCCACCCCAACGAGCCGGGCGCCGTGGCGCTCGGACAGGCGCTGGCGACCTGGATGACCCACGAGTTCCCCGCCTGGTTCCCGAACGGGCCCGATTTCAACCGCGTCCATGTGGACGCGCAGGCCTCCGCCGAGGACCCGGACGCCGACCAGCAGTTCGAGGAATGGGCGCTGGCTCATCCGGATGAGGTGTGCGAGGAGACCGACATCGACAGCATCTGCCACTTCATCAACACGGACGGTGAGGTAACGATCCCGATCGAGGTGGTCCTCAATCCGGTCCCGCTCCAGCCGATCCCCGGAGCGCCCGCGGTCGGCGGCCCAGGCGGCGGCAGCCCTGGCGGCGGCCCGTCACCGTCGACCTGGATTCCGGCCACCTACAGCAGCGCGCCGTCCGGCCTGCCGCCGGGCGGCATCCCGTTCGACAACACCCCCACCTCGGACCCCTGCGAGATCAAGACCGCGGAGCCGGGGTTGCAGGTGACCGTGACGGTCACGACCTCCAGGCTGAGCGGCGGTGGCCTGAGGGAGCCCATGGATCTCACCTGGGTCCAGTTCATGCGGACCGTGAAATCCGACCCCTGCCAGAAGAAGGAGAAGATCGACCCGAAAGACATCCAGCAGATGATCGACGACTGGCTGTCCACGGGCGACAGCGGCTGACCTCCCCATCGCCTTAAAGCCCCGCCTGCACGTCCTGCTCGGCCTGCTGGGCGAGCAGGCGGTGGCGGTTGGCCCGGTTGACCTCCTGCCGGCGCGGATCCGGGATGGGCGCCGCGAGCAGGAGGCGCTGGGTGTACGGGTGCTCGGGGGTGGAGGTCACGACATCCCCGTTCCCGTCCTCGACCAGCTCCCCTCGATACATCACCGCCACCCGATGGCTGATGTAGCGCACGACACCCAGGTCGTGCGACACGAACAAGTAGGCCACACCCAGCGACTCCTGCAGCTCGATCAGCAGGTCGAGCACGGTCGCCTGGGTCGACAGGTCAAGCGCCGACACAGGCTCGTCGCAGACGACGAGCTTCGGTCGCAGCGCGAGTGCCCGGGCGATCGCGACCCGCTGACGCTGGCCGCCGCTGAACTCCCGGGCATAGCGGTCCACGGCGTCTTTCGGCAGTTGAACCTTGTCGAGGAGTTCGCGTACCTGCGCCTGGGCGGCCTGACGCTTGACGCCCGTGATCCAGAGTGGCTCGGTGAGGATGTCGCCGACCGTCATGCTCGGGTTGAGCGAGGTGTAGGGATCCTGGAAGACCACCTGCAGCTCGCGCGCGAGCCCGCGACGCTCACGGCGCGAGGCGTGCCCGATCTCCCGGCCCTCGAACCGGATCGAGCCGCCGGTCACCGGGGCGAGGCCGAGAATGGCGCGCCCGAGTGTGGTCTTGCCCGAGCCCGACTCGCCGACCAGACCGACGGTCTCGCCAGGCTGCACGTTGATCGAGACCCCGTGAAGGGCACGGAACGGTCGCGAGCGGAAACCCTTGGACGGGTACTCGACAACGAGATCCTGAACCTCAAGCACGACCGTCCTCCGTAACCCGGGCGAGCCGAGCGGGCCGCCCGTCGAGCATCGAGCCGAGCAGCGACCGCGTGTAGTCGTGCCGCGGCGTGTCGAAGATCGCCTGTGCGGGCCCGTCCTCGACGATCTCGCCCTGCCTCATCACGAGGACGCGATCGCAGATGTCGGCCACGACACCGAAGTCGTGCGTCACGAACAGCACACCGAGCCCCTTCTCCTGCTGCAGGTCACGGAGCAGGTCGAGGATGTCGGCCTGCACCGTGACGTCGAGTGCCGTGGTCGGCTCGTCGGCGATGAGCAGCTCGGGATCGCAGGACACGGCACCGGCGATGAGGACTCGTTGCGCCATACCGCCGGAGATCTCGTGCGGGAAGGCGCGGTACGTACGGGCCGGGTCCGGGATGCCCACCCGGGCGAGCAGGTCGAGCACGCGGTCACGAGCCGCCGCGCGGGAAAGACCGAGGTGCACGCGGACGACCTCGCTCAGCTGGTTGCCGATCCGGAACGACGGGTCGAGGTTGCTCAACGGCTCCTGCGGGATGTAGCCGATCCGGCGCCCGCGCACGGTACGCAGGAACGAGGCCGAGCGGCCGAGCAGCCGCTCGCCGGCGAGCGCGATCGCCCCGGAGGTGACCTCCCCACCGGTCGGCAGCAGGCCGAGCACCGAGAGCGCGACCTGGGTCTTGCCCGATCCGGACTCGCCGACGAGGCCGACGACCTCGCCGTGCGCGACATCGAGCGAGACCCCGTGTACGACCTCGACGGAGCCGCCGCTGTAGGCGACGCGCAGCTCGCGGACCGAGAGCAGCGCGTCCGACGGAGCCGCCCCGTTCCCGGCCGGGGGAGCCTTGACGCTGCGGCGGCGGCGGACCGGCTTCACGGCGCCGGCCTGCAGGGCGTCCCGCAGACTGCTCGCGACCAGTGCGAGGGCGGACGAGGTCAGGAAGAGGGCGAGGCCGGGCCAGAACAGCATCTGCGGAGCCTGGAAGATGTTGAGGAAGCCCTCGTTGAGCATGGAGCCCCAGCTGGCGGTCTGAGGATCGCCGAAGCCGAGGAACTCCAGTCCGGCCTGGATGTTGATGCAGATCGCCAGCACCATCGCGCTGTGCATGATGAGCGGCCCTCGTACGACGCGGAGCATGTGCCGGGCGATGATCCTGGTGTCGCTCAGGCCGGACACCATGGCGGCGTCGATGTAGAGCTCGTTGCGTACCCCGCTCACCGTGGCACGCACCAGGCGGTAGGCGCCGGGCGCGAGAATGACGCCGAAGATGACCATCGACGTCCAGATGGAGGGGCCGAACGCCGTGCGCAGCGCCAGCAGGACGATGATCGCCGGCAGCGCCTGAAGCAGGTTGGACGTCCACGAGCTGACCGAGTCGAAAGTCCGGCCGTAGTAGCCCGCGATGAGCCCGGCGGGCAGACCGATGACGAGCGAGGTGAGCAGGGCGATGGTCGCGCCGAGCAGGCTGACCTGGGCGCCGTACAGCAGCCGGGAGAGCAGGTCGCGGCCGGCGCTGTCGCCGCCGAGCGGGTGCGCGGCGGAGATCGGGGCGAAGATGTCGTCGAGCGACGACCGGGCTGGGTCCTGCGGGGCGAGCACGGCCGCCAGCACGGTCGCGAGCAGGATGAGCACCAGGACCACCAGCGAGATGACCCCGAGCGGGTCGTGCATCACCTTGCTGATGACGCCACGCCGTGCCGGCACCGCTGCGGGGACCGGGATCGAGAGACTCATGAAAGACGCACCTTCGGGTTGAGCAGGCCGATGGCGAGGTCGACCACGAGGTTGACCAGCACGACGATGGTGGTCATCACCAGGACCACGCCCATGATGACCGGGACGTCGCCGTTGACCGCCGCGTTCGTGGCGGCGAGGCCGAGTCCGGGGAGCGCGAAGATGCGCTCGACGAAGACGGCGCCGCTGAGCGTGCCGATGAAGGTGAGCGCGACGACCGTCAGCGCCGGCGCGCTCGCGTTGCGCAGGACGTGCGCGACGACTCGCCAGGACGGCAGGCCGCGCGCACGGAGCGTCCGTACGTAGTCCTGTTCGAGGACGTCGATCACGGATCCGCGCACCTGCTGCGCCACGCCGGCGACCGCGCCGACCATGAGCGCGACGATGGGCAGGGTGATCGAGGCCAGCCACTGGCCGGGCGAGGCGGTGAAGGCGACGAATCCCGTCGCGGGGAAGAGCCGCAGTTGCAGCGCGAGGTTCGACACGAGCAGCAGCGCGAGCCAGAAACCCGGCACCGCGAAACCGACGATGGCGAGCACCTGAAGCGCGATGTCGAGGACACCCCGGCGGAGCGCGGCGGCGACGCCCAGGGCGAAGGCCAGCAGCGTCGAGACCAGGATCGAGCCGATCACGACGGTGAGGGTGACGGTGGCCCGGCTGGTGACCAGGGAGCCTATGGGCTCCGCCGTGAACCAGGAGCGGCCGAGGTCCCCCACGGAGAGATGCCCGACATAGTCGAAGAACTGGACGTACAGCGGCCTGTTCACACCAAGCTCGGCCGCCTTGGCGGCGACCTGCTCGGGCGTCGCGGTCTCACCCAGGATCTGCCGCGCGGCGTTCGCCGCGTTGCCGAACATGAGCAGGAACGTGAGGGAGGGGACTACCAGGAGCACTGACAGACCCGCGCCGATTCTCTTCGTGAGGAACGCCAACACCTTGACTGCCTGCTTCCTACTTGCCGGCGGGCGCGTAGTTGTAGATCGACGGGATGTTCTGGCTCTTCTGCAGCGTCACGTTGACGGGGCCGGCCACGAAGTACTGCTCCTCGATGAACAGCCAGGGGTCGAACCAGACGTTGTCGATGAGGAACTTGTTGATCTCACCGATGATCTTGGCGTGGTCCTTCTCGGCCGCGGCCGGGTAGGACTCGATCAGCTTGGACAACGTGGGGTCGGTCGTGTGCAGCGGATTCCAGGTGGCCTTCTCGACGAGGTAGTTGTTGATCACGATCCAGTCGGTCGGGCCCGCGCCGAAGACCGCGGGGGACATCGCGTACTTGCCGCTCTGCAGGCCCGCGAGATACTGCGGGATCGTCCCGAGGTTCTCGAATTTGACGCGGATGCCGAGGGCGCCGAGGCTGTTCTTGAAGTTCTCCATCGCGGCGGGCGTGGTGTTCGCGTTGATCGGCAGGGTCAGGTCGAAGCCGTTGGCGTAGCCCGCCTCCGCCATGAGCTTCTTCGCGCCGGCGACGTCGTAGGCGTACGCGTTGTTGAGCGATTCGTCGTATCCCGGGGAGGACTTCCGGAAGATCTGCGTGTCCGGCACGCCGGTGTCGGCCATCAGGGCCTTGCGGATCTGCGGCACGTTGAACGACATGGCTATCGCGCGGCGGACCCGCTTGTCCCCGAGGGCCGGGACGATCTTGCCGGCGCGGTCGAAGAAGATCGTGCCCATCCACGAGATGCTGTCGTCCGGAGTCAGATGTTTGATGCCCGCGGCCGTGGCGGCCTTGCGGTTGTCGGCGCCGGAGAGGTTGGCGGCGTCCACCTGACGGCCCTGGAGCGCGTTCACCAGCGACACCTCGTCAGGGAAGATCTTGAACACGACCTTGGCGAACTTCTGCAGCTCGGGGTTCCAGTACCCCTTACGCGCGGTGAAGGTGTAGGTCGAGCCCTGCACCGTCGCGGCGGTGTCGAGCACGTAGGGGCCCGAGCCGACCGGGGTCGTGGCCAGGCTCTTCGGGTTCTTGAGCGCGGCCGGGCTGGCCATGCGGCCGGCCGCGTCCGAGAGGTTGTAGAGGATGTCGGGATCGGGCTTGGCGTAGGTCAGCGTGATCGTGTCCGGGTCGACGACCTTGACCGAATCGAGGGAGGCGAGCTCACGCGAGAGCGGGCCGGTGCCGTCGTGGAAGTGTTCGAGGCTCGCCTTCGCCGCCTCGGCGTCGAAGGGAGCGCCGTCACTGAAGGTGACCTTGGGGCGCAGGTTGAGCGTGATCGACTTGTTGTCCTCCGAGAGCTTCCAGTCGGTCGCCAGCATGGGGGCGAAGGTGCCGTCCGGCTTGCGCAGGATGAGGGAGTCGTAGGCGGCCTGGGCATAGGGGACGAAGTTGGCGTCGCCGGCCCCGGCGGGGTCGAACGTCTGCGGGGCGATGGTGCTGCCGAGGGTCAGTGTGCTGGTGGCGGCGCCGCCGGAGTTCTGCGGCTGGGTGCCGGAGCAGGCGCCGACACCCATGGTGACGCCGACAGCGAGGGCGGCTGCGACGACGGTGCGGATGTGCATGGATACTCCCTTGTATGCCACTTCAGTCCGTGGCGCGGCGGCGACGGCGTGGCGGGTCTTGCTGAGCACCTGAGCGGTCAGGCTTGGTGGACGATCGACCGCATCGCCTGGGCGATGCGGAGCGCCCGGGCGTCACAGCCGCCGGGCGGTGGCATACGGCGGACGTTGTACCCGAAGCTGATTCCGGTCTCCGGATCGTGGAAGCCGAGCGCGCCGCCCATGCCGTCGTGGCCGAAAGCCCGGAATCCGCCGAAGTGGAGCCCCGGGACGGGCTTCTGGAAGACGATGCCGTAGCGGCGCTCGATCCCGATCACCTCGTCGATGCCGGCCACCTGAGGTTGGGCCAGTTGTTCGATGGTGTCGGCGGAGAGCAGGGGCGCGCTGGTGAGGCCCACGGTGCTCTCCGCGAACAGGGCCGCGATGCCGCGCGCGGACGCGGTCGCGCCGGCGGCCGGCATGCCGATGGCGCGGTCGCGCCGGGCCTGGCGACGACGCTCGTCCTCATCGTTGGGGGACGCGCCGCCCGCCATCACGTAGACACCGAGCTGGCCGGGTGTGCGGGGGAAGGGCGGGGCGGCGGAGCCGGCGACCGGGCGCATCGGCAGCAGGTCGAGAGCGCGCGGTTCGAGCTCCTCGGGAAGGCCCAGATAGAAGTCGAGACCACGCGGCCCGCGGATCTCCTGCTCGTAGAACTCGGCGAGGGTCCGCCCGGTGATGCGGCGGACGATCTCGGAGCCGAGGATGCCGATGGTCACGGCGTGGTAGCCGAAGGCCGAGCCGGGATGCCAGAGCGGGCGCTGCGCGGCGAGCAGTTCGGCACCGCGTACGGTGTCGGCCAGCTCGTCACGGGTCAGCCTGGGCGCGGTCTGCGGCAAACCGGCCTGGTGGGACAGCAGTTGGCGGACGGTGATCGCGGCTTTGCCGGCCGCGGCGAACTCGGGCCAGTAGCGCGCCACTGGGGCGTCGAGGTCGAGCTGCCCGCGTTCGAGGAGGAGGCCGATGCTCACGGCGATCGCGTTCTTCGACACGGAGTAGGGGATGAGCAGGCTCTCCCGGGTGATCTCGGGGCCGATCGCGATGTCGAGCACGAGCTCCGTGCCCGCGTAGGCGGCGATCTGGATGTCGTCGTCGCCGAACTCCCCTCGCTCGGCGATCCCGTCGATGAGCGGGCGGAACGGGGCGGCGACGTATCCGTCGAAGCTCGTCGTGGGGATGGTCATGCGATGGCTCCCTACGTTTCTCACAGTGGCGTGTGAGCAACAGTTATGGGAGATTAAACACTGACCGGTGGTAGGTATGTCAATGATGCCAATGCCCCGGACCTGCGCTTGATCAAGGAAGCTGGAGTCGTACATGCCACCCATCTCGCCGGCGGCCGCCGCTGACACGCTGACCGCGCGGAACGGCACCCGCTTCAGGGATCTGAACGGCAACGGCGCGATGGAGCCGTACGAGGACCCGCGACTCTCCACCGCTGAACGGGTCGCCGACCTGATACCCCGCCTCTCGCTCGCCGAGAAGGCCGGCCTCATGTTCCACACCCAGGTGGTCGCGACCGCTGACGGCCAGGTCTCGAACGTGCCGATTCGACCGGGCCGCGTGGGCGCCGCCGACCTCGTCGGCGGCAAGCTCATCACGCACCTCAATGTCACCGAAATGCCCGGGCCGCGGGAAATGGCGCGCTGGCAGAACGCGGTGCAGGAGCTCGCCGCACGGAGCCCGCACGGCATCCCGGTCACCCTTTCGACCGACCCGCGACACGGTTTCGGGCACAACGCGGCCGCTTCGTTCGCGGCGACCCATCTCTCCGCCTGGCCCGACCAGCTCGGCTTGGGCGCGATCGGCGACGCCGAGCTCGTCCGCCGATTCGGCGACGTCGCACGACGCGAGTACCTCGCCCTTGGCATCCGGGCGGCGCTGCACCCCTCCGTCGACCTCGCGACCGAGCCGCGCTGGGCACGCCAGTACACGACCTTCGGGCAAGACGCCGAACTCGCCGGCCGCCTGGTCGTCGCCTACCTGGAGGGTTTTCAGGGCGCGAGCCTCGGTCCCGGTAGCGTCGCCTGCATCACCAAGCACTTTCCCGGCGGCGGGCCGCAGCTCGACGGCGAGGACCCGCACTTTCCCTACGGGCGCGAGCAGATCTACCCAGGTGGCCGCTTCGAGGAGCACCTCGCGCCCTTCCGCGCCGCGATCGCCGCGGGCACCGCCGGCCTCATGCCGTACTACGGGATACCGATGGCCCTTGAGCTGGAAGGTGAGCCGATCGAGGAGATCGGCTTCGGCTTCAACAGGCAGATCATCACCGGCCTCCTGCGCGAGCGTCTCGGCTATGACGGCGTGGTGTGCAGTGACTGGGGACCCGTCACCGACGCGCTGTCGCCCGACGGGAGCCGCGTCCTGCCGGCACGGGCCTGGGGCGCCGAAGAGCTCACGCCGCGCGAGCGGGTGCGCCGCATCGTGGCGGCGGGTTGTGACCAGCTCGGCGGCGAGGAGTGCGTCGAAATCCTCATCAACCTCGTCGAGAGCGGCGACATTCCCGAGTCGCGGATCGACGAGTCCGCGCGTCGGCTGCTCGCGGTGAAGTTCGATCTCGGGCTGTTCGACGATCCGTTCGTCTCCGAGGAGGAGGCCGTCGCCGTCGTCGGCGCGCCCCGGTTCGTCGCCGAAGGGCTGGCCGCCCAGGCCCGCGCGATGGTCGCGCTCACCCCGCTCGACGCGTTGCCGGTCCGGCCCGCACGGCTCTACCTCGACGGACTCGACCCGGCGGCTGTGGCAGGGGGCGCCGAGATCGTCGACGACCCGCGCGACGCCGACCTGGTCGTGGTCCGGATCGCGGCGCCGTGGGAAGCCCGCGACACGTACATGCTGGAGAGCGGCTTCCACGCGGGCAGCCTCGACTTCGCCGAAGCCGACATCGCCCGGATCCTCGGCCTCGTGGCGGTGGCGCCGACGGCTCTCGTGGTCGGTCTGGATCGGCCCGCGATCCTCACCCCGTTCCTCGACAGCGGGATCACTCTGCTGGCCGAGTTCGGCGCCTCCGACCGCGCGGTGCTCGACGTCGTCCTCGGCGTGGCGGAGCCGGAGGGACGCTTGCCGTTCGACCTGCCACGCTCGATGGCCGCGGTCGAGACGAGCTTTTCCGACGTACCCGGGGACACCGCCGACGCGTTGTTCCGTGCCGGATACGCTGCCAAGAACCTGAGATGAAGGGAACACCGTTGCCCGACAGGGAATCCCCCACACCCTCGCGCCCCGGCCCCTATGACAGCCCGGGCCCTTATGAGAAGGGGCGGGCGAAGCGCCGGGAGATTCTCGACGCCACACTCGAACTGATCGCCGCGAACGGCTACGGCAACATGAGCCTGCAGCAGATCGCCGACGCCGTGAACATCACCAAGGCCGGGCTGCTCCACCACTTCGGCTCGAAGGAGAACCTCCTGACCGAGGTGCTCCGTCGCCGCGACGAACGCGACACCGCCTCCTTCACGGACAGCGCCGCCGCCGGACCGCGCATCACCCGCATCGTCCGGCACAACAGCGAGGTGCCCGGCCTCGTGGAGCTGTACTCGGCGCTGATCCAGGAAGGAGTCGACACGGAGCACCCCGCGCACGACTACTTCAGGGAGCGGTTCCGCCGGGTCGCCGGGAACGTGGTCGCCGACATCAGACACGCCGCTGACACGGGTGAGCTGCGGCCCGGGCTCGACGCCGAGATGCTGTCCCGCGTTCTGATCGCGGTCGCGGACGGTCTCCAGCAGCAGTGGCAGTACGACCGCTCGATCGACATGGCGGCGCATCTCGACTACCTGTGGTCGTTGCTCGGTCCAGCACCGGCTCGGGGCACCGGCCTGCCTGAGGATCCGGCCAACGGGACCGTCACCCCGGCCGACAAGACCGTCACCCCGGCCAGCGGGACCGTCACCCCGGGTGGCACGGCATGAGCGACCGCGGATTCGGGCCGCACAGCCTGCTCGCCGACATTCTGGACCACCCCGAGGCCCGCGGCATCATCCGGCGCACGTTGCCCGGGGTCGTGAACTCGCCGCTGCTGGTGCAACTGCGCCGACGCGCCCTCGGCGACCTCACGGCCGCCGGTCCGTACGCCCGGCTCACCGCCGCGCAGCTCGATGACCTGTGGCGCGAGCTTGCCGTACTCGATTCCGGCGACCCGGGCGTGCGCTCCGATCCGCCGGCGATCATGCCAGATGCCCATTACGAGCAGGCCGGCACGCCTCGCGGCTCGGCCGAGGTGGTCTCCGCACCCGCCGCGGGCGAAGTATGGGCGACCTGGGAGCTCGTACTCGCCGGGCCGAGCCATGGCAATCCGTACGTGGACGTCGAGTTGTCCGCGCGCGCGACCGCCCCCGACGGCTCGACCCGCCGGCTCGGCGGCTTCTACGACGGCGACGGGATCTGGCGCGTCCGGCTGCTGCCCGACCAGGGCGGACGCTGGGTCGTCACGACGGAAGCGACCACGCCCTCCCTCGACGGCGTCACGGTCGAGCTCACCGCGGCGTCCGGTGCCGGTCGAGGGCCGGTGCGGGTGGCGGACCGTCATCACTTCTCGTACGCGGACGGGACGCGTCATCTGCCGCTCGGCACGACCGCGTACGCCTGGACCCACCAGAGCGAAGCGCTGCAGGAACAGACCTTGCGTACGCTCGCCGACTCGCCCTTCACCAAGATCCGGATGGGGACCTTCCCCAAGTCGTATCTCTTCAACGCCAACGAGCCGCCGCTCTATCCGTTCGAGCGGAACAGCGACGGTGAGTGGGACTTCACTCGCTTCAACCCCGCCTACTTCCGCGCTTTCGAGCGCCGGGTCACGGATCTCGCCGCGATCGGCGTCGAAGCCGATGTCATCCTGTTCCACGCCTACGACCGCTGGGGCTTCTCGGACATGGGCACCGCCGCGGACGACCGCTACGTTCGGTATGTGGTCCGGCGACTGTCGGCGTTGCCGAATGTCTGGTGGTCGCTCGCGAACGAATACGACCTGTTGTTCTCGAAGACCGTCGATGACTGGGAGCGGCTGGCCGCGATCGTGGTCGAGGAGGACCCGGTCGGGCATCTGCTCTCGATCCACAACTGCTTCGGCTTCTACGACTACGGCCGGCCGTGGATCACCCACGCGAGTGTGCAGCGCATCGACGTGTACCGCACCGCCGAGAACACCGACCAGTGGCGTGAGCAGTGGGGCAAACCCGTGGTCATCGATGAGTGCGCCTACGAAGGCGACATCGACCAAGGATGGGGCAACATCACGGGTGAGGAGATGACCCGGCGGTTCTGGGAAGGCGCGGTGCGCGGCGGCTACGTGGGGCATGGGGAGACCTACCTCAACGACCGCGAAGAGCTGTGGTGGTCGAAAGGCGGCGAACTCATCGGCTCGAGCCCGGATCGGATCGCCTTCCTCAAACAGATCACCGGGGAATCACCGACCGGTGTGCTCGACCCGCTGCCCAGTGACTGGGACACCCCCTGGGGCGGTGTGGCGGCGCGTTATCTGATCGCCTACTTCGGCTTCAACCGGCCGTCATATCGCGACGTCACGCTGGAGCCCGGCACCGTCTGGACGGTCGACGTGATCGACACGTGGAACATGACCGTCGAAAGGCTGCCCGGCACCTACTCGGGCAGCTTCCGGATCCCGCTGCCGGCGCGTCAATACATGGCGATCCGGCTCGTCGCGGCCGACGGATAGCCAAGATCGCATCGCCGGTCCGGCGGCCAGCCGCACCGCCAGTCAAAGGCGCTTCCACTACGCCCCGTAGTAGCTGGTCACTTACAGGTGAGACGGGGCTCGGCCGCGTAGACGGTGCGGAACTTCTGCTTGCGCTGCACCTTGCCGTCCTGTTTGAAGATGCGCCAGACGTCGATGGCGAAACCCTCCGCCCCGCCCATCGGGATGCACTCAGGGCCGGAGTCGGTGAGGGTGGGGACGGGCTTGACGTCATAGCGGGGAGAGCTCTGCGAGTCGATGTCGAAGCGCTTGGTGCTCCAGAACTGGACGGTGATCGAGGTGCTGGTGTAGGAGGCCTTGATCAGTACGCCGTACGGGGAGTCGTTGCGCCATCTGAAGTCCGGTTGCGGGAAGGAGACCGTGGATTCCCGGCCGGCCGGATAGCGGGAGATGTAGTACTGGTGCGCCATGTGCTGCACATCCTGGAAACCGCCGAAGAACACGGCGTTGAACATGGTGGTGGCGAACTGCGACACTCCGCCGCCGACGTCGTTGACGAACCGGTTGTTCAGGATCATCGGTGCCTCGACGAATCCGCGTGCCTTGTCCCGCTTGCCGACGAGGCCGTTGAGGGAGAACGTCTCGCCGGGTCTGACGACGTAGCCGTCCACGATGTCGGCGATGCGGTGGATGTTGGTCACTCGTGGCGCGCAGCAGGGGTGGTGGGTGGTGAAGGAGCTGACCTGCTCCTTGATGCCGAGCTTCTTGGCCTGGGCGGTGCTCACCCGCGGCTGCGTCTCGGTCACCGGCACGCGTACGCTGCGCTGACCGGCCGCGAGCGCGGCGGCGACGGCCTTGTTGAGCGCCTTGGCGTCGATGCCACGGCCCACGCGCGCCGACGTGACCTGAGGCTTGCCCTTCACAATCTTGAAAGAGGCGTCCTTCGGCCGCTGGCTCGCGGCGACGAGCCGGCTGTCCAGGCCGGCCAGGACGCTCCTCGCGTCGAACGAGGGTGTCATCCGCCCTTGGCCGTCGGCGACGAAGCGCAGCCCCGTGGCCAGTCCCGCCGTGGGCAGTTCCGCTTTCTTGCTGCCGTTGACCAGCGTCAACGGTGCGGCCACAGCGGTGCGGGCCAGGGCGCCGGCGACCCGCTTCACTTCGGACGCCGAGCCCGCGGGCGGGCTCGTACGGACCTTCAGCGTCACCGACGCGCGATCATTCAGGTAGGCCTCTCGTACGGCTCCCGCCGCGCCGGCGCGGTCGAGGGCGCGGCCCGGCTTAGGCAAGATCACCTGCGGTTCGAGCCCGCGGTACCGAATGCTCCCCTCACGGGGCTTGGTGTCTACGCTCCGGGCCAGGTCGGCGAGCTTGGCGGTGAGGCGACGCGCATCGACCGTGACCTGTGGCCGCAGGTCACGGGTGCCACCGAACAGCGAGCGCGCGATTCCTGCCGGCGTGCCGGCGCCGTCGAGCGCGGCCTCGACCGTGGCCTGGGTATCGAAGGTCAGTCCCAGATCGGACGGCACCAGCCGAACCGTCTTACCCGCCGCCGACAGTGCCAGCGGGCGTGCGGCCCGTTTGCTCAGCTCTCGCTCCAGCTTCGAGCGTGCGTCGGCGACCGGCAGACCGCCGATGTCGACGCCATCGACGCGGGTGCCGCGCGGCACCTCACCGGCGAGGGCGATCGCGGGCACGGTGTAGGCGAGCACCGGGACGGCGACCACGGCCGCCACGATGACGGCGACCCGGCCCCGCCGAGGGGCCACGGTGCGCCGGCCGCTCGTTACCGGCTGCGCGGTCTTTTCGTGATCGTTTCGTGATTTCATCATTCGGGGCACATCGTACGGCCGGGCGGAAGGCTGTGGTGGCGTTCTGGCGGAATCCAGCCTGCACTACTAACGACCATCGTAGAAGAGCCGTGACGCGCCGTCGCACCCACACCAGGCCACCCGCGAACGTCCATCCTTGGGCCGAACAGTGCAACCGGTTGTAGTACGTGGAAAATTTTAGCTGGAGGCCAGGTTGGTCGGATTGCCTTGTGGGCTGCAAAAACATAGATCACGATATATCGGTAACGTCTATGTAACGCCTGCAAAGGGTTGACGAAACTTTTGGCGCACCTATAGGAAAGCGCTATCCGATCCCGCCGTGCCCGGGCGGCCTGGAATGAGGGATACATGCGTCCATGACCGATTCAATCCCTATGACCCCGGAACGTGCGCTCGCTCCCCGGCGACCCCACGCCAACCCGCCGGGACGGAGGCGCGCCAAGCGGGTGAACGCTCACAGACGGCGTGAGGCCCGTACGGCCTACGTCTTCCTCGCGCCCTGGTTCGTCGGTCTGTTCGTGATCACGGTTGGTCCGATCCTGGCGTCGCTGTATCTGTCGTTCACCGA
>NZ_JBEZDR010000022.1:0-123366 GCF_040648415.1 Nonomuraea sp. NPDC049141
GTCGAGCTGCTCCAGCCGTGCGCGACTTCGCGTGGTGTACTGCCGGTGAAGGGCTGGCCGTCGTCACGGACGAAGTTGTTGCTGTAGAGCATCATTTTGCCGCTGGCGTCCACGGCGAGCAGGTCGGTGAACCCATCACCGGTGACGTCCGCCGGGATGATGCGGGTCGAGCTGCTCCAGCCGTGCGCGACTTCGCGTGGTGTACTGCCGGTGAAGGGCTGGCCGTCGTCACGGACGAAGTTGTTGCTGTAGAGCATCATTTTGCCGCTGGCGTCCACGGCGAGCAGGTCAGCGTAGGAGTCACCCGTCACACTGTTGCCGATCATTGGTTCGTCGGAGGCTGCTCCGACGGGGACGGTGTAACCCTCGATCTCTACGTTGTCTCGGGAGTAGGAGTTTGTCTGCGTCACGTTGCCGCTGTTTCCCTCGATCGTGTAGACCGTGCTCGAGGTCGCCGAAGTCACGATGCCGACGTGACCGATAGAGCCGTCATTACCCCAGTCGAAGGTGATGGCATCGCCGGGCTGGGGCGTGTAGCCACTGCCGCGGGAGTGCCACGTTCCGTATTTCTCGCCGTAGTCCTTGAACGAGGACGCCCAGCCACTGAGGCGCCAGGGCATGTCGGGGTCCTCTGCTAGATCGGCATACGTGACACCAGCCTTCTGCCAGACGTACTTGGAGAAGTCGGCGCACCAGTCGCTGTCACGCCACTGGACGCCGTCGGTGCTCGGGCAACCGTCGGCCGGCTTCCAGGTGCGGAAGTAACCGGTGTAGTAGTTGCAGCCACTCCCAGCAGGCGACTCGTGATTGCGCGAGGAATTGTTGAGCTCGCTCGTCGCCATGGAGACGATGCTGGAGCGGGATACCGCCGCCGCGGGAGTCGACGTCGCGACCAGGCTGCCTGCGATGACGGTGATGAGCGCGGCCGTGTTGGCTAACCATTTGCCGAGGGTGGATTTTCTCTGCATTTTCGTTCCCTTCATTGAGGGGTTCGGAGAAAGGCGCGACACGCGGAGGAAACTTCGTCGTGTGTGGCGCAGCGCGCAGTGCTACCCGACAGTAGGTTCTGGCGGTATAGCGCGGGTATGGCGCGACTAAGGCCCGTAGCATTGGTCAGCTCGTGGTCAGGGGAATGGAGCTGCTGCGATGCGGGATCAACAGCTCCCACCCTCACTCACGTCTCAGGTATCAGGCTGCCTCAGCCTTCGCATGACTCGCTGCGATGGGCGGTCGGCGAAGGCTTTCTCCTCCGCACGGTCAAACAGCGCTGCAAGCAGGCGCTCACTAAGGATCTGCGCAGACCGCCTCCATGCGCCCTGCCCTTGTTCCGTCGCTGTTCCGTGGGAGCACCGGAACCAACGAGAAGTGATGCGAAGCGTCCGCAGGCGTAGCCGCTGCTTAGCCGCATGATCGAGCTGTTTGCTCAGGTGATCGCATTGCGGGTCGGAGATCACCCAGATCTACGAGGGCATCAACCAGCTCCAGCGCATGGTGATGGCCGGTAGCTTCTGAAGTAGCCGGTTGACGTGCGGAAACCCGGTACGTGAGGGCGAGCGCTGCCGGGTTTCGCGCGATGCCCGAGCCCCGTGGAGTGGGCCGTGTTCCGTGATCTGTACAGGCCGCACGGAGGCTGTCATGATCGCGCCTCATGGACGTTGACAGCTTCTGGGCGATGATCGAGCGTTCCGCGCAGGAGACGTGCACAAGGGCGGAGCGCCTGGCATGGCTGAGGGAACGCCTGTCCGCCCTGCCGGTCGCAGAGATCGTCGACTACGAGACGTGGTGGACCATCGCCGCCAATCGCGGTTGCTCCTGGGACATGTACGCGGTCTATTGGACGCTCATGGGCAGCGGCTCGTCTGATGGGTTCGAGTACTTCGTGAGCTGGCTGATCAGCCTGGGACGCGAAGCCTTCGAAACGGTGGCTGACTGCCCCGACGCCGCTATCGATTTGCCGCAGGTTCAGCATGTCCTGGAGCTGGAGCGCTCGTTTTTTCGCGGCTGCAGGCGCGTGACCTGGTCCAAGGACGGAAAATTCCGCCTGACGCGGCTCACCCGACGCCGACGTGACGTTCGGACAGGGGAGGAGCGGCCAGAGTTCGAGCTCATGGGCTACGTGACCTACGAGCCCTATAGGAAGGCGACCGGCCTGGAAGCGGACAGCCTGGGTGATGCCGCCCAGTCCGGCAGCGGTACGACGCGCTCACGGCCAAACAGCTCACCGCGCATGAATCTGGCACCAAGGCGTCTCGGCTTGGCCGACGCTCACCCATGGGCTATCGACGGCACGGGCGGGGAGGCGGACCGGCCGTGTGCGAGAAGTAGCACCCGGTGAGCTGACAGCAGCGCCGGCGCATGGTGATGGCCCGGCAGCTGCTCAAGTAGGCCACCGGGCGGTGCCTCACACCATCGTGATCACGAACTCCGGGAGACCGCGGCGAGGAAACCGCCGACGAACGCGTCGCCGAGCCCGATGGTCGTGGGCGTGGCGACGTCGAGGTCGAAGCCGGGCAGGCAACGGACGACCCCGCCCATGTGGGCTTCCAGAGCCGCGGCGAACTCCACCGACTCCGTCCGCCTCGGCCGGTTCCGCATGCGTTCGTAGTGGTGGTCCGTGTAGTCGTCGCCGTGGCAGTAGCGGGTGCTGGCGATCAGGATGCCCTCGTTCAGCGGCTCCGCGTACTCGCCGGCTCTCTCGCCGAATGCCGCCGACCAGTACTTGGTATGCACGACCAGGGTTTTCACGGGGATGAGAGCCCGCAGCGATTCGAGGGCGCGGGCCACCTCCGTCACGGAGAGCAGGTTGACGGCGTCGCCCAGGTGCGACTGCATCTCGTCTTCGTTCAGTCCGTAAACGTCGATGACTTCCAGAAGCGCGTCGTGGACCCGTTGACTGAGGCCCGGCTCGTGGAATCCGGCATCCTCGTAGTAGACGACCGCCTCGGCCGGAAGCTGTCGCATGTGGCTTCGCAGCGTGGACAGACGCAGGTCCAGTGTCCGCTGGTCCCGTACCGCGTTGAATCCCGAGATCAGGAAGACCCGTGCGTCCTGAAGCAACGAGCCCAGTTCGTCACTCAGCAGCATGGACTCGTTCGCCGGGTCGTTGACGTAGATCAATCTGTTCGGAAACGGCGCACGGATGTCGATGTCACCTGCCCGAACCCGCATGTCCTGGTCGTACTGCACGATCAGGTGCGGATAGAGGGTGTCCTGGTCGCCACTGCAGATGTAGTCGCAGCTTGCCGGCAGCAGGCGGCGGACGATGTCGTTGAGGCTGACCAGGTGCAGGGTGGAGGGTACGCCGAGCCGGCTCATCTCCATCGCCGCTCGAACGGAGGTTCCGCCCAGAGTTGTCCGGGTGGGGAACCGCCCCGCGAATGCGCTCAGGCATTCGGAGGAGGCGACGAAGTGCTCGCCTCCTCCCCCCTTTCTGAGGTAGGTGAGAATGGAGATGACCAGCTCGCGCTCGTCGGTCACGGTGACCGACGAAGTCAGCTCGGCATCGTGGATCTGGTACTCACCGACGAGCTGCTCCAAGACCGACGAGGACAGCTTGAGTTCATAGTCGACGCATCCCCCCAAGCCCAGGACCACAGGACTGGTCATGTCAGTACAGGGATGCCTTGCCGGTCGCCTCGAAGAGGTCGATCTTCTGTGCGGCCACCACCTTCATCGCATCGATGCACGGCGGCTGGATGGAGTTCGGCTCGCGCAGGCTCTCATCGGCCAGGACTTCGCGCATCTTCGTGTGGTAGGCCAGCTTGATGTCGCTGGAGATGTTGATCTTGTTGATGCCGAGCTTGACCGACTCCGCGATCTCGTCGTCAGGGTTGCCCGAGCCGCCGTGCAGCACGAGGGGGATCTTGACCCGATCCTTGATCTCCTTCAGCAGGTCGAGCTTGAGCTCCGGCTTCAGGTGCTTCGGGTAGATGCCGTGATAGGTGCCGATGGCCACGGCGAGACTGTCCACCCCCGTTGCCTTCACGAAGGTCACGGCGTCCGCCGGGTCGGTGTAGATGATCGCGTCGCTGCCGTCTTCGGCCTCGTTGTCGGTCTTGCCGATCGTCCCCAGCTCCGCCTCGACCGACAGGCCGACCGCGTGCGCGGTCTCGGTGACCTTCTTGGAGAGCGCGATGTTGTCCTCGAAGGACTTCATCGAGGCATCGATCATCACCGAGGTGAAGCCGATCTTGATCGCGGTCAGCATTTCCTCGTAGGTCGCGCCGTGGTCCCAGTGAATCGCGATCGGTACGGACGAGCGGTGGGCTCGCTGGGCCATCGCGACGATCACGTCCGGTCCGAGGTGCCGCACCTCGTCGGGGTGGATCCCGATGATGAGCGGTGCGTTTTTCTCTTCGCTGATGTCCACGATGCCGTTGAACATGGCGTAGTCGCTGATATTGAAGGCGGGCACGGCGAAGTATTTTTCGTTCGCCACGGCCAGGAGCACCTTGCCGGTCGTCAGCATTACTGTATTTCTCCTTCTGGGTAGAAAATTATCGCTGGGGGGTGAGGTGTCAGGCCTTGACCGCACCGGAGGTGAGGCCGCCAATGAATCGCCGCTGGAAGAGGAGGAACAACACGAGCACCGGGATGGACCCCAGGATGCTCATGGCCATCATCTGATTCCACTCGTAGGAATGCTGGCCCATCAGGAGTTGGATGCCGATGGGCACGGTTCGCATGTCGTCGGTACGAGTGAGGGTCAGCGCGAACAGGTATTCGTTCCAAGAGATCATGAAAGTGTAGACGCCGACGGCGACCAGTCCGGGAACCGAAATGGGCACCAGGATCCGCCAGAGAGCCGTCCAGCTCGACGCCCCGTCCACCTTGACGGATTCATCCAATTCCCGGGGCAGGGTGTTGAAGTACGCGGTCATCATGATGATCGCGTAGGGCAAGGTGAACACCATGTGCGTGAGAATCAACCCCGCATAAGTATTATACAGACCGAGCCCCACCACGAGACCGAAGTAGGGAATGACGAGTGTGATTGGCGGCACAGCCTGAACGGTGACGATCACGGCGTTGATGGATCGTTTCAGCGGGAAGTTGTAGCGGCTGAATCCATACGCCGCGAGGATCGCCACGAACAATGTCAGTACGGTCACCGACAGCGCGACGATGTAACTGTTGATGAAAAACCTCAACTGGGCCGCGTCGCCCAGGATCTTCGCGTAGGCGTCGAACGAGAAATGCTCGGTGAACAGCCGCGGCGGAACCTGGAAGACCTCCCCATTCGTCTTGAACGACGTCGACAGCATCCACACGACCGGAAGGCCGGCGAAGGCCGCGCCGACGCACAAGCCTGCGAGCACGGCGATCTTCGCGCCGAGGCGCCGCCTTTTGCGGGTGAGCACGGGTGATCACCTCTCCTTTTGCAGGCGAACGTAGAAGAAGGCCAGAATCATCGTGAGCAGCAGGACTATGACAGCGGCGGCGGACGCGGTGGCGAACTCGTAACTGCTGAAGGCTTGCTTGTAGGTGTACGTGCTGAGCATCTCGGTGACATTCAGCGGGCCACCACCGGTGGTCATCCAGATGAGGGCGAACTGCTGAGAGGTCCAGATGAGATCGAGCACGGCCATGCTGAGGAGCACCGGTTTCAGCTGCGGAAGCGTCACATTGCGAAACTGGCGGAAAGGGGTTGCGCCGTCCACGGCGGCCGCCTCGTACAGAACGGGCGAGATTCCCTGCAACCCGGCGAGGATACTGATCATGAAGAAGGGGAAGCCGGCCCAGATGTTGATGAATGTCAGCGCCCAGAGCGCCATGTTCGGGTCGGAGAGCCAGCTCACTTCCCCGCGTATCACGCCGATCGCGGTCAGGACGTAGTTGACCACCCCGGACGGGTCCAGCATGAGCCGCCAGATGACCGCGATCACCGCGACCGTGAACAGCCAGGGCAGGATGTAGACGATGCGGAAGATGGCTTTCGTCACTCCGCCCAGCAACGGCGAGTTGAGCATCGTCGCGAAGACCAGCCCGAGGCCGAGGTGCGCGAGAGTGCTCAGGGTGATGAAGATGAACGTGTTCTTCAGCGCTGCCAGGAAGTCGGGATCGGTGAGCACCGTGGTGTAGTTGGCGAGGCCGGTGAAGACCGGATTCTGCTCGACGATCACATTGTCCTTGAACGAATAGCTGACCACCATCGCGATGGGGATGATCATCAGCACAAAGATCAATATCAGCGTCGGCGAGAGATAGCCGAACGGGACGACCCGCTGTACGGGGAAAGGCCGCGTCCTTCTCCTTCGGTCCGCAGAGGGTGCCGATTTTGCGGTTCCCGGGGAGGCCGCGGGATCGAGTTTCGCGGTTTCCATCGATGTCTCCTTGGTTCGGGGCCGCGCCGCACGGTCGGCGCGGCCCACGAAGTACGGAAGGTCAGAGCACCGGCGTCCAGGCCTGTTGTGCCTTGTTGAGGGCGTCGTCGACGCTCTGCTTGCCGGTGAGCGCGAGCTGCAGCTGCTCATCGAAGCTGCGCATCA
This sequence comes from Nonomuraea sp. NPDC049141, assembly GCF_040648415.1. NCBI lineage: Bacteria > Bacillati > Actinomycetota > Actinomycetes > Streptosporangiales > Streptosporangiaceae > Nonomuraea > Nonomuraea sp. NPDC049141. The sequence continues at coordinate 6,489 of NZ_JBEZDR010000022.1, forward strand.
GGTCTTCGGACTTCGGCAATCCCACGAACTGGTTGGCGGGATATCCGGCCTTGTAGATGTCGAAGGCGGTCTTGAACAGCGGGTCACTCTTGCTGAAGTCGGGTTCGGCCGTCTTGTTGCCGGGGAAGCCGTTCGCCAGCGTGCTCAGCTCAGAGTTCGCCTGCTTGTCCATCAAGAACTGCACCAGCTTGAACGCCTCGGCCTTGTGCTCCGAGGACTCGGCGACGCCGATGCCCCAGGACGCGTACGGGATGCCGCGCTTGCCGGTGTAGGTGTCCTCGGCCGGGATCGGCACCACCGTGAAGTCCAGCTTCGGATCGTTCTTCTTGATCAGCGTGATGTGCGCCAAGGAGTCGATCATCATGCCGACCTGACCGGTGGAGAACTTCTCGACCTTGTCCTGCTCCTTCATGGTGAGATATCCGGGCGCGATGACGCCCGCGTCGTTCAGGCTCTTGACGTAGTCCACGGTGCTCTTGACGCCGGGGTTGGTGAGGTCGGGCTTCCCGTCCTTGGTGAGCATGCTGCCGCCCGATGCCCACAGCCATGACATCACGTCATTCTGGACGCCGTTGGGAACGGCGGAGTCGAGTGGCAGGGCCCAGCCCTTGACGTTGCCGCCGAGCGCGCTGATCTTCTTGGCCGCGTCCAAGAACTCCGTGCGCGTGCTCGGAGGCTTCTTGACCCCAGCCTTCGAGAGCAGATCCTTGTTGACGAACAGGGGATAGACGAAGTTCACCACGGGGATCATGTAGGTCTTCCCCTTGATCTGGATCTGACTCGCGAGCTGGCTCGAGTCGTACTTCGCGGCTGACATGAGCTCGGACAGGTCGGCGATGGCACCCTGCTTGGCGAAGTCGCTCACCCATGCGCCGTCGAGACCCACGACATCGGGCAGCGTCCTCGACGCCGCTCCGGAGACCAGCTGCTGCTTCGTGGACGCGTACGGCGCACTCAGCAGTTTGACCTTGATCTTCGGGTTTTGCGCCGTGAATTCCGTCATGAGCTTGTCGAACGATCCCGCCGGCAGCTCCGGCGCCCACCACTGCGCGAACTCCAGCGTGACGGTGCCGTCCGCGCTCGTTCCCGCGCTTGATCCGCCAGAGCCACACCCCACGGCGGTGGCGCTGAGCACTGCCACCGCCATCACCCCGAGTAGTCGCCTCGTCCGGCCCTGCAACCGGGTGCTGCCTCCGGTCATCGCGACCTCCTTGCTGTACAGGTGTTACCGCTCTTTGCTGGTTTCCGCCACATTAACAACGCATGACGCCACATCACAAGGGCTAGTAATGCAAAACCCTGCTAGAAACCGCACAGTTCGGCATCCAGTCAGAAGATGCTGGCTGGAGTGGGAGCTCCCGATGCCGGATTCCTCAGGGAGAGCGGAATCTTGCCGGAAAGAAGCAGAAGTATGCGGTAGTCTGCAGTTCTAGGCCGTATCACTCCTCTGTTGCGCTGATCCGTGGCGCAACTACCGCAGAGATGGGAGGGTCAGTGACCCTTGACGAAGAGGACCGGCAGCGGCGTCTACCTGCAGGTCGCAAAGCCCAACTGGCGGCATACGTCGCCGAGGCCGGGCAGGTCACGGTCACCGCACTAGCAGAGCGCTTCGGCGTCTCCATCGACACGATCCGGCGGGACCTGGACCAGCTCAGCGCCGACGGCGTCCTGGTCCGCACCTATGGCGGAGCGGTCAGCCAGTCGACCATTTCCCGGGTCGACCGGGCGGTGGACGTGCGCCTCAAGATGGAAGAACGCGAGAAGGAGAAGATCGCCACACTTGCCGCGTCGCTGGTGGACGATGGATCAATCGTCATGATCAACGGCGGTACGACCACTCTTGCCGTGGCCCGTAACCTGCGCAACCACCGGGACCTGACGGTGGTGACGAACAGCCTGCTCGTACCCCCGGCGCTACCGCCCTCAGCCGTCCGCGACGTGTACCTCTTCGGCGGCGCGGTCCGCACGCTCACGCTGGCCACCGTCGGCCCCGTCAGCTTCCGGGGGTCCGACGGAAGCGACCTGGACATCAGCTGCGATCTGGCGCTGATCGGGGTCGGCGCCGTTTCGGCTGCCGCCGGGTTCACGACGAGCAACCTCGCCGAGGCGGCGATGATGAGAGAGATGATCTCCCGGGCGGGGCGCGTGGCGATCCTGGCTGACTCGTCCAAGTTCGGCCGCCGGCTCTTCGCCCAGGTGTCCGAGCTCGGGGCCGCCGACTACTTCGTCACGGACTCCACCCCGCCGTCTGATCTTTTGGACGCGCTGAAGGAGAACGAGGTAGAGCTGATCACGCCGGAGACCCTCGACGGCGCCCAAGATCTGCAGTAGTCCGGCCGACCGGAAATGACCGGATGACTCGCGTGTGATCCCCAACATCACTGGCCGTCCCCCGTGACAGGAGAACGGCCAGGCGATCACGCCGGCGCGTCGGAGGCCTCTGGCGCAAAGGCTCGGCGCACCCGTACCGCCAGCACGATCAGGACGACGGGTAGGAGTGTGTAAAGCACCCACATGAGGGTGACTGGATTGGCCGCCTCTTCTGAGGACTCCGCGCACCCGAGCGCGGGCAGCCAGTTCATCTCCATGTCCCTGACCACCAGAGGCACCACCGTCAGCCAGCCCACCACCCGGCCCAGCGGCCGGTGTCCGGTACGGGCCAGCAGCGCCCACAGCCCGAAGCCCACGGTGACCACGATCGGCTGCGGGATCAGGATCAGAACGGCTGTCGCATGCCCGAACAGGATCTCCTCCATGGCGCCGAAACAACCGCCGTCCATGATCATGATCGAGTACTCGGTCGTCCCGTCGGCGAGGGACGCCAGGAGCATCGCCTGAGGAATGCTCACCAGCACCAGGGCGACGCCCCACATGACCAGCGGCCACCGCCAGCGCAGCGGAAGAAGCTCACGCCGCCACTCCGGGTGAACGGCCCGGCCGAGCGCCACCAGCAGCGCCGCCGCGGAAAGGCAGGCGACGGCGAGCAGCAGCAGGTCGTTGTCGTCCCAGGGCAGGAACCGCAGCGCCTCGACGTTGATGTCGGCCGGTCCGCCACTGGCGTTCCGCATCACGAGATAACGCTGGATCTCCTCCTCGCTCGGCTCGTCGAGCCCGGTGATCGGCGGCATGGTGGCGGCCACGGCCAGCAGGGCCAGCAGCGCGGCGCCCAGTCGCGACGCCCACCGCCGGTGGCGCAGCAGCACGACGGGCACCACCAGCAGCGCGGAGACGACCGCACCGATGACGAGGTTCGCGGTCTTGGGCACGATGACGGCGGGAGCCAGCGGCATCAGGATCGCCACAGCGCATAAGGCAGGCACGGAGATTTTCGACGACACCAGCGACGCATCTATCGCTGGCGACGCGATCATGTCAAACCAGACCGACTCAGTGCTCCACGGGTACGCCGACGCCGGAGAAGAAGTCGACCACGGCGCGTGGGGAGTCCGGGGCGAAGCACATGTCCAGCCCCCGGGCGGACATCTCGGCCGCGGCCGCGGCACGGGGGAACATGGCCGTCTCGTACTGGGCCAGCGCGGTCTCCACGTCGTCCTCGTGCGCGACGATCGCCAGCGCCAGCTCGGCTCCGTCGAGCAGGGCGAGGTTGGCTCCCTCACCGGCGAACGGCGACATCACATGCGCGGCGTCGCCGACAAGGGTCACACCGGGGACGCGGGGCCAGGAATGGCCAGTCGGCAGGGCATAGATAAGTCGCGGGATGATCGCGTCATCACATTTGCGGATGAGGTCGGTCAGATCGGGGCTCCAGTCGGCGAACTCCTTGAGCAGGGCCTCACGGGCGGCGAGCGTGTCGGTCCAGTCGACGCCGCGGGTGGCCGCCCAGTCCTGCGGAACCCGTAGCGATGCGCCCAGGTGGATGTCGGTGCCGCCGTGGCCCATCAGGGCCTTGTTGTCGGACAGGGCGAACATGCTGCCAGGGCCCACGAGCGCGGCCAGGTCAGGGTGGCGCACCTCGACGTCGGACAGATGCAGCTCCAGGTAGGAGATTCCGCTGTATCGCGGGGTGACCGCCGAGACCAGGGGACGCACCTTGGACCAGGTGCCGTCCGCGCCGACCAGGAGGTCCACGGTGGTGCGGCCGCCGTCGGCGAAGGTCAGCTCATGCCGGCCGTCATCAAGGGTGCGTGTTGTGGTGACCTTGTGGTTCCAGACGATGCGGCCGGGGTCGAGTGACTCGATGAGCAGGTTGCGCAGTGCGGTCCGGTCAATTTCGGGGCGGCCGCCGTAGCCGCCCTCGGGTTCGTGGTGAAGGAAGACCGTGCCCGCCTTGTCCAGGACGCGCATCGTCTCGCCCTGTGGTTGGGTGAGCCGGCGAAACTGCTCGTAGAGGCCGGCCTCGCGCAGCGCGTACTGTCCGGACTCCTCGTGCATGTCGAGGACGCCGCCCTGACTGCGGGCGTCGGCGGACGCCTCGCCCTCGTACAGGGTGGACTCGATGCCGTTCATCTGCAGGACGCGCGCCAGGACCAGGCCGCTGAGGCCGGCGCCGACGATGGCGATGGAACGTGAGGACATGGTGGGCGAGCTCATGGACGTCAACGTAGCACGAACATGTTCGTTACGATAGCGTTCGTGACGAAGATGTTCGACGAATGCTCAACGTCGCATGTCTGCGCCATTCGTACGAGATACAGAAGTACACTTCCGAGAAGTGCACTTCTGTAAGTTTGGGGAGACTCGGTGATCGGGAAGCCAGAGCGGGTCTTCGGCCGGGAGAGAGAGTGGCAAGGGCTCGTCCGGTTCGTGTCCCGCGGAGATGGCGCCACGCCGTTGGCCGGTGCTGCCCTTGGTGTGGTCAGCGGGCGTCGGCGGCAGGGAAAGAGTTTCCTGCTGCAAGCCTTGGCCGAGGCGACAGGAGGGATGTACTTCGCCGCAACCGAGGCGACCGAAGCCGAATCCCTCCGGTTGTTCGCCGATGCGCTGGTGCGTCACACCCGCGAGATCCCCGATACGCCCTTTCGGGATTGGAATGACGCGATCGCTCACCTGTTCCGGAGCTTCCGTGACCGGCCGGTGCCGGTGGTCATCGATGAATTCCCGTTCCTGTCCAGGACTTCACCGGCGCTGCCGTCGATCATCCAGCGGGAGCTCGGTCCAGGAGGCAGCGGGCGGGACAGTGCGGCGCGATTGGTGCTCTGTGGTTCGGCGATGTCCGTGATGGGCGGCTTGCTGGCGGGGCAGGCGCCGTTGCGCGGAAGAGCGGGGCTCGAACTCGTCATCCACCCCTTTCGCTATCGGGACGCCGCAGAGTTCTGGGAGATCTCGGACCCGCAGTTGGCCGTGCTCGTACACGCGATTCTGGGCGGGACGCCGGCTTACCGATACGAGTTCACGCAGGGAGACGTACCGGCAGACCTGGCGGATTTCGATGACTGGGTCCGCCGGACGGTTCTCAATCCGCAGACGCCGCTCTTTCGCGAGGGGCGTTACCTGCTGGCGGAGGAATCGGATATCCGCGACCCCGCTCTTTATCACTCGGTGCTGGCCGCCATCGCCAGTGGCAACACCACAAACGGAGGGATCGCCAATTACGTCGGACGCAAGTCCGATCAGATCACCCACCCACTGAACGTTCTGGAGGATTGTGCGCTGGTGGCGCGCGAGCCGGACCTGTTCAGGTCCGGGCGGTCCCGCTATCGCATCGTGGAGCCGCTGATCACGTTCTATGAGGCCATCATGCGGCGGCGCTGGCCGGAACTGGAGATCCACCGGGCGGAGAATGTGTGGGGATCCGTGCGGCAGACATTCCTCGCCCAGGTGGTGGGCCCCCACTTCGAGTCCCTTTGCCGGGACTTCGCGCTGGACGTGGGGGAAACGCTGTATGCCGGTTTTCCGGCTGAGGTCGGGTCAGGAGTGGTGGGCGACTCCGCGAAACGGACCCAGATCGAGATCGACGTGGCGGTTCTCGCCGCGCAAGAGCCTGGGCAGCCCCGGAGAATCCTGTCGCTCGGTGAGGTCAAATGGGGTGAGGTAATGAGCCATCATCACCTGGAACGCCTGGCCAGGGCTCGTTTGCTGCTCGAGCAGAAGGGCTATGACACCCGTGACACAGTTCTGGCCTGTTACGGGGGATGTGGCTTCACGGAGGAGTTGACGGCGTACGCCGATGACGACTCCCGGACCATGCTCGTCGGGCTGGAGCGTCTGTACCAGGCCTGACCCGTTGTCTACCTGGCGAGGATCCGCACATCCCCGGTGTTGCTCTTCGCCACGATGGTCCGGTCGCTCTCCGTGCTCTTGATCTCCGATCGTTCGGCTCCGTCCTTGCTCTGCGCCGTGACCCGGTAGGCGCCGGCGGGCACGGTCGCCGTCACCCCGCCGTCCTTGGACAGGAGGTCCAGGGTCGATGGGGGGAGGGCGAAGGACAGGTTGATGGCTCCGGTGTTCGAGCGGACGCGGACGGTGGGGGATTTGAGGCGTTCGCCGGTGATGGTGGCGTCGTCGCTCAGGAGGCGGAGCTTGCCGGAGGTGTCGTACGCCTTGATGGAGCCGCCGTTCGAGACGTCCACGTCCTGGGTGAGGTTCTGGAGGATGATGCCGTCGTCCCCGCCGTCGACCGCGAGGCGGATCCCCGCTGGGACCTTGATGTGGTAGCGGGCGCCGCAGTCGCCGAAGACCACGGTGCAGTTGGCGCTCAGGCGGAGGGTGCCGTCTCTCAGCGACCATGATGCGTTGCCGTCATCGGCCGCCTTGCCGCGGAGCCAGCGTTCCACCTGCACGGTTGTGCCGGTGCCGGGCATGATGCGGAGGCCGCCCAGTGAGGATTTGATGGCCAGTTGGGGGCCGGTGTAGGGGAAGGACTGGGCGGTGTGAACCTCCTTGGGGTCCAGTTCCACCGCGCAGCCGGTCAGCCCGATCAGTCCCGCCAGCGCTAAGGCCGTGGTTGTTGCCGCGATTCGCCTCATGTGGCGATCGTGGCCCGGCGCCGGTGCGTCGCCATCGGCCATTCGACTGATTGGGCATCCGCCGTTCGGTCGTCTTCAAGGGCAACACTCCGTTAAACGGTGTATTGTCTGTCGCTATGATCAAGAGATCTACTCTGGCTCTCGTGGGGCTCAGCCTCGTCGCGGGCTGCGCATCGTCCCCGGTGGCGGCCCCGGTCGTCGTGAACAGCGGTAAGGCGGACGACCCCCGGCGCATCCAGACCCTCGTGGCGGACTGCATGAAGCAGCGCGGCTTCAAGTACGTGGCCTGGGTCCCGGAGGCAAAGGTCTCCGACGATGTGGAGAAGGCATATCTGGGCGACTACGAGGCGATGAAGAAGGAGCGCTCGCAGCGGGGTTTCGGGGTCTTCGCCGACTTCGTCTACCCCGAGGAAGGAGAGAAGCGTGTCATCTGGCGCGAGTCGGACAGCCCCAACTTCGCCGTCAAGAACCAGCTGTCGCCCGCCCAGCGGACCGCCTACGGCAAGGCTCTGACCGCGTGCAGATCGCTCGCGCTCAAGCAGGTCACCGGCAAGGTCGTCACGTCTGATGAGGACCGGGCCAAGCAGGAGAACGAGATGATCGCCCAGAGGCTGGACCGCGAACTCAACGCGGACCCGAAGCTCGTCGAGCTGGCCACGGCCATGGGTGACTGCCTCAAGGGCAAGGGAGGCCAGGTGGCCTCCCTCAGGCCGGTGGACATGAGCCGGCGCGGCATGCAGGAGTTCGAGGCCCAGAAGCAGAAGATCGCTCTGAACGATGACATTCCCGATAAGGGACTGCCCGACGGGCAGTACTACGAGCCGCGTATCCCGGTGGCCACCGCCCGGCAATACCTGAACAGGGAGGTCAAGGCGGCGCTCGACGACCTGGAGTGTGGCAAGGACTTCTACGCCGCCTATCTGCCGAGGACCGACGAGATCGCGCGCCAGGTGGAGCGGGAGTTCGGCGGTGGTGACGGCTAGAAAGCCTTACAAAGCGGCCAAGAGCTTCGTCACATGTGGCAGCGGTTCCGCGCCGACCGGGCGTACCGCCACCGTGTGCACCCCCGCCGCCCCCAGCTCCCGCACCCGCTCGGCGGCCTCCTCGGCCGAGCCCGTCGCCATGACGACCTCCTCGGGCCGCACCTTGAGGAACTTGGCGTGTTCGACGGCGATGTCCCAGGTCGCCTCACGGGCGTCGGCGCCGATGTACAGGTGGATGAACGCCACCACTTCATGATCGGCCGGCGCCCCGATATGGCCCAGGAGCTCGGGGAACCGCTCGGGGGCGAAGCCTTCCGGAAGGATCGTGCCCTGAGCCACCCGGCCTGACAGGGCGAGGGAGCGGGGGTTGAGGACGCCCGCCAGTACAGGGGGCGGCTCGGCGGGCGGGTGGACCAGGGAAACGCCGTCCAGGTGTACGGAGCGCCCGCGCAGCGTCACCGTCTCGCCGCGGAGCAGGCCGCGGACAGAGGTGATCGTCTCTTCCAGGAGTGCCAGCGGCGACGGGACCGCGGCGCCTACCTGGCGCATCCAGTCCTGGACGCCGTGGCCGATGCCGGCCGCGAGGCGGCCCGGGTGGAGGCGGGCCAGGTTGGCCAGCTCCATGGCCAGGAGCATCGGGTTGCGCAGGGGAGCGGGGGTGATGCCGAGGCCCACGCGCAGGCGGGAGGTGGCCGCCAGGGCCGTGGCGGCCGAGGAGATGGCGCCCGTCCAGCCCAGGTCCTCCACCACCCACAGGTCGTCCGCCGCCGTGCCGTCCAGCTCCCTGGCGAAGGGGACCAACTGCTCGGGGGGCAGGTCGCGGTCGAACATGACGCCAAGCCTCATGATGTCCTCCAATAGCGCTAAAAAAGCCTCAAACGGCCCTCCAGTAATAGCGGAAAAGCCGCCCGACCTCCGAGTAGCCCGCCCGCCGGAACGCGTTCGCCGTGGGCGCGTTGCCGACGTCCGTGGCCGCCACGATCCGTTTCACCCCCGTCTCGGCCAGCGTCGCGGTGCCCTTGGCCAGCAGATCGTTGACGTAGCCGTGGCCCCGGTGCTCGGGCACCACGCCGATGTACGCGATGGAATGATCATCCGGCGCCACCAGCCCCACCGGCGAATCGCCCAAATAGCCGACGACGAACCAGTCAGGCTTCCCCTTGCGATTGATCAGGTCGTCGTACATCCACCGCGCCTCGTGCTCGGCGCCGGCCGTGGCCACCTCCACCTGCGTGTCGTGGTCGAGCGACCCCTCCGAGATGCGTACCAGCAGCTCGAGTACGGAGTCGGCGTCGAGGCCGCGGGCGGGGCGGTAGGTCAGCCGGCCCGGATCGACCGGGACGTCGCTTCCGGCCGGCCATTCGAGCATCAGCCGCTCGACCTCCATCGCGAACCCGGCGCCGAGCAGCGCCTGGTGTTCGACGGCTCGGTCGACGACCGGAGTGAGGCCGGGTTTGAGGGAGATGTCGTGGATTATCTTGTCCAGGCCCATCTCCGACAGGCCCCGGCGCAGCAGGCCGGCGGCGAGCGCGGGGTCGGGGCCGGGCTCGAACTGCCAGGTGATGACCGGGTCCGCGCCGCGGAAGGGCGCCCAGAACGCGAGCCGGGCCTGGCCTTCGGTGAAACACCACTCCGGCCGCGTCTTGCCCTCGTCGAAGGCGCCGGCCAGCTGGGATCGAGCAGGTTCGGGGAACTGATCGAACAACGTGAAATGCCTCCGCGGACGAACGAAGCGGGCCGCCCTACGAGACTGCCGTAAGACGCGCCACCGATGTCATGGACATCGTTTAGCACACCTCTCAGGCCGCTGTCCCGAGGGCCGTCCGTGCGGCCGGCAGCGACGGACTCGTCTCGAAGTGCCGGTCGAGGTTCGTGATCGTCAGCAGATGGCTGATCATGCCGGGCACGAGGACCAGGATGAATCTGCCGTGCGCGCGCTGCACGTGGTTGAGGGTGGACACCAGCACGCCCAGCCCCACGGAGTCGCAGAAGGGCACGTCGGTGAGGTCCAGCACGAGTCTCGGCGGATCCACGGAGGCCAGCACCTGATCGAGCGCGGCCTGGAGGCGTGGAGCGCCTGCCACGTCGAGGTCTCCGACGGCGTGCAATACGGTGAGCGGTTCCTCTCGCCACGACCTGACCACCATGGCTGTCACGTGCCCGAACGGCAGAGAGATATGCCTATTTTTTACAGATGTTCTGGGTCGCCGTTTTGGTTGTGGGGGTCACGGTGGGCTGAGCGCTTGGCGTGGTCGCGGTCTTCACTTTACCGATCTTCGGCTGGTCGCTGCCGACGATGACCTCGATGCCGTCGGCGTCGCTCTGGCGGAGCTCGGCCCCGGGAATGGCGGCGGCGACCGTGCGGGCCGAGTCTTCGCGGCCGGGACCGTAACGGACGACCGTCTTCTTGTAGTCCTTCTTCTTGGTGTTGCCCGGCGTGCCCGGCACGTGGAACCCGGCGGCGACCAGCGCGGTCTTGGTGCGCGCGCCGAGACCGGTGATGAGCGTGCCGTTGCTCACCTTGAGCGAGATCCGCTCCGGCGGGATGGTCGGCTTGGCGGAGGCCGACGTGGACGAGCTGGGCTTGGGGCTCGGCTTGGCCAGGTCCTGGTCGGCCTTGATCTTGGCGAACATGTCGCGGGCCGCCTGCTTGTCCCAGAGCACCGCGGACTCGCCGGTCGGCGCCTTGAAGTCGACGTTGGACAGCGGCACGTCGGCGAACTTCACGTTGTCCAGCGAGACGTCTCTGAGCTGGGTGGCCAGGCCGATCAGGTCGTCGTCCGGATCGACCTTGATCGTGCTCAGCGTGGAGTTGACGAACGAGGTGAGCCGGGCCGGGTTGGCCAGCGTGTCGGCGCTGAGCGCGCGGTTCAGCAGCGCCGAGATGACCTGCTGCTGCCGGCCGATCCGGTCGAGGTCGGAGCGGGCGGTGGCGCGGGTGCGGGCGTAGCCGAGCGCCTGGGCGCCCTTCAGCTCGTGGGTGCCGGCCGTGAGGTTGAGCCCGGACTTGGGGTCGTTGATCGGCACGGGCGTGCAGACGGTGACGCCGCCGAGGGAGTCGACGACGTTGATGAAGCCGAGGACGTTGACCTCGATGTAGCGGTTGATCTGCAGCCCGGTGGCCTGCTCGACGGTCTGGCGGGCGAGCTTGGGGCCGCCGAACTGGTACGCGGAGTTGATCTTGTGATCGCCCTTGCCGGGGATGGTCAGCCAGGTGTCGCGGGGCAGGCTCACGACCGTGACCTTGGTGTGGTCCTCCGACAGGTGGATCACCATCATGGTGTCGGTGCGCTGGCCGGCCTCGCGGCCCAGCTTGAGCTCGTTCTGCTGCTTGCGGGTGAGGTCGTCGCGCTTGTCGACGCCGACGAGCAGGATGTTCATGGCGCCGCGGGGGGCCGCTTCGGTGACGCCCGCGTCGATCGTGCCGATCCGCTTCGGCGCCGCCCAGACCACGCCGGTGCCGGCCAGGACGCCCACGGACAGCACTCCCGAGAGGATCAGGTGCCGGCGCCGGCGTTTGGCGCTCTTGAGTGGCCTGCGCGTGCGCCCGCCGACGAGCCTGACGCCGCCGTACGCGTCACCGCCCACGTGCACCCCAGCGTCCTCCCCGCCCGGGTCGCGCATGCCCTGCTCCCCTCGTGCCACCGCGGGATTGCCGTGTTCCCCTGCTCGTACAGTAGCGTGAGCCCCGCCATGAAGCAGTTCCCCGACTCGCCGCACGCGCCAGCGGAGACGCACGGCTGGCCGCCCATCTCCGTCGTCATGCCGGTCCTCAACGAGGAGCGGCATCTACGCGAGGCCGTAGACATGGTCCTCGCCCAGAGCTACCCAGGTGAGATCGAAGTCGTTCTCGCCGTGGGGCCCTCACATGACCGTACCCAAGAGGTCGCCGACGCCATCGCGGCGGCCGATCGGCGAGTGACCGTGGTGCCCAACCCCACGGGCCGCACGCCCAACGCGCTCAACGCCGCCATCGCCGCCTCCCGCAACGGCATCATCGCCAGGGTCGACGGGCACGCCATGCTGCCCGACGACTATCTGCGCGTCGCCGTGGAGACGCTGAGGGAGACCGGCGCCGACAACGTCGGCGGCGTCATGGCGGCCGAGGGCATCACGCCGTTCGAGAAGGCCGTCGCGTGCGCGATGACCTCCAAGATCGGTGTGGGCGCGGCCGCCTTCCACGTGGGCGGCACGGCGGGTCCCGCCGACACCGTCTATCTGGGGGTGTTCAGGCGCGCCGCGCTCGACCGGGTCGGCGGTTATGACGAGCACTTCCAGCGGGCCCAGGACTGGGAGATGAACCACCGGATCCGCCAGACCGGCGGACTGGTCTGGTTCCAGCCGCGCATGCGGGTCTCCTATCGTCCGCGTCCCAACGTGAAGGCGCTGGCCAGACAGTACTTCCACTACGGGCGCTGGCGCCGGGTGGTCTCGCGCACTCACGAAGGCACGATCAACCTGCGCTACCTGGCGCCGCCCGCCGCGGTGCTGGGGATCCTGCTCGGCCTGCTCGTCTCGCCGTTCTTCCCGCTCGCGCTGATCGTGCCCGGCGGCTACGCCCTCGCCATCGTGGCCGGGTCGGCGCTGACGGGCAGCGGACTGCCGGCATCGGCCAAGACCAGGCTGCCGATCGTGTACGCCGCGATGCACATGTCCTGGGGCTGGGGGTTCCTCACGAGCCCGCGCAGACTCGCTCGACCCCCACGCCGAACCTGATCAAACACCTACGTCCATCACCTGCCCGGTCAGATCGGAGATGAGGACGTCGAGTGAGGCCTGGGCGACCGCGCGCCCGGGCTCCTCACCGAGCACGGGTTCGCGCTCGGGGGTGACGCAGTTGACCCGGATGCCGTCGTCGGCCCACTCTTCGGCCAGCGTCCGCGTGAGGTCGGCGACGGCGGCATTCGTCGAGGAGTTGAGGCTGTGGTCGGCCCGGCCTCTGGTACGGAACAGCAGGTGGCCCGCGCTCTCGCGCAGGTGCGGGTAGGCGGCGCGGGCCACGTTGACGGGGCCCAGGTAGTCGACGGCCACGGTCTCGGCGATGGTCTCGTGGGTGACCTCGGCGATCCTGCCCACATGCGGCGCGCCCGCGGCGCTGACCACGAAGTCGATCCGGCCCACCTGCGCCAGCGCCTTGACCACCGAGTCGTAGTCCTCCACCCGCACCCCGTTCTGGGCGCGCGAGAAGGAGTGCACGCGGGCGCCGTGGCCGGTGGCGAGCTCGACCAGGTCGGCGCCGCCGTCGAAGACCACCATGGTCCGGCCGTCGAGTGCCTCGCGGTAGTCCCGCGCGTTCGGGCGGGGCGCGCCGGCGCCGGCGAGATGGAGAAGCTTGTCGGCGATGTACACGTCGACCGGGTGCGTGATCTTCATGTTCCGCTCGCTGCCCGGCACGATGTAGATCGGGACGTCGGGCAGATAGCGCAGCAGCACGCCGCAGTCGTCGGTGGCCGGCCGCTGATCGAAGTCGGGGTCGGCGAAGGCCCGCTCGTACGCCTCGCGGATCAGCGACAGGCGGAAGCACTGCGGTGTCTGGGCGCGCCGCAGCCATGATCTGTCGGGAATGTCATGGATGATGTCGCCACCCGGTCCGGGAGCGGCCACCAGGATGGTGTCAGAGCTCGGGATCGCCACCTCGACGGCCGAATACGTCCGCAGGGCCCTGACACACTCCGTGATGATCCGGGGCTCCAGGAGGGGCCGTACAGCGTCGTGCAGGAGCACGTTGCACTCCTGCGGGCCCAGTGCCTTGAGCGCGCGCCACGTGCTCTCCGTACGGCTGGCGCCACCCTCGACGATCTGGCTGACCTTGTCGAAACCGCCCTTCTCCACGATCTCCCTGACCGTGCCGGTGAAGCCCGGGGCCATCAGCACCACGATCTCGTCGATCTCGGGTGAGCCGTTGAACAGGGCCAGAGTGTGCTCCAAAATCGTCCGGCCGGCGATCTTGATGAGCTGCTTCGGCGTGTCGAGCCCGACACGCCGGCCCACACCCCCTGCCAGGACGACCCCTACGGAGCGCAGCCGTGATTCCATACGGCGAGGGTAACGGTCCGGTTCCGTGATATCGCGTTGCCCTGTCGCTACGCTGTGTCCACGCTCTCCCTCGCGAACGGGAGGAGTCCTGCGCTGTGACCGATTCATTGAAGCCTGTTTCACTCACCCGCGAGAGCACGACCTCGGTGGTGCTGCTCGCCACGACACCGGCCTGCAGGCTCTCCTGCGCCGACGGCACGCTGCTCGACCGGCTCAACGGCCAGCTCGCCGAGCTGTCCGTCCTCGACGTCCAGGTGGTGTCCCCGAGTGACGGGCTCGGCGGGCTGAGCGCCGATCTGCGCGGCATCGCCAAGATCGCGCGCGTCGCGCCGGGCCCGGTGGTCGTGCTGCCCGCCGACCTCGTCGCCCACACCGACGCGCTCGCGCTGCTCCTGGAGCATCCCGCGCGCGACACGAGCGCCCTGGTCTCCTACGACGCCACCGCCGCGCCGATGCGGCCGCCCGTACGGGTGGAGAGCGGCAAGGTCGTCGCGGCCGGCAGCTCCTTCCACCTCGTCCCCGAGGCCAACGCCACCTTCCGCGGCGTGCTCCAGGCGCGCGAGACCGACCTGACCGCGCTGGCCGACGTCGCCGAGGAGCTGGCCGAGCTCGCCGAGATGGGCAAGCTCGGCCCCGTCACCACCGTCGAGGCGGTCGATCTGCTGCTGGTGGGCCTGGTCAGGTCGGGTGTGGCGGTCCGCTCCGCCTCGATCGGGCCGCTCCACTGCGACCGGGTGACCGGCCAGGTCTCGGCCGACAACGCGCTGGGCAGGCTCGCCGACGTCGACGAGTCCCGCGTACGCCTGGAAACCGCGGTCAAGTCGAGCGACGGCTTCTTCAGCACCTACTTCGTCTCGTCCTGGACGCGCTATCTCATCCGGCCCGCTGCCGCGATGAAGCTCACGCCCAACGCCGTCACCGGCATCTCGATCGGCTTGGCCGTGCTGTCGTCGATCTGGTTCGCGGCGGGCAACCGCCCGGCGCAGCTCGCCGGGGCCGTGCTGCTCTACCTGTCGTTCTGCCTCGACTGCCTCGACGGCCAGCTGGCCCGCTACACCCGCACCTTCTCGCCGCTCGGCGCCTGGATCGACTCCATGGCCGACCGGCTGAAGGAGTACGTCGTCTACGTGGGGCTGGCCTTCGGCTACGCCGCCGGGCTGCCGTTGAGCGAGGGCGGGCCCGACGGCATCTGGTATCTCGCCGTCGCCGCGATGATCCTCCAGACGGTTCGGCATTCGATCAACTACGCCTTCGGGGCCGCGGCCAAGGACGCGGGCCGTATCGGCGTCCCGGGGGGCAAGCCGGCGACTCCGCTCCACGAGTCGGCCGACGGCGGGCGCTACGGCGTACCACCGCAGGGGGTGCTCCGCCTGGCGCGGCGCATGGAGCGCGAAAAGGTGCTGTGGTGGCTGAAGAAGATGATCGTGTTGCCGATTGGGGAGCGAATGGCGCTGATCGCGATCACCGCCGGCGTGTACAACGCCCGGGTCACGTTCATCGCGCTGCTCGGCTGGGGCGGGGTGGCGGCCCTCTACCTGCTCGCCGGCCGGATCGCGAGGTCGGCGCGATGAACTCGGTCCAGATGACACCCGTGCCGAGCAGCACCGTCGTGGCCTACCGCGACGACGGGCCGCTGTCACGCGGCATGGGAGCGCTCGTGTCGGGGCAGCTCCCGCCGCTGCCGCCGCTGATCGCCGGGGCGTTCGTGACCGGCGTGCTGCTGCTGATCGGGGTGGCCGGGTCCGACGGGCTGGCGGTCTTCGCGCCCGCCGTGACGCTGCTGCTGGCCGGGCCGGGCAGCTCCCATCCGCATGACGGCCGGCTCGACTGGCTGGTGCCGCCGGTCCTGCGGTTGATCGAGTACACCTTCATCGCGGCCATCGGGTTCGCCCACGACGTGCCGCCGGTGCTGATCTTCGCACTGCTCGGCGCGCTGGCCTTCCATCACTACGACCTGATCTACCGGCTGCGCCAGCGCGTCTATCCGCCGCCGTGGCTGAGCACGTTCGGGCTGGGCTGGGACGGGCGGATGATCGTGGTCTCACTGGCGGCGGTCGTGGGCTTCGTCACCGGCGCCTTCGTGCTGCTCGCCCTGTATCTGTGGGTCCTGTTCGGGTGGGAGAGCCTCACCTGCTGGCTCGCCACGGCCCCCTCCAGGGTGGCCGCGGCCGAGACGGAAACGCGAGACTAACGGCCGATTACCCGGGGAGGGCCTAAAGGCAACTAACCTTTGGGTCCTAAGTAGTCATGCCCGACAGAGGAGTGGACGTTGCTGGGAATGGTGCTGGCCGCTGGAGCCGGACGACGCCTGCGACCGTACACCGACACGCTGCCGAAGGCACTGGTGCCGGTCGACGGTGAGACCACGATCATGGACATCTCCCTGCGCAACCTCGCCGAGGTGGACCTGCGCGAGGTCGTGGTCGTCGTCGGTTACGCGGCGCAGGCCGTACATGAGCGAAAGGACGCGCTGGAGAAGCGGCACGGCGTCAAGCTCACTCTCGTGCACAACGACAAGGCCGAGGAGTGGAACAACGCCTACTCCCTGTGGTGCGCGCGCGACTACTTCGCGCAGGGCGCGCTGCTGGTCAACGGCGACACCGTGCACCCCGTCTCGATCGAGAAGACGCTGCTGTCGGCCCCCGAGACCAGCGACATCCTGCTCGCGGTCGACAACGTGAAGCGGCTGGCCGACGAGGAGATGAAGGTCACCCTCGACGGCGCCGACCTGAAGCGGATCACCAAGCTGATGGACCCGGCCACCGCCTACGGCGAGTACATCGGCGCCACGCTCATCCGCCCCGGCGCCGCCGAGCGCCTGGCCGACGCGCTGCGGGCCACCTTCGAGCGCGATCCGCAGCTCTACTACGAGGACGGCTACCAGGAGATGGTCGCGCGCGGCGAGCGCATCCACGTCGCGCCTATCGGGGAGGTCGACTGGGTCGAGGTGGACAACCACGACGACCTGGCCAAGGCTCGCACCATAGCCGTTCGTTACTGAGGAGGCGGGTATGCCGCTTCTAGCGCGGATGCTGCCCGCGCCACTGGCCATCATGGTCAGGCGCGGCGCGGTCGCGGAGCTCGGCGCGCTGCTGGCCGACACCCGGGTGGCGACCTCCGGCCGGGTGGCCGTGGCCGTGGGTCCCGGCCAGGGCGACCACATCGAGGGCCTGATCGCGCCCACGCTCGACGAGGCCGAGGTGTTCAGGGTCGCCGACGGCTCGGTCGACGCGGCCGTCTCGCTCGGCGCCGACCTGCGTAAGGGTGCCTACGAGGTGGTCGTCGGCGTCGGCGGCGGCCGGACCATCGACGCGACCAAGTACGCCGCCTCGCTGGCGGGCATTCCGATGGTCGCCGTGGCCACGAACCTCTCCCACGACGGCATCTGCTCGCCCACGGCCTCGCTGGTGTACGACGGCGGCAAGGGCACGTTCGGCGTGCCGATGCCGCTGGCGGTCCTGGTCGACCTCGACTTCGTGCACAGCGCTCCCGAGTCGCTCGTCCGGTCGGGAGTCGGCGACGTGGTCAGCAACCTGTCGGCCATCGAGGACTGGCAGCTCGGCAACGTGGAGCGCGGCGAGCCCATCGACGGGCTGGCCTGCTCGATGGCCCGCATCGCGGCCGAGGCGCTGATCGGCCGGGTCGACTCCATCGAGTCGGATGCCTTCCTCACCATTCTGGCTGAATCGCTGATCATGTCCGGCATGTCAATGGTGATTGCCGGGTCGTCTCGGCCCGCGAGCGGTGGAGACCATGAGATCCTTCATGCCGTGGATCAGCTCTTCCCCGGCACCTCCAATCACGGCGAGCTCGCCGGGATCGGTGCCGCTTTCTGCTTCTTCCTCAGGGAGGACGCCGCCCGGCTCAAGCAGGTCACCGACTGCCTGCGACAGCACGAGCTGCCCGTCGTCCCGGCCGACATCGGCTTGACCGGCGAGCAGTTCGCCGAGGCCGTCGTGCTGGCGCCGGCCACCCGACCCGGCCGTTACACGATCCTGGAGCACCTGCGCATGCCGGAGTCCGAGGTACGCGATCGGGTGGGGGACTATGTCCGGGCCTTCGGTAGCTGACATCCGGCGGGTGGCCCAGCCCGCCGGACACCTTGAGCGCAGGAACGGCGAGCACTGGGCAGGCGTGCTCTACATGCGCCGGCTGTCCATCTACGTCACCTGGCTGATGACCAAGACGTCCGTCACGCCCAACCAGCTCACCTGGGTGATGACGGTGGCGGGGATCCTGGCCGGCGTCGTGCTGGCGCTGCCGGGGCTGTGGGCCGCCGTGGCCGCCGCCCTGCTCGTGCAGGTCTACCTGCTGCTGGACTGCTCCGACGGCGAGCTGGCCCGCTGGACCGGGCAGACGTCGCTGGTCGGCATCTACCTGGACCGTGTCGGCGCCTACTTCACCGAGGCCGCGGTGCTCATCGGGCTGGGCTGGCGGGCGTCGGCCGTCCTGCCCGACTGGTACACCGTGCTGGGCGTCGCCGCCGCGCTCGGCGCGATCCTCATCAAGGTCGAGACCGACCTCGTGGACGTGGCCAGGGCCAAGGGGGGCCTGCCGTCCGCCACCGAGGCGTCCGTGGGGCAGTTCCGATCCGGGCTGCTGGGGCTGGCCAGGAAAGTGGTGGGGGCGACGAAGTTCCACCGGATCGTGCAGCCGATCGAGCTGTCGCTGCTCACGGTCGTGGCCGCTGTCATCGACGCCGTCACCGGCGATCTGCTGGCCTCGCGCGTGCTCCTGGTCGTCTGCTTCGCGGCCGCCGCGCTGCAGACCGTCCTTCATCTGGTCAGCATCCTGGCATCGAGGCGGCTTGCGTGAACGCACATCGGAACCGGCGGGCCCTCCCGCTCGTCGTATTGATCGGACGTCCGCCGTTCGGTGGGGGTTCACGCACGGTTCCGATACGCTTAGCTCCACCAATATCAGGAAATATGCATACCAGCAGACTCGGTGATCATGAAAGAATGCTCCGCCCGTGTTCTCGACGCGTCAGGACGATGACCCGTTGAAGATCTCGTGCGTCATCCTCACCATGGGCAACCGGGTCGCGGAGCTGACCCGGGCGGTCGAGTCCGCGCTCAACCAGATCGACGGCGACGTCGAAGTGGTGATCGTCGGCAACGGTGCCGATGTGCCCGAGGTGTCGGCGACGCCACCCGTGGGCTCGTCCGCGACCGTGAAGACGGTCCGGCTCGAACGCAACACCGGCATCCCGGCCGGCCGCAATCGCGGCGTCGAGGAGTGCTCCGGTGATGTCGTGCTGTTCCTCGACGACGACGGCTGGTACGCCAACCAGAAGGTCGTGTCCCACGTCCGCGACCGCTTCGCCACCGAGCCCGACCTCGCGGTCATCTCCTTCCGGGTGATGGACCCCGACGGCGGCATCGGCCAGCGGCGCCACGTGCCGCGCCTGCGCGCGGGCGACCCGGAACGCTCCTCGCCCGTCACCACCTTTCTCGGCGGTGCCTCGGCGATCCGCCGCTCGGCCTTCCTCCAGGTGGGCGGCCTTCCGGAGCGGTTCTTCTACGCTCACGAGGAGACCGACCTCGCGTGGCGGCTGCTGGGCGAGGGCTACCGGATTGAGTACGACGCCGAGACGGTCATGTACCACCCGCAGGTCCCGCCGACGCGGCACGCCGAGTTCTACCGGCTGAACGCCCGCAACCGGGTGTGGCTGGCGCGGCGCAACCTGCCGTGGCCGCTGGCGGTCCTCTATCTGCTCGACTGGGTGGTGCTGACGCTCATCCGGGAGCGCCGGTCCGGGGTGGCGATCAAGGCGTGGTTCACCGGGTTCTTCGAAGGACTGCGGACACCGGCCGGCGAGCGCCGTCCGATGGCCTGGCGCACCGCCTGGCGCATGATGAAACTGGGTCGTCCGCCCATCGTGTGAGCCAGTCCTCAGACATCTGATGACTCTTGATAGCCTGCCCCGATGGATCCTGTTACCGGTGGGGCTGTGCTCCGTGCTGTCGAGGTCGATGTCGTGCGCGACGGGACTTCTCTGTTGCGGTCGATCTCCCTGACCGTCGCGCCGGGGGAGCACTGGGCACTGCTGGGCCCCAACGGGGCCGGGAAGAGCACGCTGCTGGACCTCCTCGGGGCTGTGAAGCATCCCACGCGCGGGATCGTGGAGGTTCTGGGCCATCGGCTCGGCCGGGTCGACATGCGGGAGCTCCGCTCGTTTCTGGGGCACGTCAATCCGCGGCACTCCTTGGAGTCCAGCCTCCGGGTCCGGGAACTGGTGCTCACCGGGGCCACCAACACCATCGAGCTCGTCCCTCGCTGGCAACCCACCGCGGAGCAGGAGGAGCAGGCCCTGCGGCTGATCGGGCTGATGGGGATGGCCCGCAAGGCCGAGGCGCGCTGGCCCCACCTGTCACAGGGAGAGCGGGGCCGGGCGCTGATCGCGCGGGCCCTCATGCCGCAGCCGCGGCTGCTGCTGCTCGACGAGCCCGCCACCGGGCTGGACCTGGCCGCCCGTGAGCAGTTGCTCGGCAGCCTCGACGAGCTGCGCAAGGAGCACCCCGCGCTGGCCACCGTACTGGTGACCCATCATCTGGAAGAGCTGCCCGCCAGCACCACTCACGCGCTGCTGCTGCGGGAGGGGGAGTGCATGGCGTCGGGTCCGGTGGACGAGGTGCTGACCACCGACCTGGTGAGCAAGTGCTTCGACCACCCGGTGCGGATCAGCCGCATCGACGGACGGTGGAGCGCGCGAGCCTAGATGGCCGCCGCGTCGCCGAAGGTCATGGTGGCGCGGGCGACCGTGGTGGTGAGTAGGGGGCGCTTCGGCAGGCCCAGTTCGCTCAGTTCCTTGGCTATCGGGTGGTTGCCCAGGCGGATCAGCGCGCCGCCAGGCCGTACGCGGACGCCATGGGTCTCCACCGACCACGGGACGCGGCGCGTCACGCCCTCCCGGTGGGTGAAGGCGTCCAGCGGGACCAGTGCGCCCGCGCCCGGCGCGGGCATGCCCGGTTTGAGCAGGAGATCGAGCACCAGCCGCCCGTCCTTGCGCAGGACGCAGCGCTTGTACGGCGAGTCGAGCCGCAGGTCGATGTCGGCCAGCTCCTTCGGAAAGCCCCAGATGCGGCGGCCCGCCTCCAAGGTGAACCCCTGATCGACCGGCAGCCAGTGGATGAACACCCCGGCCCGCCGCAGATCGCCCAGCCCGACCGACTGCGCCACACCCGGCGGGCGCACCAGGAACGCCACGCCGAACTCGTGGTAGGAGTCCAGATCTCCCTCGCGGTAGTCGACGAACACCAGCACGCAGATCGCCTTACCGGGGAACACCTCGGCCGCGTCCAGACCCGAGTAGGCGATCACCGCCCTGGCGGCGTCGGCCCGGACGGGGTACATGACGCTGCAGACCGTGGCGTCTCTCACCTGGACGGGCATGCTCACGGTGCGGCCCTGGATCAGATGCGAAGACATGACTCCAGTACATCAACCGGATAGCCGTGTGACCATTCCTGCCCGGATCCCGTCTGGTCTGTTGTGACATTCGTAAGAACGCGGAGGGCATCATCATCGAGGAGCTGTACCGCGAGCACTGGGCGCTCGTGTGCGGGTTCCTGTTACGCCGCACCCGCGACCCCCATCTCGCCGAGGACCTGGCCCAGGAGACGTTCGTCAAGGCCACCAGGGCGCTGCTCGGCTGGCGCGGCGAGAACGCGGCCGCGTGGCTGCTCTCCATCGCCCGCAACGTTCTGGTCGACCACGTCCGGCGCCACCGCCGCGAGCTGGCCCTGCCCGACCCCGACGAGCTCGGTGTGCCCGCGCTGCACGTCGAGTCGCTGGCCGTACGCGACGCCCTGGACCGGCTGCCCGAGCAGCACCGCAGGCTGCTCGCCCTGGTCTACTTCGAGGGCTTCTCCATGGTCGAGGTGGCCGCGATGACCGGCAAGAAGCACGCCACGATCAAGACCGCCGTGTGGCGGGCCAGAGCCGCGTTCGCCGACATCTATGGAGTCCCCCATGACTGAAGACGACCTGCTGCCCATGCCCGACTTCGACCCCAAGGCGACCCGCCGGGCCGTCCGGCGGGGTCTCACCCGCACCGCGATCACCGTGCTGGCGGCGCTGGTCGTCCTCGTCCTGGTGGCGACGGTCGGCTCCAGCATGATCCAGCAGCGCGGTGACCGGGAAATGCGCATGACGGATGTGCTCGGCACCGCCTTCAAGATCTACAACCCCGCCTACGACATCCAGGTCCAGGATTGGGGGGCCACCACGCCGCTGTCGATGTCGTTCACCGTGGCGGTCAGCCCGATGCGGGCCAACGGGGGCTTCGTCGCTGGTTACGGAAGCGCGGAACATGTCATCACCCAGGACTTCTTCGGCCACGTGGGCAGGTTGCCGCTCGGCAACTCCGCCAACACCACGCTGAGCACGGCGATCGCCAACGTGAGCACCGGCAACCAGCCCAAGAAGGACACCCGCAAGGTGCTGGCCAGGCTTCCGGAGAGCCTCAACGCGCTGGCGGTGATCGAGTTCGCCAAGCCGCTCACCACCGAGGAACTGGTCGCCTTCACCACCAGGTACAAGTCATTCGCCGAGAAGGTGGTCTACGAGCGGCGTCCCAGGTCGATCCCCATCACGTGGGGCGGGATGACGTCTTGGGACCGAGCCCCGATGCCCAAAGATGACCATGTGATCGAGCCCGATCAGGCGATCAGGCTGGACCTCGAGAGCTTCCGCCGCTGGGTGGGCATCCTCAAGGACTACGACGACGACAACCTGCACGACTTCGACCTGAGCCTGGCCCGGCTGCGCAAGGCCGCGAACGACGGCCTGGCGTATGCCTACGTGGACCCGGGGGCCAAGATCGGCGAGCTGCGGAAGATCATCGAAGACCCGCTGGTCCAGACGGTCCGCGTGGCGGACGTCACCTACGACCTCGAACGGCCCTAGACAGCCAGGGAATGGGCGGGCACCCGGACCCCCGCCCACCTCTCCATCCTGGCCACGAACTCCGCCGCGTGGTCGGGCCAGTGATGACGCAGCCGGGCCTCGGCGTGGCCGCGCGCCCCCAGGGCGGCCCGCCGCTCGGGCTCCTCCTTGAGATCGAGTACGGCGTTCACGAGCGCGTCCACGTCGAGCGGCACCACGACCCCGCACCCGACCCGCTCCACCATCGAGCCGTGCGGTGTGGTGATCACCGGGAGCCCCCGGCCCATGTAGTCGAGGATCTTGGTCGGCGTCCTCGGGCCGGTCTCCGCCGACAGGGACAGGCCGGCCAGGGCGCCCTCGGCCATCCGCAGGGCGTGGCGGTTCGGGACGTACCCGAACCAGTCGAGCAGCCCGACCCGCTGCGCGTCCCGCAGCAGTGGCCGGACCTCACGGTCGGCGGCGCCGAGCAGGTCCATCCGGATGCCGTGCGGGACGAGCCGCTCGGCCAGCCCGATGAGCTCGGAGACGCCGCGCTCGGCGGAGAGCCGCCCGATGTGCACCACCCTGGTGTCGCCGGGCGGGGGCGGTGCCGCCGACACCAGGGTGGCTTCCGGCACCACGGCGGAGGTGACCACGTGGTGACGCCGCTCGGCCCGGGACAACTGCCTGGCGGTGACCTGCTCCCGTACGTCCCAGACGATCGGCGGGTGGTGGAAGGGCAGGGTGTGCAGCAGGCGGTGGTCGTGCAGCACCAGCAGGTCGGCGCCCTTCAGGCCGCGCTTGAGCGCGGCCCGCGCCCGGCCGTAGCCGGCGTTGCGTGGTACGTCGATCGCGGCGACGCCCATCGCGGGTGTCACGTTGTAATAGGTGAAGGGCGCGACGTAGGTCACCTCGTGGCCCGCGTCGAGCAGCGCCCGGATCTGCCGATGCATGATCCGGGCGTCCTCGGGATGGTGGACGGTGGTGGCTACGCATACACGCATGCGGTCGATGCTGCGCCGCTACCCGGTCAATGGCGTAAATGCTGGGGGAATTGCCGCTTAACTTCCTGACGGGCGGCGGTAGAGCCACGTCAGCCGAGGTTCGAGCACCCACTTGAACACCGTGCGCGTCTCGGGCAGGCACAGCACGATCGCCAGGGCGAAGCAGCTCGCACTGATCGCCAGCACCCCGAGCGGGCCGTGCAGCCAGGGCAGCTCCAGCCACCCCTGGTCCTTGGCGATGAGGACGGGGATGCCGTGGAGCAGGTAGCAGTAGAGGGTGCGGGTGCCGAGATCGGTGAACCAGGTCTCGCGCCTGGGCACCAGCGCCAGGACGGCGTAGGACATGGCCAGCCCGCAGATCAGCAGCCCGGCGCGTACGCCGAGGCCCATCCACCAGGACAGATCTAAGTCCTGGAAGCTGTGCTTGTAGTAGAAGGGCTTCAGCGGCGCCTTCGGCGCGATGAAGATCGACACCGCGGCGGCGCCGAGCACCACGAACACCGAGACGATCTTGATCCACCGGCGGTCGAGCAGCTCGAAGTGCTCGGGCTGCATCACGAGCCCGATGACGAAGAACGGCATCAGACCGAAGAAGCGGTCCATGCTGAAGTCACCGGAGATCTGCGAGAACCCGGCGAACAGGTAGATCGCGATCGCCACCGGGATCGGGTGTTTCATCCGCTTCCACACGGGTGTGGACAGTCGCCAGAACAGCAGCGCCAGCAGGTACCAGTTGATCCACGCGGGATCGATGATCGTGAGGCTCCACTTCTGGCCCAGGCCGAGCCGGACCAGCGCGTAGCCGACCTCCACGATCACGTACGGCACGACGAACGTGTCGACCAGCTTGTTCGTCTTCGCGTTGGAGTTCCAGAAATTTCTGGACAGATAGCCACTGATGAGCACGAACAGCGGCATGTGGAAGGTGTAGATGAAGATGTAGAGCGACCTGGCCGAGTCGGTGGACAGCGTCGGCACCAACGAGTGGCCGACGATCACGAACGCGATCAGGACGAACTTGACGTTGTCCAGATATGGGTCGCGCTTGCGCTTGGGGGCCTCGGGCTGGGGCTCGGGAGCCGGCTCTGGCTCCGGCCGCTCCTGCTCCTGGTCCTTGTCCTGCTCCTGGTCCGTCTTGGCCGGGCCGACGCCGTGCGGATCCGTCTTCTCACTCCAGAAAGCCTCCTCCGGCAGCGGCCACTGAGCTCCTGTGCTCGCGGGGCCGGTGGCCTCATCGGCGTCACCCGTGTCGGGGGGCGTCGTGACCGGTGGGGAGTGCTTGGTGTCAGACACTACGGAGTCGCTCAGCTTCACTCGGGGTCGGGGGAACGCGACAGGCAGCCCGCATGCACGCGTCCTTGACGAGTGAGACGAGCCGCGTCGCCGACCCGCTACACACTAGCCCGGCGACGAGGCTCCTGTCTCACTCGCGGTGCGAGAACACCCGGTTACACAGGGAACTTGGAGGTCAGGTGCAGACGTTCTTCTGCTTGTCCGCCGAGATCGTGCTGTTGGTGACGCTGTCGGGCAGTTTGGTGACCTTGACCGACTTGAAGTCCTCGCCGATGATCAGCTGGATCACGGGCGGGTTCGTCGTCGCGGGAGTCGTCGAGGGCACCGGCACCGGAGAGGTGTAGGTCTCGGTGGTCGTCGGCTTGAGCTTGCCCGCCGTCGGAGCCGGCTTGGGCTGCATGGCCTTGACCAGCACGTCGCTGTACGCGGCGCCGTCGGTGGCCTTCTTGGCGTAGCGGACCTGGGTGGTCGGCTGGCTCTTGCCGTCGGTGGCCAGGTAGTTGCCCACGCCCGTGACCTTGAAGCCTTCCTTGCTCAGCAGGTCGGCGACCTCTTTGGCCTTGCCCCGCGTCGTCGTGCCGTTGAGCACCTGGACCTGGACCTGCTCCGGCTTGACGTTGATCTTGGGCGTCGAGGCGGCGGTCGAGGCCGACGCCGCGGGTTCGGGCAGGTCGACGTCGCTCTTGATCGCATTGAACAGATCGTTGGCGTCGGGCTGCCGCCAGATCACCCGGTTCTTGTCCTCCGGGTCGGGCTGCCACGGGATCGTGGTGAACTTGACCCCGCCCGCCGTCATCTTCTGCGCGCTCGTGGCGATCTCGATGAGCTGGGTGGTGTCGTTGGCCAGGTCCGGGTCCATCGTCACAGACTTGGCGGTGGCCTTGATGAAGGCCCTGAGCTTCCCGACGTCGGTGAGCAGTTGACTGCTGGTGGCCTTCTGCACGACCTTGCTCAGGAAGATCTGCTGGCGCTTGATCCGCTGGATGTCGCTGCCGTCACCGTAGTGGCGCAGCCGGACGTAGCCCAGCGCCTGCTCGCCGTTCAGCAGGCTCTTGCCCGCGGGCAGCTTCAGGTGGGAGTTCTTGTCGTCCACGCCGTTCGCCAGGCAGATCTCGATGCCGTCGAGCGCGTCGACGATGTTCTTGAAACCGCTGAAGTCGACCTCGACGAAGTGGTCGACCCGGATGCCGGTGAGGGTTTCCAGCGTGGACATCGTGCAGGCGACGCCGCCCGAGCTGTACGCCGAGTTGATCATGTCGCGGCGCGGCGGCATCTCCTGCTTGGTGGTCTCGTTCTTGCACTTGGGGATCTGCACCATCGAGTCGCGCGGGAAGCTGATGAGCCGCGCCTGGTCCCGGTTGGGCGAGATGTGCATCAGGATGATCGTGTCGGTGCGCTTGCCGCCCGCGTCGGCCTTCCTGGCGTCCGCCTGGCCGTACTTCGCGTTGCCCTTGCCCGCGCGGGTGTCGGAGCCGACCAGCAGCACGTTGAGCGCGCCGGTCTCAGGGGGCCGGGGGTTGATGATGTCCTTGTTGACGCTTCGCTGGTTGATGTTGCTGAAGGCGTCGCGGTAGAGCGTGTAGCCGGTCAGCGCGCCGGCGACCATGAGCGAGGTGGTCGCGATGCTGATCCAGGCCAGCACGCGCATCTTGTTGCCACCACCGCCACCGCCGCTGCGATGGCCGCGGGGCGGCAGGTCTTCGGGGGGCGGGGGAGGAGGAGGAGATGCCGCCGCCCGGCGCGACATCCGGCTGCCGGGCTGTGTCGAGGCGACCCTGCGGTCCTGCACGGACACGCCCCACTGGTCACTCATGCGCCCCCTCGCCTGGTCCGGTTGGCTCGGTCATTCTGCGCCACGAGACTAGGTCACGGACGGCGTACCCGCAGCCATGACGAAAAGAATCGACCGTGACCCGGACGTGATGTTACCGCGCAAAAGCATACTCAGACCTGGACATTTAGCGGAATATTCATCGTCAAAGTCTTTACGGAGTGCGGGGCCCGGCACGGGTGGCCAGGGCCGCGGCCAGGCACGCCAGAGGCACGGCCGGCAGGACGTACCGGTAGTCGAACTCGGCCACGGCCGGCGGTATGACCAGCAGGAGCACCGCTGTTGACCAGGGCAGCAACCACGGGGGCGGCTCGTCGGTCAGGCTCGTCAGCCGTCGCCCGCCGGACAGCCGCCGCCTGATCGCCAGGGCGGGCGGGACGAGCAGGACGGCCAGCAGCACGGTGCCCGGCAGGCGCCCGATGTCCTGGTAGGCGCGCACCCAGCCGGCGTACGGCTCGACGACCTCGGTGCCGATCGGTCCCTGCTCGTAGCGCTTGCCCAGGTCGACGCCGAGCTGCGCGGCGTACCGGCCCGGAGGCTGCGGCGAGACGGCGGGGAACTCGTAGTAGTCGTAGATCTCGTGGTCGGGGTAGACCGGGCGGCCCCAGACGAACGAACGGCCCAGCTCCGACAGCACGGAGGCCGCGTAGTCGAGCGGCTGCTCACGGATGGCCAGCGAGGCGAACCGGCCCGCCAGCTCGTCGTTCTCCTCGGTGAACGTGATGTCCGGCAACGCGACGAGCGGGGAGTCCTTGGCCCAGATGTACTCCTGCGAGGGCGGACGCCGATCGGGCGGCCGAGGGTCGCAGAGCACCTTGAGGTCCGGTGGGGGCTCCATCTTCGCGCAGTCGGCGAACGACATCGTGCGGGCGTAGAGGAACACGCCGTTCGCCCCGACGATGCCGACGCGGTGGTAGGTGGCGTAGAACCAGCCTCCGTACGCGATGACCGGCGCCAGCGCGGCCACCACCACGAGCCCGGCGAGCCCCACCCGCCTGCGCAGCAGGAACCAGGCCGCCACGACCACGATCAGCGGCTGGCCGACGGTCCTGGTGAGCGTGGCGGCGGCCAGCAGCAGCCCGACGGCGATCACCACGGGCCGGTCGGCCAGGGTGAGCGCGATCGCGGCGACGACCAGGAACATGAAGAGCGCGTCGGAGACGAGCAGGTGCTCCAGCTCGATCTGGTAGGCGTCCAGCAGCACCGGCACCGTGGCCAGCGTCGCCACCCACCTGGGCGCGCGGCGTGCGCACCAGTAGACCAGCACGCCGGTGGCCAGGCCGAGCAGGTGCTGCGCGGCGGTGATCGCGCCGAAGGAGTGGAACGGTTCGAGCGCCTTCATGAAGGCCGAGTAGCCGGCGGGGCGCACCAGGTCGGGGCGGGGGTGGAAGACGGTGACGACGTAGGTGTAGGAGTCGGGGAACCACAGGGCCGGGCGGTAGCCGAGCATCGTGACGACCCGTAGCGCGGTGCCCAGGGTCAGGACCGCCAGGAACCAGCCGTGCCGGCGCGCCAGTGAGACCGCCCGGGCCGGCCTGGGTGTGGGCCTGGGCTCGGGCTCGCCGACGAGCGTCGTCTCCTCCACCCGTGCGTCCTCCCGCTTCACCGGCACGTCGCGTACGCTACCCGCGTTTCGCGCGATCCTGCGTAACCCCCATCCGAGGCGCCGTCCGGGCCGAGGTCCTTCGGGTTCTTCGCGCCGTCTGGGCTGAGGGTCTCTGGAGTCCGCGCGTCGTCCGGGCTGGGCCCTTTGGGTTCTTCGTGTCGTCCGGGCCGAGGGGGCTGCGGCATCGTCGGCGCGGCCGTGTTTTGGATACGCTCGCGATCACCGATGGGAATCGCCTGGCTGGATCGGACGCGTAGGCCGTCGGCGGGTCGGGTGCTCGCCGTGGTCTCGGTGTTGCCTGCCCTGGTCGTGGCCGGTTGGCTGCTCGCCGCGCTGCCGCTGCTGCTGGCCGGGTGGTATCGGCCGGTGCCCGCGCTGGTGCTCGGGGCGGTGGTGATCGGGGGGCTCTGCTGGTTCGCCCTCCGCCGGCCGCTCAAGGTCGTCGAAGGGGCGACCGGGCGGCAGGTCGGCGCGGTCGTCGCGGTCGCGGTCGGGTCCGGTGTGTTCAACGCGATCATGCACAGCGAGCAGCTGATCGTCAGGCGTGATCCCGCAACGTACGCCCAGTACGCCACCTGGCTGGCCGGACACGGCTCGCTGCCGATCCCCGCGCAGGCGGAGGCGTTCGGCGGGGCCGATCCGGCGCTCATGTTCGAGAGCGTCGGGTTCTACGACGTCAGCGGGTCGGTGGTGCCGCAGTTCATGCCGGGACCGCCGCTGCTGTTCGCCGTGGGTGACTGGCTCGGCGGGCTGCTGCTGACACCTGCCGTGCTCGGGGCGCTGGCCGTGCTCACGCTGGCGGGGGTGGTGGGCCGGCTCGCCGGCGGGCGCTGGGCGCCGGTGGCGGCGCTGGCCTTCGCGGTGAGCCTGCCGATCCTCTACACCTCACGGACCACCTTCAGCGAGATTCCCTCGCTGATCCTGCTGTTCGGCGGCTTGGCCCTGGTCCACGACGCCCTCTCCCGCGGGGACATCCAGCGAAGAGCGGGGGCGCTGGCCGGGCTGGTGTTCGGGCTGGCCGTGCTGGTCAGGATCGATGGGCTGCGTGACGTGCTGCCGGTCCTGGCGTTCGCCGGGTCGCTGATCGCCTGGCGGCGCCTCGGCAGGCCCAAGGGGGCGCTCGGGCCGCCGCTCCTGCTCGGGCTCGCGGTCGGTGCCGGGTTGGGGCTGCTGGCGGCGTACGTGCTGGCACGACCGTATCTGTCCTATCTGTCCAGGTCGGTCAATCCGCTGCTGCTCATCTGCGCCGCCGTTCTCCTCCTCACCCTGGCCGGTACGCTCGCGGCGCCCCGGCTGGCCCGGATCCGGATGCCCAGGTGGCTTCCGGACGTGGGGGCCGTGCTGGTCGTGCTGGTCATGGTCGGCCTGGCCGTGCGGCCGTGGCTGCAGACCGTGCGACGGGTGGCCACGACGAAGGAAGACAAGCTCACCGCCACATTCATCGAACAGACGCAGAAGGCCAACGGCCTGCCCGTCGACGGCACCCGGCTCTACTCGGAGCTGTCCCTGCACTGGGTGAGCTGGTACGTCGGCCTTCCCATGATCGTCCTCGCCACGGTCGCGGCGGCGGTGCTGGTGCGGAGGCTGCTCAGGAACGGTTCCCCGGCCGAGTGGCTGCTGCCGCTGGCCGTCATCGGCTGGACCACGGTGACCACGCTGCTGCGCCCGGAGATCACCCCCGACCAGCCGTGGGCCGCCCGCCGGCTGGTGCCGGTGGTGATCCCGGGGCTGATCCTGCTGGCGGTGTGGGGGCTGGAGTGGGTGCGCAACCAGGCCATCCTCCGCAAGTACGGCAGCTGGATCACCGCTGCGGGCACCGTGCTGATCCTGGTGCCCCCGGTCATCACGTCGATCGGGATCGCGTTCACCCCGGTGGAGCGGGGCGAGCGGGCGGCGGTCGAGGCGATGTGCGCGAAGATCCCGCCGAACGCCTCGGTGCTGATCGTCGAGCGGGTGACGGGCAACCGGTTCACCCAGCTCGTCCGCGGCATGTGCGGCCGACCGGCGGCGCAGGTCCGCGCCGTGGGCAGGCGGGATACGGCGGACGAAGCCGACGTGCGCCGCATGATCGCTCGTGTCCGCGCCGCCGGCCACGTCCCGGTCGTGCTGGCTGCCGAGGAGGAGCAGGTGGCAGCTTACGGTCCGAAGACGCAGGTCATGGGCCTGGTGACCCGGCAGGACGAGCGGTCTCTCGTCGACGCGCCGAACGGCACCTGGTCGCTCCAGATCAACGTGTGGATGGCCGTGGGCTGACCCTGTCGCCGGCCGCAGGTGGACTCGGCTCCCGGCTGGGCAGAGTACCCTCGACGCACGTGAGCACGCCTGAGACCCCCCAGAGTGGATACGCCGTGGAAGAAGCGCCATACGTCACGATCGTCTTGCCCTGCTACAACGAGCAGGACCACGTCATCGACGAGGTCGAGCGGATCACCAAGGCGATGGACTCCAGCGGCTATACCTATGAGCTCGTCGCGGTCGACGACTGTTCCACCGACGAGACGCTGGCCAGGCTGCAGGAGGCCGCGCCCCGGTTCGAGCACCTGCGGATCCGGGCGTTCCACCGCAACGGCGGGGCGGGCACCGTGCGCCGCATCGGCACGCAGGAGGCCAGAGGCGAGATCGTCGTCTGGACCGACGCCGACATGACCTACCCCAACGAGCGGATCCCCGAGCTGGTCCAGATCCTGGAGAAGGACGCGACCGTCGACATGGTCGTCGGCGCCCGCACGTCCGAGGAGGGGTCGCACAAGCTGCTGCGCGTCCCGGCCAAGTGGGTGATCCGCAAGGTGGCGGAGCAGCTCGCTGGGCAGAAGATCCCGGACCTCAACTCCGGGCTGCGCGCGTTCCGCAGGACGGTGGCCAAGCCCTACCTGCGGCTGCTGCCGCCCGGGTTCTCCTGCGTCACGACGATCACGCTGTCGTTCCTGTCGAACCAGCACGACGTCTACTACCTGCCGATCGGCTACGCCAAGCGGGCGGGCAAGTCGAAGTTCAGCTTCGTCTCCGACGCCTACCGCTACATCCTGCAGGTGCTGCGGATGATCATGTACTTCAACCCGCTCAAGGTGCTCATGCCGCCCGCGTTGTGGCTGGTGGGGATCGGGTTCGTCAAGGGGGTCTGGGACATGATCCAGCACCCGTTCTACTTCCCGGCCAACACCGTCATGATCTTCCTGTCGGGGCTGCTCATCGGATCCGTGGCACTGCTGGCCGACTTGATCGTGCGCTCGCGGGGCGAATAGCGTGCGCATCGCCATCGTCGGCCCCACCTACCCGTACAAAGGGGGCGGGGCGCAGCACACCACCGAGCTGGCGCACCGGCTGACGGCGCTCGGCCACGACGTGGTGATCGAGTCGTGGCGGGCTCAATACCCGGCGTTCCTCTACCCGGGCCAGCAGACGATCTCCGCGCCCGAGGGCACCCCCTACCCCAAGACGCTGCGCAGGCTCGACTGGCGCAGTCCCGGCGGCTGGGTGGCGTGCGGACGCCGGCTGCGCTCGGCCGACCTGGTGATCCTGGCCGTCCTGAGCCCGGTGCAGGTCCCGGCCTATCTCGGCATCCTGTACGGCCTGGGCGGGAAGGCCAAGACCGTCGCCCTGTGCCACAACGTGCTGCCGCATGAGCGCAAGCCGTACGACAGGCCGCTGATGAAGGCGCTGCTCAACCGGGTCGACGCGGTGCTGACCCACTCCGACGAGCAGGCGGCGCTGGCGGCCTCCCTGAGTGACCGGCCGGTGAGTGTGGCCGGGCTGCCGCCGCACCTGCCGTCCACGACCGGGGAGCGCTCCGCCGAGGTGCACGGGCGGCTGCTGTTCTTCGGCATGGTCCGGCCGTACAAGGGGCTCGATCTGCTGCTGCGCGCCCTGCCGGAAGGGGTCGGGCTGACTGTGGCGGGGGAGTTCTGGGGCGGGCTCGACGGCACCCGGGCGTTGATCGGCGAGCTGGGCATCGCGGACCGGGTGGAGCTGCGGCCCGGTTACGTGGCCGCCGAGGACGTGCCGAAGTTGTTCGCCTCCGCCGACGCGCTCGTCCTGCCGTACCGCACCGCTACCGCCAGCCAGAACGTCTGGCTGGCGCACGAGCACGGCGTGCCGGTGATCGCGACCCGTGTGGGCGCGCTCGCCGACCACGTGACGGACGGCGTCGACGGGCTGCTGGTCGAGCCGGACGACGTCGAGGTGCTCAACCGGGCGATCAAGCGGTTCTACGCGCCGGGCGAGCCCGAACGGTTGCGGTCGGGCGTCAAGGCGGTCGATCCGGAGCCGTTCTGGTCGGCGTACTCCGCGGTGCTCCTCGACGCCTGACGGCCCAGCAGGAACGCGATGCCCGCGGCGACGGCGTCGCCCAGGGTGAACGCCAGCCGCGACACCACCGCGACCGCGTAGGACGGGCCGTCGCCGATCAGCGGCCGGAGCACGAGGATCATGGCGCCCTCACGCACCCCGACCCCGGCGGGCACCACGAACGTCAGCAGCCCGGTGGCCCAGGCGAACGCGTAGGCCCCGGTCGCGACCACGTAGAGGTCCCACCTGCCGGACAGCAGCCAGGTGTGCAGGCCGTACACGAACCAGCCGAGCGCGGTCCAGGCCACCGCGACCAGCACGGTACGGCCGGGCAGCACGCTTTCGAGCGGCTCCTTGCGCGCCAGGCGCAGGGCCAGGTTGAGACCCCAGGTGAGCACCTTGGGATGCAGGCACACGATGATCACGGGGACGAGCAGCAGCAGGTACCACGCCTGGCGCACGGCCTGCTGCGTCGCCAGCGTCGCGGCGGCGATCGAGAGCGCGACCCCCAGGTTGATCACCAGGGACAGCGAGATGCAGGCGAACGTCCGGCGCGGCGGGCTGCCGTGGTCGCGGCCGAGATCCATCATCGCCGCGTACGCCCAGACCGAGCCAGGGATGTACTTGCCGAGCTGGCCCACGAACATGATCCGTCCGGTCACCCGCAACGGCATTGGCGACCCGAGCCCGGCCAGTACCTTCCGCCAGGCGAGCAGCATGCAGAACTGCCCGGCCAGCACCGCGGCGAACGCCCCGAGCACCGCCCAAGGCGACAGCGCGGCCACGGCCGCGATGGTCTCATCCCAGTTCCTGGCCAGTCCGTACCCGAGGAAACCGAGCGCGACCAGCGCGAGGAAGACGCGCAGCAGGCGGCGGAGCATTGGCCAAGGCTAACCGTGGTTGACCGCGTATATCCAGACGCCGCCGGTGACCACCGCGAGAATGGTCAGCACCACGAGCATGATCTTGACAGTGCTGTAGGGCCGGTCTCCCTGCACCTCGCCGTTGATCCCGTTGATGAGCACCTGGTACGCCTTGCCGCCGAACAGGTAGCAGCCGATCCACACCGGCAGCAGCATCAGCTTGAACGTGACGTCGGAGTAGTAGGTGTCGACGGAGTGCACGCGCTGCTCGTCGCCGCCGATGTCGTCGCGGCAGTCGCCCTCGATGACCTTCGCCATGCGGCCCTTGGCCTGCTCCAGAGCGCTCTGCGGCTCGGTGTCGTAGCGCAGGCTGTGGTGCCCGGCGACATAGCCCGGCTGGTACGGCACGGCGCTCTTCAACGGCCACGGTTCGAGCTTGTCGAGCCGCTCCTTGCTGACCTGGTCAGTGGCGCTGACCAGCACGTCGTCGAACGCGCGCGACACCCTGCCGCCGGCGGGGTACCAGCGGGTCTTACGGACCCGGCGGGTCCTGGTCTGGCCGTTCTCCATGTAGCTCTCGGTCACCCAGTAGTGCTCGCCGCGCTGGCCGGTGTAGGCGGAGACCGTACCGGCGTCGAACGTCCAGTGGGGCAGGTAGGTGCTCTTCATCGACTCCGCCTCGGAGACCTTCTTGAGGCGGTTCGGGGCGAACCAGCGGGTCTTCACCCAGCCGCGGAGGTGCTGCCGGGCGCCGTGGCGGTCGAGGGCGAACGGGAGCACCGCTTCCGGGGCGATCTGCGCGTCGGCCGTGGTGTCGGCGACCAGGGCGGTGCCGCAGAACTGGCAGAGCTTGGAGATCGCGTCGCTCTCGGTGCGGGCGTGGCAGCCCGGGCAGGCGAACTGGTTCGGGGCCGTCGACCGTACGCGTGGCTTGGCGAGGAAGGCGTCGTAGGAGTGCTCGCGGACGGCGCGGGCGGCGGCGGCCCCTGCTGCGCGGGCTGTTCCGGCTTGAGCGCGGCCGCCATCTGCTGACCCGCGGCGATGCCCATACCGAGGCCCATCCCCTCGCCGATCCCGCCCGAGTTCTCGAGCGCGTTGGCCGCCTGGAACTTCGCGTACTGCCCCAGATCGCCCAGGATCCCCATCTGCGAGCGCTTGTCCAGCGCCTCCTCCACCTCGGGAGGCAGCGAGATGTTCTCGAAGGTGAAGTTCGGCACCGAGATGCCCACCCCGGCCAGATCCGCCGTGAGCACCTCGGCCAGTTGCTGGCCCATCGCGTGCTGGTTGGCCGCCATGTCCAGCACCGGCACGTTCGCGGTGCTCATGGCGTGGGCCAGCCGGCCGACGATCATCTGGCGGAGGTAGCCCTCCACCTCCTCGGTACGGAACTGGGCATCGGTCCCGGCCAGCTCGCCCCGGATCTTAGCGAAGAGCGCCATTTCTTCCCCGTCTTCCGCTATCTCACACAGGCGGGCAACCGTACCAAAGTCGTTTCGACCGGTCAGCGCCTCTCACACGCGGGTACTGTTGGGCGGCGTGGGTAAGGAACGGGTCGCACAGCTGGAGTACTCCGAGTTCCAGTCGGCGATGCTCGACGAGAAGAAGCGCCGGCGCAAGGCCGCGAAGATCATCGCGGTGGTGGAGCACTTCCACGGCCCGCTCGGCGGGCTGACCGTCGGCGATGTCGGCTGCTCGGCCGGGTTCATCGCCGACGAGCTGGCCGGGGCGGGGGCCAAGCACACGCTGGGCATCGACATCGACGTCCCCGGGCTGCGCAAGGCGGCGGACCGGTTCGGCGAGCGGGTGGCGTTCGTCTGCGGCGACGGCACGGCGCTGCCGTTCCCCGACGGCTCGGTGGACGTGCTGGTGTTCAACCACATCTACGAGCACGTGGTCGACCCCGACGCCGTGGTGGCCGAGATGCACCGCGTGCTGTCCGACGACGGCGTGCTCTACCTGGGGCTGGGCAACCGGCTCGGCGTCATCGAGCCGCACTACAAGCTGCCGTTCCTGTCGTACCTGCCGCCCGCGCTCGCCGACCGCTACGTGCGCGCCTCCGGTCGCGCCGACCACTACTACGAGCGCTTCCGCACCCGGCGCGGGCTGCGCAGGATGCTGCGGGCCTTCCACGTGTGGGACTACACCTTCCCGGTGCTGGCGACGCCGACTCGGTTCGCCGGGTCCGAGCTGTTCCCGGGCGCGCTCGGGCGCGTGGTGCAGGCCGTGCTCGCGCGTACGCCGCGCGCGGTGCTGCGGCTGCTCCTGCCGGTCGTGCCTACGTACCTGTGGGTGGCGACGAAGACTGCCCGGCGCCCGGCCGGCGCCGACCTTCCGCAGCCGCCCGAGCGGGTCCGCCCGCTGTGAGCACCATCAAACCCGGTACGTCAGGCAAGGCGCCCGTGGTGCGGAAGGTCGTGCGGTTCGGGTTCCTGCTGGTCGCCCTCGGGTTCGGCGTGTGGGCCGTGGCGTCGCAGTGGGACGCCGTGGTCGCCGGGTTCGCCCGGCTGAGCTGGCCGCTGCTCGCCGCCTCTCTGATCGGTGTCGTGGGCGCGCTGCTGGGCGCCATGCTGACCTGGCGCACCCTGCTGGCCGACCTGGGTTCGCCGCTGCCCCTTCGCTCCGCGGCCAAGGTGTTCTTCGTCGGCCAGCTCGGCAAGTACATCCCCGGCGCGGTCTGGCCGGTGCTCGCCCAGATGGAGATGGGCCGCGACCTCGGCGTGCCCCGCCCGCGCAGCGCGGCGGCGTTCTTCCTGACGATGCCGATCCAGCTGGCCACCGGCCTGCTCGTCACGCTGGTCACGCTCGGCTGGGACCGGTTCGGCTGGCTGCTGCTCCTCGTCCCCGTGCTGCTGGTGCTACTGGAGCCCAAGGTGATCAACGGGCTGATCGGGTTCGGCCTGCGCCGGCTCAAGCGCGAGCCGCTCGAACACCCGCTCACCCGGCGCGGCATGCTCACCGCGCTCGGCTGGGCCCTGGCCGGCTGGGTCTGCTACGGACTGCACCTGTACTTCATCGTGCCGCAGGCCGGCCTGCTCTTCGCCATCGGCGCCTTCGCGCTGTCGTGGTGCCTGGGCATCATGTCGGTCGTGGTGCCCGCCGGGGCCGGTGTTCGGGAAGTGGTCATCGTGGGCGTGCTGTCGCCCGTGATGCCCTCGGGTCAGGCCATCGCCGTGGCTCTTTCATCGCGAATCGTCATCGTCATTGGTGACCTGATCTGCGCGGGTATGGCGGGAATCGCGGCTCGGCGCGACTCGGTGTGATTTAGGCCACGATTTGGGGGACGCTGGTCATAAGCTGAACCTAGAGGGGGATGACAAAGTCCCACGTTGATCTTGAGGGGAGAAGATCTTCGTAATGCCTCGTGTGCTCGTCGATGCCGCGGCGGTCCCCGCAGACCGTGGTGCGTTGATCAGATATGTGGACGGGCTCGTCGCCGGGCTCGACCGGGCCGGCGCCGACCTCGCCGTGGTCTGCCAGCGGGCGGACGCCGACCGCTATGGGCGGCTTGCGCCTTCGGCGCGGATCATGCCGGGCCCGGTCGCCATCACCAACCGGGCCGCCAGGCTCGCCTGGGAGCAGAGCGGAGTGCCACTGCTCGCCCGCCAGGCGGGGGCGCAGGTCATTCACGCCCCCTACTACTCGATGCCGATCCGCGCGGGCCTGCCCACCGTGGTGACCGTGCACGACGTCACCTGGTTCACCGAGCCCGACCAGCACAGCGCGGTCCGGGCGTCGTTCTTCCGGTCCGCCACCCGCACCTCCGTACGTCACGCCACCCGGGTGATCGTGCCGTCCAAGGCGACGAGGGACGAGCTGATCCGGGTGCTCGCCGCCGATCCGACCCGCATCGACGTCGCCTACCACGGTGTCGACCAGCAGCTCTTCCACCCGCCGGACGAGATCGAGATGCTCCGCGCGGCCACCAGGTGCGGCCTGCACGGCCAGTCGTACGTGGCCTTCCTGGGCGCGCTCGACCCGCGCAAGAACGTTCCCAACCTCATCCGCGGCTTCGCCATGGCCGTCAAGAGCCTGGACAGGCCGCCCGCGCTGGTGCTCGGCGGCGGGATCCACGAGGACGACGTCGACGCCGCCTGCCGGGAGGTCGAGGCCACGGTCAAGGTGGTGCGGCCGGGTTTCCTGCGCGTTCCGGACCTGCCGGGGTTCCTCGGCGGGGCGGCCGTGGTGGCGTTCCCGTCGCGCGGCGAGGGCTTCGGGCTGCCCGTGCTGGAGGCGATGGCCTGCGGCGCGCCGGTGCTCACCACGCACCGCACCTCGCTGCCCGAGGTGGGCGGCGACGCCGTCGCCTACACCGAGCCCGACGCCGACAGCATCGCCAGCGAGCTGGGCCGACTGCTCGCCTCCCCCGAACGGCGGCGGCAGCTCCGCGAGGCCGGTCTGGCCAGGGCCCGCGAATTCACCTGGGAGGCGTCCGTGGAAGCGCATCTCAGTTCCTATCAACGCGCAATTGAATAGTCAGATAACCTCACCGAGTGATGGAGAGCTCTTTGCCGGACCTCGAGGCGATCCTCCTGGTCGGGGGGCAGGGCACGCGCCTGCGTCCGCTGACACTGGGCACGCCCAAGCCGCTGTTGCCCACCGCCGGAGTGCCGTTCCTGGCACACCAGCTGGCCCGGGCCCGATCGTTCGGGGTTCGCCGGATCGTCTTCGCGACCTCGTACAAAGCATCCATGTTCGAGCCGGTCTTCGGCGACGGGTCGGCGTTCGGGCTCTCGATCGAATACATGACGGAGGAGACGCCGCTCGGCACCGGCGGGGCGATCCGCAATGCCGCCGAGGCGCTCGGCTCGGGTCCCGACGACCCCGTGCTCATCCTCAACGGCGACATCCTGTCCGGTCACGACATAGGTGACCAGATCCGCACTCACCTGCGGCGATCCGCCGCTGTAACGCTCCATTTGACGGAGGTCGACGATCCGACCCGGTTCGGCTGCGTGCCCACCGACGACGACGGGCGGGTGACGGCCTTCCTGGAGAAGACGCCCAACCCGGTGACCAACCGCATCAACGCGGGCTGTTACGTGTTCACCCGCTCGGTCATCGACCAGATCCCCCGGGGCGAGGTGGTGTCGGTCGAGCGGCAGACCTTCCCGGGGCTCATCGAGTCGGGCGAGCTCGTGCTGGGCTACGCCGACCGCACCTACTGGCTCGACGTCGGCACGCCCGCCGCCTTCGTCCGCGGCTCGCGCGACCTGGTGCTCGGCCGGCTGGCCTCGCCTGCGCTGCCCGGTCCGACGGGCGAGTACCTGGTGCTCGACGGCGCGGTGGTCTCTCCCGAGGCCAAGGTGCAGGGCGGCTCCACGGTGGGCGCGCGGGCCGTGGTCGAGGCTGGGGCCTCGGTGATGGGCAGCGTGCTGAGCGACGACTGCGTGATCCACTCGGGCGCGACCGTCACGGACTCGGTGGTGGGCCGGGGGGCGCGGGTGTGCGCGGGCGCGGTGGTGTGCGACGCCGTGATCGGCGACGGCGCGGTGGTGGGCGCGGGCAACGAGCTCCAGGCGGGGGTGCGCATCTGGCCGGGCATCGAGCTCCCTGAGCGCGCGGTCCGCTATTCGAGCGACGTCTGATTTCTGGCGAAAAGCCTTTTGTTCCTGTACGGCAAGCGGTGGGCACCCGCCACCCGCCGTACAGGGCTGGGGGCTTCCAGGAATACGGCCGCTGAGCCCGCACATGGCCGGGCGCCGATACGCGCGCCCGTGACAGGCGGCCACCGGCACCCGAGGCGTATCGGGACCCCCGGCACCCCGAGGCGGATCCGGACGGCGCCTCTTCACGGGCCCCCGGCACCCGGAGGCGGATCCAGACAGCGCCTCATCACAGGCCCACGGCACCCCTAGTCGGAATCGGACGGCAGACTGGTTGGGTGATGGAGCGTTGGTGGGTGCCTGAGGGGGCGCTGGATGTGGGCCTAGTGCTGGGGCCGCACCGGCGTGGTACCGGGGACCCGACCTGGCGGGCCACGCATGACGGCGCCGTATGGCGTACCTCCCGTACCCCCGATGGGCCTGGCACGCTGCGGGTGAGCGCGCGGACGGGCAGTGTGCGCGGACAGGCTTGGGGGCCGGGGGCCGAGTGGCTGCTTGAGGGGCTGCCCGCGCTGCTCGGGGCCGAGGACGACGCGTCGGGGTTCAGTGTCCGGCACGCCGTGCTGGAGGACGTGGCCAGGAAGCACGCGGGGCTGCGCATCGGCAGGACCGGCCGGGTCATGGAGGCGCTGGTGCCTGCCGTGCTCGAACAGAAGGTCGTCGGGCGTGAGGCCTGGCGGGCCTGGCGGTGGTTGCTGAACCGCTACGGGGAGCCTGCCCCGGGACCCGCGCCCGAAGGGATGCGGGTCGTGCCCGAGGCGAGTGTGTGGCGGGAGGTGCCGTCCTGGCACTGGCATCGGGCCGGTGCCGAGGCAGTACGCGCCAGGACCATCGCCACCGCCGCCTGGCATGCCGACAAGCTGGAGGCCGCCGCCACCAGTGAGGAGCTCGACCGGCTGCTGCGGGCCCTGCCGGGGGTCGGGGTGTGGACGTCGGCGGAGGTTCGTCAGCGGGCCTTCGGCGATCCCGACGCCGTGAGCGTGGGCGACTTCCACCTGGCCAAGCTGGTGGGCTACGCGCTGACCGGCGAGAAGACCGACGATCCGGGCATGATGCGGCTGCTGGAGCCGTACAAGGGGCACCGGCACCGCGCGACGGTCCTGATCTGGCTCACCGGACTGCGTCCGCCGGCGCGCGGTCCGCGAATGCCGGTCCGCGACTACCGGGCCTTCTGACCTGCCCTAGGTGCGGGCCACGAACCCAGCCCACGTAGTGTGCCCGTTATGAGTCTCGTCAGTGAATCCGCGCTTCGCCGTGCTCTCGCCAGGGCCCGCGATGGCAAGACCCTCGACGTCGCCGAGGCGACCGTGCTTCTCCACGCCCGCGATGAACACCTTGACACACTGCTCGAACATGCCTCGCGGGTCCGGGATGCCGGATTGACGGCGATCGGCCGGGAGGGGGCCATCACCTACAGCAGGAAGGTGTTCATCCCGCTGACCAGGCTCTGCCGGGACCGTTGTGGTTACTGCACGTTCGCGACCGCGCCGAACAAGTTGCCCGCGCCGTTCCTGAGCCCCGACGAGGTGCTGGAGATC
Source organism: Nonomuraea sp. NPDC049141 (assembly GCF_040648415.1). Classification (NCBI taxonomy): domain Bacteria; kingdom Bacillati; phylum Actinomycetota; class Actinomycetes; order Streptosporangiales; family Streptosporangiaceae; genus Nonomuraea; species Nonomuraea sp. NPDC049141. The sequence goes on from NZ_JBEZDR010000022.1 coordinate 47,324, forward strand.
GCCGCGCAGGGGGCGGCGATGGGGTGCAAGGAGGCGCTGTTCACGCTGGGGGACCGTCCCGAGGACCGCTGGCACCAGGCCCGCGAGTGGCTGGACGCGCACGGCTACGACGACACGCTGTCGTACGTACGCGCGATGTCGATCAGGGTCCTGGAGGAGACCGGGCTGCTCCCGCACCTGAACCCCGGCGTGCTGAGCTGGCGCGACCTGCAGCGGCTCAAGCCGGTCGCGCCGTCGATGGGCATGATGCTGGAGACGACCTCGCGGCGGCTGTTCGAGGAGAAGGGGGCGGCCCATTACGGCTCCCCCGACAAGGACCCGGCGGTACGCCTGCGCGTGCTGGAGGACGCGGGCCGCTCGAACGTGCCGTTCACCACCGGGATCCTGATCGGCATCGGCGAGACCATCGAGGACCGGGCCGAGTCGATCTTCGCGATCCGGCGGGTGGCGCGCGAGTACGGCGGTGTCCAGGAGGTCATCGTGCAGAACTTCCGCGCCAAGCCCGACACCGCCATGCGCGGCCTGCCCGACGCCGACCTCCAGGAACTGGCCGCCACGATCGCGGTCGCCCGGCTCGTGCTGGGGCCCCGGGTACGACTGCAAGCGCCGCCCAATCTGGTCGACGCGGAGTACGAGCTGATGATCCGGGCGGGGATCGACGACTGGGGTGGGGTGTCGCCGCTGACGCCCGACCACGTCAACCCGGAACGGCCATGGCCGCAGATCGACGACCTGGCGGCGCGGACCCGGGAGGCGGGGTTCGTGCTGCGGGAGCGGCTGACGATTTATCCGGAATATGTGTTGGCGGGGGAGCCCTGGCTGGATCCTCGGCTGTTCGGGCATGTGGCGGCGCTGGCTGATCCGGTCACCGGGCTGGCTCGGGAGGACGCGGTGCTCCAGGGGCTTCCCTGGCAGGAGCCCGATGGTGGATTCACCTCGGCTGGGCGGACCGATCTGCACGTCGCCGTGGACAGAGAGGGGCGCACCAACGATCGGCGCGACGACTTCGACAACGTCTACGGAGACTGGGAGGCCCTGCGCGAACGCCTGGACCCCGCCGTACGCATTGCGCCGCCCGCCGCCGACCACCTCCTCGCCGCACCGGCGCCAGGAGAGCGGGCCGCCGTACCGGATCAGGGAGAGCAGACCGTACCCGCTCCCGGCCGGGGAGAGCACGGGAGCCCCGGGCAGAGGGAGCGCGCCGACTCCGGGCGGGCAGATCACGGAGACCCTGGGCAGGCAGAGCGCGCCGCGCGGGCGACTGGGGGGCACACGCCCGCTGAAGTGCGGGCGGCGTTGCGGCGGGCGGAGGCGGATCCGGCGGGGTTGAGTGAGGCCGAGGCCGTGGCGTTGCTGTCGGCCGACGGCGAGGCGCTCGACGAGCTGGCCCGCATCGCCGACGACCTGCGCGCGCAGGCGGTCGGCGACGAGGTGACGTACGTCGTCAACAGGAACATCAACTTCACCAACGTCTGCTACACCGGCTGCCGCTTCTGCGCGTTCGCCCAGCGCAGGACCGATGCCGACGCCTACACGCTGAGCCTCGACCAGGTGGCCGACCGCGCCGAGGAGGCGTGGCGGGCCGGGGCGACCGAGGTGTGCATGCAGGGCGGCATCCACCCCGACCTTCCGGGCACCGCCTACTTCGACCTCGCCAGGGCGGTCAAGGCCAGGACACCGGGCATGCATGTGCACGCGTTCTCCCCGATGGAGGTCATCAACGGCGCCAGCCGGACGAACCTTTCCATCGAGGACTGGCTGCACGCGGCCAAGGAGGCGGGGGTCGACTCGCTGCCGGGCACGGCGGCGGAGATCCTCGACGACGACGTCCGCTGGGTGCTCACCAAGGGCAAGCTGCCCACCAGGGAGTGGATCGACGTCATCACCACCGCGCACCGGGTGGGCATCCCGACCACGTCCACGATGATGTACGGCCACGTGGACACCCACGTGCACTGGGTCAGGCACATCAAGCTGATCAGGCGGCTGCAGGAGGAGAGCGGCGGGTTCTCGGAGTTCGTGCTGCTGCCGTTCGTGCACACCAGCTCGCCGATCTACCTGGCGGGCGTCGCCCGGCCGGGACCGACCGCGCAGGAGAACCGGGCCGTGCACGCGCTGGCCAGGATCCTGCTGCACGGCGCCATCTCGAACATCCAGTGCTCCTGGGTCAAGCTCCAGGACGACCTGTGCCACCAGGTGCTCCAGGGCGGGGTGAACGACCTCGGCGGCACGCTGATGGAGGAGACCATCAGCCGCATGGCCGGGTCGGAGAACGGCTCGTACAAGACGATCAGCGAGCTGCGCGCGATGGTCGAGATCACCGGCCGGCCGGTCAGGCAGCGGACGACGGAGTACGGCCACCCGGACGGCGAGCGGCTGGCCGCGTCGGCGGCGAGCGACGGTGTCTGCCAGAGCGTCAGGCGGGTGCTCCCGATGGCTTAGATATAACAAGTTCTACCGACTCTTGCGCCAGTCGTGGGCGGCGCTGGGAGAATCGGCAGTCCCCTGGAGAGAGGTGCACCGTGCGGCTGGGTCGACACCGCGCAGCGCTGCCAGCCGAGCAGCGCCGCAGGAAGGCGCTGCAACGCGGCCTGCTGGCGGGGGCGGCGGCGCTGGCCATCGTCACCGCCACCGTGGTCGTCATCTTCGGCGGAGGTGGCGCGCTGTGCACGACACGAGAGCCTGTTCTGGTCAGCGTGGCCGCCGCGGTGGACGTTGCTCCGGCGGCCATGGAGGCGGCCGGACGCTTCAACGACGAGAAGAACACGGTCGGCAGCCGGTGCGTGCTCGTCCAGGTCACCGAGCAGCCCCCGGCCACCGTGCTGCGCACGCTGATCGGCGACCGGGCGGGGGTGCTGCGCGAGCGCCCCGACGGCTGGATCGCCGACTCCTCCGCCTGGATCCGGCTGGCCCGCAAGCAGGGCGCGAGCGCGTTACCCGCGGGTGAGAGCGTGGTGGCGACGTCGCCGCTGGTGTTCGCCACGCGGTCCTCGCTGGCGCAGCGCTTCTCCGTCGGCAAGACCGAGATGAACTGGCGGATGGTCTTCCCCTCGACCGTGCGGGGACGGCTCACGCCCAACGCGAACGAGCCCGACATCGTGCGGGTTCCCGACCCGTCGCTGGCCGGCGCGGGCATCGCCACGGTCGCCGCCGCCAGGGACGTCGTGGGCAACGGGCCCGAGGCCGACAAGGCGCTGACCGCGTTCGTCCGCTGGGCGCAGGCGGGCTCGGCGCCCGACTACCGCTCGATGCTGGCCGCCGTGGACGACCACACGTTCTGGAAGCGGCCGGTGGTCATCGTGCCCGAGCAGTCGGTGTGGACGCACAACCGGCAGCCGTCGGCCGATCCGGTCGTCGCGCTGCGCCCGCGCGAGGGCACGATCAACCTCGACTACCCGTACGTCGTCACCGCCACCGACCCCACGGTCGCCGAGGCCTCGACGCTCTTCGCCGACTGGCTGCGTGGCTCCGAGGCCCAGGATCTCGTACGGCGGGCCGGGTTCCACTCGGGCGACGGCACGCTGGGCCCGGTCTCGCCGGGGCCGGAGATCCCGACGGGCACCCCGAAGACCAGGCCCTCGGTGTCGCCCGAGGACATCGACGAGGCCCTGCGAGCGTGGAGCAGGCTGGCGCCGCCGACGAACATCCTGGTGCTGGCCGACACCTCCAAGCACATGGCCGAGAAGCTGAAGGACACCACCCGGCTGGGCGTCGCGCTGTCCGCGGCCAAGATCGGGTTACAGCTGTTCCCCGACTCCACGCACATGGGGTTGTGGGAGTTCGCCGACGGGCTCGGGCAGGCCAAGGGCTACCAGCCGCGTGTCGGGCTCGGGCCGATCAACCGCCCCGAGACCGGCCAGCTGGTCCGGAGGAGCGTGCTCGACGAGCTCACCACCACGATCACCGCGCATCCCGACCGCGACAGCTCGCTCTATGACGCGATACTCGGTGGCTTCCACGAGGTCGCCGGCCATTATCGCGAGGAGATGAACAACACACTCCTGGTGATCACCGCGGGCAAGGACGACGGCCGCGGCACCAGGCTGCCGCAGCTGCTCGACAAGCTCCACCAGGAGTGGAACCCCAACAAGCCCATCCAGATCGTCATCATCGCCTTCGGCGATGTGGACCGGGCCAGCCTGTCCGGCATCACGGCCGCCACGAACGGCTCCCTGCACGTCGCCCAGCAGCCCGACGAGATCATCGACGTCTTCCTGGCCGCGCTGGCCCGCCGCCTGTGTCACCCCACCTGCAAGCCGAGCACATGATGATGTGACGAGGGGGCGCCGGGATCCCGGCGCCCCCTCGTTCGCACGTGCGCGCAGAGGGCTAGACGCGCTGCCAGAGCGCGGGCACGTTCGGTGGCTCCCAGCCGGGGAGCGAGGTGTGCGCCTGGATGCACTTGTACGACAGCCCGGCGTAGGTGACCAGCGCACCCACCGCGTACGCGACATTCGGCGCCCAGGTGCCGCTCGGCACGGTCGGGGTCGGGGTCGGGGTCGGCGTGGGCGTCGGGGTGGGGGTCGGCGTCGGGGTGGGGGTCGGGGTTCCGCCTCCGCCGCCGAACTTCAGGTCGACGCAGGCGTAGAAGGCGTTGGGCGTGTCGGCGACGTTCCAGATCGCCAGGACCTTCTGCCGGCCGGTGTAGCCGGAGAAGTTCACGGTGTGGGAGAGCGTCGCCGGTGGCTGGGCGCCTCCCTGGCTGAACGAGGCCACCCGGGTGTTGCCGATGTAGTACTCCCAGGTGGTGGTGGCGTGCCTGGCGGTGAGCGTCCAGTTGAAGGTCACCGTGTTGCCGACCGACGTGACGGGCCAGGGCTTGCTCTCGTCGCTGAGCTGGGCGAACCGGGCGACGTTGCCGTGGCAGTTACGCAGCCCCTTCGGCCCCTCCACGCTCTGCGGCTCGTAGATGATCTCGCCGCAGTCGGGCACTTTGCCCTGCGCGCAGAACGCCTGGCGGCTGGGCGGCGAGTTGATGTAGCCGTGCGCCAGGGCCGGCTGGGCGACGAAGACCGTGGCGGCGATCGAGATCACCGCCACGGTGAGTAACGTGAGCATCCTTCGCATGGATTGCTCCTTTACATGGGGGGATGCTCCGAATGTAAAGGAAACTTTATTAACGGTAAATGGTCATTGACTGCCTGTCAGCGCGTCAGGATGAAGTCCTGCGGATCGCGCGGCGGGCGGTCACGGGGCGGTGCCGCGGCGTGGCCCACCGCGACGCAGCCCATCGGGTCCCACGACTCCGGCAGGTCGAGCACCTCGCGCACCACCGGGCGGCAGAACATCGTGGACGACACCCACGCCGAGCCGAGTCCCTCGACGGCGAGCTGGATGAGGAAGTTCTCGACGCCCGCGCCCGTCGCCACGATGAACATCTCGCGCTCGGAGGCGTTGCGCCGGTCGTCACGGTAGGTGTGGGAGCCCTCCATCACCAGGCACGGCACGACCAGATAGGGGGCGTTGCGCAGCACGTCGCCGCGCCTGACCCGCTTGGTGATCGACTGCTCGGTGAACCCGTCGGCCCGCAGGTCGGCGATCCAGGCGTCGCGCATGGCGTCGAGCAGCTTCACCTTCGTCTCGGCCGACTCGACGAGCACGAACCGCCAGGGGGTCGTGTGGTGCGGCGCCGGGGCGGCGATGCCCGCCGCCACCGCCCGCCGTATCGCGTCGGGATCCACGGGGTCGGCGGAGAACTCCCTGATCGTACGGCGGGCGAACACCACGTCCCGCGAGCCGTAGCGGAACAGGTCCTCGTCGGCCGGACGGACCAGCGCCCGGACACCCGGCCCGTCCTCCTCGGTCACCAGGTGGGACAGGCCACGGACGACGGCCACGGGCACGCCCGCGAGCTTGCCCTTGACCAGCTCGGCGGCGGCGGCGATCTCGTCTATCAGCGCGGTCACGGTGGCGTTGAGGGGGTTGCCGTGGGTGTCGGTGCCGCCGCGCAGGTCTTCGAGCGGGGTCACGCCGGCGGCGCCGATGGCCACGTCGGTCAGCCCGTGGCGCCACGGGCGGCCGAACGTGTCGGAGACGATCACGCCCACCCGCGCGCGGGCCGCCAGAGCCGCCCTGATGCGGCGGGCGGAGGCGTCGGAGTCCTCGGGGAGCAGCAGGACCGTGCCGGGGGTGGTGTTGGAGGCGTCGACCCCGGCGGCGGCCATGACGAAGCCGTGGCGGGTCTGCGAGATGACGGTGTCGCCGCGCCTGGCCACGACGCGCTCGGTCTCGTCGGCGATGGCGGCCGCGCGGTCGGGGGCCTGCCGGACGCGGCCCTCGGCCTTGCTCACGATCTTGGAGGTGATGACGAGGATATCGCCGTCGCGCAGGTCGGCACCGCCGAGAAGGGCCGCGACGTCGTCACCGGGCCGCACCTCGCCGATCCCCTGGACCCCGAACACCTCGACCCGCCCGGGCAGCCGGCTCGCCGAGTCCGCGGGGTCGGTCGAGTTTGTCAGGGTCATCGGGCGAGCTCCAGGGCCAGGTCGAGGGCGGCGCGGGCGATGTCGGCCGTCGCGTCGGCGTCATGCATGATCAGCGGCCGGGCCGTCACCCTGACCCCGTCGAGGGCGACGCCGGAGTCTTCTTCGGCGACCAGCCAGCCGTCGATCAGCTCCGCGCCGTACAGGTCGAGCACCGCCTGGGCGCTCGTCTCGACGCCGATCGCGGTCAGGCAGGCGTCGGCCATGCCGCGCACCGGCGCCCCGCCGATGATGGGGGAGACGCCCACCACGGTCTTGGTCAGCAGCGCGTCGCGGATGCCCGGCACCTGCAGGATCGTGCCGATGCTCACCACCGGGTTGGACGGCGGCAGGATCACCACGTCGGCCTCCGCGATGGCCTCCAGCACGCCGGGGGCGGGCTTGGCGGTCTCGACCCCGACCAGTGCGATCGACTCGGCGGGGATGGAGGCGCGCAGTCGTACCCACCACTCCTGGAAGTGGATCGCCCGCCGCCCGCGCTCGTCGGAGACGACCACGTGCGTCTCGCAGCGCTCGTCGCTCATCGGCAGCAGTCGCACGCCCGGCTGCCAGCGCGCGCACAGCGCCTCGGTGATCTGGGAGAGCGGGTAGCCGGCCTCCAGCATCTGGGACCGGACGATATGCGTGGCGAAGTCGCGGTCGCCCAGCCCGAACCACTGCGGCTCGACCCCGTAGGCCGCCAGCTCCTCCTTGACGGTGTGGGACTCCTTGGCGCGGCCCCAGCCCTGCTCCTCGTCGATGCCGCCGCCCAGGGTGTACATGACGGTGTCGAGGTCGGGGCAGACGCGCAGGCCGAACAGGGTGATGTCGTCACCTGTGTTGCCGATGACGGTGATCTGGGCGTCGGGGGCCGTCGCCCGCAGGCCACGCAGGAAGCGGGCGCCGCCGATGCCGCCGGCGAGGGACACGATGTGCATGCGGACCAGTCTTGCACCGGCCTCCGACACGCCTGCCTCGGGAGCGGCCTTTACAACGCTTCGGTCTCCGAAAAACCCAGCAAATAGGGCCTAACTGGGACGTCTAGCACGTAAGAGGTTGCTGGGACCCCCGCCGTGAGAGGCGGCGATGTGGCACACTCCCTTCGGGCTAAAGGGTCCGATGGGGGTACTTGTGAGCAAACTTGACGTCGCCCGGCTGAGGGAGCCGGCCGCCTGGCTCATGCTCGCCGGCGGCGGGCTGAACATCCTCGTGGCCATCGGCAAGGTGCTCGTCAGCTCCTCGGGCTCGCTGTCCGGCGACCTCGCCCTCTCCTTCGCCGACCGCGCCTTCAGCAACTTCGGGAACTTCACCAGCCCCGTCACGACGGCGCTGCTCCTCGGCTCGGTGCTGCTGCTCACGAAGGTCGGTACACCGTCGCCCCAGGCCAAGCCGGTCGCGTTCGGCGCGGCGGCCATGCTCGGCATCGCCACCCTGTTCGGCGCGATCACGCTGGTGCTCGGGCTCTTCGCGGGCAACGGTGCGCGATTGACGGCGGAGTTCGTGCTCAGGGGTGTGCCGGTGCTCGCCCTGACGGGCATCGCGCTGGTCTACCTGCTGCCCCTGGTCCTCCCCGACCGTCCCGCCGTCCAGCCCCAGCAGGGGTACGGCCAGCAGTTCCCCAACGCCCCCTACGGCCAGCAACCCCCCATGCAGCAGCCGTACGGCGAGCAACCGCCTTTCGCCGGGGTTCCGGCGGAGCAGCAGGGTTACGGTCAGCAGCCGCCGAGCTACGGCGGTCAGCCTGAGCAGGTCGGTTACGGCCAGCAGCCGCCGAGTGTCGGTGGTCAGCCGGATGGCCAGGGTGCTCCGGTGGGGCAGCCGGGCTATGGTCAGCAGCCGCCGAGTTATGGTGGCGCGCCTGAGCAGCCCGGTTATGCCCAGCAGCCAGCGCCCACGCCCCAGCCGGCCACCGCTGCGGCCGACCAGAATCACGGCCAGCCAGACCAGGGCTTCCCCCAGCCCGGCTTTGGCGCGACGGATCCGAGCTTCCCGCAGCCGAAGCCCGAGTACCAGCCCGCCCCCTACGTCCCCGCTGACAGCCAGCCGAACGCGTTCGGGCAGCCGTACAACACGCCGGACAACCAGGCGGTCCCGTACATCCCCGCGGACAGCCAGCCCAACGCGTACACCCCGGCCGACAGCCAGGCGAACGCCTACGCCCCAGCGGACAGTCAGGCGAACGGCTACCAGACCGTCGACAGCCAGCCCAACGCGTACACCCCGGCGGCGAGCCCACCGAACACCTACGCCCCGGCCGACAGTCAGGCGAACAGCTACCAGACCGTCGACAGCCAGCCCAACGCGTACACCCCAGCAGCGAACCCGCCGAACCCCTTCGCGCCCATCGACAACCAGCCGAACCCATGGGCACCGGCCGACCAGCCCCCGCCCGCGGCGCAGCCCCAGCCTCAGTTCGGCCAGCAGCCCTACGTGCCCAACGCCTTCGACCAGCCGCAGGGCCAGCCCTTCACCGGCTTCTCGGGCCAGGAGTACGCCACCCCGGCCGCCTACCAGGAGCCCGACCCGCCGGTGGACCCGCGTTCCCAGCAACTCCTGGACGCCTACCAGCAGGCCGAGACGTACCAGCACTCGGCGAACAGCGGCGCGCCCGACCTCCGCGTCCCCGACTACGCGAGCCAGCAGCAGGCCACGCCGTACGACGACCCCTTCGGGCACCCCCAGCAGCTCCAGCAGCCGGGCTACCCGCCGCAACCCCCCGCCCACCAGGCCCAGCCCCCGGCCCACCAGGCCCCATACGAGCCACACCAGGCCCAGTACGAGCCCCAGCCGGCCCAGTACGAGCCGCAGCCCTACCAGCCGCACCACCAGGCGGCGGGGTGGAACGAGCCCCCGACCGAGGCGACGGTCCGGCTTGACCAGTCGATGTTCCGGGGCGACGCGCTGGGCGATGGGCCAGGGCAGGGAGACGACCCGATCGACCCCACGGCCATATACGCCCCTAACGAGCCACGCAGGTAAGAGTCCGTTAAAGCACGGCTAGAGAGAAGGTGGGCCACGGGCGGGTGTCTTTCCTGCCCTGGTACGGTTCGGACCGCTGACAGACGTTCCAACACACCAGGCCAGAGCCACGGATCGAGGGCGTAGGCCAGGGTGCGAACATCACATGCCATGCACACCGGGGCGAGATCTGGTCTTTCCCCGGATACCGGCATGCCGCTTGACTCCACGTACGGCACACGCGTGTAATTACAACCATGTTGTTACGCCTTCCTGTGGGTGGGTAGTAAGGAAGGCGTTCCATGGGGGGCTCCATTGCGGGCGGGCGGCAGGGAGGTGTGCAGTGACCGATCTGGTCATCGCACAAGATGAGCTTGACGCTGAAGAACTCGGCTGGCAGGAGCGTGCGTTGTGCGCTCAGACGGATCCGGAGGCGTTCTTCCCGGAGAAAGGCGGCTCCACCCGAGAGGCCAAGAAGGTCTGCCGATCGTGCGAAGTGCGTGCGGAGTGTCTTGAGTACGCACTCGAACACGATGAGCGGTTCGGCATCTGGGGTGGGCTGTCCGAGCGGGAGCGCAGAAGGATCAAGCGAGAGGCCGTTTAGGGATATTAGAGAAGGGTCACGCGGTCTGCCGTGTGACCCTTTCTCGCATGTATGGTGGGCGCGCCTGATCCACTCCCCAGGAGTCACGCCCGATGCGCCGTCACTTCGTCACCGCGATCGTCGTCGCCCACGACGGCGGGCGCTGGCTCGGGGAGACCCTGCAGGCGGTGCTGGGCCAGAGCCGCAGACCGGATCGGCTGGTCGGCGCCGACAACGGCAGCAGGGACGGCTCGGCCGACGTGCTGGTCAAGGCGCTCGGCTCCGGAAACGTACTGAAACTGCCCCGCTCCACCGGGTTCGGCGAGGCGGTCGCCGAGGTGCTCGGCAAGTTACCCGGCAGCGGCCAGGACGAGTGGATCTGGCTGCTCCACGACGACTGCGCCCCTGATCACCGCGCGCTCGAAATGCTGCTGCACGAGGCTCAGCACAGCCCAAAAGCGGCGGTGCTCGGGCCGAAACTCCGCGACTGGCTGGACCGCAGGCGGCTGCTCGAAGTCGGCGTGACCGTCGACCGCACCGGGCGCAGGGACACCGGCCTGGAGCCCCGGGAGTTGGACCAGGGACAGCACGACGGCACCCGCGAGGCGCTGTCGGTCTCCACGGCGGGCATGCTGATCCGCCGCGAGGTGTGGGACGAGGTCGGCGGTCTGGACCCGTTCTTCCCCCTCTTCCGCGACGACCTCGACCTCTGCTGGCGGGTGCGCAACGCCGGGCACCGGGTGCTGGTCGTCACCACGGCGATCGCCTGGCACGCCGAGGCGGCGACCCGCAGGCGGCGGCCCATCACGGTCAGCGGTGATCATCCGCGCAGGTTAGACCGGCGGAACGCGATCTTCGTCGTCATGGCGAACCTGCCGTTCCGCGCGCTGCTGGGAGCGCTGATCCGGAACGTCTTCGGCTCGTTCCTCCGCACGCTGCTCTTGTCGTCGGCAAGCAGCCCGCCAACGCGCTGGACGAGATGGTCGCGCTCGGCTCGATCCTGATCCACCCGATCCGGCTGCTCAAGGCCCGCCGCGCCCGCCGCCATGGCCGCAAAAAGGGATATATCCGGATTAAGCGGTTGCTGACGCCGCGAGGCGCGGCCTACCGGCGGCTGGTCGACATGGTCCAGAGCTTCCTCGCCGGAGAGGGACCCGTCGGCTCGGAAGGACGCCACCACTACGCCGCCGGCGACGAGGACGCCGAGGTGATGCCGTCCGACACCGGTGCCGTCAGACGGTTCCTCGGACGCCCGGGCGTGCTGCTCGTCGCCGCGCTCACCCTCGTCACGCTGGTGGCCGAACGCTCCCTGCTGGGCGGCGACCGGCTCGGCGGCGGCGCGCTGGTCCCCGTCACCGGTGACGCGGCCGACCTGTGGCGCTTCTACACCGAGGGCTTCCACGACATCGGCCTCGGTTCGACGGACTGGGCGCCGCCGTACGTCGCGGTGGTCGCCGCCCTGTCCACGCTGGCGTTCGGCAAGACCTGGCTGGCCGTCTCCGTGCTGCTGCTCGGCTCGGTGCCGCTGGCCGGGACCTCCGCCTACCTGGCGACCCGCCGCATCATCCCCGAGGTGCCCGCCCGGGTCTGGCTGGCCGCCACGTACGCGCTGCTGCCGGTCGCGACGGGCGCGATCGCGGCCGGCCGACTCGGCACGGCGGTGGTCTTCGTGCTGCTGCCGGTCTACGCCGCGCTCGCCACGAACCTCCTGTCCGGCGAGCGCCGCCGCGCCCGCCGCGCGGGCTGGGGCCTCGGCCTGCTGCTCGCGGTGGGCACGGCGTTCGTGCCGCTGGTCTACCCGCTGTTCGCGGTGCTCGGCGTGCTCGCCGCCGTGGCCTATGGCGGGGTACGGCGGGACGTGGTGACCTCGATGGCCATCGCCCTGACCGTCCCCGTGGCTCTGCTGTTCCCCTGGCTGGCCGGTCTGGTGCTCGACCCGGGCCGCCTGCTGCTCGAAGCCGGGCTGCACGACGCCGCGCTGTCCGACCAGGGGCTGGCTCCCGAGTCGCTGCTGGCCTTCAGTCCTGGGGGTCCCGGGCTGCCGCCGTTCTGGGTGACCGGCGGGCTGGTCGCCGCCGCGCTGGCCGCGCTGCTCATGCGGGCGCAGCGGATGATCGTCGCGATCGGGTGGGGCGTCGCGGTGTACGGGGTGCTGGTCGCGATCCTGGCCAGCCGCGTCACCGTCGAGGGGGCACGGGCCTGGCCGGGGGTGCCGCTGGCGTTCGCCGCCACCGGGCTGCTCGTGCTCGTGGGGCTGACCGCGCACCGGCTGGCCGAGTCGCGGGCCGCGGGCGGGCCGCGCCGGCTGGGCGCCACGCTGGTCGTGGCGGTCGCGTTCAGCACGCCGGTGCTCGCGGCCGGGTACTGGGTCGCCCAGGGTGTGCCGGGGCCGCTCCAGGGCAGCGCGGCCGACGTCATGCCCGCCATGGCCGCGCTCAAGTCCCAGCACGGCGAGCGCACCCTGGTGATCAGGGGCTCCGGCTTCACCGTGCTGCACGGCCGTACCCCGTTGATCGGCGAGGCGGAGCTGCCCGTCGCGTCGAAGACCCGCGCCCTGGTGGCCACCGCGGCCGAAGGGCTGGCCGGCGGGCGCGGCGGCAAGGACGCGGCCACGCTCGCGCGGAACGGCGTGGCGATGGTCGCGTTGGCGCCGCCCGTCGCGCCCGAACTGGTCAAGGCCCTCGACTCGGAACCGTCGCTGGAACGCGTGAACCTGTCGGACGCGGGCGGTCTGTGGCGGCTCCTGGAGCCGGTGGCCCACGTGCCCGCGCAACCGGAGAGCGCCCTGCACCGCCCCTGGCTCTGGACGCAGGCCGCGCTGGTGCTGCTCGTGGCGGTGCTGGCCGCTCCGGGCAGACGCGAGCCCACCGCCGAACGCGTCGAGGCGCCCGCCCCGGCCGCCCTGGTGAGTGTCTGATGAAGGCGTTCGTGGAGAACAGGTTCGGGCTGTTCCTGCTGGTGGTCGTCGCTCTCGGCGCACTGTACGGCGTCGCGTACGTGACCCGGCCGGCCCCAGCACCGCCCAAGGCCGAGGGGCCGCGCAAGGTGGCCGTGGAGTCGGTGACCGCCGTCTGCCCGGCGACCAAGGGTGAGCGGGTGAGCGTCTACCTGCCGGACACCCTGTCCCACGAGCCCATGAAGGACGCCAAGCCGTACGTGGTGAACGGCTCGGGCGGGCTGGAGGCCGGATACACCACGCGGGTCGCCAAGGGCACCCGGCGCGGGCTCGCCGGGGTGCGCTGCGCCGTGCCGGGAGCCACGACCTGGCTCGTCGGCCCAGGCCCCGCGGAGGCCGACGTCACGCTGCACCTCATGAACGCCGACCGGGCGCCCGCCCTGGCCGACGTCCAGATCTACGCGGCGGAGGGCGCGGTCTCCGCCGACAAGGGCCAGGGCCTGGAGATCCCACCGGGCGGCTACAGCGCGATCGACCTCAAGACGCTCGCACCCTCGGCGAACGTGATGGCCGTCGGCGTCACCGTCCTCACCGGCCGGCTCGCGGTCGCCGCGCAGGCCTCGCTCGGCGGGAACGGCGTCGACTGGCTCCCGGCCGCCGTACCGCCGTCGACCCGCGTCGTGGTCCCCGGCATACCCGGCGGAGGCGGCACCCGGCAACTGCTGGTCGCCGCTCCGGGCGACGCCGACGCGACCGTGGCCATCCAGGCGGTGACCGAGGACGCCGCGTACGCGATGAAGGGCCGCGAGTCCCTCGACGTCCCCGCGGGCAGCGTGGCCGCGCTCGACGTGACCACCGGCATCGGCGGGGAGGCGGCGGCGCTCGTGCTGACGTCGCGGACGCCCGTCGTGGCCGGCGTCGTCGTCACGGGCACGGGTGACAAACCGGATGTGGCGTTCACGGCCGGGACCCCGTCGCTCGACCTGGGCAGTGCGGTGGCGGCCAACGGCGCGGGGTCCCGGCTGGTCCTCACGGCGCCGGGGGCGGCGGGCCGGGTCAGCGTGCGGATCGTGCCGGACCGCGGCCCGGCCGGGCAGCCGTTCGTGGTGGACGTGCCCGCCGGGCGAACCAGGAACGTGCCGCTCAAGGGCAAGGGGGAGTTCGGGGTGGTGGTCACCCCGGTTTCGGGGGAGGTGTACGGGGGGCGGGTGACGGAGGAGCGGCTGAAGAGCGGGCTGCTGATCACCGACCAACCGTTGGCACCCGCCCGGACCTGGACTCTGCTCCCTAAGCTGACGGACACACCAACCGTTGTGGCTCCCCGATAGGGGTGCCGTCCAGGCATATCTGCTGGCCGTCAGGAGTGACCTTCATGCCGAACCGGTCGCGATCGGGCTCGCCCCAGCTCACCCAGCGGAAGTAGGCGTCGGTGACCTCGTCCCACAGGGGCCGGTCGCCGACCTGGTAGACCTCGTACTCCTCGGTGTTGGGCCGCCACTCCGCCACAGCCCAGGAGTATGAGCTGGAGGGGTCGGACACCCACAGCCGGTACATCTCACCGTCCTCGTCCGGTTCCGCGCTGCCGTTCGAGGTCAGGCCGGTCAGTGCCGAGATGGCGAGGTCCGATCCGGGCGGAGCGTAGGCGATCGTGCGGGGGTCGACGCGCGTGGTGAGGTGGTGGCTGTCCTCCGGCCCTCGCGCCGGGCGGTCCTCGACGGGACGCTGGGAGCGCATCATCATGTACGAGGCGAAGCCGGGGAAGAAGCCGTAGGCGGTGCCGTCCGGCGCGACAACGAGCCGCAGGGCGTGGTTGTGGCCGAACCCGGGGCAGTAGGGCAGCACGATCTCCCCACCAGGGCGGCACTGCTCCACCCAGGCGTATGGCACCGTGCGGATGCCACAGGTGACGTGAACCCGATCGAACGGCGCCCGCTCCGGACAGCCGGCCGCGCCGTCGCCGACGATCAGGTGCGGGTGCACGCCGGCCTCGCTCAGGTTCTTGGCCGCCTGCTCCGCCACCACAGGATCGATGTCGATCGAGGTCACGTTCTCCTCGCCGACGAGATAGGACAGCAGGGCGGCGGTCCAGCCGGTGCCCGTGCCGATCTCCAGCACCCGGCGGCCTGGCACGGTGTCCAGGATGTGGAGCAGGTAGGCGACGGTGCTCGGCGCTGAGGCCGAGGAGGAGTAGCCGCCTTCTATGGCTCTGAGGTCGGTGGCTCCATCGTCGAGCTGGGTGACGATGGAGTGAGGCGAGTAGACCGCGTCCCACCAGGCGTCGGGGTCGGCGTCGCGGTCGATGATGTACGCGCTGTCGGGGCTGGTCGGTACAGGGAGCCCGACCGTAGGGATGAACAGGTGACGGGGCACCGCGCGGATCGCCTCTTTGGCGCGTGGTCCGATGTCGTCGAACTCGTCGAGGTGCTCGATCAGGCGCTCGATCCCCTGCGCCGTGTCGTCCACTACTTCTTGCCACCCTTCTTCGGGTCGGCGCTGTGCGCGCCTTTGGCGGTGTGGTTGTGGTCCTCATTGGATCCGGATCCCCGGGCCGCGGTGGATTTCGGATCGAGGTCCACGGCCTTCGGGCTGTCGGGCTTCTCGTGTCTGCCCATGGATGCTCTCCTTCACATCGAATGAACACTCACGGTAATCGTATGGCTACTCTCTGCAACCAGGCAAGCGAGTGTCAAACTTTCGCCCGACAAGCCGATCTTCGTGGTCAGCGGCGGTCGTCGTAGCCCGGGTCGACGGTCTCCGGTGACAGGCCGAGGAGCGTGGCCACCTGCTCGACCACCGTGTCGTGCACCAGCGCCCCCAGCGTGTCGCGGTCGCGGGCGCGGGCTTCGAGCGGCCGCCGATAGACGACCACCGCGGCCGGGTCCTGGCCGCGCGCGACGTCGGCCCGCCCGAACGGGATCGGCTCGGAACCGGTGCTGGGCCCGTCGCCGAGCTCACTCAGCGGCGGCACCTCCTCGACCGCGAACTCCACCGCCGCCAGCTGCTTGCCCCACTGCGGCCGGAGCCGGTCGACCGCGTCGAGCACCAGGTCGTCGAACCGTTCGCTACGCGATCTGGCGATCGGCACGTGGGAAGGGGCGAGGGGGCCGCGCATGCCGCGACCGTGCCGGTCACGCCGTCTGGGGCCACGCCGTTGGTTCACACGGCAAGTGTACGGGGAGGCGGCTTCGGGGCATGTGGGGAGAAAGCCTGCGACAGGTGTCCGAATTGTGGCGACACGCTCGTTAAGAGCGCTCAGATAGTGGCGCCTCGCACTCTTACCAGATACGGTCCCTCCGTGAGCCCCGTCCGCCGCTGTTCCCGCACCGCTTGCAGCCAGCCTGCAGTCTTCACGCTCACGTACGTATACGCCGACTCGACCGCAGTTCTGGGCCCTCTGGCGACGTACGCCGAGCCACACTGTTACGACCTGTGCGCCGAACACGCCGAGCGGCTGACCGCTCCCCGCGGCTGGGAGGTGGTGCGGTTGCCCACGGACGGCACGTCGCCCAGCTCGGACGACCTCGAGGCGCTCGCCAACGCCGTCAGGGAGGCCGCCAGGCCCGCGCCGTCCGGCGGGGGCGAACCGGTCGGCCAAGGGGTCGAAGTCGGGCGTAGGGGACACCTGCGCGTTCTGCGGTCCGCCCAGCAACATCGCGACCGGTAGGCTCGTTCGTACACGTGACGACCTAAGGGCGGAGCTGGAGAGTGGGCGACCTCGCCAAGATCTTCAAGGCGTACGACGTTCGCGGCGTAGTGCCTGACGAGCTGGACGAGCAGACCGCCGAGGCCGTGGGGGCGGCCTTCGTCGAGGTGACCGGGGCCCGATCGGCCGTGGTCGCGCATGACATGCGAGAGTCCTCCGTGCCGCTGTCGGCCGCGTTCGTGCGCGGTGCGCGCTCGCGCGGCGCCGACGTGGTGCACGCCGGGCTGGGCTCCACCGATCTGCTCTACTACGCCAGCGGCAGCCTCGGGCTGCCCGGCGTGATGTTCACCGCCAGCCACAACCCGGCCCGCTACAACGGCATGAAGATGTGCCGCGCGGGCGCGGTGCCGATCGGCGGTGACAGCGGTCTCGCCGAGATCCGCGACCGCGCGGCCGAGCTGGTCGGCAGCACGGCCCCGCCGACCGGGTCGCTGATCGAGAAGGACCTGTTGCAGGGCTACGCCGACCACCTGCGCACGCTGGTCGACCTGTCGGGCGTGCGGCCGTTGAAGGTCGTCGCCGACGCGGGCAACGGCATGGGCGGTCACACCGTCCCCGCCGTCTTCGCGGGCCTGCCCATCGACCTGGTCCCGCTCTACTTCGAGCTCGACGGCTCCTTCCCCAACCACGAGGCCAACCCGCTGGAGCCCGCCAACCTGCTCGATCTGCAGCGCGCCGTCCGCGAGACGGGCGCCGACCTTGGGCTGGCCTTCGACGGCGACGCCGACCGGTGCTGGGTGATCGACGAGCGTGGCGAGTCCGTCTCGCCGTCGGCCGTCACCGCGCTGGTGGCCGTACGCGAGCTGGGCAAATATCCGGGCGCGACGATCATCCACAATTTGATCACGTCGGCCGGCGTGCCGGAGATCGTCCGCGAGCACGGCGGCGAGCCGGTGCGCACCCGCGTCGGTCACTCCTTCATCAAGGCCGAGATGGCCCGCACGGGCGCGGTGTTCGGCGGCGAGCACTCGGCCCACTACTACTTCCGCGACTTCTGGTTCGCCGACTCCGGCATGCTCGCCGCGATGCACGTGCTGGCCGCCCTCGGCGAGCAGGACGGCCCGCTGTCGGAGCTGATCGGCGCCTACGCGCGCTACCACGCCTCGGGCGAGATCAACAGTACGGTCGCCGACCAGGACGCGGCCCTTCGGCGCGTACGCCGGGAGTTCGGCCCGAGGGGCACCGTCGACGAGCTCGACGGCCTGACCGTGACCGGCTCCGGCTGGTGGTTCAACCTGCGCGCCTCCAACACCGAGCCGCTGCTGCGGCTCAACGCCGAGGCGGCTGACGAGAGCAAGATGACGGCGATACGGGACGAGGTCCTCGCCATGGTTAGAGGGGTGTCAGTGTGAAGATCGACGACTGGCTGCTGGAGATCCTGGCCTGCCCGGCGTGCAAGTCACCGCTGCGCGCGGAGAGCGAGACCGAGGAGCTGGTCTGTACGGGGTGCGGCCTGATCTACCCGGTCAGGGATGACATTCCCGTTCTGCTCGTCGACGAGGCCAGGAAGCCGTGACCTGGGAGCCCGAGCGGCTCGATGACCAGGGGCATCTCGCTGAGGGTGATCCGGGCGGCATGCTGGTCGCGGTGGCGGCCTCGGCCGCCCAGGTGCGCATCGCCTACCGGGCCTCGGTCGAGGCGGGCGTCGACCGGCTGACCTCTCGGGTCCGGCCGCGCGCGGTCGTGGTCGTGGGCATGGGGGCCTCCGCCGTCGCGGGCGACGTCCTCGCCGCGGTCTGCGGCCGCGGCTCCCCGCTGCCCGTCGTGACCCTGCGCTCCCACCAGTTGCCCGGCTGGGTGGGCGCCACCGATCTGGTCATCGCGGTGTCGTGCTCGGGTCATACCGAGGAGACGCTGTCGGCGGCCCTGGAGGCCGTGCGGCGCGGCTGCTCGCTGATCGCGGTCGGCAGCGCCGGCTCGCCCCTGGAGTCGATCGCCAGGCAGGCGTCCGCCGTCTACGTGCCGGTGCCGGCGACCGGGCAGCCCCGCGCCAACGTCTGGCTGCTGACGATCCCGCTGATCGTGTCCGCCGCGGCACTCGGCCTGATCAAGGCCGACGAGGAGCTGTACGAACGGGTGGCCGCGATGCTGGAGGACATCGCGCACCGGTGCCGGCCGTCCAGCGAGTCGTTCGTCAACCCGGGCAAGACGCTGGCCATGGAGCTGGCCGAGAGCGTGCCGATGATCTGGGGCTCGTCCTCCGTCACCGCGGTCGCCGGCTACCGGCTGGCCTGCCAGCTCAACACGAACGCCAAATACCCGGCGATCTTCGGTGAGCTGCCCGAGGCCGGCCACAACCAGGTGGCCGCCTTCGACGGGCCGCTGGCCAGGCGCGACATCTTCGCCGACGACGCCGGCCACACGCTCAGGCTGGTGATGCTGCGCGACGTCGAAGAGGACCCGCGGGTGTCACGCCGCCGCGAGGCGTCCGTACGGCTGGCGCACGACCGCGACGTACCCGTCACCGAGCTGTCCGCGGAAGGCTCGCACCCGCTGGAGCGGGTCGCCTCGCTGATCGGCCTGGGCGACTATGCGGCCACCTATCTGGCCCTCGGGTATGGAGTCGATCCGACCCCTGTGTCGGCGATCACGGAGCTTAAGGCCAGAATTTCGCAATAGGATCCCATTTCGGGCCTTTGACTACATGATCATGATGAGTGGAGTTTTCCGGTGAGCGCGAGTGGCGGTAACAAGGCGATCATTGCGGCGTTGACCGCCAATCTGGCGATCGCCGTGTCGAAGTTCGTGGCCGCCTTCTTCACCGGGTCGTCTTCGATGCTCGCCGAAGGCATCCACTCCGTCGCCGACTCGGGCAACCAGTTGCTCCTGCTGATCGGCGGCAGGCGGGCGCAGCGGGAGAGGGACAAGGCGCATCCGTTCGGCTATGGCCGCGAGCGCTACTTCTACGCGTTCGTGGTGGCCGTGGTGCTGTTCACGATCGGCGCGGCGTTCTCGCTGTACGAGGGTGTCACCAAGATCGTGCATCCGCACGACGTGGAGTCGCCGATCTGGGCGTTCGCGGTGCTGATCTTCGCGATCATCGCGGAGAGTTTCTCGTTCCGCACGGCGATCATGGAGTCCAACCCGCTGCGTGGCAAGCAGTCGTGGGTCACGTTCATCCGCCGGTCCAAGTCGCCCGAGCTGCCGGTCATCCTGCTGGAGGACCTCGGCGCGCTGCTCGGCCTGATCTTCGCGCTGTTCGGTGTGGCGATGGCGGTCATCACGGGCGACGGCGTGTGGGACGGCATCGGCACGCTGATGATCGGCCTGCTGCTGGCCGTGATCGCGGTCGTGCTGGCCATCGAGACCAAGTCGCTGCTGGTGGGTGAGGGCGCCTCGCCCGAGATGGAGCAGCAGATCCGGACCGCGCTGGAGAGCACGCCGGAGGTCGACCGGGTGATCCACATGCGCACGATGCACCTCGGGCCGGAAGAGCTGCTGGTGGCGGCCAAGATCGCGGTCTCGCACGACGACTCGGCCTCCGAGGTCGCCAGGGGCATCGACGAGGCCGAGCGGCGGATCCGCGAGGCCGTACCGATCGCGCGGGTCATCTACCTGGAGCCGGACCTGGACCGCTCGCACACGCCGACCGCCTGAGGAATCGGGCTCTTACGAGACGAGGTGGGCCGCGTCGCGCCGGATGAGGCGGAAGGCGCGGCGACCGGGGGAGGGCAGGCCGAGCTTGATGAACGCCTCGGCCTGCAGCGCCGACACCCCGATCCGCGGCAGATCACGGGCGTTGGGATAGACCACGAACCGCGGCTCCCAGATCGGCCGGAACTTGGCGTTGAACCGGTACAGCGACTCGATCTGGAACCAGTGCGACAGGAACACCAGCAGCCCGCGCCACGCCCGCAGCACCGGCCCGGCGCCGAGCCGCTCGCCCCTGGCCAGCACCGCCCGGAACATCGCGAAGTTCAGCGAGACCTGCTCGATCCCCATCGCGGGCGCGGCCTGGAGGGTCTTGACGATCAGCAGCTCGTTCAGCCCCGGCTCGGCGTCGCGGTCCCTGCGCATCAGGTCGAGTGAGATGCCGTGCGGCCCCCACGGCACGAAGTGCAGCACGGCCCTGATCTCGCCCTCCTTGTGCGCGGTGGCCACCACGCACTCGGCGTCGGCGGGGTCGCCGAAGCGGCCGAGCGCCATGGAGAAGCCGCGTTCGGTCTCGGTGCCACGCCAGGAGACGGCGGCCTGCTTGATCCGTTCCTTCTCGGTCTCGGGCAGGTCGGCGACCCGTCGTACGCGGCAGGTGTAGCCCGCGCGCTCGACCCTGTTGGCCATCTGGCGGACGTTGCGCATGGCCCGGCCCTCCAGCGTGAAGCCGGCGACCTCGACCACCGCCTCGTCGCCGAGCTCCAGCGCCGACATCCCGGTCCTGCGCGTCCACACCTCGCCGCCGGTCTCGCCGCAGCCGATGACCGCGGGCACCCAGGCGTGCCGCCTGGCCTCGGTCATGAACCTGTCGATCGCCGCCGGCCACGCCTCGCGGTCGCCGATCGGGTCGCCGCTCGCCAGCATGACGCCCGAGACGACCCGGTAGGCGATCGCCGCCTTGCCCGAGGGGGAGAAGAGCACGCTCTTGTCGCGGCGGAGCGCGAAGTAGCCGAGCGAGTCGCGCCGTCCGTGCCTGTCGAGCAGCTCGCGCAGCCGCTGCTCGTCGTCTTCGGTGAGCTCGGAGATCGGGCGTTCCGGGCGCAGCAGGAGGTACAGAGTGCTGACCACGGTCAGCGTGCCGAGCGCGAGCAGCGAGAAGTAGACCAGGTCCGAGATGCGCTCGACGGAGTAGGTGACCGGCCCCTCGATGCCGACGAGGCCGAGCACCACGTGCTCCAGCCTGTCGAGCACGCTCGGGTGGCCGACGGTGGCCATCGGGTGGGTGCTGACCAGCAGGAAGCCGAGGACCAGGTCGAGGGTGCCGAGGCCGAGCAGGTTCCACAGCGCCCGCCAGCGGGTGCGGGGGTCGGACAGGGCGGCGAACTCGCGCTTGTTCAGCAGCAGCGCCACGCAGACGGCCAGACTCAGCCCGGCCGTGAACAGGTGACGCAGATGGATGAGCTCCACGGCCGCGCTCACCGGCAGCAGCACCACCATCGCCCGCCAGGCCCGCGCCTTCCTGCGGCGCAGGCCGTGCGCCAGCATCACCAGCAGGATGCCGACGACCAGCGACGACGCCCGCGCGACCGTGGTGACGATGCCGGGCAGCAGGTCGGACCACTGGCCCATCCGTGTCTGACCGAACCCCGGCGCCACGACCTTGATGATGTCGAGCAGGCCGATCATCAGAGACGCGTAGCCTGTGACGGCCGGCACCCACGGGCGCGCGATCCTCTTCACAGTTCGATATTAAACGCAGCCCTCTATAACGCCCGCGTTAAGTCCTGAGGGGTGCGCGGAGCGTGCGTTAACCCGCTTCTTACGCTTCGCGGAGTATCCCTGTCGTGGAGGCGAGATGGAACTGACCTCGGTAAAACTGCAACTCCTGGTGGCCGGGCTCGCGGTGGCGGCGCTGGTCGCGACCGTCTGGCTGTGGCCGCGGCTGAGCGGCCGCAGCTGGCCGGCCGTCCTGGGCAGGGTGGGTGTGCTCGTGGGCGACCAGGTGCTCACGCTGACGGCGCTCGGCCTGATCGGGAACTCGTACTTCGGCTTCTACAGCTCGTGGCCCGACCTGCTCGGCACCGACACGGCCACCGCGCCCATCACGGTCGCGGGCGTCGGCGCGGGGATCCGGGTGCTGACCCAGCATGCCGTACGGGGCGGCCGGATCGAGCAGGTGATCATGCCGGGGTCGACCACGCACCTCAGTGAGGAGGCGTACATCTTCCTGCCCTCGGCCTACTTCACGGACAAGCACCAGCGCTTTCCCGCGATCCTGTCGCTGACCGGCTATCCGGGCGACCCGCGCAACCTCATGACCCGGCTCGACCTGCCGGGCCGGATGGCCAAAGCGATCGCCGAGCACCAGGTCAAGCCGACGATCCTGGTGATGATGCGGCCCAGCGTGGTGCTGCCGCGCGACACCGAGTGCGTCGATGTGCCGCGCGGGCCGCAGTCGCAGGCGTACTTCGCCACTGACGTGCGGCAGGACATGATCGACTCGTACCGGGTGGGGAGCGGCCGGGAGTACTGGGGATTACTGGGTGGCTCGACCGGCGGCTACTGCGCGCTGAAGATCGCCATGAGCCATCCGGACAGGTTCTCGGCCGCCGTGTCGCTCTCGGGCTACTACAAGACGATCATCGACGGGACCACCGGAGACCTGTTCGCCGGGGACAAGACGGTCGAGCAACGCAACGACCTCATGTGGCGGCTGGCCGGCCTGCCCGCGCCGCCGGTCAACGTGCTGGTCACCACCAGCAAGAAGGGGGAGGGCAACTACCAGTCGACGCAGCGCTTCCTGGCCGCGGTGAAGCCGCCGATGCAGGCGTCGTCGCTGATCCTGCCCAGCGGTGGGCACAACTTCAACACCTGGAACAGGGAGTTGCCACAGGCGCTACCGTGGCTCGCCCAGCAGCTCCACGCGCCCGCCGCCGTGTAGCGTCCCGTGGGGCTTCAGAGCTTCCGGCCGACGACGCCGTACCCTCCCGCGAAGACCTTCTTCGGCACGCCGCCCTCGGGGCGCCACTGGTGGCCGACGACCAGTCCGGGCTCGACGAACGCGTAGCCGTCGAAGAAGCGCGCGATCTCGGGCCCGCTGCGGTGGGTCATCCCGGTCGGGGTGTCGCGGTAGATCTCCGCCATGGCCGCCATCGCCTCGGGCTCGAAGTCAGCGGTCGTGTGGGAGATCGCCAGGTAACTGCCAGGGCAGACGGCGGCCGAGTAGGCCTTGACCGCGCTCCACGGGTCGAGCTCGTTCCTGATGTGCATGAGGGTGCCGATGATGATCACGGCTGTCGGCTTGCTGAAGTCGAGTGTGTCGAGCACGCTCCGATCGCCGAGGACCGTCTCGGGCTCCAGCAGGTCCGCCTCGATGTAGGTGGTGCGCCCCTCCTCGGAGCCGCGTAACAGGGCTCGGGCGTGGTTCATGACGATCGGGTCGTTGTCCACGTAGACGATGCGGGCGGCGGGGTTCACCGACTGGGCCACCTCGTGCGTGTTGCCCTGGGTGGGGATGCCGGTGCCGATGTCGAGGAACTGGCTGATGCCCGCTTCGGCCAGGTAGCGCACCACCCGGCCGAGGAAGGCGCGGTTCTCCCGGACCGCCTCGATCATCCCCGGCTCGGCCTTGAGCACCATCTCGGCCACCACCCGGTCGGCCTCGAAGTTGTCCTTGCCGCCGAGCCAGTAGTCGTAGACGCGGGCTGGGTGGGGCACGGACGTGTCGATGCGGTGCTCGATCTCTTTGGTCACCCGAAACCTCCACGGAAGCCGCTTTTGCCGGAGATCGTAACCCGCAGTCGATCACCTGTCCGCTGGAGTAGGTGGCCGGTTCACTCGTGGCCGGTCAGGCAGGACGTGCCCGCGTCCGTCTCGTCGAACAGGCAGCGGCCGTCCTTGTTGAGCGAGATCACCTTCTTGACGGACTTGAACTGCTTCAACGTGGCGGAGATCGTGTGCAGGGCCCGCGCGTCGCTGCCGACGCCGGCGCCCCACACCGTCCGGCAGAAGCGCAGCGTGGCGGTGCCGTCCTTGATCTTCAGCTTGAAGTCGGCGCCGCAGTCGGACGGGCCGCGGAGCCGTCCGGTCAGCTCGGAGCGCAGGCCCTTCCCGCGCTCCGCCTTGGTCGGGCCCGCGATCAGCTGCCCGATCGCGAACCGGGCGACGCCCCGATCGGGAGCCTTCCTGGTGACCGCGACCACCTTGCCGGGAATGCCATCTCCCTTGGAGAAGTACACCTTCACCTCGCCGCCCAGCTGCACCGGAGACAGGGCGAGTACGGTGGCCATCAGCAGCTCCATCATGACCATTTGGACGTCTGGCCAGGGGCGGAAGTTCGCAGCAGCCGCAGCGCTTTCTCCTTCTCGAAGTCCAGGGCCCGGCGCGGTGCCTGGATACGGCCGATCCGTACGCCGAGATCGCGTACGGCGACCGCCACGGCGGGGTCGCTGAGCACCCGCAACGCGAACGCCAGCTCGGCGGGCGAGATGTCGAACCGCTTCTCCAGCTCGATCCCCTGAGCCACGGCCGCGAGCTCGTCCGGGCCGAACCGCCGATGCGCGCCCTGCTCCCGGACGGGCGGCAGAAGGCCCAGAGCCTCCCGGTATCGGAGCATTCGTGGGGACATGCCGAGCCGCCTGGCCGCTTCAGTGATGCGCATTCTTACATTCTTACGTCAGTTTTCGGGTGGTCAGGATGCGACCTTGCTCCAACGGCGCCTAAACTCGTCCGCGACAACACCGTGGACGCGAGGGGAAAACCCGATGGACTTCAAGGTCGCCGACCTTTCACTTGCCGACTTCGGCCGCAAGGAGATCCGGCTCGCCGAGCATGAGATGCCCGGCCTCATGGCGATCCGCCGTGAATACGCAAGTGCGCGACCCCTGTCCGGTGCGCGGATCATGGGCTCCCTGCACATGACGATCCAGACCGCCGTCCTCATCGAGACGCTGGTCGCGCTCGGCGCCGAGGTCCGCTGGGTCAGCTGCAACATCTTCTCCACCCAGGACCACGCCGCCGCAGCGGTCGTCGTCGGCCCTCAGGGCACCGTCGACGACCCCAAGGGCGTCCCGGTCTTCGCCTGGAAGGGCGAGACGCTGGAGGAGTACTGGTGGTGCACCGAGCAGGCGCTCACCTGGCCCGGCGGCGTGACCCCCAACATGATCCTCGACGACGGCGGCGACGCCACGATGCTCGTCCACAAGGGCGCCGAGTACGAGAAGGCCGGGGCCGTCCCGTCCGCCACGGATGAGGACCCGGAGGAGTGGCACGTCGTCATCGACCTGCTCCGCCGCACGGTCGGCGACGACAAGCGGTGGACCGCGATCGCCGACAGCATCAAGGGCGTGACCGAGGAGACCACGACCGGCGTGCACCGCCTGTACGAGATGCACAAGACCGGTTCGCTGCGGTTCCCGGCGATCAACGTCAACGACTCGGTGACCAAGTCGAAGTTCGACAACAAGTACGGCTGCCGCCACTCGGTGATCGACGGCCTCAACCGCGCCACCGACGTGCTGATCGGCGGCAAGGTGGCCGTGGTCTGCGGCTACGGCGACGTCGGCAAGGGCTGTGCCGACGCGCTGCGCGGCCAGGGCGCCCGCGTCATCGTGACCGAGATCGACCCGATCTGCGCACTCCAGGCGGCCATGGACGGCTTCCAGGTCACCACGCTGGACGAGGTCGTCGGCCTGGCCGACATCTTCGTCACCGCGACGGGCAACTTCGACATCATCACCGCCGCGCACATGGCGAAGATGAAGCACCAGGCGATCGTCTCCAACATCGGGCACTTCGACAACGAGATCGACATGGCCGGCCTGGCCAAGCTGCCCGGCGTCGAGAAGCGCAACATCAAGCCGCAGGTGGACGAGTGGGTGTTCGCCGACGGCCACTCGATCATCGTCCTGGCCGAGGGCCGGCTGATGAACCTGGGCTGCGCCACCGGCCACCCGAGCTTCGTGATGTCCAACTCGTTCACGAACCAGGTGATCGCGCAGATCGAGCTGTTCGCGAAGACGGACGAGTACCCGATCGGCGTCTACGTGCTGCCCAAGCACCTGGACGAGAAGGTCGCCCGCCTGCACCTCGACGCGCTGGGCGTGAAGCTCACCGAGCTGACCAAGGTCCAGGCCGAGTACATCGGCGTCCCCGTCGAGGGCCCGTTCAAGTCCGACCACTATCGGTACTGATTTTTAGAAAAGCGGCTTTTTCTTTACGGCAGAGCACGGTGGGCGCCAACCCCGCACGGGGTTGGCGTCTGTCCAGGGGAACGCTCCTCCGGTGATGCGGGGCTGGGCGCCGTTACGTGCGTCTTCTTGGCCGTCTTCTTCGGGGAAATGTGGGGTGGGCATGGATCTTTCCGAGAGTGGAGAGCGGCATATCAGTTGGGCTGCTCGGTCCATGCCCGTTCTTACGGCCATTGGGGAGCGGTTCGCTGTTTCCCGGCCGCTTGATGGGCTGAAGATCGCTGCTTGTCTGCATGTCACCGCTGAGACCGCTGTGCTCATGGGGGCGTTGAAGGCCGGGGGAGCTGAGATCGCTCTTGCCGCTTCCAATCCCTTGTCCACTCAGGATGATGTCGCCCAGGCGTTGCGTGACTATGGGATCGACGTTCATGCGCGGGCCGGGGTGGATCGGGCGACCTATTACCGGCATATTCATCAGGCGCTTGATCTGGGGCCTGACCTGGTGCTGGATGACGGGTGTGATCTCGTCAATATCCTGCACACCGAGCGGACCGATCTTCTGGACGGGGTCTCCGGAGGTTGTGAGGAGACCACGACCGGGATCATTCGGTTGCGGCAGATGGCCGCCGAGAGCGCGTTGCGGTTTCCGGTCGTGGCCGTGAACGACACCCGGACCAAGCGGATGTTCGACAACCGCTACGGCACCGGGCAGTCCACGCTCGACGGGATCATGCGGGCCACCAACACCATGCTCGCCGGGCGGACGGTCGTGGTGGCCGGGTTCGGCTACTGCGGCCGGGGGGTCGCCGAGCGGGCCAAGGGGCTGGGGGCGCGGGTGGTCGTCACCGAGATCGACGCCGTCAAAGCGCTCGACGCCACACTTCAGGGTTATGAGGTGCGGCCCATGGCGGAGGCCGTCATCACCGGAGACCTGTTCATCACCGTCACCGGGAATCGGGACGTCATCCGGGGCGAGCATCTGGCCGCCATGAAGGACGGCGCCATTCTCGCCAACGCCGGGCATTTCGATATCGAGATCGACGTGCGGGCGCTTGACGAGCTGGCCGAGGAAATCCATCACGGCGTGCGGCCCAATACCGATGAATATGTGCTGGCGGACGGGCGGCGGCTGCTGTTGCTGGCCGAAGGGCGGCTGGTCAATCTGACCGCCGCCGAGGGGCATCCGGCCGCGGTGATGGACATGTCGTTCTCGGCCCAGGCATTGGCCGTCGCCTGGCTGGCCGAGGAGCGGGTGCGGCTGGTGCCGGGCGTCTACGACGTGCCCGAGGAGATCGATCAGGAGGTGGCCCGGCTCAAGCTGGCCGCCGCCGGGATCGGGATCGACACGCTCACCGGCGAGCAGGAGGACTACCTGCACTCCTGGCGCGTCGGCTCCTAGAGCAGCTGCCCCATGCGGCGGATCTCCACCGCCTGGCTCACCGAGATGTCCTCGGCGATCTCCTGAACGCGTATGTGCGAGCCCTTGGTGATGACCTCGGTCGACATGGTGATCGCGCCTTGGTGATGGGCGGTCATCAGCTGGATGAACAGGCGGTCGAACGCCGCCCCCTTGGCCGCTTCGAGGCTCGCCAGCTGCTCCGGCGTGGCCATGCCCGGCATGCCCTCATGGCCGGCGTGGTGGTCGGGCACCTGCTGGCCCTGGGCCTTCAGCCAGTCCGTCATCATGGCGATCTCCGGGCCCTGCACCTGGTTGATCCTCGACGCCAGGCGCTTGACGCCGTCGTTCGACGCCCGCGAGCCCGCCAGCAGGCTCATGTCGAGGGCCTGGCGGTGGTGGATGATCATGTTCTGCATGTAGCGGATGTCGGCCGCGTTGGCCTTCTCGGGCGGTACGGCGGTGGCGGCCTCGCTCGGGTTCAGCGTCCTGGCCTCCTCGCCGGGCCGTCCGGGAGCGATGACGGGCGCCGTACCGGCGGCCGTCGGGGCGGGTGGCGCCGCCGAGGTGCCCCCCGAGCAGCCGGTGACGAGCAGGATCGCGCAGGTGCCGACGGTTAGTGCGTTGCGCACCTGACCTCCTTGACCGCGGGGAGTCGCGACGTCGCACTATAGACGCCCCATCAACTCCCGGGAAATAGGGCAAGTCAGCAAATTTCTTGACACAGTGCTCGCTAGGCATGGCTGACAGTTCGGGTCAGAATTTTGTCATTTATGTGTGCCTTATGACCCGGAAGGAGCCCGAGGGTGCTGACCCTTCGCAGAACCCTGTTGGCGGCCGGAGTCGCTGTGGCGTTAGGACTGACGACGATGCCGGCCTTGGCCGCCGACATTCCGCCGCCCGACACCGTGGTGACCAGCCCGAACGTGACGCATGTGCTGAACATCCCCAAGCCGGCGCCCATCGCCGCCACCATCAACACCGACATGGCCTTCCAAGGTGACTACGCCTACGTGGGTAACTATGGCGGCTTCTCGATCTACGACATCCGGAACCCGAAGAAGGCCACGCCGGTCAGTTCGGTGGTCTGTCCCGGAAGCCAGATGGATGTCACCGTCTACGGCAACCTGCTCTTCAGCGCCGTCGACTCCTCGCGCAGTGACGACTCCTGCAACAGCACGGCCCTGTCGGCGGACCACAAGGAGGCCTGGGAAGGCATCCGGATCTTCGACATCAGTGACAAGGCCGCGCCCAAGTACATCAAGTCCGTCGAGACCAACTGCGGCTCGCACACGCTGACGCTGGTACCGGGCAAGGGCTGGGACAAGAAGAAGAACGTCTACATCTACGTCCAGTCGTACAACCCGAACGCCACCTTCCCCGACTGCCAGCCGCCGCACGACAAGATCTCGATCGTCAAGGTCCCGCTCAAGGACCCGACCGCCGCGGCCGTCGCGGCCACCCCGGTCGTCTTCCCCGACGGCGGCAACGAGACCCAGCCCGGGCTGCTCGTCCCGACCAGCGGCTGCCACGACATCACCGTGTACGCGGAGAAGGACATCGCGGCCGGCGCCTGCATGGGTGACGGCGTGCTGTTCGACATCTCCGACCGGCTGAACCCGAAGGTCACGGCCAGGACCACCGACCCGAACTTCGCCTTCTGGCACTCGGCGACGTTCAGCAACGACGCCAGGAAGGTCGTCTTCACCGACGAGCTCGGCGGCGGCGGCGCGGCCACCTGCAACGAGGCGACCGGTCCTAACCGCGGCGCGGACGCGATCTACGACATCTCGCACGGCAAGCTCGTGTTCAAGAGCTACTTCAAGATCCCGCGCTACCAGGCCGACAGCGAGAACTGCGTGGCGCACAACGGCTCGCTGATCCCGGTCAAGGGCAAGGACATCATGGTCCAGGCCTGGTACATGGGCGGGGTCTCGATCTGGGACTTCACCAACTCGGCCGCACCCAGGGAGATCGGCTACTTCGAGCGCGGCCCCCGCGCCGACAACAGCGGCGGCGGTGTGTGGTCCGCGTACTACTACAACGGCTACATCTACGCCTCCGACTTCCACCAGGGCCTGGAGGTCATCAAGATCAACGACCGGCTCACCAACGGCGCCGACCGCGTACACGCCGACCAGCTGAACGTCCAGACCCAGCAGTCCTACCGCGAGTGGGGCTGGGGCCACGACGACTGACCCGCCCACCCGGTACGGCGGCGCCCACCCGGCGCCGCCGTACCGGCTCCGTCCGCCTACCTCCGTCCGCTCGGCGGAGCCGTGTCGGCGTGGGCGGGGGTCTCAGGACTTCCGGCAGAGGGCGATGGCGTCGGCGACCGCCGCCACGTCGGACCGGTCGTTGTAGTAGTGGAAGGACATGCGTAGCAGGCGGCCGCGCGGCGCGGTCACGATGCGCCGTGCGGCCAGCCGTGCCGCCAGCGCGTCGGGGTCGTCGTCCACGATCGCCACCTGCGGCCCGCGTGCGCCGGCCGGGCTCGCCACCCGCTCGCCCGCCGCCGCCAGCCGTTCGGCCAGCTCTTCGACCAGCTCCGACACGTGATCCTGTACGGCCCGCGGGTCCACCCGCTCGATGAGGTCGAACCCGGCGTTGGCCGCGTAGGCCGACGGCACGGGCGGCGTGCCGGTCTCGAAGCGCCGCGCGTCGCCGGGGAAGTCCAGCAGCCGGGTGTCGAACGCGAACGGGTTCACCCGGCCGAACCAGCCGGTGAGCTCCGGGTCGCGCTGATGTTCCAGCCCGTCGCGTACGTACAGGAACGCGATGCCGGGCAGGCCGAGAAGGTACTTCAGCGAGCCGGAGGTCAGGTAGTCGCAGTCGAGCTCGCGCACGTCGACCGGGATGACCCCGGTCCCCTGATAGGCGTCCACGAACACCCGCGCCCCGTGCTCGTGCGCCAGCCGTACGACGTCCGGGACGGGCAGGCGGGCACCGTTGCGGTAGGTGATCAGCGGCACCGACACCAGGTTGACGCTCTCGTCCACGGCCCGCTCGTACGCTCCGGCCTCAACGTTCTCGCCCGTGTCCGCGGCCACCCGTACCTGGGCGCCGCGTCCGGCCTGGGCCAGCCAGACGTGCGCGATCGACGGGAACTCCAGGTCGTTGGTCACGATGCCGGGCCGACGTGACCAGTCCAGCGACGAGGCGACCTGGAAGGCGGCCTCCGACGCGCACGAGAGCACCGCGACCTCGCCGGGGGCGGCCTTGATGAGCCGGGCGAACCGCTCGCGCGCCCACTCGACCTCGGCCATCCACACGCCCCAGGGCGCGCCCTTGTCCCGGAGCGAATAGCCGATCTCCTGCAGCGAGTACGCCAGCCGGGCGGACAGGGCGCCCTGGCTGCAGCTCGCCAGATGCACGGTGTCGGCCAGCGAAGGGAACTCCGCCCGGAATTGGGCGGAATTCAACATTCGTAACATTTCGGGCCGCCTATCAGCCGCTTTCATTGAATTCAATAAACCTTCAATCACGTTACATCGATAGGATCGCCGGATGATTGGCACCAGAATTCGCGAGCTCCGGTCCGAACGTGGTCTGACCGTGGCACAGCTCGCGACGGCCGCGGGGGTGGCCTCGGGGTTGATCAGCCAGGTCGAGCGCGATCTGGCCGATCCCAGCCTGGAGGCGCTACGGAAGATCGCCAAGGCGTTGGACCTGCCGCTGTTCAGCCTGTTCCAGGAGCCGGATCCGGCACTCGTGGCGGTGATCCGCGCCGACAGCCGGGTGCGGGTCAAATCGCCGTCCGACGGGATCACCTACGCGCGCGTGTCGCCGGGACGCGGCCGGCTGGAGGTCCTGGAGGGACACCTGCTGCCCGGCGGCTCGTCGGCCGCCGAGCCGTGGTCGCATCCGTCGGAGGAGTGCGTGCTGGTGCTGCGGGGGCGGCTCGTCGTCGAGGTCTCGGGCTTCGACCACGAACTGGAGGAGGGCGACAGCTGCTACTTCGACTCTTCGCTGCCGCACCGCTACCTGAATCCGGGCGAGGAACCCACCGAGTTCATCATTGCCGCTACGCCTCCTAGTTACTGATTTTTCCTGTCATAGTGAGGCGCCTCATGCCCATTCAACTCAGGAGGTTCTTCGTGGTGTCCAGATTCGGCCGCGCCCTGATCCTGGCGGGAGCGGCGGTGCTGGTGTTGCAGGTGCTCCCGGCCCACGCGTCGGGCGACGTCAAGTCCAGCGCCAACGTCAAGCTCGTCGGCGGCATCCCGAAGCAGGGGCCGTTCAAGGGCGACGACGCCTACGACACCGACCTGGCCTTCCAGGGTGACTACGCCTACCAGGGCAACTACCACGGCTTCACGATCTACGACATCAAGAACCCGGCCAAGCCGGCGGTCGTCAGCCGGGTCACCTGCCCCGCCGCCCAGAACGACGTCTCGGTCCAGGGCGACCTGCTCTTCCTGTCGGTGGACGAGTCGCTCTCCAGCGACTCCTGCAAGGCCGAGG
The DNA here is from genome assembly GCF_040648415.1 of Nonomuraea sp. NPDC049141. Lineage (NCBI taxonomy): Bacteria > Bacillati > Actinomycetota > Actinomycetes > Streptosporangiales > Streptosporangiaceae > Nonomuraea > Nonomuraea sp. NPDC049141. Next base: position 79,567 of record NZ_JBEZDR010000022.1, read on the forward strand.
CCGAGACGCCCAGCGTGAAGTCGGCGTGGGAGGGCATCCGGATCTTCGACATCAGCGACAAGAAGCGGCCCAAGTACATCAAGTCCATCGAGACCGCCTGTGGCTCACACACGCACACGCTCGTGCCGGACAAGACGCGGGCGGGCAAGAAGAGCGAGGCCGTCTACCTGTACGTCTCGTCGTACGGGCCCAGCAGGTCGTACCCCGACTGCAAGCCGCCGCACGACCGGATCTCGATCGTCAAGGTGCCGCTCGGCAAGCCCACCTCGGCCAAGGTGGTCTCGCGCCCGGTGCTGTTCCCCGACGGCGGCAACGAGAAGCAGGAGAACCTGCTCGTTCCCACCACGGGCTGCCACGACATCACCGTGTTCCCGGAGAAGGACCTGGCCGCGGGCGCCTGCATGGGCGACGGCGTGCTGATGGACATCTCCGACAGGGAGCACCCGAAGGTCACGACCAGGGTCACCGACGAGAACTTCGCGTTCTGGCACTCGGCCACGTTCAACAACACCGGCACCAAGGTCGTCTTCACCGACGAACTGGGCGGGGGCATCGTGGCCACCTGCAACGCGGCGACCGGTCCCCAGCGAGGCGCGGACGCGGTCTACGACATCGTGGACGGCCGACTCACGTTCAAGAGCTACTACAAGATCCCGCGCAACCAGAGCCCGGCCGAGAACTGCGTGGCGCACAACGGCTCGCTGATCCCGGTCAAGGGCCGCGACATCATGGTCCAGGCGTGGTACCAGGGCGGAGTGTCCATCTGGGACTTCACCGACTCGTCGGCGCCCGCGGAGATCGGCTACTTCGACCGCGGCCCGCTCAAGCCCCAGAACCTCGGCGGCTCCTGGTCGGCCTACTACTACAACGGCCACATCTACAGCAGCGACATCCAGCGGGGCCTGGACGTGCTGACCATCACCGACCAGCGGACCGACCCGGCCGCCGCGAAGCGGCTGAAGGTCCTCAACACCCAGACCCAGTACCCCTACTGAGGCGGCGCGAACCCACCCGGAGTCGCTTGCGGCGGCGACTCCGGCGCGCTCGGCGCCTGCGGCTGGTACGACGGCGGCTGGTAAGACGGCTGCCCACCCGGCTGGTACGGCTGGGCGGGCGGCATCGGCGGCGGGTACGCTCCCTGCTGCTGGGCAGGTGGATACGGTCCCTGCTGCTGGCGCGGCGGCCCAGGCCGGCCGTAGGCCGGTGGCGCCATGCCGTTGCGCTGGGCCAGCCGTACCTGGTCGCGCCTGCGGCGCTCGGCCAGGACGGCGCTCAGGTACGCGTGCGGCGGCACCCCGGACGGCGCGGCGGGCGAGACGAACGCCGCCACCTGAGCCGCGATGCGCGTCCCCATCTCGTGCTGGATCTGCGGCGACAGGTCGTGCCAGCGGGAGAGGTACTGCCGGGCGGCCATCGCCACCTCCTCGGGCAGCTGCGAGAGCTCCAGCGTCGCCGCCCAGGCGGCCAGCTGCGGCGGCATCACGATGAGGTGCCCCGCGGATCGCGGGCCGCGCTCGGAGATCACGATCGTGCCCGCGAAGATGTCGCCCAGCCGCTTGCCCCGCTGCGAGATCAGTGAGGAGATCAGCGCCGGCGCCCCCGAGAACATCCAGAACTCCACCAGCCCGGCCAGCCCGCGGAACAACGCCTGCCTGAACCGTTCGGGGCTCCCGTCGTCACTGACCACCCGCAACCCGAGCGCCAGCTTGCCCAGGCTCCGCCCTCTGCTCAGGGTCTCGAAGATCACCGGGTAACCCACGATCACCAGCACGACCAGCACGATCGACACGGCGGCGAACAACGCCATGTCGGTGACCAGGAAGAACGCTTCCAGCACCACGTATGAGGCGATCAGGACGGTCATCTGGACCGCCATGTCGATGATGAGCGCCAGGGCGCGGGACGGCATCTGGGCCACCCGTACCTCGACGACGACGGCGTCACCGGTCACAACCTCTGACATACGTGGAGCCTAACGGCATTGGCCCGATGGATGACCGGCCACAATGGTCCGGTGGACATCGATGCGTTCGTCACCGCACACCGCCCGGCGTGGGACAGACTGGAGCACCTGATCAAACGCCGCTCCTCGCTGACCGGGCCCGAGGTCGACGAGCTGGTCGACCTCTACCAGCGGGTGTCCACGCATCTGTCGATCGTCCGCTCGTCCTCCGCGGACGCGATGCTCACCGGCCGGCTGTCCGCGCTGGTGGCCAGGGCGCGGTCGGCGGTGACCGGGGCGCACACGCCCGCTTGGCGGGAGTTCGTCAGGTTCGTCACGGTGTCGTTCCCGGTGGTCGCCTACCGGGCCCGGTGGTGGTGGCTGGCCACGTCGCTGGCGTGCGTCGCCGTCGCGTGGGTGCTCGGCGTGTGGGTGGCGAGCAACCCGCAGGTGCAGACCTCGATCGCCTCGCCCGACGAGATCACCCAGCTCGTCGAGCACGACTTCGCCGACTACTACTCCGAGAACCCGGCCGCCTCCTTCGCCAGCCATGTGTGGATCAACAACGCGTGGGTCTCGGCGCAGGTCATCATCTACGCGATCTTCCTGGGGCTGCCGATCCCCCTGGTGCTCTGGTCGAACGCGGCCAACCTCGGCGTCTCCGCCGGGCTGATGGCCTCGCGTGACAAGCTCGACATCTTCTTCGGGCTGATCATGCCGCACGGCCTGCTGGAGCTGACCGCCGTCTTCCTGGCGGCGTCGGTCGGCATGCGGCTGGGGTGGACGGTCATCGACCCCGGACCGCGCAAGCGCGTCGAGGCGCTGGCGGAGCAGGGCCGGGCGGTGGTCAGCGTGGCGCTCGGGCTGGTCGGGGTGCTGTTCGTGTCGGGGCTCATCGAGGCGTTCGTCACGCCGTCCGGGCTGCCGACCCCGGTGCGGGTGGGCATCGGGGTGCTCGCCGAAGGGGCCTTCCTCGCGTACGTGATCGTCTTCGGCAGGCGGGCGCTGAGCCAGAACGAGACGGGCGACCTCGAACGCGCCCCGGACGTGGCCCCGAGCGCCTGAACCCGCCGAGCGCCCGAGCCCAAGCCCGTCCGGCACCTGAAGCCGCCTACAGGCGGCCGGCGGCCTTCAGCGCCAGGTACGCGTCGGCCAGGGCCGGGGCGATGTCCTCCGGTGGCGCGTCCACCACTTCGACGCCGTGGCGGCGCAGCCGGGCGGTGATGCGCCTGCGCCCCAGCTCCGTGTGCTCGGCCGCCGCCGCGTCGTACACCTGCTCGGCCGTGCCCTTCTGGGCCGCCATCGCCGCCACGCGCGGATCGGAGACGCCCGCCACCAGCACCAGGTGGCGCGAGGAGAGCTGCGGCAGCACCGGCATCAGCCCCTCGTCGAGCGCGGCCGAGTTGAGGTCGGTGAGCAGCACGACCAGGCAGCGCCGCTTGGCCCGGGACAGGACCGCCGCGACCATGCCCTGCGAGTCGGCCTCGATCAGCTCCGCCTCGATCGGCGCCATGGCGTTGACCAGCGACGACAGCAGCTCGGTACGCGAGGCCCCGGCCACCCAGGCGCGTACGGCCCGGTCGTAGGCCAGGAAGTCCACCTGGTCGCCCGCCCTGGCGGCGAGCGCGGCGAGCAGCAAGGCGGCGTCCATCGACCAGTCGAGCCGCGGCCAGCCGGGCACCGGGCGGGGATCCGGCCTGACCAGCAGCCCGCCGCCGCCCGCCGCGGCGCCGGCCAGCGGCATCGGGGCGTCGCCCACCCGGCCCGCGGAGGTGCGGCCGGTGTCGAGCACGATCAGCACCCGCCGGTCCCGCTCCGGACGCCAGGTGCGGACGACCACGTCGTGGCGGCGCGCGGTGGCCCGCCAGTCGATCGAGCGCACGTCGTCGCCCACCACGTACTCGCGCAGCGAGTCGAACTCGGTGCCCTGCCCGCGTACCAGGGCCGGGTGCTGGCCGTCGAGCTCGCGCAACCTGGCCAGCCGGGAGGGCAGGTGCTTGCGCGACAGGAACGGCGGCAGCACCCGCACCGACCACGGCGCCCGGTGGGTGCCCTGGCGGGCGGCCAGGCCGAGCGGCCCGAGCGAGCGGACGGTGAGCGCCACGGACTCGCGGTCGCCGCGCCTGGTCGGGGTGAGCGTCACGACCAGCTTGCGGCGCTCTCCCGCGGGCACGTCGAGCGGCAGGGAACGCGGTGACGCGCCCGCGGAGGGCGGCCAGGCGTCCCGCAGCAGGCCGCGTACCCGCCGGCCGCCCGGGTTCTCCACCACCAGCTCGACCGTGGCCTGGCCGCCGAGACGGACCAGCCGGTCGCCCGAGCGGTGGAAGCGGAGCGGGCGGACCGCGCCCGCGAACACCAGGTCCACGACGATCGCGGCGGCCAGCAGCAGGCAGACGCCCGCCACCGCGTACCCCGGATCGGGCGCCAGCAGCACGACCACGACGCCGAGCGCCGCCACCAGCCCGGCGCGTCCCGTCAGAGCCATCAGCGCGGGACCGGGACCGAGGCCAGGATGCCGTCGAGCAGGCCGTCGGCGGTCGCGCCCTCCAGCTCGGCCTCGGGCCTGAGCTGGATCCGGTGCCGCAGCGCGGGCCTGGCCAGCGCCTTGACGTCGTCGGGCGTGACGTAGCCGCGGCCCGACAACCACGCCCAGGCCCGCGAGGCGGCCAGCAGCGCGGTCGCGCCACGCGGCGAGACGCCGAGCTGGAGCGACGGGGAGTTCCTGGTGGCCCGCGCCACGTCCACGATGTAGCCGAGCACCTCGGATCCCACGTGCACCTTCGCCACCGCCTCGCGGCCCGCTTCCAGGTCCTGGGCGGTGGCGACGGGCTTGATCTCGGACAGGTCGCGCGGGTCGAAGCCCTGCGCGTGGCGTTCGAGGACCATGATCTCCTGGTCGCGCGGCGGCAGCGGCACGGTCAGCTTGAGCTGGAACCGGTCGAGCTGCGCCTCCGGTAGCTGGTAGGTGCCCTCGTACTCGATCGGGTTCTGCGTCGCGCACACCACGAACGGGTCGGGCAGCTTGCGCGCGTCGCCCTCGACGCTGACCTGCCGCTCCTCCATCGCCTCCAGCAGCGCGGCCTGCGTCTTCGGCGGGGTGCGGTTGATCTCGTCGGCCAGCAGCAGGTTGGTGAAGACCGGCCCCTCGCGGAACTCGAACCGCGCCGTCTTCGCGTCATAGATCAGCGAGCCCGTCACGTCGCCCGGCATCAGGTCGGGCGTGAACTGCACCCGCTTGAAGTCCAGCGAGAGCGCGGCGGACAGCGTGCGGACCATGAGTGTCTTGGCCACGCCCGGCACGCCTTCGAGCAGCACGTGCCCCCGGCACAACAGCGCGATGACCAGTCCGGTCACCACGGCGTCCTGGCCCACCACGGCCTTGGACACCTCGGCGCGCAGCGCGCTCAGCGCGTTCCTGGCCGAGTCACCGCCGGGCGCCTGGGCGGTCATCTCAATGTTCACTGACGGTCCTCTCGATGAAGTCCAAGTAGCCTGCCAGGGCGACGAGCCCGGCGTCGTCGGCGGGTGGTGGGCCGTACAACGCGGCGCCGATCTCCTGCGCGTCCTGGCCGGTCCGTACGGCGACGGCGGCCACCAGCTCGTGCCGGCCCGAGCCGGAGCCGAGACCGAGCCGGGGCGTGAGCCGGTCGATCGTGCCGGCCCTGAGCGCGTCGGCCGCCCTGCCCCTGGCCCGCCTGGCCCGGTAGAGCCGCCCGCGCCCCTCGACCGTCTCCGCGGCCCGCACCACGACGGGCAGCCGCTCGGTCACGACCGGCCCCAGCCGCCTGCCCCGCCAGAACGCCACCATCAGCACCGTGATGACCGCCATCAGCACGGCCCAGGGGATGCTCGCGGGCATGAGGTCGTACATCGACTGGCCGTCCGCGCCCGGCAGTTCGCCCACGGGCGGTGTCTCCGGCGCGACCAGCCAGGTCACGGCCTTGGCCGAACCCAGCAGGTTCAGGGCGAGCGCGGCGTTGCCGTCCTCGGTCAGGCGCTGGTTGGTCATGAACTCGGCGCTGCCCAGGACCGTGGTGGTGCCGCCCGCGTTGGGGTAGCTGACCAGCGTCCATCCGTCGCCCGCCGGATAACAGCCGGTGGAGCCGGCCGGTCCGGTGAACGCGGAGCCGCCGATGAACGCGCTGCCCGCGGCCCTGGCGGCGGGCAGCGAGCAGCCGGGCTCGCGCGAGCGCTCGCGTGCGGACCCCCGCTCCGGCCGCACCCCGGGAGCCAGCTCGTCGAGCGTGAAGATGTTGTCGACGATCACCCGGTCGCCCTGGATCCCGGCCAGGACGCGCGGGTCGGCGTAGGAGGCGTCGGTGACCAGCAGCAGCCGGTCTCCCGGCGCGGCACCGGTGGCCTTCGCCGCCGCGGCCTCCGCCGTGTCGACCCTGTCGACGGTGACACCTCGGTCGCGCAGCAGCTCGGCCAGCGCCATCGAGCCCGCCAGCGTGGCGTCGGCGGGATCCAGATGGCGGGGCGGACGGGTGTCCGGTTTGAGCAGCACGCTGAGCACCGCGGCGAGCACCATGAGCGCGCCGAGCAGGACGATCAGCCGGCTCGCCCGCCAGGTGGAGCGCACGGTGGGGGAGGTGGAGTGGGACTCGCCGGTCTCCAGCGGCCGCATGTCGAGGCTCATGAGGTGCTCCCGAGCGTGGGCGCGGCCAGCGGGACCGGCCTGGCCTGGCGGAGTCGCTCGTCGAGACCGCTCATGGCGTCGTACGCCTCCCGGGTGCCCGGCTCGGCGCCGTAGGTGACGTCGTCGAACGAGCGGGCGGCGGCGGTCAGCTCGTCGGCGAAGCCGGGCAGCGCCAGGCCCGCCTCGGCGGCCAGCTCGTCGGCCGTACGCCCCGGCATCCCGTCGACCAGGGCCCGCTCCTCCAGGTCGCGGGCGATGGCGCGCAGCCGCTCCTGGATCGCCTCGGCCCAGCTGCCCATGGCGGCCAGCCGCTCGGCCGCCTGGCGGTGCTCGGCGGCGGTCATCGTCCGCTCGCCGAACAGGCCGTCCGGCGCCGCCGCGTTCCTGCGCGAGGTCTTGCGGAGCCGCCACACGACCAGCGCGACCACCCCGCTGATGATCAGTGTGATCACGATGGCGGAGATGACGCCACCGGTCGTGCCGCTGCCCGTGGCCGCGTCCATGAGGTCGCCGACGAACTGCTGGAAGCGCCGCCACGCCTGGTCCAGCAGCGCTTCGCGCTCGTAGCCCGGCTTGAGGAGCTCCTCCGCGGCTCTGCGCGCGGCCTCCCCCCTGTCGATCGGGGTCACGGCCTGGCGGAGTTGGACGGATGCCAGAGCTCGTCCGCCGAGGCGTGCACCCAGCCCTGACGCTGCTGCTCGATCGCCGCCGTCTGCAGCACCAGGTCGAACGCCTCACTGCGCATCCGCCGGTCGGCGTAGAGGAGGCCCGCGACACCCGCCTCGAACGGGTAGGTGATCAGCGCGCCGAGCGTGCCGCCGAGGGCGAGCAGCACGGCCGCCAGCACGGCGGTGCCGGGAGACTTGCCGAGCAGGCCGAGGAGGGTCCCGGCGATGGTGAACGGGACCTCCAGGATGCCCGCGACGAGCCCCACCAGCAGCGAGGTGAGCAGCAGGATGCCGAGCACCCGCCAGAAGTCGCCGGTCACCAGGTTCCAGGAACGGCGCAGCGCCTCGATGGGACCCTTGCCCTCCAGCACCACGGCCGGCGCCGCGAGCGCGAAGCGGGTCCTGAAGTACAGCACGTAGCAGAAGTACAGGATGAGCAGCAGCACGGAGATCACGATCACGCCGCCCGCCGCGGCGGGTGAGTCGTCGCCCGTGCCGGTCGCGATGATCGCGACGATGAGCAGGGCGATGACGGCCAGCGGGACCAGCACGATGACGGCCATCAGCCCCACCACGCCGAACAGCGCCGGGACGCGGCCCTTGGTCAGCTGCCACGCCTCCCCGGCGGAGATCTTGCCGCCGAACACGGCGCGGCCGAGTATCCGCATCAGCACACCGGTCAGCAGGGTCACCACGACGAAGCTGACCGCGGTGGAGACGATCGCGCCGCCGTACTGGGCGATGAACCCGCCGTACATCCCGGACAGGTCGGCCGGATCGGCCGAGGCCGGATCGTCGAGCAGGCCACGCATGGAGTCGAAGGCGAACACCTGCCCGATCGCGATCGGGAGGGCTCCGAGGAGGGCGGCGACCGCCGAGAGGCCCAGCACCGCCTTGGGGTTCGACCGGACGAGTTTGATCGTTCCGTCGAGGATGTCGCCCAGCCCCAGTGGCCGTAGCGGTATGATCCCGGGGCGCAGTGCGGGTGGCGGCGGCATGTAGCCGTATCCAGGCGGCGGTTGCTGATAGGGCGCCTGCGGGCCGGGGCCCGGTGGAGGCTGTTGCTGTTCGAAGCCGGGGGCGGTCCACGGCGAGGTCTGCGGGGCGCCGTAGGGAGGGGGCTGTTCTGGAGCCCAGCCTGGTGGCGTCTCGGGCGAGGGACCGTGACCGTCTGACATATCCCAATCCTGGCATGGTGGGCGAGGCAATGGTGTCGTGCGTGCGATTCGCCGGCTCATCTTGCCCGCATTCCGGGGCGTTCCTGCTCAAGGATCTCATCGAAGGATGGCCGAAAGTCGGTCTGTTACCGCAGACTGAGATTGCGGTCTCGGCTGCAAGTCTAAAACTTGTCTTTTGTACGTCTCGTGTCCCATGCATGGGCCAACGAAGGGTAACCTTCAGCGATCGTGCGGGTATGTCCCAGAATGCGTAGAACGAATGAGGGGCCATGAAAGGTCGCGTGCTGGTCGTCGATGACGACGCCGCTCTCGCCGAGATGCTGGGTATCGTGTTGCGCGGCGAAGGCTTCGAGCCATCCTTTGTCTCAGATGGTGACAAAGCCCTTGACGCTTTCCGGGACACACGCCCGGACCTGGTGTTGCTCGACCTGATGCTGCCGGGGGCGGACGGCATCGACGTGGCGCGCAGAATCAGGGCGGAGTCGGGCGTGCCCATCGTCATGCTCACCGCCAAGAGCGACACGATCGACGTCGTGCTCGGTCTGGAATCGGGCGCCGACGACTACATCGTCAAGCCGTTCAAGCCGAAGGAACTCGTGGCCAGGGTGCGGGCGCGGCTGCGCCGTACCGACGAGCCCACCCCGGAGATCCTGCAGATCGGCGACATCACCATCGACGTGGCCGGTCACTCGGTCAAGCGTGGTGAGGAGACCATCAACCTGACGCCGCTCGAGTTCGACCTGCTCGTCGCGCTGGCCCGCAAGCCGCGCCAGGTCTTCACCCGGGAGGTCCTCCTGGAGCAGGTCTGGGGCTACCGGCACGCGGCCGACACCCGGCTGGTCAACGTGCACGTCCAGCGGCTCCGGGCGAAGATCGAGAAGGACCCGGAGCACCCCGAGATCGTCGTCACGGTCCGCGGCGTGGGTTACAAAGCCGGGCCGGCCTGACCTCCGCCCGACCTGGCCATGGCCTCGACTAGCAGGAAACGACTCCGCCGCCGTACTCTCCGCCAGATTCTGGGCGGGGTCCGGCGGCGGACGCGGCGTGCGGCGGGTCGCGTACGGAGCGTCTGGCGGCGCTCACTCCAGCTCCAGGTGGTCACCAGCACACTGGTGATCTCCGTGACCGTGGTGGTCGTGCTCGGCGTCTTCCTGTCCGACCAGATCAACAGATCGGTCATCGAGAGCCGCCAGCAGTCGTCGGCCACCGAGGCGCTCGCCGACCGCGTGCAGATCGCGGACGCGCTCAGCCAGAAGCCCGACGACCAGGCCAAGTCGACCGCCGACACGGGCGGCAACACGCCCGTCGACCCGCTCGACGAGGTGATGGACACGATCACCGGCTCGGGCGAGAACGGCTCCAAGAAGCGCTACGAGGTGCTGGTGCTCAACACCTCCCGCCCCGGCCAGTCGCGCGCCTCGGGCAATGTCGCGCCCGAGAACGTGCCGCAGGCGCTGCAGCAGAAGCTGCGGAGCCAGGAGCAGAAGTACATCTTCGACAAGCCGCAGCGCTTCACCGCGCCCATCACGTTCACCGGTGACAGCCAGGCCACGCCCACGCTGGTCATCGGCGGCGTGGTCGACATCAACGGCGAGAACTACGAGGTCTACCACTTCTTCCCGATCAACGAGGAAGAGCAGATGCTGTCCAACGTCAGGCTCGCCCTCGCCGTGGTGGGTCTGGGACTCGTGCTGCTGCTCGCCGCCATCGCCTACCTGGTGGCCCGCCAGGTCGTCAGCCCGGTGCGCCTGGCCCGTCAGGCGGCCGAGCGCCTGGCCGCGGGCAAGCTCGACGAGCGGCTGAAGGTACGCGGCGAGGACGACCTGGCCCGCCTGGCCACCTCGTTCAACGAGATGGCCGTCAACCTGGCGCTGAAGATCCACCAGTTGGAGGAGCTGTCCCAGGTTCAGCGGCAGTTCGTGTCCGACGTCTCCCACGAGCTGCGCACCCCGCTGACCACCGTGCGGATGGCCGCCGACCTGCTCTACGACGCCCGCGAGGACTTCGACCCGATGGCCGCCCGCTCGGCCGAGCTCATGCAGGCCCAGCTGGAGCGGTTCGAGTCGATGCTGGCCGACCTGCTGGAGATCAGCCGCTACGACGCCGGCGCCGCCACGCTCGACCTCGACCCCGTCGACGTGCGTGACGTGGTGCTGCGCGCGATCGGCGACTCCGAGGCGCTGGCCGAGCGTCACTCCACCCGCTTCGAGCTGCGGCTGCCCAACGAGCCGTGCATGGTGGAGATCGACAACCGGCGGGTCGAGCGCATCCTGCGCAACCTGCTGTTCAACGCCATCGAGCACGGCGAGGGCAGGGACGTCGTGGTGACGGTGGGCGCCGACCGGGACGCCGTGGCCGTCGCCGTACGCGATCACGGGATCGGCCTGAAGGCGGGCGAGGACACCATGGTCTTCGACCGGTTCTGGCGCGCCGACCCCTCACGGGCGCGGACCATCGGCGGCACCGGGCTGGGCCTGGCCATCTCGCGCGAGGACGCCTCGCTGCACGGCGGCTGGCTGCAGGCGTGGGGGCAGCAGGGGGAGGGCTCGCAGTTCCGGCTGACACTGCCCCGGGTGGCCGGGACCGACCTGAAGGGGTCGCCGCTGTCGCTGGTGCCGCCCGAGATCGAGATGCGGCGCACGTGGCGCGGGCAGATGACGCCGGTGCTGCTGCCCGCGTCGGCGGATGGGGCCGGTTATGACGAGGACTAGGCCGGTTGTGACGAGGACCGGCAGGCCGCTCCGCGCACGGCTCAGGCGGCTCGGCGCCGTCGGCGTCGTCATCGCGACTCTCACCTGGAGCTCGGCCTGCGCGGTGATCCCCGTGGGCGGGCCGTTCGCGGTCGGCGAGGCCGGTGACAACGACCCGATGAGCAAGCCGTTCCAGCGCATGGTCGCCATCGAGCCGCAGCCCGGCTGGTCGCCGCAGCAGGTGGTGGAGGGCTTGCAGGCCGCCATGGCCGCTTACGCCGACGACCCGGAGATCCTGGCGAAGTACCTGACGGACGAGGCTCGGCAGGCGTGGAAGCCCGGCGGTCCGGTGACGGTGCTCGACAACGGGGCTAAATACGATGAATCTGGGAAGATCGGCGACAAGGAGGTCACCGTCGTCATCTCGGGCACCCAGGTGGCCCGGATCGAGGACGACGACACCTACGTGCCCGTGTCCGTGGGCGTGGACAGGAAGTTCACCCTGGTCAAGGACAAGACAGGCGAATATCGGGTCAATTCCCTGCTCGGGGGCCTCGTGCTCACCGAGGCGGACGTCGCTCGCGCGTACCGGCCGACGAACCTGTACTACCTGAACGGCGCGCCCGGCAGCGGCGGCGCCAACGCGGACATGCTGGTCGTCGACCGGGTGCGACTGCGGCTCAAGCCCACCGAGAGCTTCGCCAAGACCATCATCGAACGCCTGCTCAAGGGCCCGAGCAAAGCGCTGCAGGGCGCCGTGGAGAATGTCTTCCCGCATGGCACGCGGGTCGAGTACGTACGCGCGGGCGACGACCGCGTGGTGATCAACCTCAGCGGTCCCATCGACGCGGACGACATCTTCAGCAGGGGACTCCAGGCCCAGCTCAGATGGAGCCTCACCAGCAACAACGTGGCCAACGGCCGGTCCATCGAGGTGCTGCTCGACGGCGAGCCGTTCTTCTCCTCGGACACGATGACCATCCCGCCCAACATGCCCGACGACTGGCTGGGCGCCGCCTCCAACGTCGTCTACTACACCAACAGCAAAGGCGCCGTCTCTTCGGTGGGCCACGACGGGCCGGGCAGGGTCGTGGCCGGGCCCGCCGGTCAGCCGAACAGCCAGTACTCCGACTTCGCCGTGATCGCCGGCGGCTACGCCACCGGTCAGGGCGCCGACCTCATCGCGGCCAAGTCGAAGACGGGCGGCATCTGGGTCACCAGGGCCGCCGCGGACGGCCGCTGGCAGCAGTGGATCCAGGGGGCGAGCACCGACCTCACGGCGCCCTCCTGGCACAGGGACGGCACCCTATGGACGTACGACCGCCGCAACGGGGCCGTGCTCCGGTGCAACCCGAGCGCCGGGCGCGGGCCCGAGCGCATCGCCGCGCCGAGCCTCGACGGGTTCGACGTCACGCGGTTGCGGGTCGCCAGGGACGGCGTGCGGGTGGCGGTCACGATCGGCAAGCACGAGATCCGCGTCGGCGCCATCACCGGAGGGGGCGCCTCCACCATGCTCGGAAATTTCCAGACATTGAGCACGGTGGACGAGGAGAACATCATGGACCTGGCCTGGCGTGACGGCGAGCACCTGGTGGTGCTCTCGCAGAGCAAGGCCGGGTCGGTGGTCAAGGAGATCAACGTGGGCGACGGCACGGTCACCAAGCTGCCGTCGGACAAGCGGCTGCGCACACTGGCCGCGCAGGGTGAGCGGATCCTGGCGGGGACCTTGCAGAAGAACGAGATCCTGGAATCCAACCTGGACAAGCAGAGCTGGACCGCCAAGATCGCCGCCGACGCCGACACCCCGATCTTCCCCCTGGGCTGACCCGCTGCGGGCCGCCTGACCTGCGATCTCGCGGCACCGAAACTGTCGGGGGCGCCGGGCATGCTGGTCCCCGTGTTCGCCGCTCTCGCCGATCTGATCCTGCCGCAGCACTGCCTGGGCTGTGCCGCCGGTGGCCCGCGTCTGTGCGGGAGGTGCCTGGCCCCCGTCCCGGCCCGCCGCATGCCGAGACCGGTCCCGGCCGGGCTCCCCGAGTGCTGGTCGGCCGCCGACTACGCGGGGGCCGTGCGCGCGGCGATCGTCGCCTACAAGGAGCGCGGCCAGACCACGCTGGCCCGTCCACTGGCGGCGGCGCTGGCCTTCACCGCCTGCCATGCCCTGGCGTCCAGGCCCGCCGCGCCCGTGGCCGTCGTCCCCGTCCCCAGCGCCGCCCGCGCCCGCCGGTCGAGGGGACACGACCCGGTCGGCAGGCTGGCCGCGCTGGCCGTACGGCAACTGGTGGCATCCGGTCGCCGGGCGGAGCTGTGGCCCGCGCTCGGGCAGGCGCGCCAGATAGGCGACCAGGCGGGCCTGAGCGCCACGCAGCGGGCCGCCAACCTCGCCGCCTCCCATCGGGTCACCCCCGCAGGGAAGGCCCGCCCAGCGGCCTCTGTGCTGCTCGTGGACGACATCGTGACGACGGGCTCCACCCTGGCCGAAGCGGCCAGGACACTCCGGGCGAACGGCGTCGAAGTCCTCCTGGCGGTCACCGTCGCCGCGACACGCCGAAGATCTTGAAATCCATTACGGTCACCCTGGGTAAAGAAAGATCTATTTGTCGGCCCTGACCTGGAGGCCACATGTCACTGCCCACCGAGCGGCGGCGGGGCAGCTCAGCACTCCACGATGGGACGGATATATAGGCGGCCGTATGCAGAAAAGGGCACGCATCATGCCCGTCACACTGGTGAAAAATCACAGAAAGTGATCGTTTGCCCGATCCGTAGGCTGACATTCGGTCGCGATCCGGATAGCGTTCTGACATGGCACCCGTTCGGGTCCGTGGTTGCGCAGGGTCGGGGCTCCCGGCTCTGCTAGCCGATGCCAGCCGCAGGCAAAACGGTCCACGTAAGGCGACTCTTTGTCGACCGATCACGGTGCGGCTTAGGGGTAAGTCCTGCCTTCCCGGGGGTCCAGATGTCCCCCGTCAGGAGAGAAGGGCAGTAGTGGCATCAGAGCCGCGAAATCCTCAGCAGGCGGATGTGGGGTCGAAGACCAGGTCGGCCGGGCGGGTGCCACCCGAGATCCCGGTGACGGAACGTCGGAAGAGGGTAACGGTGACAGCAGAGAGGCAGACGGAAGACCCCGCCCGGCAAGAACGTCGTCGGGCGCTCTTTCTCAGTCGTTAGACGAAGGGGGGCTGTTGCATGGACATCATCGTCAAGGGCCGGCACACAGGAGTGAGTGATCGGTTCCGAGACCAGGTGACGACCAAGCTGGCCAGGATCGAGCGTCTGGACAACAAGCTCATTCGAGTCGATGTGGAGGTGTCGAAGGAGCGCAATCCGCGCATCGCCAGCCAGCGAGAGCGCGTCGAGCTGACCATTCACTCTCGAGGACCCGCCATCCGTGCGGAGGCTTCCGCCGACGATCGATTCGCCGCCCTAGACATGGCGCTGGACAAACTGGAAGGTCGCCTCAGGCGGCTCTCCGACCGGCGCAAAGTGCATCACGGCAACCACTGCCCGCCCTCCGTCGCGGAGCTCACCGCGACGCTCCCCGAAGTCGCCGACCTGGCACCCCGCGAGGTCGAGGCCGAGGCCGTCCCCGAGTTCGAAGAAGATCAGCTACCCGATGACAAGCAGTACGACGACATCGTCCCGATCGAGATGGAGGGCGACGGGCCGCTCATCGTACGGGAGAAACACCACAAAGCGGAACCAATGACCATCGACCAGGCTCTCCTTGAGATGGAGCTGGTCGGCCACGACTTCTACCTGTTCCGTGACAAGGAGAGTGGCCAGCCGTGTGTCGTTTACAACCGGCGCGGCTATAACTACGGCGTGCTGCGGCTCGTAGAGCCGTGACAGCGCGCTAAAAGATCTTCTCGACCACCCTAGGACCGCGTTAGACGTGCCATCATTGGCGGTCCAACGGCTCTGGCCCCCCGACGAGGAGGAGACGTGAGCGAGCTCAGTCAGGTGATGAGCGAGCGAACCGCGGAGAAGGCAGTCGCGAGGCTGATCGAGGAGGCCTGGTGACGGAGTCTGGCGAGGCCCGCGCGTCAGGAGGCGAGCCGATCCGCGTCCTGATCGTGGACGATCACGAGTTGATCAGGCGGAGCCTGGCTCTGGCGCTGGCCGCCGAGCCGGACATCGAGGTGGTCGGTGAAGCCAGCGACGGGCACGAGGCGGTCGAAATGGCCGACCGCCTCATGCCCGACGTGGTGCTCATGGACGTACGCATGCCGCGACAGGACGGCATCGAGGCGGCGAAGGGCATCAAGGCCTCCGTGCCGAGCACCCGCATCATCATGCTGACGGTCAGCGACGAGGAAGAAGACCTCTTCGAGGCCATCAAGGCGGGCGCGACCGGCTATCTGCTCAAGGACGTGCAGATCAACGACGTCCCCGCCGCCGTGCGCGGAGTACACGAAGGCCAGTCGCTCATCAATCCGGCCATGGCCGCCAAACTCATCAACGAGTTCGCGAACATGAGCAAGAAAGAGAGCGAACGCCCACCCCAGCTCCCCGTGCCCCGGCTGACCGAACGCGAGATGGAGGTGCTGCGCCTGGTGGCCAAGGGGATGAACAACCGCGAGATCGCCAAGCAGCTCTTCATCTCCGAGAACACGGTCAAGAACCACGTCCGCAACATCCTCGACAAGCTGCAACTCCACTCACGCATGGAGGCCGTGGTCTACGCGGTGCGCGAACGCATGCTGGAAATCACCTGACGCCCCCGCCGAGGCGGCGACGGATGGCGAACACCCGGCCCCCCACGGAGTGCGACGGGTGGCGAACGCCCAGCCCCCGACGGGTGCGACGGGTGGCGACCATCCGACGCGCGCCCTGGGCATCCGACGCGCCACCGCGGAGCGCGTCTGCGCGGGCGGGCGAGCGCACCCGAGCCGCCCTGGCTGGCGCCCGCAGGCCGCCGCCGGCGCCTGGCGTAACCTGGTGCGCCCCGGGCGGGCGGTGAAGGGTGACGATCACCCGGTGTCCGTCCCGAACGGGTGCGGAGGGTAGCGGTCAGCCGGTGCTCGTGCCCCGCGGGTGCGGAGGACGGCGTTCTGACGGCACTCGCCGCTGGATAGGCGACGAGCGCGGTGGTCAGGTGATGCTCGTGCCCTGGTGGGTGACCGAGGTGGTGTCTGTCGTCAAGTAGGCGACGAGGGTCGTGGTCAGTCGGCGGGTGCTTCCAGGTGGGTGATGAGGGTGGGGTCGGCGCGTTCGACTCGTACGGCGTCGCAGCCCACCCACTCGGCCGCTGACCACAGGGCGTCGCGCAGGGCGTCGGCCCACTTGGCGGCGGTGAGGCCGGGCTCCAGGCTGAGTTGCCTGGCCACCAGGGTGGTGCCCTCGCGGGCCGGGTCCACGCGGCCGATCAGCCGGCCGCCGGCCAGCACCGGCATCGTGAAGTAGCCGTGCACCCGCTTGTGCTTGGGCACGTAGAGCTCGAGCTGGTAGTTGAAGCCGAAGACCCGCTCGGTCCGGCCGCGATGCCAGATGAGCGAGTCGAACGGCGACACCAGCGTCGTGCGGTGCCGGCCGCGCGGCGCCGACGCAAGGCCCGCCGGATCGGCCCACGCGTTGGTCTGCCCCCTGGTCGAGGGCCAGCCGGTCACGTGTACGGGCACCAGCCCGGTGGCCCCGCTGAGCAGCACCTCGTCGAGGATCGCGGCGAACCTCCCCTTGAGCCGCAGGAAGTCGATCAGGTCACCCCTGGTCGCCACGCCCAGCGAGGCGCCGGCTATGGCCGCCAGCCGTACGATGCACTCCTCGTCGGAGAGGTCCTCGGCCAGGAGCTCGGCGGGGACCACCCGCTCGGACAGGTCGTAGACCCTGCGCCAGCCGACGCGGCGGCTGCAGACGATATCGCCGATGTCGAGCAGCCACTCCAGGCCGATCTTCGAGTCGGACCAGTCCCACCAGGGGCCGCCGTTCTTGGCGCCGCCGACGTCCGACGTGGTGAGGGGGCCCGAGTCGCGTACCTGATCCCGCAGCTTGTCGACGTGGTCGGGGACCTCGTGCCAGCGGTAGCGGCGGTCGCGGTAGGCGCGCCGCCTGAAGGCGTAGAGGGGCCAGTGCTCGATCGGCAGGATGCAGGCGGCGTGGCACCAGTATTCGAAGCTCTGGGCGGGGTTGTGCCAGTAGGCGCGCTCGACCTTGGGCCTGCCCACCGCGCCCAGGCGCGCGTAGGCGACCAGTTCGTGGGAGCGGGCCAGAACGGAGATGGTGTCGAGCTGGATGGCGCCGAGCCTGCGGAGCATGCCGTGCACGCCGCCCCGGCGCGCGTCCGCGCCGCCGAGCAGGCCCTGGGCCCGCAGGATGATCCGCCGCGCCTCGTCGGCCGTCAGATCCGTCATATCAGCACATTGGTACGGCTAGGCATGCCGCGAATGCTAGCGGCGGGCACCGACAGAAACGGCGGCCCGCCGCGAGACGTACGCATCAGCGGCGGGGCCTGTCTCGCCTCCGTCTCGGAGGTTGGGCGGCGACCCTCCGCGTCTGTCCATGGATGCGGCGGTTTGGCGGTTGCCGCCCGTTATGTCCCGGGGGTGAGCGGTGGCCGCATCCGCCGGCGGAGGTGGGGCGGAGGTGAGGCAGTGGTTCAGCGGTGGTCTTCCGCGCGCAGTCCGGCTCGGGGGGCGTCGATCACGACGTCGGTGACGATGTCGAAGACGAGGGCGAGGATTGCGCCCACGACGAACACCCCGGCCCCGATCCAGACGAGCGTCCAGTTGGCGGCGGTCAACCCATAGCCGGCGACGACGGTGCCGAGCACCATCACGGTCACCGCGAGCCATGAGGACGCACGGCCGCCATGGCTGCCGAGATTCTCCGCATGCTCTGACTTGCGCCCCTCAACCATCACAAATCCTTCCCTTTACCGGATATCCCGCTAATGGTGCGAACCGGCGTCTTACCGGCATACGCTCTGCCTAACCCCATTCTCCCAGACGTGCCCGACGCTCTCGTCGTCGCGGTGGCTGTGTCTGGTTGCGGAACCGCCTACGATGGCAACGGGGAAGTTTGTCTCAGCCTCTCCTCCTGGCGGCGCCGCCGGGGTAGACCTGCGAGGAGCTTTACATAAAGTGGCAGCCATTCTCGACAAGATCCTACGCGCCGGCGAAGGCAAGACCCTGCGCAAGCTCAAGCGGATCGCCGATCAGGTCAACTCCATCGAGGACGACTTCACGAGCCTGTCCGACGCGGAGTTGCGCGCCCTGACGGACGAATTCAAGCAGCGGCTCGACGCTGGCGAAACCCTCGACGATCTGCTTCCCGAAGCGTTCGCGACCGTGCGCGAGGCGGCCCGCCGCGTGCTCGGCCAGCGTCACTTCGACGTGCAGATCATGGGCGGCGCGAGCCTCCACATGGGCAACATCTCGGAGATGAAGACCGGCGAGGGCAAGACCCTCACCTGCACCCTCCCCGCCTACCTCAACGCGCTCGCCGGCAACGGCGTGCACGTCATCACGGTCAACGACTACCTGGTCAAGGTCGGCGCCGAGCACATGGGCCGCGTCTACCGCTTCCTCGGCCTCGAAGTCGGCATGATCCTGTCCGGGCAGGCCCCCGACGAGCGGCGCAAGCAGTACGAGGCGGACATCACCTACGGCACCAACAACGAGTTCGGCTTCGACTACCTGCGCGACAACATGGCGTGGTCGCTGGACGAGTGCGTGCAGCGCGGCCACCACTTCGCGATCGTCGACGAGGTCGACTCCATCCTCATCGACGAGGCCCGCACCCCGCTGATCATCTCCGGTCCCGGGGAGCAGTCGGGTAAGTGGTACACCGAGTTCGCCAAGATCGTGCCCCGCCTGCGCAGGGGCGTCGAGGCCAAGTCGCCCGACGAGGAGAGCACCGGCGACTACATCGTCGACGAGAAGAAGCGCACGGTCGGCGTCCTGGAGTCCGGTGTCGCCAAGGTCGAGGACTGGCTCGGCATCGACAACCTCTACAAGGCCGAGCACACCCACCTGGTCGGCTTCCTGAACAACGCCCTGAAGGCCAAGGACCTGTTCAAGAAGGACAAGGACTACATCGTCTCCGACGGCGAGGTGCTGATCGTCGACGAGTTCACCGGTCGCATCCTGCACGGCCGCCGCTACAACGAGGGCATGCACCAGGCCATCGAGGCCAAAGAGGGTGTGAAGATCAAGGACGAGAACCAGACTCTCGCCACGGTCACCCTGCAGAACTACTTCCGCCTCTACAAGAAGCTGTCCGGCATGACCGGCACGGCCGTCACCGAGGCGAACGAGTTCCACCAGACGTACAAGCTCGGCGTGGTCCCGATCCCGACGAACCGTCCGATGATCCGCAAGGACCAGGCCGACGTCGTCTACAAGACCGAGGACGCCAAGTTCGCCGCGGTCGTCGAGGACATCAAGGAGCGCTACGAGGCCGGCCAGCCGGTGCTCGTCGGCACCACCTCGGTCGAGAAGTCCGAGCGGCTGTCGAAGGCGCTCAAGCGCCGCGGCGTTCCGCACGAGGTGCTCAACGCGAAGAACCACGCGCGCGAGGCCGCGATCGTCGCGGAGGCGGGCCGCAAGGGCGCCGTCACCGTGGCCACCAACATGGCCGGTCGAGGCACCGACATCATGCTCGGCGGCAACTCCGAGTTCCGCGCCGACCTGGAGCTGCGCCAGCGCGGCCTCGACCCGCTCGAAACGCCCGAAGAGTACGAGAAGGCGTGGCCCGAGGCGCTGGAGAAGGCCAAGGCGGCCGTCAAGGCCGAGCACGACGAGGTCACCCAGATCGGCGGCCTCTACGTTCTCGGCACCGAGCGCCACGAGTCGCGCCGCATCGACAACCAGCTGCGTGGCCGCTCCGGCCGTCAGGGCGACCCGGGCGAGTCGCGCTTCTACCTCTCGCTGGGCGACGACCTCATGCGCCTGTTCAACTCGGCCCGGGTCGAGATGATCATGACGAGGCTCAACATCCCGGACGACCAGCCGATCGAGTCCGGCATCGTCTCCAAGGCCATCGCCTCCGCCCAGCACCAGGTCGAGCAGCAGAACTTCGAGATCCGCAAGGAAGTTCTCAAGTACGACGAGGTCATGAACCGGCAGCGCAAGGTGATCTACGCCGAGCGCCACCGCGTCCTGGAGGGCGCCGACCTGCACGAGCAGGTGCGCGGCTTCGTCGGCGAGGTGATCGACGGCTACGTCGCCGGCGCCACGGCCGAGGGGTTCGCCGAGGAGTGGGACCTCGACAAGCTGTGGAAGGCGTTCGGCGAGCTCTACCCCGTCACGCTCACCATCGACAACGTCGTCGAGGAGGCCGGCAGCCGCGAGGAGCTCACCGCCGAGCTGATCTCCGAGAAGGTGAAGAAGGACGCGCTGGAGGCCTACGCCAGGCGTGAGGAGGAGCTCGGCGCCGACGCCACCCGCGAGTTCGAGCGCCGCGTCATCCTGTCGGTCCTCGACCGCAAGTGGCGTGAGCACCTCTACGAGATGGACTACCTGCGCGAGGGCATCGGCATGCGGGCCTACGCGCAGAAGGACCCGCAGATCGAGTACCAGCGCGAGGGCTTCGAGATGTTCGCCGCGATGCTGGAGGGCATCAAGGAGGACTCGGTCGGCTTCCTGTTCAACATCGAGGTCGAGGTTCAGGAGAACCCGATCGTCGAGGAAGAGGACGCGATGATGGCGGAGACCCGCTCGATCATCGCGCGCGGCCTGCGTGGGCCCGAGCGGCCCGCCGAGCTCGAATACACCGCGCCGGGCGAGGCGGGCGAGGTCGAGCACACCCGGGTCCGCAGCACGTCGGCCGAGCGCGCCGCCTACGGCAACGTCGAGCGCAACGCGCCCTGCCCCTGTGGCTCGGGCAAGAAGTACAAGCGCTGCCACGGCGACCCCAAGCACACCGAGGCGTAACAACGCCCAGTGCCGTGAAAGAGGCCCTCGCCGCCCGGCGGGGGCCTCTTTCACGTGCTGCGTCAGGCCGTCTCGAATAGCCGATTCGGGCCGTCTCGAATGGCCGTCTCAAATGCCGCGTCAGGCCGTCTCGAAGTCCGTGCACAGCCATTGCACGCCGCGTCGCTCCAGCCGGACGGCCAGCACGTGGCTGCGTTCGCCGCAATGGACGAGCAGGCACATCTCCACCGCGCCGTCCTTGGGCTCCTTCACATGCGGGCTCCCCACGAACGGCGGCCGTTTCGCGTCGATCATCCGCCCCGCCCTGACGAGCTCACGGTAGGCCCGCTCGGTGAACCGGTCGGCGACACTCTCAGCCGGCCGCCGTCCCGCGAGCACCTCGGCCAGTGCCTGTCCGAGCGACCTCAGCTTGCGCTCGTCGGGGATGGCCCCCGGCGGCCCCCACACGAGCGGGTCGGGAACGGCGGCGGCGTGCGGAAGAGATGACATGGGTCCTCCGATGTCATAGGGGGAGAGGGATCGATACATAGAGTTTCCGGCCCCGCCCCCGAATACATCGGCCACCAACTTTCCCGCCTGGGCCGCCGATTCGAGGTGATTGGCGAACAAGATCACCGAAAGCTGGAGTGGTCCAGCAAAATTTCGGTCCAGCCCACCCTGCCACCGGCCCGTCCAGAACGGATCCGGCCCACCCCGATGCTCCATTACCGCCTGGGCGGTAGGCCCCGGCCAAGAAGACGCGCGTCTCGGCGCCCAGCCACCTCCACCGGAGGAGCGTGCCCCTGGACAGATCTCAGCCCTGTATGGCGGGTGGGGCTCACCGGGCTTGCCGTAAAAAATGGAAGTTATTCGCCCGAGTCGACGTCAGGTTCGGGCTCGCGACCGGGGGTCAGGATGTTGAGTTTGCGGATGAGGAAAGTGAACACCACGTAATAGACCACCCCATAGATCACTCCCAGCAACAGGATCCCCGGCAGATTATGGGTGTTCGACTTGCTGGCGTTGAGGAGCATGTCGAGCAGTCCCGCGGAGAAGCCGAAGCCCAGTTGCCCGCCGATGAGTGTGGTGAGCGCCATCGCCAGACCGGTCAGCACCGCGTGTACGACCAGCAGCACCGGTGCCACGAAGATGAACGCGAACTCGATCGGCTCGGTGATGCCGGTGACGAACGAGGCCAGCCCGGCCGACAGCATGATGCCGCCCACGGCCGCCCGACGGTGCGGAGGCGCGGCCCGCCACATGGCCAGCGCGGCGGCCGGCAACGCGAACATCATGATCGGGAAGAACCCGGCCATGAACTGGCCGGAGTGCGGGGCGCCGCCGAAGTAGCAGTTCCAGTCGCCGCCGAGGACCTGGCCGCCGACCTCGCACTGAGGGACCACGTACCAGACGATCGAGTTCACGAAGTGGTGCAGGCCGAGCGGGATCAGCAGCCGGTTGATCAGGCCGTAGATGCCGGTGCCCAGCGGCCCGAGCGTGGTCAGGGCCTCGCCCGCGTGGCCGATCCACTCGCCGAGTATCGGCCACACCCAGCCGATCAGCACGCCGAGCAGCAGCGCCGCGATCGAGGTGATGATCGGTACGAACCGGCGCCCGCCGAAGAAGGCCAGCCAGGACGGCAGCTTGATCCGGTGGAACCGCTGCCAGAGCATGGCGGTGACCAGCCCGATCATGATGCCGCCGAGCACCTGGGTGGGATTCTGCATGCCGTAGTTGATGATCTCCTTGATGCCCTGAGGCTGCTCCGCCCTGATCAGGACCGTGTTCCTGATGGCCGAGCCGAAGAACATCACCTTGGTCACGCGGTCGAACACCAGGTAGCCGACCACCGCGGCGAGCGCGGTCGAGCCGTCGGACTTGCGGGCGAACCCGATCGCCACCCCCACCGCGAACAGCAGCGGCAGGTTCTCGAACAGCGCCGCACCGGCGGCGGCCAGCACCTCGGCGACCTGGTTCATCCAGCCGAAGCCGGCCACGTCGGCCAGGCCGCCGGGGTCGGCGCCGTTGGAGCCGAGCATGTCGGGCTGGCCGAAGCGGAGCAGCAGCGCGGCTGCGGGCAGGGCGGCGATGGGCAGCATGAGCGAGCGGCCCAGCCGCTGGAGCACGTTCATCACGCGTGAGAACGGCGAAGGCCTGGCGGCGGTGGTCTCGTTCACCGGGGGTTCCTCCGGATCGGGCCCTCAGCCCCGTCTGGTGGGCGTTTCCAGAATGGTGCGCAGCTGGTAGCGGTCCGCGCGATAGGTGGACACGCCCAGCTCCGCGCAGACGCCGCCGGAGAAGGATCTGCGCTGCAACAGTAGTACGGCCCCGCCCCGGGCGAGCTTGAGCAGGTCGGCGTCGCTCGGATCGGCGATGCCCCCGTCGATGGTCAGCTCGCCGGCGTCCATGACCAGCCCGTAGCGGCTCTCCAGCAGCTCGTAGAGTGACCTGCCGGACAGGTCGTGCTCGGCCAGGTCGGGGGCGAGCTTGACCGGGATGTGCGCCCGCTCGATGGACAGCGGCTCGCCGTCGGCGGTCCGCAGCCGCTCGATGAAGTGCACTTCCTCGCCCGGCTGGATGCCCAGCTCCTTGGCCAGATGGGCGCTGGCGCGTACGACCCTTCTGTCCAGGTCGCGCGAGCCCGGCTCCATGCCGCGCGCCCGCATGTCGTCGGTGAACGACGTGAGCTGCAGCGCGAGCTCGATCTTGGGCCTGGCCACGAACGTGCCCTTGCCGGGAACCCGGTGCAGCCGGCCCTCGGACACCAGGTGGTCGACCGCCTGCCGGACGGTCATCCTGGACAGGCCGAAGCGCTGGCAGAGCTCGCGCTCGGACGGGATCGCCGCGCCGATGCTCAGCTCGTCACTGTCGATGAGATCCAGCAGGATCTCGCGGAGCTGGAAGTACTTGGGCACCGGGCTGTCCGGATCTATGTGCGCCACGGATCCTCCCCTCGATCTGACCTGGGCAATGGGCTATGGTTCGTACTGGTCTAGTCCGGACTAGACCACATGTCGTAAAACAGGGTCAAGTCTGCACGGTAACGATTTGAGGGATGATGACCACCAAGATGCGCAGCGAGATCGCTGAGCAACCCCAGGCTCTGCGGGCCACGCTCGACTCCCTGCTCCCCAGGATCGGCGAGGTGAGAGCGCTGGGTGAGCAGACCCGGCAACTGCTGTTCATCGCGCGTGGCACCTCCGACAATGCCGCAGTCTACGGGCGCTACCTGGTCGAAGCCCACGCGGGCCGGCTGGCCGCGCTCGCCGCCCCGTCCGTCGCGACGACGTACAAGCGCAAGCTGGACCTCGACGGCGTGCTGGCCGTGGCCATCTCGCAGTCGGGCCGGACCGAGGAGATCGTCGAGACGCTGACCTGGGCCAAGGACTGCGGGGCCAGGACGGTCGGCGTGACGAACGGCGGTCCGGACAGCCCGCTCGCCCAGGCCGCCGACCTGGCGCTGTGCACGCTGGCGGGCGAGGAGAAGGCGGTCCCCGCCACGAAGACCTACACCACCCAGCTCGCCGCGCTGGCCGTGCTCGCGCTCGGCCTCGGCGCCGACGTGGACGCGGCCGACCTGCAGCGGGTCCCGGACGCGGTCGAGAAGCTGATCGCCGAGCCTGGTGACCTCGACGCGGTCGTCGAGGGCCTGGCCGACAAGCCCGGGGCCGTGGTCTCCGCCCGCGGCCTGGCCTTCTCCACCGCGCTGGAGACCGCGCTCAAGCTCAAGGAGGCGTGCTACCTGCACGCCATGGGCCTGTCGTACGCCGACCTGCTGCACGGGCCGATCGCCGTGGTCGACGCCGACACCCCCGCGCTGCTGGTCGCCGCCGAGAACAGCCCGACGCTGTCCGGGACCGTGGCGCTGGCCGAGCGCGTCGTCGCCGCGGGCGCCGCGGCCTTCACCATCGGCGGTGGTCCGGCGCTGGCCCACGCGGGCACGGCGGCGCTCAACGGCCCGGACCTGCCCGAGTGGGTCGCGCCCATGGGCCTCATCGTGCCGGGGCAGTTGCTCACCGAGGCGCTGGCCAGGAGGCTGGGCATCGATCCCGACGCGCCGCGCGGGCTCAACAAGGTGACCCAGACCGACTGACGTTTAGCCTGGTCGTAACGTACGAGGAGGACGGATGGCGGCTGATGCCAGCGCGATCATCGCGGGGCTCGGCGGTGCCGGCAACATCATCGACATCGAACCCTGCATCACCCGGCTACGGACAGAGGTGCGTGACGTCTCCAAGGTCGACCAGGCCGCGCTCAAGGCGGCGGGCGCGCACGGCGTCATGGCCGCGGGCAACGTGGTGCAGGTCGTCGTCGGGCCCGAGGCGGACACGATCGCCAGCGACATCGAGGACATCATCGGCTAGAGGGCGAGACCATGACGACTGTTCTCGCCCCGGTCGAGGGGGTGGCCGTCGGGCTGTCGGCCGTGCCCGATCCGGTGTTCTCCGCGGGCATGGTCGGGCCGGGAACGGCGATAGATCCAGCGCGGGGACCGGGCACGGCCGTAGCCCCGATAACAGGAAAAATCATGAAATTGCATCCGCATGCCTATGTCATCGTGGGGGACGACGGCAAGGGCGTGCTGGTGCACCTGGGCATCGATACGGTTCAGCTGAAGGGGAAGGGGTTCGAGCTTCTCGCGGCCGAGGGTGACAGGGTGTGCGCGGGCCAGCCCGTGGTGGCCTGGGACCCGGCCGCGATCGAGGCCGGTGGCCGCTCGCCGGTCTGCCCGGTGGTGGCGCTCGACGCGCCCGCCGGGTCGGTGACGGCCATGGCCGGCGGGTCGGTACTCGCCGGAGACGAGCTTTTTCTCTGGGATTAGCACGATCTGAGTCCGGGTGGTCCGGACCGGTGGACAAGGAGGAGTACATGGCCGAGCGCAAGGTCACCGTGGCGGCGGAAGTGGGCTTGCACGCCCGCCCGGCGGCGACGTTCGTGCAGACCGCCGTCAAGGCCCCGATGGACATCACCGTGACCAAGGGCGTGGGGGGCACGCCGGTCAACGGCAAGAGCATCCTGCAGATCCTGGGGCTGGACGTCCGGCAGGGCGAGGACATCGTGATCAGGGCCGAGGGCGAGGGCGCCGACGAGGTGCTCGACCAGCTCGCGGCGATCGCCGGGACCCCATGAACCTGCGGGGGGCCGGGGTCAGCCCGGGGATCGGGTTGGGTGCCGCGTACGTGCTGACCGGCGCCGTACCCGAGCCTGCCCCCGGCTCCACGTACGAGGGCCCGCCGGAGCCGGAGCGGGAGCGGGCGGTGGCCGCCCTCCGGCAGGTGGCGGGAGAGCTGGAGGCCCGCGGCAACCGGGCCGGCGGCGAGGCCAAGGAGATCCTCAAGGCCCAGGCGCTGATCGCCGAGGATCCCGGCCTGGTGGTGGGGGTCAAGGCCCTGATCGACGAGGGGATCGCGGCTCCCCGGGCGGTCTACCAAGCTTTCGCGAAATATCGGGACATGCTGGTTAGTGCGGGCGGATATCTCGGCGAGCGCGTCGCCGACCTGGACGACATCAGGGACCGCGTGATCGCCCGCCTCACCGGCCACCCCCTGCCGGCCCCGCCTCCCGATCCCGGCACGGGCGAGCCGTATGTGCTGATCGCCATCGATCTGGCGCCCGCCGACACCGCGTTGCTGTCGAAGGACGTCGTGGCCGCGTTCGTGACCGAGGGCGGCGGGCCGACCAGCCACACCGCGATCCTGTCCAGGGCGATGGGCGTGCCCGCCGTCGTGGCCTGTCCGGGCGCGACCGAGATCCCGCCCGGCACCCGGGTGCTCGTCGACGGCAACACCGGAGAGGTACGCCTGGAGCCCACCGAGTCCGACGTGGCCCGGCACGTCGGCGCGAACGAGGCCAGGCGGCAACGGATGACGACCGGCGGCCCCGGCCGGACCCGCGACGGCTACCTGGTGCAACTGCTGGCCAACATCGGCGGCCCGGGCGACCTCGACGGGGCGCTGGCGGCCGGGGCGGAGGGGGTCGGGCTCTATCGCACCGAGTTCCTCTTCCTCGGGCGGCCCGAGGCGCCCTCCGTGGCGGAGCAGGAGCAGGTCTACCGGGCGGCGCTGGCGGCCTTCCCGGGCGGAAGGGTGGTGGTGCGGACGCTGGACGCCGGAGCCGACAAGCCGCTGGCGTTCCTGCCGCCGGCCGCGCCCGAGCCGAACCCGGCACTCGGCGAGCGTGGCCTGCGGTTGTTCGAGAAGTTCCCCGAGGTGATGGACGCCCAGCTGGAAGCGCTGTCCGTGGCGGCGGCGGTGGACCGCGCGGCCGCGGTCCGGGCGGGGACGGCGGCGGCCGAGCTCCAGGTGATGGCTCCGATGGTCGCCACGGCCAAGGAGGCCAAGTGGTTCGCCGACGCCTGCCACGCCAGAGGGCTCCCGCAGGCGGGCGTGATGATCGAGATCCCGGCGGCGGTGCTGCGGGCGGAGAGCCTGGTCACGGTGGTCGACTTCGTGTCGATCGGGACCAATGACCTGGCGCAGTACGCCTTCGCCGCCGACCGTCAGTCCGGCGCGCTGGGCTCGTTGCAGGACCCGTGGCAGCCCGCGCTGCTCGACCTCGTCGCCATGACCGCGACGGCCGCCGCCGACAACGGCAAACCGTGCGGCGTCTGCGGGGAGTCGGCCGCCGACCCGGCCATGGCCTGTGTGTTCGTGGGGCTCGGGGTGACCACGCTGTCCATGGGCGCCGCCGCGCTGCCCGCCGTACGGACCGGGCTTGGCGCGCACACGCTGGACCAGTGCCAGCTCGCCGCGCAGGCGGCGCGGGGAGCCAGTACGCCGGCGCACGCCCGCGCGGCGGCCCGCTCGCATCTGCCCGGCCTCGTTCCGCTGGGCGTCTAGGAGCCTCTGCGTTTGGGAGCCTCTGCGTTCAGGAGCCTCTGCGTTCAGGAGCGCTGACCGGAGGCCGGAAGGACGGCTTGTGGTCCGGGCGTCCCGGCGGCATGGATACCGTTGGGGCATGCTTCGACGGACAGGTACGACCGGGCTCCTGGTGATGGCTCTCGCGGCATGCGCCGGTGGTGGTGGCGCTCCGGCGGGCGCCGCTCCGGCGACGAGGCCCGAGGTGGCGACCCCGGCCACGACCCAGCCGACCCAGCCGTCCCGGCCGAGCCCCTCGCGGTCCGGCGAGGGCGCCGATCTGCGGCTGGTCGTGTCGAAGATGAGTGTGGAGGAGAAGGTCGGCCAGCTGTTCATGCCCGTCCTGTACGGCACGGCGCCCGGCACCGTGTCGGGCGAGAACCAGGCGAGATACGGCGTCCAGACCCCGGCCAAGGTGGTCGCCCGCTACCACCTCGGCGGCGTGATCCTCTTCCCGGCCAACATCCAGGGCGTCGACCAGGTCGTCAACCTGACCAACGGGCTGCAGCAGGCGTCCAAGGGTGTCCCGCTCCTGATCGGTACCGACCAGGAGAACGGCCTGGTGTCCAGGATGGGCGCGTTGATGACCGACTTCCCCGGCGCCTCGGAGGTGGGCGCGACCAAGGACACCGCGCTCGCGCGGGCCGTGGCCAAGGCCACCGGCGAGGAGCTGCGCGCGGTCGGCGTGAACCTGGACTTCGCCCCGGTCGCCGACGTGAACGTCGACCCGAGGAACCCGGTCATCGGCAAGCGCGCCTTCGGCGACCAGCCGGGTGAGGTGGCCAAGATGGTGGCCGCGTCGGTCAAGGGCTTCAGGGACGCCAAGGTCGCCGCCACCGCCAAGCACTTCCCCGGCCACGGTGACACCAACATCGACAGCCACACCGGGCTGCCGGTGATCAAGCACACGAAGCAGCAGTGGGAGCGGATCGACGCGCCACCGTTCAAGGCCGCGATCGCCGCCGGCGTCGACGCCGTGATGAGCGCGCACATCGTCTTCCCCAAGCTCGACCCGTCACGCGACCCCGCGACGCTGTCCAAGCCCATCCTGACCGGGCTGCTCAGGAACAAGCTCGGCTTCCAGGGCGTGATCTCCACGGACGCGCTCAACATGGAAGGGGTGCGCAAGAAGTACAACGACGCCGAGATCCCCGTGCGCGCCATCCAGGCGGGCGCCGACCTGCTGCTCATGCCGAACGACCTGCCCAAGGCGTACAACGCGGTGCTGGCGGCGGTGAAGTCGGGCAAGATCTCGCAGCAGCGCCTCGACGAGTCGGTGACCCGGCTGCTCAAGCTCAAGCAGGGCCGTGGCCTGCTGCCCAAGGCGCCCGTGGCGTCGGCCGCCCAGGCGGCCAAGGTGCTCCGCGGCGCGGAGCACCGCAGGCTGGCCGCCCGCGTCGCGCGTTAGTGCGAGCCCTTCAGCCCGCTGGCGATGAACATCGAGGCGAGCAGGGCGAACAGGAACGCCTGTAGGAACATGATGAACATCTCGAACGCGGTCATCAGTATCGTCATCACCACGCCGAGGACGCCGATGCCCGCGCCGAGCACGGTCAGTCGCTCGAACAGGAACCAGAAGCCGACCGAGCTGAAGAACGCCAGGAGGAGATGGCCGGCGAACATGTTCGCGAACAGCCGGATGAAGTGCGTGAACAGCGAGTTGATGAAGGTCTCCGCGATGATCAGCGGGGCGTAGATCCCGTAGGCCCAGCCGGGCAGGCCCTCCAGGTACACGACGCCTTTCAGGTAGCCGTGGACACCGTGGTGCTTGACACCCAGGTAGACCTTGATGACGTACACGCTGACCGCAAGCACGAAGGGGAAGGAGATGTTCGCGGCGACGGGGAACTGGATGAACGGGATGACGCCCATCAGATTCCAGACCAGCACGGTCAGGAAGACGGTGAGGAGCAGGCCCATCCACTTGTCGGCGTCCTTGCCGAGGTTGGGCCTGGCGATCTGTTCGCGGACGAACATGTAGGCGTACTCGCCGGCGTTCTGCCAGCCTCTGGGGACCAGTTTCGGCTTGGCGAAGGCGGCCCAGCACAAGGCGATGATCAGGGCCGAGGAGAGCAGAGCGAGAAGTACGGGCTTGGTCAGCCACTCCGGGCCGCCGGGGAGTATCGGGTCGAAGTCGAACAACTCCGTCCCTGGAGCTTTGAACTCATCCGAGGTGATCAGGATCGTCGTACGCACGGCGGTCCCTT
This sequence comes from Nonomuraea sp. NPDC049141, assembly GCF_040648415.1. Taxonomy (NCBI): domain Bacteria; kingdom Bacillati; phylum Actinomycetota; class Actinomycetes; order Streptosporangiales; family Streptosporangiaceae; genus Nonomuraea; species Nonomuraea sp. NPDC049141. The sequence goes on from NZ_JBEZDR010000022.1 coordinate 109,599, forward strand.
CCGGGGGTCAGCTCAATGGAACCTCACCATAGCCGGGCAATTTGCTTGTCCTTTATCAGGGGTTTGTGCCGGTCACCGTGGGATGTGCGACGCTCTACTACCCTAGAACGGGATTCCAAGGAGGGACCTTGATCACAGGGGTGCTGATCGACTGGGGTGGCGTGCTCACGACCAGTCTCTCCGTGTCCATCGGCAAGTGGATCGAGGCGGATCGCATCGACGACGCCCACTACCGATCCGTCATGCGCGAGCTGATCGACCAGGCCTACGGCGGTGACCAGGAGAGCGTCGTGCACGCGCTGGAGCGCGGGGAGCTGGACGGGGCCGCGTTCGAGCGCGACCTGGCCGCCCGGCTGCGGACCGTCGACGGGGTGTCGCCCGAGGCCGAGGGGCTGCTGGAGCGGATGTTCGCCGGCTTCGAGCGGGTCGACGCGATGTACGACATGCTGCACGACGTCAAACGCAACGGCTTCAAGACCTGCCTGCTGTCCAACTCCTGGTCCAACGTCTATCCCCGGGACGGCTGGGACGAGCTCTTCGACGCGATCGTGATCTCCGGCGAGGTCGGCATGCGCAAGCCTGAGCCGCGCATCTTCGAGCACGCGCTCGGCAGGGTCGGGCTGCCCGGCGAGGCGTGCGTGTTCATCGACGACATCGAGGCCAACATCGTGGCCGCGCGGGGGCTCGGCATGGCGGGCATCCACCACCGCGACGCCGATTCGACCATCACGGAACTCGAGTCTCTGCTCCAACTTCCGTTGCGACGGGCATGATAGAGCCCCCTTGCATGTTGTGAAAGGTTCGTGATGCGCGTCTATCTGCCGTGCACGCTCCCCGCCCTGACCCGAGCGGTCGAGGCGGGAGAGCTAGGCCCGGCCCCGCTGACCGGTTACGCGGTGACCCCCGCGCTGACCGAGTGGTACGCCTCGGGAGACACCGAGGAGCTCGAATACGTGGCACTCACCGAGGCGGCCCGCGCCTCGCTGCGCATGCTGGCCGCCGACCACGCCGACGGAGTCGAGGCGGGCTCCCGCCGCCTGGTCGTCGTCGCCGAGGTGCCGGACGGCGCCCTCTCCATAGGCGCCGACCTGGAAGAACGGGCCAGAGTACGGGTGGCGGAGCCGGTGCCGATGGCCAAGGTGGCCGCGGTCCACGTGGACGACCTCTACGCGGTCGCCGACATCCAGGCCGCGATCGCCGCCCTTCCCGCCGCCGACGGAGGCGACGACGACGCCCGCTTCACCGTGGACGGCGCCGAGGCGCATGAGCTCATGTGGTTCGCCACGCAGGAGATCCCTGATCTCATAGAGTAACGTTAGGAACACGTTAAATAGATCACCGAACCTTGACCGTCTCCTGAGGCTTATCGCTAAGTTCCCCACGGATCCCATCCCCAGCTCAAGGAGTCGGTTCCAGGTGAAGTTCCGAGTAACGGCCATCGCGGTCGGCGCGGTGGCGGCGGCCCTCCTCACGGTCGCTCCCGTCAGCGCGCAGGCGGCCCCCAAGCACTACTACTACGACCACAAGGACCCCTACAAGACCGGCTGCGGCAACGCGGCCCAGGTGGTGCGGAGCGCGTCGCTCAGCAACCGCATCGAAGGCAAGGTCGGCACGATCCAGCTCTGGTGGTCGAGCAGGTGCAAGACCAACTGGATCGAGATCAGGACGGCCTCGTCCGCGCACGGCACCATCAGCGTCTACACGGACGACAGGTACGACCGGTTCTCCTTCAAGCAGGGCAACGGCGGCCGTCACTGGGGCAACATGCTGTACGGCAACAACATGTGCGCCTGGGGCGGTGCCAGCGTGGTGTTCGGCTCCGGCCAGGGCGGCCAGAACGGCTCCGGCACCACCTCCAAGGCCTGCGGCTAGCCACGCGGGTCTGACTCGCAGTCACGGGTGAAGCCGCGGCCAACGGGCTGCGGCTTCACCGTTCATCGGGATGTCACACCCGCCGGTTAAACTGATCGTGACATGACAAAGCACATCATCTGGGACTGGAACGGCACGCTGTTCCACGACATCGACGCCGTTGTCGGAGCCACCAACGAGGTCTTCAGGCCGTACGAGCTGCCGCCGCTGACCGCGGACGAATTCCGCGCGGTCTACACCCGGCCCATCTGGGTCGCCTACGAGCGGCTGCTCGGCCGCCCGCTCAACGAGGGCGAGTGGGAGCTGCTGGACGAAGGCTTCCACGAGCACTACTTCCGCCTCAGCGTGGCCTGTCAGTTGGCCGCCGACGCCGAGCTGTCACTCACCAGCTGGACGGGCACCCAGTCGCTCTGCTCGATGGCCCCGCACACCCACCTGGTGCCGCTGATCGAGTCCTTCGGCATCACCCGGCACTTCACCAGGGTCGACGGTCTGGTGGGGCTGACGGGTGGCGAGAAGGCCGCGCACCTGACCGCCCACATCGAGGCCATCGACGTCGAGGCCCGCGAGATCCTGGTGATCGGCGACAGCGTCGACGACGGGCTCGCCGCCAAGCACGTGGGCGCCAGGGCCGTCCTCTACACCGGCGGCATGACCACGCGCGCCGAGCTGGAGGCCACCGGGCTGCCGGTCGTCGACACCCTCGCGCAAGCGCTCACGTATGCCTGAATCGCGTCGCCGGCCGTCCTGGCCCGGCGGATGGCCGTACCCTGGCTGGGTCCCCTTCAGGAGGTCGCCATCAAACGCCTTGTGCTCTGGAACATCGACCTCACACTGGTCGACGTCGCGATAGTGACCAGGGACGCCTACGCCGAGGCGTTCCGCGCCGTGACCGGGCGCCCGATGCTCAAACTGGCGCCGGCGCGTGGTCGGCCCGACTCCGAGATCGTCTTCGAGACCCTCGCGGTCAACGGCATCGTCACCGAGGACGACACCCTGCCGCGGTTCTTGTCCGCGCTGGCGATGGCGTTCGCCGACCGGCGCAAGCGCCTGGCCACCGAGGGCCGCGCGATGGCGGGCGCCAAGGAGGCGCTCAAGGCCGTCGCCAAACTCGACGGCGTGGTCCAGACGGTGCTCACCGGCACGATCAAGAGCAACGCCGTGCACAAGCTCAAGGCGTTCGGGCTCGAGAAGTACATCGACTTCGAGCTCGGCGGCTACGGCGAGGAGGTCTACCCCAAGGCGTCGCTGCTCCAGGTCGCCCAAGGGCGGGCCAAGGCGCGTTTCGGGGTGCCGTTCACCTCGGCCAACACCGTGGTCATCGGGGACTCGACGCGTGACGTACAGGCCGCCAAGATCGGTGGGGCGGCGATGATCGGGGTGACCTCCGGCCGGTCGATGGCCGGCGAGCTGCGCGAGGCCGGGGCCGACCTCGTGCTGCCCGACCTGTCCAACGCCTCAGAGGTGGTGGCCGCGGTCGCCAGCCTCACCACACCGGTGGACCGCAAGCCGGTCAGCCCCTGAGCCGGGCCGGTCGGCCGCTTGGCCGGGCCGATCGGAGCGGGGCGGTGGTGAAGCGGAGGCGGGTCAGCTCAGCGCGTTGAGGAAGCGGGCCGCGATCGGGGCCGCCACCGCGGAGCCGGCGCCGCCGCCCTCCACGATCACCGCGAACGCCAGGTCCCCCCGGTAGCCGATGAACCAGGAGTGCGCGGGCGGCTCCTTGCCGGAGCCGTACTCGGCCGTCCCGGTCTTGCCCGCAGTGCCGGAGGGGAACTTCACCGCGTGCGCGGTGCCGTCGGTGACGACGGCGGGCATGAGCTCGCGCAGGGCCCGCACCACGCCGTCCTCCAGCGGGCGCGGCCGGAGCGTGCGGTCCGGCATCAGCTCCTGGGCGACCAGGCGGGGCGGACGCCAGGAGCCGTCGGCGATGGCGGCCGCGACCGAGGCCATGTTGAGCGGGCTGGCCAGCACCCTGCCCTGCCCGATGGAGGCGGAGGCGAGGTCGGTGTCGTCCTTGGGCGCGGGGAACTCGGCCTTCACCGCCGGCACACCCGGCGTGATCGCGGAACCGAATCCGAAGCCGGCGGCCACCTCGGCGAGCCGCCCGTCCCCGAGCTTCGCCACCCCCATCGCGCCGAACGTGGTGTTGCACGAGTGGGCGAAGGCGTCGCGGAAGGAGAGCCGGCCGTAGTCGTGGAAGCCGGCGTTGTGGAAGGGGAAGCCGCCGATGTTCTGTTCGGCCGGGCATTCGACCTGCTCGTCGGGCTTCGCCCCGTCCGCGACCAGCGCGGAGGCGGTCACGACCTTGAACGTCGAGCCGGGCGGGTACTTGCCGAGCAGTGCCCGGTTGAACCCGCCCGGCTTGTTGACCACCGAAAGGATCTCGCCGGTCGACGGCCGGATGGCGACCAGCGAGGCCGGCTTCCGCACGCCGTCGAGCGCGGCGGCGCCCGCCCGGTGCACCTTGAGGTCGATCGTGGTGCGCAGCGGCTCCTTCTCGTCCGGCTTGACCACCGTCTGGAGGAACTCCTCGCCCTGGTAGAGGTCGATCCGGCGGGACTGCCCGTCGGCGAGCCGGTCGGGATAGGTCTGCTTGAGCCCTTCCACGAGCTGCAGCACCGAGCCGGGAGCGTCCGGGGTGTCGACGCGGCTGCCGTCGGCCGCCAGGACCGGCGGCGTCGCGGCCTTCTCCGTGATCAGCCGCAGGGATCTGCCCTGCTTGAGCGAGGGGTTGATGGTGGCGGGGGTCCAGGCGACCTTCCACGAGCCGCCGCGCTCCAGGAGTTTGAGCTTGCCGTCGTACTTCCAGTTCCTCGGGCCGGTGAGGCCGGCGTGGAAGGTGATCGCGCCGCCCGTGGAGGTCGCGTCGCGCTTGAAGGTCGCCCCGGTGAGCTGGAGGTCGGCGCGGAAGCGCTGGTGCCGGCGCTCGAAGTCGGCGGGCGGGTCGGCGACGAGCTCCCGCATCCGCGCATAGTCCTGGACGGACCAGGCGGACAGGTACGAGTCGGCAGTCTCCTCAGGCGTGCCCTTCGTCCGCAGCACCCAGAGCGTGCCGGCCGTCGTGAGAGCGAGCACCAGGGCGGCGGCGGTGATCCACGGCCACCACCTGCGCCTTCGCCTGGGCAGCGTCTCAGGCTGAAGATTCATGAAATTTGTCCCCATTTGCGGCCCCATGCCGCCAGAGCACACCAGAGCCCGCCGTGTGGTGTCCAATACCGATATGGATGATGTAAAGATATAAAGTCGGATATAGTTGCTGGTCATGGACCTTGTCCGGCATCTGCGTTACTTCACCGTGGTGGCGGAGGAACTCCACTTCGGCAATGCCGCGATCCGGCTCGGCATGGCCCAGCCGCCGCTCAGCCAGCGGATCAAGCGCCTGGAGGAGGAGCTCGGCGTGCGGCTCTTCGACCGCTCCGCCCGTCAGGTCCGGCTGACCGAGGCGGGCCGCCTGCTGGTCGGCGAGGCCCGCGAGATCGTCGCCAGGGCCGACCGGCTGCGCGAGCTCGTCCGCCACGGCGCGGGCACGGTGCTCAAGCTCGGCGTCCCGCCCGACCTGGCCGCCGCGGTGATCGCCGCCCTGGTGGCCGGCTTCCGCGCGAGCAACCCGGACGTACGGCTCGCACCCGCGGAGATCTGGACGGCCGACCAGGTGGCCGCGCTGAGCGAGGGCGCCATCGACGTCGGCATCGTGCGCCACCCGATCAGCGCGCCGGGACTGAGCTTCGGGCAGGTGCTGGTGCAGCCGCACGGCGTGCTGCTGGCCGAGGGGGACCCGCTGGCCCGGTCCGGGGAACTGCACCTGGCCGACCTGGCGGGCCGCGAGCTGCTGCTGCCGCCCAAGGAGGGGGAGCCGGGGCTGCACGCCGCGACGCTGGCGGAGTGCCGCCACCACGGCTACGTGCCCGCCCAGGTGCACCAGGGCGCCGGGCTCGGCCTGGTGCTGGCCGGGGTGGCGGTGGCGTTCGGGGCCAGGGTGGACCTGCCTGGGCTCGCCTGGCGCCCGCTGCTAGGCTCGCCGATCAGTTCCCGGGTCTCCACGGCCTGGCGGATCGAGACGGACGCGGTCACCGGTTTCTCGGCGGTGGCCGTACGAACGCTGAAAGAGAGCGCCGGGATGACGGACGAGGCGGCGGCGCCCGTGCGGCACATCAGCCGCAGGCCGGGGATGCTGGCATGAACGAGCCGGACCTGGCGGCCCTGTTCGGCTCGGCGGGCGTGACCGGGTGGCTGCACGTGGCCGACCTGCGCTCGGGCCGGGAGATCGGGCTCGGCTCCGACGAGCCGGTGTCGATCGCCTCGATCTTCAAGGTGCCGCTGATGGTGGAGTTCTGCCGTCAGGCCGACGCCGGGCTGGTCGATCCGGCGAGCCGGGTGACCGTGGGGGCCGCCGATCGGGTGACCGGCCCCACGGGCCTGTCCGCGATGCTGGACGACGTCACGATCTCGCTGCGTGACCTGGCCTACCTGATGATCACGCTGAGTGACAACACCGCGGCCGACGCGCTTCTGGCCCGAGTCGGGTGCGACGCGGTCAACACGATGCTCGCCGGGTTCGGGCTGCACGGCACGCGAGTGCGGCAGAGCTGCCGGGACATCTTCGAGAGCATGGCCGAGGACAGCGGTCACGGCTGGCCGTTCCTCGATCCGGAGGACATCAAGCGTCTGCGGGTGCTCGACCCGGCACGGACCAACAGCAGTACGCCGCGCGAGATGGCCGCGCTGTTCGGGATGATCTGGCGGGATGAGGCGGCCTCGGCCGAGTCGTGCGCCTGGATGCGCGGCGTCCTGAACCTCCAGGTCTGGCCGCACCGGCTGGCCTCCGGCTTCCCGTACGACGACGTGGAGGTCGGTGGCAAGACCGGGACGCTCCCGACGCTCCGCAACGAGGCGGGCGTGGTGGAGTACCCCGACGGCGGCCAGTACGCGGTGGCGGTCTTCACCCGTTCGGTCAGCACCGCGCTCAACCAGCCACGGGCCGACGCGATGATCGGCACGGCCGCGCGTATGGCGGTGGACCACCTACGGAGGTAGCAAGTTATGTGGCGTCCTGGGTATGACTTTCCGTCTACCGGCCGACAGGATGGGGCACATGGTTGCTGAAGGCACGCTTCTCTGGGAACCGACCGAGGACATCGTCGCGCGCGCCAAGCTGACCCGCTACCTCGAGTGGCTGGGCCGGGCCGGGTCGGGGTACGAGGAGGTGTGGCGCTGGTCGGTCGACAGTCCAGCGGAGTTCTGGACGTCGATCTGGGACTATTTCCAGGTCATCGGCGAACGTGGTGACGGGCCCGTCATGACTGGGACGATGCCCGCCGCCGAATGGTTCACCGGAAGTTCCGTCAATTACGCGGAGAACGCGCTACGCGAACGTGACGGCATCGCGGCCGTCTTCGTCTCGGAGGACGGCGCCCGCCAGGAGCTGACCCACGCCGAGCTGCGCGACGAGGTCGCCCGCGTCCGGGCCGGCCTGGTGCGCCTGGGCGTCCGGCGCGGCGACCGGGTGGCGGGCTACCTGCCGAACATCCCGCAGGCCCTGATCGCCTTCCTGGCCACCGCGTCCCTCGGCGCGATCTGGTCGGCCGGCTCCCCGGACTTCGGCGTGCCGAGCGTCGTCGACCGGTTCAAGCAGATCGAGCCCAAGGTGCTGATCGCGGTCGACGGCTACCACTACAACGGCAAGAGCTACGACCGGTCGGCGGCCGTCAACGAGATCGCCGCCGAGCTGCCCTCGCTCCGCGCGACCGTCTGGATCCCGTATCTCTCAGCGGTGGAGGAGGGGCAGCCGCCACAGTGGGCCGAGCCCGGCGCCGCGCACACCGACTCCGTGCCGCACGGCGAGGTGATCGGCTGGGAGGGGCTGCGCGCGGAGGAGGCGCCGCTGGAGTTCGAGCGGGTGCCCTTCGACCACCCGCTGTGGATCCTCTATTCCAGCGGCACGACAGGGCTGCCCAAACCCATCGTGCACGGGCACGGGGGAGTGATACTCGAACACCTCAAGTCACTCTCCTTCCACCAGGATCTCGGTGAGGGGGATGTGTTCTTCTGGTACACCACCACGGGCTGGATGATGTGGAACTACCTCATCGGCGCCCTGCTGGTGGGCGCCACCCCGGTGCTGTACGACGGCTCGGCCACCCACCCCTCGCCCGCCGTGCTCTGGCGGATCGCCGCCTCCGAAGGGGTGACCTACTTCGGGGTCGGCGCGCCGTACATCATGGCCTCGCTGAAGGCCGGGATCGTCCCTGAGGGGCTGGAGGCGCTGCGCGGCATCGGCTCGACCGGGTCGCCGCTGCCGCCCGAGGGGTTCACCTGGGTGGCCGAGCAGTTGCCGGGGATCCCGCTCGGGTCGTTCTCCGGCGGCACCGACGTGTGCACGGGGTTCGTCGGCGCGACCATGCTGCATCCGATCAGGGCGGGCATCATCCCCTGCCGGTCGCTGGGGGCGCGGGTGGAGTCGTTCAACCCCCTGGGCGAGCCGGTCGTGGGGGAGGTGGGCGAGCTCGTGCTCACGCAGCCGATGCCGTCGATGCCGGTCATGTTCTGGAACGACCCCGACGGTGAGCGTTACCGCGAGAGCTACTTCGACGTCTACCCGGGCGTGTGGCGGCACGGCGACTGGATCAAGCTGAACGAGGACGGGAGCTGCGTGATCTACGGCCGCTCCGACTCGACACTGAACCGGGGCGGCGTCCGGATGGGCACCAGCGAGTTCTACCGGGTCGTCGAGCGGTTCGAGGAGATCGCCGACAGCCTGGTGATCGACACCGGCCAGCTCGGGCAGGAGGGGCGGCTGCTGCTCTACCTCACGCTGGCGGAGGGCGCCACGTTGTCGGACGCGCTGGTCGATGCCCTGCGTACGGCCCTGCGGCAGGAACTGTCACCCCGGCACGTGCCCAACGAGATCCACGCGGTGCCCGGCATCCCGCGCACCTTGTCAGGCAAGAAGCTCGAGGTACCGGTCCGCAAGATCCTCCTCGGCACCCCGGTCGAGGAGGCGGCCAACCCCGACGCCATGGCCAACCCCGAGGTGCTACGCCACTTCAAGCCCTGACTCTCGCCGCCACCTTAGGCTGCGGCCCTCAGCGGGCGCAGCGCGGTAGCCCAGGAGACGACCTGGTCCAGCATCGTGGTGACCGCCTCCTCGCGGTGCGCCGCCGGCTTGAAGTCGGTGAAGGCCTCGAAGTCCGTGTGGAGCGAGAGCGCGACCTGGGCCGAGACGTCGGCGACCTTGACCCGGCCGAGCACCTGCCGCAGGTGCTCGGCCGCGCGGGCGCCGCCGTCGACGCCGTAGCTGACGAAACCGGCCGCCTTGTCCGCCCACTCGGCGAAGAGGAAGTCGATCGCGTTCTTCAGCACGCCCGAGGTGGAGCTGTTGTACTCCGGGGTCACGAACACGTAGCCGTCGAACGAGGCGACGCGGTCCGACCAGGCGCGGGTGTGGGGGTGTTCGTACTGGCCATAGGCGGCGGGGAACGCCTCGTCCAGGTGCGGCAGGGGGAAGTCCCGCAGATCCACCAGCTCGAACTCGGCGTCGCCACGCTTGACGGCCAGGTCGCGCACCCACTCGGCGACGGCCTCCGCGTTGCGGCCCGGCCGGGTGCTGCCGACAATGATGCCAATCCTGATCATGATTTAACCTCTTCATCCAGATTTATGGTGATTTTTCCGTGTGTCTGGCCGGCCTCGGCCCGGCGATGCACGCCGTCGAGGCCGGCCAGCGGGTGGGACTCCGTGATCTCGACCACGAGCTCCCCCTTGTCGATGAGCGCCACCAGCCGGGCCAGGTGCGCCGGGTCGTTCCTGGCCACGAAGTAGGTGGCCCGGGGTGACTCGATCGGGGTGGCGATGGTGACGATCGCCTCGCCCAAGGTGGCCAGCGTCGCCGCCTGCTCCGGGCCGACGGCCGCCAGGTTGAGCACCACGTCCATCCCGCCGGGCAGCGGGGTCGTGGTGTAGTCGACGACCTCGTCGGCGCCATAGCGCCGCACCGCCGCCGCGCTGCGCGGACTGGCCGTGGCTGTCACGGTCGCGCCCGCCAGCTTGGCCAGCTGCACGGCGAACAGCCCCACCCCGCCGCCCGCCCCGTTGATCAGCACCCGCTGCCCCGGCGCGATGCGGGCGTGCTCGTGCACCGCCTGCCAGGCGGTGAGCCCGGCGACCGGGATGGCGGCGGCGTCCGCCAGGGGCAGCCGCTCCGGCGCCCTGGCCAGCGTGCTCGCCGCCGCCACCGTGTACTCGGCCGCCGCCCCCTCCACGAGGCCGATGACCCGGTCTCCGACGGCCGGCCCACGCACCCCCGCGCCCACCTCGACGACCGTGCCGGACAGATCCAGACCCAGCGTGTACGGAAGGGTGACAGGGAGTATGTCGCGCAGGAACCCGGCCCGCAGTCCCACCTCGGACGGGTTGAACGAGGTGGCGGCCACCCGGACCAGCACCTCCCCGGGCCCCGGAGACGGCCGGGGGATCCGGTCGTAGCGGATCACGGAGGCGTCGCCGTACTCGTGGATCCGGGCGGCGGACATTGTTGCTGCGCTCATGTGGAACAACCGTAGGAGCCATCAGCGAGATGGCCAATGCTTCTGTGTCTGCATTTTCTACGCGAGCGTCTCGCAGGGTAGACTTGGACCATGGACGTGCTCAGCGATGTGATAGCGATCGTACGCACCGGACGGCCGCGCTCGGCGCTCATCGAGTGGCATGCCCCCTGGGGGCAGCGGTTCCCGTCGGCGCCGGGCTCGGCGGGGTTCCAGGTGATCCTCCAGGGCTCCCCGTGGCTCCTCCCGCCGGACGGCGACCCCGTCCAGCTGAGCGTCGGCGACGTGCTCTTCTTCCCGCACGGCCACGGCTACGCGATGGCCGACAGCCCGGCCACCCCGGTGACCGAGCCTGACTGCGACCCCCAGTTGGAGGCGGGACTGTTCGCCTCGGCGTCCAGCGCGGGGTCCGGCGCGGCCACGGTCCTGCTCTGCGGCGGCTACCGGCTCGACCCCGACCGGGCCCACCCGATGCTCCGCGACCTGCCCGACATGGTCCACCTGCCCGCCCGGTTCGGCCACCACCCCGAGCTCCGCGCGGCCGTCGACCTGCTCGGCAGCGAGATCGGCAATCCGCGCCTCGGCGCCGACACCGTCGTCTCCTCGCTGCTCGACACGCTGCTGGTCTACATCCTGCGCGCCTGGCTCGACACCGAGCCCGAGCACTGCCAGACCGGCGGCTGGGCCGTCGCCCTGGCCGACCCCGCGATCGGCGCGGCGCTCAACGCGATCCACCGCGATCCCGCACATCCCTGGACGGTCCAGGAGCTCGGCGGCAAAGCCGGGCTCTCCCGCGCGGCCTTCTCCCGCCGCTTCACCACATTGATCGGCCAGCCGCCGCTCACCTACCTCACGTGGTGGCGCCTGGCCAGGGCGGCCCGCCTGCTACGCGAGTCGGAGGACTCGCTGAGCGAGATCTCCTCGCGCGTCGGCTACACCTCCGAGTTCGCCTTCGCCAACGCCTTCAAGCGTGAGTACGGCACTCCGCCCGGCAGATATCGCCGCCAGGTCTGCCCGCAGCCCCTGCGTGCCGAAGTGGCCGAAGCGCCTTAGAGCCCGAAGAGCGGCAGGCAGGGCTCCAGGTTGTGGATCTCGATGCCGTCCATGGGCTTCCAGTCGTCCCGCGGCAGGCGGAAGCGGCGGGTCGTGGCCACCTCGCCCTTCCGGTTGTGCAGGGTGATGCCGTCCTCGTGATAGCCGAGCCGGCGCGTCACCGCGAGCGAGGCGTGGTTGTCATGGAACGCCTCCGTCGTGGCGTACTCCGCGCCCAGGCCCTCGAAGGCCAGGTGGAGCACGGCCGCGCGCATCTCCCTGCCGATGCCCCTGCCCTGGAAGCGTTTGCCGAGCCACGAGCCCGAGCCGGCCTCCCGCGTGACCAGGAAGTCGGCGGCCGTCAGCGCCTGCACGCCGACCACCTGTCCGTCGGAGACCACCGCGAACTCCAGCGTCCACTTCTCCCGGCTGAACTCCGCCCAGGTGCGGAAGTGATAGCGGACGGTGGCCCTGGCCCGCTCCTGCGGCTCGGCGTCGGACCACGGGAACAGGAACGGCATGTATCCCGGCTCGTGTACGCCCTCGGCCGCCCGATCACCGAGCTCGTCGAGGTCCGCGAGCGACGGCATGCGGAGTTCGAGACGCGGGGTGGTGATGGAGAGCTCGAAGAGCGGCCAATTGCGCATATCGCCGATCTTCCCAGGTCATGCACCGGCCAGGCGACCGATTTAGACTCCCTGGGGCAGGTGAAAGATCCGGCCGGGATCGTAGGCGGCCTTCACGGCGGCCAGGCGCGGCGCGTTGGCGCCGTAGTAGGCGGAGCGCCAGTCGGTCAGGTCCGGGTCGATGTAGTTCACGTACGCGTGATCGCCCAGGTGCTTCCGCATGTCGGCGTGGATGCCGCGGAGCCAGGTCCGGCCGGTGCCCTTGGAGTAGTACTGGACGCCGAACAACGCCGCCCGGTGCGGGAAGGCGGTGGCGTCCGGGCGGACCCGGGCGACCGCGCCGCCCAGCGCGTCCAGCTGCACGGTGTGCCGGCCCGCCCGGGCCACGCCGGCCACCAGCGCCTTGATCCCGTCCGCCGACAGCTTCTGGTAGGCCAGGTGCGACTTGGCCGCGAAGGTGTCCCTGCTGAGCCGGCCGGCGGCGGTCTGACCTGGTAGATGGCACTGCGCGACCGAGAGCGACGAGCACCCCGCCATGACCATCATGGCGTGCTGGTAGGACGTCGCGGTGGCGTAGCGGGAGGAGGGAGTGCCGATCGCGGCCACGAGCGGCGCCAGGAGGCGGTCGAGCCCCGCCTTCCCGCCCAGGTAGGTGCCGCCGATCTGCACGTCAAGCCCGTTGTCGTTCGACAGGTGCAGGGTGGACCACAGCTCGTCCGGCGCGGTGGGCGCCCAGGACTGCCAGGCCTTGACCGCCGCGCCGGCCTTGCGCCACGGCCAGTGCAGGAAGAAGACCGTGATGCCGCGGGTCTGGTGGGTGCGGAAGGTGAAGGACACCGCCACGCCGAAGTTGCCGCCGCCACCGCCCCGGCATGCCCAGTAGAGGTCCGGGTGCTGGTTGGCGTCGCAGGTCAGGAGGCGGCCGTCGGCCGTGACGATCTGGATGGATTCGAGGGTGTCGCAGGTCAGGCCGTACTTCCTGGAGACCACGCCGATCCCGCCACCCAGCGCCAGACCGCTCACCCCGACCGTGGGGCACGAACCGGCGGGGATGCTCACGCCGTGGCGGCCCAGCTTGTCGTAGACGTCGACCAGCTTGGCCCCGGCGCCGACCGTGGCCCGGCCGCCCTTGTAGCCGACGGACTTCATCCGTGAGACGTCGATCACCAGGCCGGTGCCGGTGGACCAGCCCGCGTAGGAGTGGCCGCCCGAGCGGGCGGTGACGGAGAGGCGGTTCGAGCGGACGAAGGACAGGCACGCGGAGACGTCGGCCGGGCTCGCGCAGTAGGCGACACCGCCCGGCCTGATGCCGTCGAAGGCGGGATTGAACAGGCGCCTGGCCGCGTCGTAGCCCGCGTCGGCCGGCCGTACCAGCGTGCCGGTGAGGCGGCGGCGGAGTCCGGCCCAGTCGGGGGCGGCGGCGAGCGCGGGCGGGGCGAAGGAGGCGAGTGCGGGCGGCGCGGAGACCAGCCCGAGCATGGGCGCCAGCGTGGCGGCGCGGAGGAAGTCGCGGCGGTCCATGGTCGTCTCCCGGTGATCGTGGTGAACCGATCGGTGAGACGGTCCCGGAGGCCGTCCGGTTGGTAACAAATGCATCACTTCGGATGCGCGGTCCGCCCGCCTGAGCGCGCTCACCTGAACACCTACACGGTCCAGATCCCCGGCGGCGGCCCGTCTGTGCCGCCCGAGGTGCTGACC
>NZ_JBEZDR010000022.1:123376-226250 GCF_040648415.1 Nonomuraea sp. NPDC049141
GCTGCGGGTTTGTTTTAAAAAACTGAACCAGCGGGGGGGGGCGGCCCGCCCGCCTGAGCGCGCTCAGGCGGGCGGACCGGGGGATCAACCCGTCCGTACGGCTACGGACTCGTTGAGGCGCAGGGCCAGCGCGGGACACATGTCCACGGCTCGGCGAGCGTCTTTCGCCATCCAGCCCGGCACGGTCTTGAAGGAGGGGAAGCCGTATTCGTCCAGCTCCACGAATTCCGGCAGGAGATGCGCGCACAGGCCGTGGCCCTGGCAACGCGTCCAGTCCACCTCCACGCGGTACTCGGGCTGGTCCTCGTTCTCGGGGAGGGGCAGTACGCCGCGGCACGGCCGGCCGCACGAGCCGTACTCGAGGTGGAGCGCGATGTCGCTCTCGAAGGCGTCCAGGGAGGACAGGACGAACCTGGCCGTGCCGTCGGGGTGGAAGCAGGCGCCTCTGCGCTCGACGGCCCGTACGGTGCGTCGCACCGCGTCCGTGGACCCGGTGCCCTCGGCCAGCGCGAGCAGCGCCCGAGCCACGTCGGGCAGCCCGAGGCGGCACGGGCCGCACTGGCCCGACGACTGGGCGGCGAGGTAGGCCGCCACCCGGGTCGTCTCGCCGAGCGGGCAGGTCGAGTCGCCGAGCGGCACCACGATCCCGGCGCCCAGCTCGCCGCCCTTCGCCTTCATGCCCTCGCGCGAGATGACCGCTGTGAGGGCGTTCTCGTAGCTCATCCAGGCGCCGTGGTAGCCGCCCATGAGCACGCCGTCGCCGATCTCCGCCTCGCACATGTCGAGGACGTCGATCAGCGGGGTGCCCGTGGGCGCCTCCACGACGGCGGGGTTGGAGGCGCCGCCGCTCACGCTGAGCAGCACGGTGCCGGGCTCCTTGGCCGTGCCGTACTCGGCGTAGCCCTCGGGGCCGTACTCGGCGAGCAGAGCGAGCTGGGCGAACGTCTCCGTGTTCGACAGGAGCGTCGGCAGGCCGTCCACGCCGCTCTCGGCGGCGCGCTTCTTACGGCCGTTGGGGATGGCCTCCCCGCCGTTCACACCGCGCACCAGGGCGCCGCCCTCGCCCGAGATGAAGCGCTCCTCAAGGGCGACCACCCGGATCCGCACGTGGCTCTCCGAGCCGCCCGCCACGTTGGCGGCGCGCCGCTCGGCCACGGCGGCGGAGACCGACGCCTCGGCCACCTCGCCGCCGGACCCGATCGCCACGACGACCTCACGCGCGTGCAGGGCCTCAGCGGCGAGGACCGCGCCGTCGAGCACGAGGTGGGGGTTGCGGATGAGCATCATGGTGTCCTTGAAGCTGGCCGGCTCGCCCTCCGAGCCGTTCACCAGCACGACACTCTCGCGTGCCCCGGCGGCGTCGGCGACCGCGCGCATCTTGCGGCCGACCGGAAAGGCCGCTCCGCCCCTGCCGCGCATGTCGACCTCGTTCACCTGGGCGATCAGGGTCTCGATGTCACGCAACACCGGCTCGCCATGAAGCGTCCGGTGCGCGGGGAGATCGATTCGCCTCGTGTGCTCCAGCCCGGCGGTCAGGCGGGCCGGGCCCACGCGTAACACGCGTGGGACTCTTTGCGGGATCACTCTGGCGCCTCCTGGGCATTCCTGTGCGGTCTCATCCCGCCTCCCGGTACTTCCTACGCGCTGCGTCGAGGCTCACTGGCGCGTTGACATCCACCGGCCGTGCGACCGGCGACCTGTCGACCTCCGGCGTCTTCACCCATTCCGGCTGGAGGGCCGGTCTGAGAATCGTGGCCACCACCCGGACGAGCAGTGCCCCGCCGACGGCTGCCAGGCAGGCGATGTACGACCACGCCACCCAAGGCGCCGGCGTACGGCCCGCGGTCAGACCATGCATGATGGCCACGGGCCAGGACAGGTACGCGGTGGCGTGCAGCGTCCGCCATATCCATGGCCTGGACGTCACCGCGAACCGTCCTCGCATCATCCCCGACACAACGATGATCACCATCATGTCGAAGGCTACTGCGCCGAATCCCACATAGATACCGGCAATTGGGACCACTGTTGCGGCCAGCGGGGCATGGCCCAGACTGACCATAAGGGTGATGTGCGTGACCAGGTAGGCCATCCCGATCGCCGCTGTGGCCCGATGTGCCAGTTGCGCCCTGACCCTGTTCGACGGGGACAGGAAGACGCGTTCGGTGGTGAGCAGACCGAGCCCGACCGTCGCGCTCAGCAGCACCAGGGCGAACACGCCCGCGTAGAACTCGAGGAAAGCCACCCCTTGCCCGAGCCATGAGACCCCGCTGTCGGTCATGGTCAGGGCGAACCCTGCCAGGACCAACGCGGCGATCCCAGCGCTCACTCCGAGCCGGACGTACCTGGAGTCCAGCTTGCTCGGAGCGTGCCGGGGCAGTCTTTTGTGGAGCATCGATTCCCTCCATGGTCGTCGATTGAGGGTGCGACTCGGGAGGGCCGACCTACGTCAGCAACGACGCCCGCGGTTGATGCAGTTGACCACGAACGCCATGAGCTGATTCGACATCACGTTGGCGAAGTCGGCGTGATCGGTCACCGGGTTGTGCTTCTGCTCAGGGAACGAGTCCACGGCGAAGGACGGCCCCTGTGGAACCGAGTACGTCAGGGTCATGCGCAGCTGTGGGATGGCCTTGGTTCCCTGTGCACAGGCGCCACCCTGTCCCGGGAACACCACGTGGGTACGGTGGTTGGCGCTGTCGGTGTTCTGGCCGTCCCAGCAGCTTGGGAAGTCTAGGATACGGACGACTTGGCTGCCGCGTGGGCAGAGCGGATATTTGTTATTTGTGATGCGGTTCTGGAAGCCGGTACACGTCCACGCCGCGCGTGCGTTGGCGCCGCCGTTCGTGGCCGCCTTGGCGTCACCCATGATGAGCCGGAGGAACCTCGGCATCGCGGTCACCTTGGACGTCGCGTTGCCGCGGAACTGGAGGGTGACCTGGTTGGCCCGCAGGACCTGGCCGACGTTGCCGTCCGCGTCCTGGCTGTTGGCGTCCGACTTCCGGTCGCGGAGCACCGGCCAGAAGTAGGCCGACTTGTCGCCGAACCGGCAGGTGGTGCCGCCCGCGGCGAGGCTCTGGTCCGTCGAGAACCCGTTCGTCGTCAGGTTGCCCACGTAGTCGTGCAGGTGGTGCGCGCCGTTGCTCACGCCCGGTGCGACGATGAAGTTGTCCGGGTTGTTGTGCTTATTGCCGTTCGTCCCACAGGCTGAGACGAACGTGCCCCTGGAGCCGTTCCTGCCGATCTGGAAGTTGTCGAGCTGGCCGCGGCCGACCTGGCGGATGTCGACGAAGTCCTCGGGGAACGGGCCGAGGTCGGCGCATTCCTCTTCCTGACCCGTCCCGGTGGCCGAGGGGGTGGGCGACGCGGACTTGGTGGGCTGGTTGTTGTTGTTTCCGTTGCCCCTGCGCCGGAACTGCTGCGGCTGGTCCGTGGCGGTAGCGGTGTCCTGCGCGTCGGGGGCGGTGGTGTCCTGCGCGTTGTCCTGCCCGTTGTTGTCCTGCTGCCCGTTGTCCTGCTGCCCGTCGGGCGCCGGGGTCGGCGCGGCCAAGAGGGCACCGCCGCCCTGCTGCTGCTGGCCCTGGTCCTGCTGCTGGTCCTGCTGCTGTTGCTGACCCTGATCCTGCTGTTGCTGCTGGCCTTGGTCCTGTTGCTGACCCTGGTCCTGCTGCTGCTGGTCCTGGTTGTCGTTGTTCTGCTGCTGGTCCTGGTTGTCCGGGGCCTGCTGCTGCCGCTGTTGTTGCTGAGTCGGCGATTGAGACTGCTGGGCCTGCTCGTTGGCCGGATCGCAATGGTCCGCAATAGCGGGACCGACGCCGATCACGGCCGCGGACACCAGGCCGCCGGCCATTACGGCCAGAGCGGACACGGCTGCGGCCGCGCGTCTGGATCTCCTCATTATTGTCTCCTCGTTTCGACCGCCGTTGCGACGGATGGAACAGGTGAGGGCGTCGGGGGCTCGGGGAGCTCGCCGAAGTCCACCAAGCCGGTGCCTTCGAGCAGGGTCATGTGCTTCAGCACCACGGTGTTCGCCGTGTTGGCGAACTTCCGGATCTCCTCGTTGCGGGTCCCCGCCCGCACCGCTGCCACGACGGCGAAGACCTTGCCGTGCGCGGCTCGCAACAGGTTGGCGAAGTCCTTGTCGAAGGCGGGACCCTTCTCCGTGGACAGCTGGGCCATCCAGCTCTGCTGATCGGCGTTGGCCGTGTCAGGGATGGGCACGCCGAGTTTCGCGGCGAGCGCGCGAGTCGCCGCGTCCAGCTTGGTGTGATCTTCGACCAGGTGCCTCCCGGTCTCCTTCACGCTCTCGGACTCGGCGCGGGTCTGGGCCCATTGGCCAACGGGAATCTCCCAGAGGCCTGCCTGACGTACCTTTACCAGGAAGTCGCGATCCGCCGGCCCGATAGGACCGGCGGCCGACTGCGTGTACTGGGTGGCTCCCGCCGAGGTTCCTGAAGGCAGGACCAGCAGGATCGTGACCGTGGCAGCCACTGCGAAGCCGCCGAACATGAGCAGTTCGCCGCGCAAAAGCCTGTGCATGATCGGAGGTACGCGGGCCTTCGGGGACCGGTTCACCGATGAGTACGGAATAGTTAGAAATGACTGGAGTTATCGGAGTGGCTACCGCACTGATAACGAAGGTGTAAAGATGTGCCCCGTGCTAGGTCATCTCGCCGGCAGGTTAGAGAGTACGGATGCCGAAGCGGAAGAGCGCATTGCGGCGCTCTACCAGGAGTTCGGCGGCCCTCTGCTGCGCCACGTACGCAAGTCGACCGGGAACGATCTTCAATGGGCCGAAGACGTCGTTCAAGAGACGATCGTAAGAGCCTGGCGACACTCGGCAAGACTGCAATGGGAGCCCAGCCTCATCTGGGCATGGCTACTGACAGTAGCGCGCCGTATCGTGATCGACGGACGCCGGCGCAAGAGTGTTCGGCCACATGAGGTCGAGCCACCGGAAGTCGACATGCTGGCGGTGCCAGACGGCTCGGAGCGGGCGCTCTCGGCCATGGTGGTCAAGGACGCGCTGCAGAGCCTGTCCGACGAACACCGGGAAGTGATTGAGCAGACCTACCTTCGGGACCGTACGATAAGTGAAGCGGCGGAGATTCTGGGGATCCCGCCGGGCACGGTGAAGTCCAGGCTCTACTACGGGATCCGGGCTCTCCGTGTGCTTCTGCAGGACAAGGGGGTAGCCGGGTAATGCATGAAGGGGTGGCCGCCTACGTCCTCGGTGTCCTCGACGATGAGGAGATAGAGGAGTTCGAGCGCCACCTCGACACATGCGCACGGTGCCAGGCGGAGCTCCAGGACATGGCCGAGATTCCGGGCCGGCTCGACGAGCTGAGGGACCTGCCCGCCGCCTCCGAGGACGACCCGCCTATGTCGATGTCACGTTGACGTTCTTCCCCTTTTCGGGTGATATCGATACGGCGAGGCGCGTACGCCCGATCGATCAGATCGGGCGGCTTGGGGGAGGTGTTCGGTGGGCATCCATGGCGATGCGGCCGTCCCTCCTGACCGGAGATTCGGCGAGGAGGGCGGCCGGCTCTCCTATGGCGCCTATCTCCGCCTGCCCGAGCTGCTCGCTCAGCAGCAGCCTCAGTCCGAGGCTCCTGACGAGCTGCTGTTCATCACCATCCATCAGGTCTACGAGCTGTGGTTCAAACTGCTGCTGCACGAGCTGGAGGTCGGCAGGGACGCCATGTTCCATGGCGAGCTCTGGCAGGCCAGGCACGTGTTCAAGCGGGTCCACGCGGTGGAGCGGGTGCTGATCGAACAGGTAGAGGTCCTGGAGACGATGACGCCCCAGGACTTCCTGGAGTTCCGGGCCAAGCTGGCCCCGGCGAGCGGCTTCCAGTCCGTGCAGTTCCGCGAGCTGGAGTTCTTGTCGGGGCTGAAGGACGCCCGCTACCTCGGCCGGCTGAGAGACGCCAGCGACGCCGAACTCTCCAGGTTGCGCCGTCGGCTGGACGAGCCGTCGCTGTGGGATGCTTATCTCACCGCCCTTTCCCTGCGTGGCCTGCCGGTCTCCGACGACGAGATCATGGGCACGCTGCTGGCCGTGGCGAGGGACCGCGGGTCGCACGACGACCTGTGGCAACTGGCCGAAGACCTGATGACCCACGACGAGACCGCCGCCCAGTGGCGGACCCGTCACGTCCAGATGGTCGAACGGCAGATCGGCACCAAGTCCGGCACCGGCGGCTCGACGGGTGCCCCCTACCTGCGCGGTAGGACCCGCCTGCACTACTTCCCGCTGCTGTGGGAACTAAGGGCCTGGCTGTGACAAGCCATGGCGAACCCTCACAAAGGAGTGAGAGCGAAATGCCGCTCGAC
Organism: Nonomuraea sp. NPDC049141; assembly: GCF_040648415.1. Lineage (NCBI taxonomy): Bacteria > Bacillati > Actinomycetota > Actinomycetes > Streptosporangiales > Streptosporangiaceae > Nonomuraea > Nonomuraea sp. NPDC049141. The sequence goes on from NZ_JBEZDR010000022.1 coordinate 129,716, forward strand.
GAGGCCAAGGATGAGCTGCTCCAGCGAGCCGCGCAACGATGCGCGGTGAGCAGCGACCATGTGAGCCCCGAGGATGCGCTGTCCTTCTTGCGGATCTACTACCGGCACATCGCGCCGGAGGACCTGCTCGACCGTAGCCCCGTGGACGTGTACGGCCCGGCGATGTCGCAGAAGCAGCTGGCCGAGGTACGCCCCCAGGGCCGGGCCGTGGTCCGCGTCTACACCCCGACCCTGGAGGAGAACGGGTGGGACCCGGGGCACTCCGTGGTCGAGGTGGTCACCGACGACATGTCGTTCCTGGTCGACTCGGTGGAGATGGAGCTCGCCAGGCATGACATCAACACCTATCTGGTCGTCCACCCGCAGATGCGAGTACGCCGTGACATGACCGGCAAGATGCTCGGCCGTGGCCAGGAGGACGTCACCGGCCAGATGCTGGTCGAGTCCTGGATGCACTTCGAGATCGACCGGCAGTCCGACCCCGAGGTGCTCAGGCAGCTGGAGGCCGATCTTCAGCGGGTCCTGTCCGACGTTCGGCAGGCGGTCGAGGACTTCAGGAAGATGCGGGGGGTCGCCGTACAGATGGCGGAGGACCTGACGCTCAACCCGCCGCCGCTGGAGCCCGCCGAGGTCGAGGACAGCCTCGACCTGCTGCGCTGGCTCGCGGACGGGCACTTCACCTTCCTCGGCTACCGCGAGTACCGCCTGGAGCACACCGACGAGGGCGACGCGCTGCGCGCGCTGCCCGGCGCGGCGCTGGGCATCCTGCGTGACGACAAGGTCGGCTCGGAGAGCTTCTCCGTGCTCCCCGCCGAGGTACGGGCCAAGGCCCGCGAGAAGCAGCTGCTGATCATCACCAAGGCCAACTCCCGGGCGACCGTGCACCGCGCGGCCTACCTCGACTACATCGGGGTGAAGCTGTTCTCGCCGGAGGGCGAGGTGATCGGCGAGCGCCGCTTCCTCGGCCTGTTCACGCACGTGGCCTACAACGAGTCGATCTCCAGGATCCCGGTGCTCAGGCGCAAGCTCGCCGACGTGCTGGATCAGGCCGGGCTGGCCCCCGACAGCCACGACGGCAAGGACCTGATCGAGATCCTCGAGACGTTCCCGCGCGACGAGCTCTTCCAGACCTCGCTCGACCAGCTCCTGCCGATCGCGCTCGGCGTGCTGCGGCTGCGCGAGCGCAAGCAGGTCAAGCTGTTCCTGCGCCGCGACGACTACGGCCGCTACATCTCCTGCCTGATCTACCTGCCGCGCGACCGCTACACCACTCAGGTGCGCTACCGGATGCAGGAACTCCTGCTCAAGGCGCTGGGCGGCAAGACGCTCGACTACAGCGCGATGATCGGTGAGTCCGCCCTGGCGCGGCTGCACGTGGTCATCCGCGGCGAGCGCGGCAAGCAGCTACCGCCGCCGGCCGTCGACGTGGAGGAGCTGGAGGCGCGGCTGGCCGCGATCACCCGCTCGTGGGAGGACGACCTGGCCGCGGCGCTGTCGGAGCTGACCTCGGAGGAGGAGGCTCCCAGGCTGACCAGGCGCTACCAGGGTGCCTTCCCCGAGGGCTACAAGGCCGACTTCCCGCCGCAGATGGCCGTGGTGGACCTGCGCCGTCTGGAGCAGCTGGCCGGCTCCGACGAGAACGAGATCGGCCTCAACCTCTACGAGCCCTACGACGCCGGCGAGGGCGAGCGACGGCTGAAGATCTACAAGCTGGGCACGCCCATCTCGCTGTCGCGGGCGCTCCCGCTGATCCAGCGGCTCGGCGTCGAGGTCGTGGACGAGCGGCCGTACGAGATCGACAGGGACAACGACCCCGCCACCAAGAACGCCTGGATCTACGACTTCGGGCTGCGCTACACGCCGAACGACGAGGTCGACAGGAAGGACTTCAAGCGGCTCTTCCAGGACGGCCTCATCGCGCTGTGGAAGGGCGAGGTGCAGGCCGACAACTTCAACTCCCTCATCCTGCGCGCCGGGCTGACCTGGGAGCAGGTCGAGATCCTGCGCGTCTACGCCAAGTACCTGCGTCAGGCGGGCTCCGCCTTCTCCCAGCGCTACATGGAGCGCGTGCTGACGGGCAACGTGCGGCTGGCCCGGCTGCTGGTGCGTCTCTTCGAGGCGCGGCTCGACCCCCGGCGTGGCGACGACGTGCGGGCCGACCTGGCCGACGCGCTCCACGAGGAGATCCTGGGCGCGCTCGACGAGGTCGCCTCGCTGGACGAGGACCGGATCCTGCGGGCGTACCTGGAGATGATCCAGGCGACGCTGCGGACGAACTACTTCCAGACCGTGGACGGGCGGCGGAAGCCGTACATCTCGCTGAAGTTCGACCCGCAGGCGATCAGCGTGCTGCCGCTGCCGCGGCCGAAGTACGAGATCTTCGTGTACTCGGCCCGGGTCGAGGGTGTGCACCTGCGCTTCGGCAAGGTGGCCAGGGGCGGGCTGCGGTGGTCGGACCGGATGGAGGACTTCCGCACCGAGATCCTCGGCCTGGTCAAAGCCCAGATGGTGAAAAATACCGTTATTGTGCCGACTGGCTCCAAGGGCGGATTTGTCGTGAAACGTCCGCCTGTGGGCGGAGGGCGCGAAGAGCTGCTCGCCGAGGGCGTGGCGTGCTACCGGATGTTCATCTCCGGGCTGCTCGACATCACCGACAACCTGGTCGACGGCAAGGTCGTGCCCCCGCAGGACACGGTCAGGCACGACGGCGACGACACCTACCTGGTGGTCGCCGCCGACAAGGGCACCGCGACCTTCTCCGACATCGCCAACGGCGTGGCCAAGGAGTACGGCTTCTGGCTCGGCGACGCCTTCGCCTCCGGCGGCTCGATCGGCTACGACCACAAGGTGATGGGCATCACCGCGCGCGGCGCCTGGGAGTCGGTCAAGTACCACTTCCGCACGATCGGGACCGACGTGCAGACCACGGACTTCACCGTGGCCGGCATCGGCGACATGTCGGGCGACGTGTTCGGCAACGGCATGCTGCTGTCGCAGCACATCCGGCTGGTGGCCGCCTTCGACCACCGGCACATCTTCATCGACCCCAGCCCTGACACCGCCCGCAGTTTCGCCGAGCGGCAGCGGCTCTTCGCGCTGCCGCGCAGCTCCTGGGCGGACTACGACACCAAGCTCATCTCGGCGGGCGGCGGCGTCCATCCGCGCACGGCCAAGTCCATCCCGATCACGCCGCAGATCCGCGAGGCGCTCTCCATCCCCGCCGCGGTCACCTCGATGACGCCGAACGACCTGATCAGCGCGATCCTGCGGGCCCCCGTGGACCTGCTGTGGAACGGTGGCATCGGCACCTACGTCAAGGCGAGCACCGAGTCGAACGCCGATGTGGGCGACAAGGCCAACGACTCGCTCCGGGTCGACGCCGCCGAGCTGCGCTGCAAGGTCATCGGCGAGGGCGGCAACCTGGGCTTCACCCAGCTCGCCCGCATCGAGTTCGCGCGCGGCGGCGGGCTGGTCAACACCGACTTCATCGACAACTCGGCCGGGGTCGACACCTCCGACCACGAGGTGAACATCAAGATCCTGCTCGACCAGGTCGTCCGCGACGGCGAGCTGACCGACAAGCAGCGCAACCAGGTCTTCACCTCGATGACCGACGAGGTCGCCGACCTGGTGCTCCGCGACAACTACGCCCAGAACGTGGTGCTGGCCGCGACCCGCGCCCAGTCCGTCGAGATGCTCCACATCCACTCCCGCTACCTGCGGCGCCTGGAGCGTGACGGGCTGGTCAACCGGGAGCTGGAGTTCCTGCCCTCGGACAAGACGCTGGCCGAACGCCGCCAGGCCAAGCTGGGCCTGACGGCGCCCGAGTTCTCGGTGTTGCTGGCCTACACCAAGCTGGTGGCCGACGCCGAGCTGCTCGGCTCCGACCTGCCCGACGACCCGTACCTGGCCTCGTGGCTGGTGTCGTACTTCCCGTCGGCGCTGCGGGAACGCTTCCGGCCGTACATGGACGCCCACCCGCTGCGCCGCGAGATCATCACCACCTGCGTGGTGAACGAGCTGGTCAACTCGATGGGCACCACGTTCATGTTCCGCTTCAGCGAGGAGACCGGCGCCTCGACGCCTGACATCGTCCGCGCCTACCTCGTCGCCCGCGAGGTGTTCGACCTGTCCAGCTTCTACCGCGCGGTGGAGGCGCTGGACAACAAGGCCGACACGTCGATACAGATCGCGATGCTGCTGGAGGCCAGAAAGCTGGCCGAACGCGGCACGCGCTGGCTGCTCGGCAACCGCCGCCCGCCGCTCGACCTGGCCGGGTCGGTGAGCTTCTTCGTCAAGGGCGTCAACGGCCTGCTCGCCCACATCCCGAAGCTGCTCGCCGGGCCCGATCTGGCGGCCTTCGAGGAGCGCCGCGACTCGTTCGAGGCCCGCGGAGTGCCGACGGAGCTGGCCGAGCGGGTGGCGGCCATGGTGCCCGCCTATTCGACGTTCGACCTGGTGGAGATCTCCTCGCTCACGGGACGCCCGGTCAACGAGGTGGCGGAGGTGTACTTCGACCTCGCCGACCGCCTCCAGTTGGCCCGCCTCAGGGAGCGGGTGATCGCGCTGCCGCGCGACAACCGCTGGAACGCGATGGCACGGGCGGCGCTCAGGGACGACCTGTACGCGGCCCACGCCTCGCTGACGCGCGATGTGCTGGCCCACAGCACACCGGGACTGTCTCCGGAGGAGCGGCTGGCCCGCTGGACGGAGGCGAACTCGGCGGCGGTCCACCGATCCCGCCAGACACTCTCGGAAATCTGGGAAAGCGACAACTTCGACCTCGCCACGCTGTCCGTCGCTCTCCGCGCGATCCGCACCCTTGTTGCTTCCAGCAGCCTTCCCCACAGCGAGGCGTGACGTCGTTCCTTTCGGGCTGCCCGGGCTGGTCCTAGGTCACTTTTCGATCTTGTACGGCCAGCCCGGTGGGCCCCACCCGCCATATGTGGCTGGGGCCTGTCCAGGGGCACACTCCTCCGGTGGAGACGGCTGGGCGCCGTGACGTGCGTCTTCTTGGCCCCGGCCGTGGTCCTGCCGAGCCCGTGACGCGCAGGTGTCCCGCAGGCGTCGATGGAGGCGGCTGGGGGCATCCTTGGCCCCGGGCCGTGGCGTGCGGGTGCCGGTGGCGGTCGCTGAGCGTGACAGGCGGTCTAGGTCCCGGCCGTGGTTGGTCCCTGGTTCCTGGTTGGGTTAGTTCGTGCCTGTAAAGGCTTCCTTGTGGTCTTCTGCCCATTGGGCGAATGATCTGGGGTGTTTGCCGGTTAGCTTGGCAAAGGTGTTTGTTGTCGTTGCTGGAGTGTTTGTGGCGGCTACGGAGTGTTTAAGGAGCGATTCCACAATTTCTGGTGAGCCCCAGCGGGACAAGACTTGGCGGTGGGTTTCCAGGTCCTGTAGACGCCATTCGATCGGCCGGGCGATTGTCTGCGCGATTGTGTTCAGTTGGTCGCGCTGGGTGATGGAGTCGGGGCCGGTCAATTCGTAGACGGCGTTCTCATGGCCGTCTTCTGTCAGGGCCTTTAGTGCGATTTCTGCTATGTCGGCTTCGTGGATGGGGGCTGAGTGGGTGTCGGGGAACGGGTTGGTGACCCTGCCTTCGGCGCGGATCTCCGGTGCCCATTGGAGGGCGTTCGTGGCGAACGCGCCTGGGCGCAGGGCGGTCCAGGGGAGTCCCGAGGCGGTCACCGACTCTTCGGCCACGCCGTGCATGCGGGCGATCGCGTCCGTGGCCGTGGGGTCCGCCAGAGCGGCTGACAGGAGGACGACGTGGCGTACTCCGGCCTCGCGGGCCTGTGCCAGGAAGGCGTCCAGCCCTTGAGGGTCGGCGTAGAGGAACACCCGGTCGACACCGTCCAGCGCGAGTGCCGGATTGTCCGCCGCGACCACGTCCACACCTGTGGGCACCTGGGTGGCGGCGGGATCTTTGCCGGCGGCGCGGACCTGCTCGCCGGCCTCCAGGAGCTGCCGTATGAGGCTCTGGGCCACGTGTCCGCGGGCCCCGGTTACCAGAATCGTCATGCGGACATGCTGGTCCGGGGGCGTTCCGGGCGGGTAGGCACGGCCAGGGCTGGGACTCGCGGTACCAGGCCTGACCGGGCTGGGTCATCATGGTTGGGATGAACAGGGAGGAACTGGGCGGCTTTCTGCGTAGCCGGCGGGGCCGGATCCAGCCCGCCGAGGTGGGGCTGGCGCCCGGCCCGCGCCGGCAGACCCCCGGGCTGCGCCGCGAGGAGGTCGCGCTGCTGGCCGGCATCTCGGTCGACTACTACATCAGGCTGGAACAGGGCCGCGGCCCGCACCCGTCGGACCAGGTCCTCAACGCGCTCGGCCGGGCCCTGCGGTTGACGGGGGACGAGCACGACTACCTGCTCCGGCTGGCCGACCAGTCCCCGGCCCGCGCCGAGCCCGCACGCGAGGTGCCCCCCAACGTCCTGCGCCTGCTGGACCGGCTCACCGACGTCCCGGCCATGGTGATCAACGCCGGTTACGACGTCCTCGCCTGGAACCGCATGCTGGTCGCCCTGATCGGCGACCTGTCGGAGGTGCCACCCTGGCAACGCAACACGTTGCGCTGGCTCTTCGGCAACCCGGCCCCGACGCCCGACAAGCTCCAGCTCGCCCGCCAGTGCGTGGCCGACCTCCGAGCCACCGGCCGCTACCCGGCGGACGCGAACATCAGAGCCCTGGTCGACGAGCTGAGAGAGAGCAGTCCCCTGTTCGCCGGCTTGTGGGCGGCCCGCGACATCGAAATCCAGCGAACACTGACGAAGCACATGACCCACCCCGTCGCCGGCCCGATGGAACTGGACTGCGACTTCCTCCCCATAGCCGGCGCGGACCAACGCCTGGTCCTCTACACAGCCGCCCCCGGCACGCCTTCCCACAAGGCCCTCCAGCGCCTGCGAGCCTCCGGCGCTTAGGCGGGCTCGATAGACCGCTGCGGGGACGACGAGCAGCCGCCCAGCCATCCCTACCGGCGCCTGGGGGACACCTGGGCGTCATGTGCTGGGTGGCACACGGCGGGGGCGAAGGGTGGTCGCCCAGCACCGGCGCCGGGACACCCAGGCGGCCGCGGGCTCGGTAGACGACGGCCGGGGTCAAGAAGACGCACGTCACGGCGCTCAGCCGTCTCCACCGGAGAAGCGTGCCCCTGGACAGGCCCCAGCCACGTATGGCGGGTGGGGCCCACCGGGCTGGCCGTAAAGGAAAAAGGGGGGTTTACGGATCTCCGCCAACAGCTTTGGTGAGGGAGCCGATGTGGGCGATGATCGCAGCAGGGGTCGGGGTGCCGGAGGGAGGAACCAGGGTGGCGTACTGGTTGATCTCTGTGGTTTTCAGGAAGCGCCGCGCCTTGTCGTTGTGGTACAGCCAGCGGGCCGCCTCAGGCACCGGGACGAAGTCGGCCTTGTCCGTCTCCACCGTGGTCGTCGTCGTGCGCGTCATGGCGTACTGGATCACCGCCCCGCCGCCCACCATGCGCAGCGCGTAGACCGGGTAGTCGCCCGCGCTGAAGATCGAGTCGTAGCTGAAGCCGCCGATCTTCGCCCGCTCCCGATCGGTGGTGATCTGCTCCGCCACGTCCGTCGTGTAGGGGCCGCGTTCGAGCAGGCCGGCCGCCACGCCCGTCTCGCCCGCCTCCGCCACCGTGGCGTGCAGCGGGCCCATGAACTGCGGGCTGATCGTGACGCTCTTGTCGTCGGGCGCGAGCGCCGTCGCGTAGCCTTCCGCGTCGAGCTGGATGTGCGGTGGGTCCTGCCCCGGCAGCAGCTGCGTCGCCGAGCTGAGCCGCCAGTCGTCGGCCCTGGCGAACGTCAGCAGCGTCGGATGGCCGTTGCGCGTGGTCAGCACCGTGAACCAGGGCGCCCCCTCGTCCTGCTTGAACCGTGGCACGAACAGCGTCGGCGTGCCCCACGTGTAGCGGGGCGGGCGGTTGCTCGTCGACAGGAAATCGGCCGAGGTGAGCTGCGCCTCCGCGTCGCGGGTCAGCTCCATCGCCAGCCGCAGGTCGCCGCCGGCCCGCAGCAGGTCGTCGGTGGCGGTGAAGGTGGTGAACACCTTGGCCGCCTCGACCGGCGTGATCAGCGGAGTGGTCGCCGAGGGCGACGGGGTCACGGGTGCGGACGTGGTCGCCGCCACCTGACTGGGCGTGGGCGGGGACGCGGCCGAGCAGCCGACCGCCGCGGCCAGCAGGCCGGCGGCGAGCGCCAGCACCCTCCGCCGACCGAAACTACGCACGTGGCCATGTTATTCGGGCCTGCGAGGGTCGCGTACCCTTGGGAGGCGTGGCAGGTATCGATCCAGCAGAAGAGATCAACGAGCTCGCGGGCACCCTGCGGAGCATCCAGGACGTGCTCGACCTCGGCGCCATGCGCAAGCAGATCGCGGAGCTGGAGGACCAGGTCGCCGCGCCCGACCTGTGGGACGACCCCGAGCAGGCGCAGAAGGTCACCAGCAAGCTCTCGCACCTACAGGGCGAGCTCAACCGCGTCGAAGGGCTGGTCCGCCGCCTCGACGACCTGAGCGTCCTCTACGAGCTGGCCGCCGAGGAGAGCGACGAGGACACCAGGACCGAGGCCGACAAGGAGCTGGGCGCGCTCCGGTCCGACATCGGCGCGCTGGAGGTCCGCACCCTCCTGTCCGGCCCCTACGACGGGCGCGAGGCACTGCTCACCATCAACTCGCAGGCCGGCGGCGTCGACGCCGCCGACTGGGCGGAGATGCTGCTGCGCATGTACCTCCGCTGGGCCGAGCGCAAGGGCTATCCGACCGAGGTCTACGACACCTCCTACGCGGAGGAGGCCGGCATCAAGTCGGCCACGTTCGTGATCAAGGCCCCCTACGCGTACGGCACGCTCCGTGGCGAGCACGGCACCCACCGTCTGGTCCGCATCAGCCCGTTCGACAACCAGGGCCGCCGTCAGACCTCGTTCGCCGGGGTCGACATCGTGCCGGTCGTCGAGCAGACCGACCACATCGACATCAACGAGGACGAGCTCCGCATCGACGTCTATCGCTCGTCGGGACCTGGCGGCCAGGGCGTCAACACGACCGACTCCGCGGTCCGCATCACCCACCTGCCGAGCGGCATCGTGGTCTCCTGCCAGAACGAGCGCTCGCAGCTCCAGAACCGCGCCTCGGCGATGAACGTGCTGCAGGCCAAGCTGCTGGAGCGCAAGCGGCAGGAGGAGGCGGAGCGCATGTCCGAGCTGCGGGGCGCCTCGACCACGTCGTGGGGGACCCAGATCCGCAACTACGTGCTGCACCCCTACCAGATCGTGAAGGATCTACGCACGGGCACGGAGGCGGGCAACCCGACCGCCGTTCTCGACGGCGACATCGATGAGTTCATCGAGTCCGAGATCCGCTGGATGCGCAGGCAGGAATCAGACCCCAGCTAGGTGCTTGAGCACCAGGGCCAGGAAGAGCAGCACGACCAGCAGAAAGACGATCAGGGCAGGTGACAGCCCGGCGAAGCCGTGGTTGTGCATCCGCTCGCGGTTGGCACGGCACAGGGGGCAGCGGCCCTCGATGACAGGGTGGGCGCACTGCGCGCATACGAGATGTTGGCAACTCATGTCAGCCCCAAGTCTAGCCGCACAATCGTTTTGTTTCCGTTATGGACGTTCCATGCCAGTCTTCCCCCTAGACTGTCCTCTGGCCAATCGGAACGTCGATCATCAGTAAAGAAAGACGTCCCCGATAGGCGTGTGGCGGGAAGTGGGCATGTGCCACCCTCGCTTCCGTCCTGACCCCTAGACTGGCATGCCGTGATGCTCTCGTGATCCATTTCGATAATGTCACCAAGGTCTACACGAACCAGAACCGGCCTGCTCTCGACCATGTCTCCGTTGACGTGGACAAGGGCGAGTTCGTGTTCCTCGTCGGTCCTTCGGGATCAGGCAAGTCCACGTTCCTGCGCCTGGTCTTGAAGGAGGAGCGGCCCAACTCCGGTGCGATCCACGTCGCCGGCAAGGATCTGGCCCGCCTGTCCAACTTCAAGGTGCCGCACCTGCGCCGCCGCATCGGCTGCGTGTTCCAGGACTTCAGGCTGCTCCCGAACAAGAACGTCTACGAGAACGTGGCGTTCGCGCTCGAGGTCATCGGTAAGCCACGGCGGTTCATCCGCAAGGTGGTGCCCGAGGTCATCGAGCTGGTCGGCCTGGAAGGTAAGGCCCACCGGATGCCCGACGAGCTGTCAGGCGGCGAGCAGCAGCGCGTCGCCATGGCCCGCGCCTTCGTCAACCGGCCCATGATCCTGCTGGCCGACGAGCCGACGGGCAACATCGACCCCGCGACGAGCATCGGCATCATGAAGGTGCTCGACCGGATCAACAGGACTGGCACTACGGTCGTCATGGCCACGCACGATGCGGCCATCGTCGACTCCATGCGCAAGCGCGTCGTGGAGCTGGAGGACGGCAAGATCGTCCGCGACCAGTCGCGTGGCGTTTACGGCCAGGCGTACTGACAGGGAGCGGTAGACAGAACATGCGGGCGAATTTCATCTTCTCCGAGGTCTGGATCGGCCTCCGTCGCAACCTCACGATGACGCTTGCGGTGGTCATCACCGTGGCCGTCGGCATGGCGATGCTGGGCGTCGGCCTGATGATCAACGCCCAGGTCACGATGATGAAGGACTTCTGGTACGACAAGGTCGAGGTATCGGTCTTCCTCTGCGGCAAGAACCCCACGATGCCCAACTGCAAGGGCAAGCAGATCAGCCCTCAGCAGACCAAGGATCTGAAGAGCGAGATCGACGGCCTGCCCGGGGTCGAGCAGGTTCTCTATGAGAGCCCGGACCAGGCCTACGCCAACTTCCAGAAGTCCTACGGTGCCAACAAGGCGCTCGTCGACGCGGCCAAGGTCGAGGACATGCCCGCGTCCTTCCGCGTCAAGCTGACGGATCCCAACAACTACCAACCGGTGATCCAGGCGCTCCAGGGCAAGGCCGGCGTGGCGCAGGTGACGAACCAGAAGGATCTGGTCGACAAGCTCTTCGGCCTGCTCGACAAGCTGAGATCCGCCGCGATGGCGGTGGCGATCGTCCTTGTCCTGGCGGCCGCGTTGCTGATCGGCAACACCGTGCGGCTGTCGGCGTTCAACCGCCGCCGGGAAACCGGCATCATGCGGCTGGTGGGGGCCTCCAACCTCTATATCCAGCTGCCCTTCGTCATGGAGGGCGTGATCGCCGGGCTGATCGGCGGGGTGTTCGCCGCGGTGATGCTGATCGTCGCCAAGGTCTTCCTGTTCGAGGAGATCGCGCGTTCTTTCGCCTTCGGCAGCCAGCTCGGCTGGAACGACGTGGCGTCGGTGATCACACTGACCATGGGCATCGGCGTGGTGATCTGTGTGCTGGCATCGTTCATCACACTCCGCCGTTACCTCAGGGTCTGACGGATCGCCGGTAAGGTCGGAGCATGCCACGTGAGACCGGGCGGAAGGTCGTCGCCCAGAACAAGCGTGCCCGGCACGATTACCACGTCGAGGACACCTTCGAGGCGGGGCTCGTGCTGCAGGGCACCGAGGTGAAGTCGTTGCGCGAGGGACGCGCGTCGCTCGCCGACGGTTTCGCCTCCATCGACAACGGCGAAGCGTGGTTGTTCAACGTCCACATCCCCGAATACACCCAGGGGACGTGGACGAACCACGCCGCCCGCCGCAAGCGCAAGCTCCTGCTCCACCGCAAGGAGATCGACAAGCTCGCCGCCAAGACCAAGGAGGGCGGGCTGACGATCGTGCCGCTGTCCCTCTACTTCAAGGACGGCAAGGCGAAGGTCGAGATCGGCATCGCCCGCGGCAAGAAGGACTGGGACAAACGGCAGACCCTGGCGGAGCAGCAGGCCAAGAGGGAGATGGCCCGGGCAGTGCGGCACCGCAACCGATGAATCGCGTACGCCGCGGCCTCGCCGCGACCGTCACTCTGGCCGTCGCGAGCATGTCGCTGACCGCCTGTTTCGAGGAGTCGTCCCCGCACGACGCCGTGCGGGACTTCCTGGTGGGCTGGCAGTCGGAGGACTACGACCTGGCCGCCGGCCGTACCGACGGTGATCGCGCGACCGTGCGCAAGGCGCTCTCCGACGCGAAGGTGGAGCTCGACGCGGCCTCGTTCCGGTTCAAGATCAAAAGCATCAGCCTGAACGGCGACCAGTCGCAGGCCGACTTCCACGCCGAGGTCGACCTGGGAGAGAACAACCCGCTCTGGGCGTACGACGGGATGCTGCCGCTGCGCCTGGTCGACGGCCGGTGGAAGGTGCACTGGTCGCCTTCGGTGCTGCACCCGCAGCTGAAGGAGGGCCAGCGGTTCGCCGTGTCCACCGATTCGAACCCCCGCCAGTCGGTCCTCGACCGCAACAACAAGCCGCTCCAGGGTCCCCAGTTCCTCTACGTGGTCGGCGTCACCCCGTCGACCCTTGGGGGCCAGGCGGAGGAGGTCGTCGAGCAGCTCTCGGAGATCACCGGGTTCGCCCAGGACCGGCTGCTGAGCCGCATCAGGTCGTCGCCGCCGAAGCAGTTCGTCCAGCTCGCCAACTTCGGCGCCGTGCGTTACCGCGCCCTGAAGGACAAGATCGAGCAGATCCCGCAGCTCAAAACCCACAAAGAGGAGCAGCCCGTCGCGCCTGACGACCCCAAGGACATCGTCGGCAAGGTGAGCGCGCTCACCCCGGAAGACGAGCAGAAGCTCGGCGGCCCACAGCGGGCGGGCGACTCGTTCGGGCAGAGCGGCCTTCAGCGGGCCTATCAGAACAACCTCACCGGATCCACGCAGACCCGGGTGATCACCCTCGACCTCAAGACCGACAACGAGGTCGTGCAGCTGAAAGAATGGCCCGGCCGGACAAACGTCCCTGTACGGACCACCATCGACAAAGCCAAGCAGAGCGCCGCCGACGCCGCCGTGGCCGCCACGGAGACCAGCGCGCTGGTGGCGGTCGACCGGTCGACGGGCGAGATCCTGGCGGTCGGCACCAAGGGCCTGAACCAGGAGAAGGACGCTCTCGCCGGCAGATTCCCGGCCGGCACGGCCTTCTCGATCGTGGCCGCCGACGCGCTGATCAAGGCCAGGATGAATACCAAGCAGCGGCTCGCCTGCCCGGCCGAGCGAACGGTGGGCGGCGCGCGGTTCGTGACGGCGAGCCAGGTCACCGGCGCGTCGCCGACGTTCCGGGACAACTTCGCCAAGGGCTGCGTCACCGCCCTGGCTTCGCTCGCCCGGCGCGTCGACGCCGCGGCCCTGGCCAAGAGCGCCGCGGCGTTCGGCATCGGCAAGGACTGGCGGCTGCCGCTCAAGTCGTTCAGCGGCTCACTGCCCAAGTCGTTCAGCGGGCCACTTCCGACGGCCAGCGACGCCGACAAGGCCATGGCCATCGCGGGCCAGAACGTCGAGGTCAGCCCGCTCAGCATGGCTCTCGTCGCGGGGGCGATCGCCTCGGGCAGCTGGCACGCACCCGTGCTGGTGACCGAGCCGAAGTCGCCCGACCCCTCGGCGGAGGTGGTGTCGCTCGCCGCGCCGCAACCGATCCCCGTCGACCCCAAGGTCCGCAGCGCGCTGACCGCCATGATGCTCGCCGGCGCCAAGAGCTCGCGCGCCCTGGCCGGCCACACCGGAGTGCACGGCGTGACGGCCGCGGGCGACTCGGAGAAGCACATGGGCTGGTTCGTGGGCTGGCAGGGCGAGGTGGCGATAGCCGTTCTCACCAAGAACTACGACCCCGCGGCGGTCGCGGGCGAGTTCTTCAGCGCCCTTCGCGACTCCCCGTGATTTTCTCCTCACCTTAGGCAACCGTTCGGGTGGCCGGCTGCGTCTTACTCAGTGACTGCCCTGCTCGGGGGGTTGCGGGTGCAGTCGCCGCGATGAGATCAGGACTTCATCTCGGGGGAAGTCCTGCCGTCCGGACCGGCTAGACCCTGCCGGTCGGCCCCCGGGAACGCCTACGCGTTTCCGGGGGCTTCGCGGTGCGGGAATCAAGTTGACGTCGCAGGTGTTGCAGGATGTAAGGTCGTCTTGCTCGGTCCTTCGGGACCGTGTTGACAACTGCACATGGGGGTGACTGGCTTCGACTTCGACTTTGCAAGTCAGGTGAAGCGGGCCGAGGACTGCGGACATAACCTCGTTAACACTGTGACCGCAAACAACAAGTGCCAATTCTAAGCGCACTGTGGTCGGCCAGGGTTCCCTGGCCCTCGCTGCCTAAGTAGCGAAACCACTGTCAGCCCGGGACTGCCTTCGGCCCGGGATCTGGCATCGTTAGAAGGCTCAACCGCTCGAACCGGCCACGGGGGAGAGCGGGAAATCAAACAGTGGCTGAGCCCGTCGGTGACACGCCTGCGTGATCGCCGGGGCTGAGAAAAGCACAGCAGGCTGCGCCCGGAGAAGCCCTGCCTTGGGGTTGAAGGACGCGGGTTCGATTCCCGCCACCTCCACAAGATCAAACCGTCTCTTACCTGCGGAAACATCGCAGGCAAGAGACGGTTTTTTGTTTGTGGGTGCACCATGGGTGCACAGGCATGCCGGAGCAGGACGTTAGCCCAGGTCAGCATCTACCTTCACGGAACCTCCTCACGACGAAGGGAACTGGTGGTTCCGTGTCAGCACGATCTCGCCGCGCCGAAGGCACATTCCCGGGACATCGATCATGCTAGATCTCCGCCGAAAGAGCATGAAGCCGTGGTACACCGTGGCACGCCGGGGTACAATTGAGACATGGAAGCTCCGAGGCCTCGTCCGACCGAGGTGAGCGTGCGCCAGTTCGTCAACGACTCCGGTAGTGTCACCCGCGGCCTGCGCGAGGGGAAGCGGTACATCTTGACGATCAACGGCGAGCCGCTCGCCGAGGTAAAGCCGATCAAGCGCCGCCGGTTCGTTCCTACGGCTGAGGCACAGGCCGTCTTCGCCACCGCCCCGGCTATTGACTGGGACGACGTACGGGCTGATCTGGATTCGATGATCGATGATGAGCTACGCGATCCGTTCGACGGGACCGGCCTGTGATCCGGCATGAGCGAGGCGTTCTCGACACGAATATCGTGGCCGCCTTCAAGCTCTTTGATCCCGCCGAACTGCCCGCAGAGTCGGCGATCACCGCCATCACGCTCGGCGAACTGTCGCGCGGCCCGTTCGCCACCGATGATCCGGTCAAGCGTGCGGGGAGGGTCGCAGCGCTCCAGTATACCGAAGCGGCATTCGGTGACCCCCTGCCGTACGACGCCGAGGCAGCCCGCATGTTCGGGCAGATCTGTGCCGTCGTGTACACGCAGGGCCGACAGCAACGAAGCCGGACCGCCGACTTGATGATCGCCGCGACAGCCGCCAGTAGCGAGCTGCCGTTGTTCACCGCGAACCCCAAGGACTTCGACGGCTTGGGGCAGCTCGTGAACGTAGTCGCCGTCACGCGACCTTTCGGCGCGACGGGTTAGTCTCATGGACGGCACGAAGTGATCGACACCCTCGTCAGGAGAGCCCCGATGAGCGCTTTCACCTGCGGTGGGGTGTTCAAGTAAGCGGTAAGCAGGTCCACCACATAAAACCGCTTCCTACTTGCGGAAACATCGCAGGCAAGGGGCGGTTTTTTGTTCGAGGATGCACCAAGGACGCACGGGCCTGCTGGAGCAGGACGTAACCCAGGTCGGCACCTACGTTCACGGAACCTCGCCCGCGAAGATCTTCCGCGGGGCCCTCGTCGCCAATGGGTGTCGTGACCCGTACAAGAACCCCGCGTTCGCCGAGATGGTCGGCCTGGCCGCCCAGCCGACCGACATCCGCACCTTCGCCCAGGTCGCCGACAAGCACCTGGCCACCCTCGTGGACGCTGAGCGGCGAACCATCGGCCAGTACCTCAGGAGCCTGGAGGACCACTTCCTGCACGCGAGGAGAACCGGCGGCCCTACATCGAATCCACGGAAGGCAAGAGTGCAACGCCGTCCGCACCATCACTTCAGGCGGCGCGGACGGCGTCATCGTGATGAGGCCACAGCCGCACGGTCACCGCTGAATCTCCGGCTCGGACGGCTTGGCGCTGTCGATCTCCCGCACCGCGTCAGGTGACAACTCAGGCGCATAAAGGGTGGTCAGCGGCTCCGGACCGGAGTAGCGGCGGCACGGGCACTGCTGCGATTCCCACTCCATCGCGATCTCTTCGGGCTTGCCGTCGTCCTCGCCGAAGCTGGGGTTGCGCATCCACTTCGTCACCACCCGCACCTGGGAATGGCACTGCCCGGTCGAGGGCTCATGAAAGGCGATGTGGTGGCCGCACCCGCACACCGGCTCCGGCGGCTGGCCCGCCTTGGTCTTCTCTAACGCCAACTCCCGCCGGTGCTCAAGGACGCGGCTGACCAGGTCTCTGACCCACCCGCCGACACCAAGCAGGGCTAGGGCGAAGATCAGCCAGATAAAAAAAGGCAGCTCAGCTATCACGAGGTCTCTCCTCACGGTCGGTGATCCGGATCCCCACCCGGGCGAACGCCTCGGTAGCGTCCACGCCCGGTTCTCGGCTCTGTGACTCCCGCCAGCGGCCTATCGCGGTCAGCACGGCGTGATCGGCGATCAGGGGCAGCCTGTCCAGATAGTCGAGCTGGGCCTGCTCGTCGATCTCCCACTTCCTGTCGTACGCGCTTGGTCGAGGGTGAGGCGGATGCGGCGCAGTATGGTGGCGAGCGCGTCGCGCCACATGCCCAGCTCGTGCTTGGCCTGCACATGAGTACTCTCGGAGTGCGTCCGGTTGTGACGGTCTGCAAGCAACGCGGCGATAGCGTCGTCCACGCGGACCTGGACGCGCGGGTTGGCAGGCAGCTTGTCGATGGTCACTGGAGCAAGCCGACGACTATGAGCAAGACCGCGGCGAGCAGGAGGCGAGCCGCCCGGCGAGTGTAGGCCGCCAACGGAGCATAGGGAAGATATCGACAAGCCCTGATCGCATGCCTTCAAAGCTTGTACAGCCCAAGCGGTTCAGGCCAGGCCATCAGCCGGGCATTTGCCGGACATATCGCTTCGATCAAGCCACGTTGAGCACATCGCACAGCGCTTTCACCTGCGGCGCGGTGTTGGTCGTCCGGTGCCAGGGCCTGTACGGAGTTGACATCAGAGGGATTCGCTGCGCTATGGCCGGCGACCCTGTGGGGCTCAAGAACTCGAATCGCTTTCAGCGCAGAGGCCTTCCGGTCCAGGCCTGCCGCCATGGCCGATGCTCGGGCAAACGGTCTGCCATAGGCCGGCTCACGCTCTTGCCACAGGCGAACGCTTCAGCCGTAGGACAGTATCGCGACGACGATCAGAATCAGCAGGAGCACCAGCGCGGCGGCCGGGATCGCTAACAGGGTGATCATGCAGCCCTTCCCGTTCCACGGCTGGGGGGCGGTGCCGAGGGCGCCTCGGGAGTAGGCCCACAGGGGAGCGCGGTATTCAAGTTCGAGCGCCATCCCGGGCTGGAGCCAGATCGTCAGATCCGCGGGGCCTATCCGTGCCGGGAGGAAGTAGGGCAGGTGGACGTGAAGGTGGTGCT
Organism: Nonomuraea sp. NPDC049141; assembly: GCF_040648415.1. Classification (NCBI taxonomy): domain Bacteria; kingdom Bacillati; phylum Actinomycetota; class Actinomycetes; order Streptosporangiales; family Streptosporangiaceae; genus Nonomuraea; species Nonomuraea sp. NPDC049141. Next base: position 147,208 of record NZ_JBEZDR010000022.1, read on the forward strand.
GACCGGGAGGAAGCGGGATCGTGTTGCGCCCCCATCGGCCCAGCATCACATGACCGTTGAGGATGATTTTGGGCGTGATCAAGGCCAGCAGGGCGCCGAGCCAGTGCCGTTTCACGTCGATGACCAGATGCGCTCGCGCCCCGGAGGGAACGGGCCGGGGTGGCTGGCTCCATGGAGTGTGTGGCGCGGGTGGATGCATGGCGCTCATGCTAGTGCCGTGCCGATCTTCTGGGCTCTCCCTTCAAATCCTCTGAAAATGGGCGGCCGCCACTGTTCGGGAAGCGGTCTCAGCCGCGCAAGAGCTCATCACAGCGAGCTTGCTCATGGGTGGAATACCTCCCGCGCATGCTCGCGACCAGGAAACGGTCGCGGTTATCGGGAAGATCTTCCCCCAGCTTTGGCGGGGCACCAGGTGCGAGAGAGCCGCCAGCCACAAGCGGTCAGCTGGTTCGTACCGCACCCGTGGGACCTGGCGGCGTAGGACCGCGTTCTGGTGTCGGAGTACCAGCAGTTCCGCCTCCTTGGAGACGTCGCGGCGTAGCAGCAGTGCGGGCAAAGAAAGCAGGCGCCGGGTGATGGCGTACACGGTGGACAAGATTACGAAACATGATCCCAGCCGACCCAGGCTGGGCTGCTCGGTGCCCTGGGCCCTTCCGCCCAGCGGACAAGGGGCTCTGCGCTGGGATCTATCGGGGGGCCTGTGCCGTTGGCTGTGGCGATCGGCTTGTCGGTCTGGAGATCAGCCTGGTGTGCTGTTCACGCTCGCTGGCGAGTCGTGGAGCCCACACAGGTTCTCCACCCGGAGCGGACGCGGGCTCCTCGCGGTAGAAGATGTCGATGTCGACCTCTTCACCGCCCATGACCACTGTGTCCCACGCGTCGCTGATGACCAGGATGCGCAAGGTCTCAGCCGACAGTCGGCCGAAGTGGGCACGCAGGGCGGCGTCGTCGGGCAGGCCGGAGACGCGCTGTGACAGACGGCCCCGGATGATCCCGAGCCGGTTCATCAGTGTGTCGATGTCCGCCGCGACCTGCGCGTCGGAACTCGGAGCGGCCTGCGCGTCGGCGCAGCCCTTGGTGATGTTGTCCTTGATGGCACGGGTGACGCCGTCCTCGTCGGTCGTGACCATCGCCTGCCAGGCACGGCTCTTGTGCCGGTACTGGAGCATCGCCATGGCTGCCTCGTGGCGGATGAAGTCCGCGTCGCGGAAGGCCCGCCCGCGCCAGGCCTGGCTGAGCGACCGGGCCAGAGAGATGGCCGAGGCCAGCCCGCTGTTGAGCCCGCGACCCGGCCAGAAGTGGATGGCGTTGGCGGCGTCGCCGAGCAGGAAGCCGTAGGTGCCCGGGGTGGCGGACGTCGGGGCGTGCAGGCGCGCGGTGAAGCGCGGCCGCTGCACCATGTCGAGCCGGAAGGCGGTGACGGCGCTGAGGTTGTACTCCGCCACGCCGAACATCGCCAGCCCTTCCTGCACCCGCCGCCACAGGGCAGACCCTTTGATCAGGGCGGGCAGGAACAAGGTGCCGTGAGTGGAGCAGTGGAAGTCGCCGTCGTCGGTACGGTCCATCATGCACGGGTTGGCGGCGACACACTCCTCGAACACGCGACGGACGGGATCGATGCCGATGACCTCCTCGGCCTCCTCGTCGGTGAGTCGCATGTTGAGGAAACCCTCGCCGCCCAGGGCGTTGAGCAGGTAGCGGTTCTGGGCTACGGTCAGCAGGACCGACATGGCGTCAGGCAGGTCGGACTTGACGCGTAAGCCCAGCACGACATCCTGCAGGTGCTTGCCGTTCAGGGAGTAGATCGAGCTGTCGGCGGTGCCGAACTTGCCGGTGAAATGCTCCCGCGTGCGCGAACGGCCACCCTCGCAGATGGCGAGCACATGATCCTGCTTTGCGCTGTCGCCATGCTCGTCGGGATTGAAGCGGGTGGGGACGAGCCGGATGCGGTCGAACTTCTCGCCGGCCATCTCCAGGAGCGTGTCCTCGATGTAGGCGATGCGGAGGTTGCGCGGGGCGTGTCCTCGGATGGAGTCGGGGCCGGGCGGCCACATCTCGGAGTACGCCCCGGGCTTGAACAGCCGAGCCTGCACCGGGCCGGGGAGGTTCATGTACTGGCGGCTCTGAACCGTGACGACCTGCTGGCGCCGTACATTGCCCTGATCTTGCCCCTTCCACGTGACCTGAGAACCGTTCTGGGTCCAGCGGCCGTCGTAGACGGTGACGACGACCCGTGAGCCCATGAGGTGCTCCAGGAGGAGCGCGAAGCTCAGCCCGACGGGCCCACCGCCGGAAACGGTCACCTGGAGTACCGGCCCCGGATTGACCGGCGGGGCGGGTCCGCTCGCCTGCGGCAGCGGGGACGCGCCGTGGATCGTCGCGACGTCGTCGGAGGGCAGGAAGCGGAACTGCTCTTCGCCGATCGTGATCAGGTCGCCCGGTTGGAGCACCTGTGAGGTGACGCGCCTGCCGTTGACCAGCGTTCCGTTGCGGCTTCCCAGGTCGTGCAGGATGTAACGCCCTGCCTCGTAGCGTATCTCGGCGTGGCGGCGCGAAGCTCGTTCGCTGGAGAGCACCACGCTGCAGTCTTGCCTGCGGCCGAAGGTGGTCGGCGTGTCACCGAGCGGGAAGCGGCGGTCGGTGAGGGGGCCGTCGTGTCCGACGATGGCAGGGGGCATGATGCCTTCCTTATCGTGACAAGAGATCTAGTCATCGATGAGTCCACGTCCATCATGTGCGACCAAAAGCAGACGCGTAAGTGAGAAGTACGCATATCGCCTCGGTCGGCGATGTGTGTCCCGGTTTTGCGGATCATCTCAATTTCACCCGGGTCGGGGGATGCCGACCGTTGGCCCGATGTGCTCTTCATCGAACCCGAGATCTTCGAGCGTTCGCCTCGCGCGCGGGGTTGAGCTGGGCATCTCCGACCGAGCTGGGCGGCTCGGCGGTACTCGTCGATCGATTGCTTCGGGTGTGCCATCTGCGGGTGGATCGCCGGACTGACCGCGTCTTCCTAGAAGCGGCTGTCGGACTTACGTGCTGACACCGGCTTGGTCGGGACGCTGGCGGAGATGGAGTTTCTGCACACCCGGCTGCGAAGCCGTGGCGTCGCAGCCGAGGTGAGGTCCGATGCCGGCCCAGAGGGTGAGCGGATTCCCTCATAGCCAGTCTTTGATCAATTCGCCAACAGCGTCCCTCGGAGAGGAAAGGGGGCCGGGGGTTCTCGGAGTGGCCTTGGGATCAGCCGCCGCTGCTCCACCTGGCCATCATCCGCCCGCCGGCAACGTCTGTCCGGCAATTGCCACCCTGGCCGCACCCGGAAGGAACCAGCCGGGGAGTCCGCGCCGTGCCATCGGTGCGGCGCCTGGCCACTCGCGGATGTTCCCTACAGCTTCCCGACCTGGTGAAAGGGCACCTCGATGTCGTGGTCGCGTCCGAAGATCGAAAGGGCCGCGGTAAGCATGCGCCCGTCGACGTCGATCCCCCTGACCGTGCCCGGGAGCGAAGCGAAGGGCCCATCGGCCAGCATCACCGCATCGCCGACCGCGAACGTCGAGGGCACAGTTTCCGGCGGGATTGTCGGGGCGTCGTCGGGTTCACCAAGAACGAGCATGTCGGCCATATCATCTGGGCGCACCGCAGCAAGGACAAGCCTCACCCAGGTCGATCAGATCTCTGCCGAAAGAGTAAGCCGTGGCACGTTGCGGGACTTCCTTGACCTTGTGCGGCAGAGCAGGCGGTGTCGGGGGGAAGGGGCCGGCTTCGAAAAGGTCGCGGTTCGCGCCTGCCTTATCGGCGCGATGCCGCGGTGAAAGGGCAGCGATAGCCGGCCGGGCGAGGCTCGGTCCGAGCTTCGAACCTGACGCCACCGCCGTAAGCGCATCAGCGTTCGCCGCGACCGACAAGGAGAGAACATGCAGACCCTGACACCCGAGAGCGCCGCGACCAACCTTCTCGAGGCCGGCAACCGGCCGCCGGCGACCGTACGGAACGACGTGGTCGAGGAGCTGGACACGCTGCTGTCCAAGCACCTGAGCACTCGCGCGGACGCGGTGGAGAGGGCCGCGGTGCAGTACTCACGCGAGCACTACGCGCGGATGACCGGGCTGCTGCCCGACGAGATGGTACGCCGCCTCCAGGAGGAGACGACCATGCTGACGGCGGCCAACACCCGCCGCATCGACATCCGCGTGGCCGTGACCGGTAACACGCCGCGGCGGCTGGGCAGCCTGCCGAACTCGCTGTTCGCCTCGCACAGCACGCTGTTCACCGCGCTCTATCACGTGCCGGCGTTCCGCGGGCTGCTCAGCGACATCGCCGGGGCCCCGGTGTTCGACTGCACCTACCCGGACGAGCAGATCACCGGCACCCACCAGACCCAGGTGGGCGACACACACGGCTGGCACTGGGGCGACCATGAGTTCGCCTGGATCTTCATCTCCGAGGCGCCCGCACCCGAGCACGGCGGCCTGCTCCAGTGCGTGCCGCACACGCCGTGGAACAAGCAGGACCCGGCCGTGAACCGGTGCCTGACGCAGGGCCCGATCCGTACCTACCACCACGAGAGCGGTGAGTCGTACTTCTTCAAGACCGACACCACCCTGCACCGTACGATGCCCATCCAGACGGAAGGCATCACCCGTTCGATCGTGAACCTCACCTACTCCGGCGTCTCCGACCTGCTGAGCGAGAAGACCTACGAGACCACCGACGCCGTCTACCTCGACTGATCATCCCACCGCCGCCCGGTCCGGGCGGGAGGCCCGCCGCCTCCCGCTCGGACCGCCGCCGTTTCGGCAGTCCCATATCCGCAGACATCATGATGAAAATGGGATATATACGAGAGAGCGTCCAATAGCGGGTTGTAGGGGTGCCAATGCATATTCGGATCCTGGGGCCATTAGAGGTACTGGCAGAGGGACGCCGAATACCAATCACTGGAGCACGTCCGCAGATCATTCTGGCGATGCTCGCCCTGGAGCCGAACCGGGTCATCTCCGTGGACCGCCTGCTGGACGCCATCTGGGACGATGAGCCGCCGAGCACGGCCAGGGTGCAGATCCACATATGCGTCTCGGGGCTCCGCCGGACATTTTCCGCATTGGGGCTGACCGACGTCATCAGCACCAGGCCGCCGGGTTATATGTTGAATATCCCTGTTGAGAATATTGACGCCCATCAGTTCGAAGAATTCATCGCGCAGTCGTATTCCCTGGTCGAAGCCGGAAAACCGCAGGAGGCGGTGACCGCGCTGCAGTCCGCGCTCGGCCTCTGGTACGGCGCCGCGCTCGACGGCCTCCAGGGCCGGATCATCCGCGGCGGCGCGCTGCAGCTCCAGGAGCGCCGCCTGGCCGCCGTCGAGGAGTGGCTGCGCCTGGAGCTGTCGCTCGGCCACCACGCCAACCTCATCGGCGACCTCACCGTCCTGGTCCGCGACCACCCGCTCAGGGAACGCCTCTACGCCCACCTCATGATCGCCCTCTACCGGTCCGGACGGCAGGCCGAGGCGCTGGAGACGTACCGTATGGCCCGCGCGACGCTGGTCGAGGAGCTGGGCATCGAACCCGGCGACGAACTGCGCCGGCTGGAGCAGGCCATCCTGCGCGGCGACGGCGACGTCGGCGACGAGGCGGTCGCCGAGCAGCCGCCCGCCGCGCCCCGCGACACGCCCATGGCGGCCGTCCAGGTCATCCCGCGCCAACTGCCCGCCGCGATCGGCGACTTCACCGGGCGCACCGGTGCGTTCGCCGACATCGTGGACGTCCTGACCGGTCCGGACGGCGGCGAGGCGTCGGGCACCGTGCCGACCATCGTCATCAGCGGCCGGGGCGGCGTCGGCAAGACCACCCTGGCCGTGCAGGTGGCCCACGACGTGCGCGAGCACTTCCCCGACGGGCAGCTCTTCGCCGATCTGCGCGGCGGCAGCGGCCGGCCCGCGTCAGCGCTGGAGATTCTGGAACGCTTCCTGCGCGGCCTGGGCGTGGACGGCTCCGCCATCCCCGACACCCTCGACGAGCGGGCCGAGATATACCGCAGCCGGCTCGGCGAGCGGCGCATGCTGGTGCTGCTCGACGACGTGATGAGCGAGTCGCAGGTGACGCCGCTGCTGCCGGGCAGCTCCGGCTGCGCCGTGGTGGTCACCAGCCGCACCCGGCTGACCGGCCTGCCCGGCGCCCGCCGCATCGAGCTGGGCGTCCTGGAGAGCGGCCGGGCGGTCATCCTGCTGGAACGCATCCTCGGCGAGCAGCGCGTCCGGGACGAGCCCGAGCAGGCCGCTGCCCTCGCCGAGCTGTGCGGGCACCTGCCGCTGGCCGTCCGCATCGCCGGGGCCAAACTCGCCTCCCGTCCGCACTGGCAGCTGAGCCGGCTCGCCGACCGGCTGCGTGACGAGAACCGCAGGCTCGACGAGCTGGAGCACGGAGACCTCGGCATCCGGGCCAGCATCGAGGTCAGCTATCAGGGCCTGCCCGGCCCGGCCAAGCGGCTGCTGCGCCTGCTGTCGCTGCTGGAGACCCCGGACTTCCCCGGCTGGGTGGGCGCCTGCCTGCTCGACGAGGATCCGGCCGAGGCCGAGGACCTCCTGGAGGCGCTGGTCGACGCCCAGCTCGTGGACGCCGGCGCCGGCCCGGCCAAGAGCGCGCCCCGCTACCGCTTCCACGACCTCATCAGGACGTTCGCCCGCGACCGGGCGCTGGCCGAGGACAGCGCCGCCGACCGCGGCGCGAGCCTGCGCCGCGCTCTGTCGGCCTGGCTCGCGCTGGCCAAGGAGGCGCACCGCCGCGAGTACGGCGGCGACTACACCATCCTGCACAGCGGCGAGACCCGGTGGTCGCCGCCGCCCGCGCTGCTCGAACGGCTCTCGCCACACCCGATGAACTGGCTGGACGGCGAGCGCGCCGCCCTGGTCGCGGGCGTCCGGCAGTCCGCGCAGCTCGGGTTCGACGAGCTCTGCTGGGACCTGGCACTGGCCGCCGAGACACTGTTCGAGGCCAGGAGCTACTTCGACGACTGGCGCTCCACCACAGAGCTGGCGCTCGGCGTGGTGCGCAGGAAGGCCAACCCGCGCGGCGTGGCCGCCATGCTGTACTCCCTGGGCAGCCTGCGCATCTTCCAGCTTGAGCCGGACGCCGCCCTGGAGGCGCTCGAACCCGCGCTGCGGCTGTTCAAGGAGCAGAACGAGCCACACGGGTGGGCGCTGGTGCTGCGTAACCTCGCCTACGTCGACTCGCTGCGCGGCGACACCAAGCAGGCCATCCGCCGGTACGGCGAGGCGCTGGAGGTCTTCCAGCTCGTCGGAGACCGCACCAGCGAGGCGCACGTGCTGAGCAACCTGGCGCGATCCCTGCTCGACGGCGGCGAGTACGCCGAGGCGGAGACGTACCTGGAGCGGGCCCTGAAGATCTCCAGGGACGTGGGCAGCCGCCGCTCGGAGGCGCAGGTGCTCTACCGGCTCGGCGAGAGCGCCCTGCGGCAGGGCCAGATCGATCGGGCCGGCGGGTCGTTCACGCTGGCGCTGCGCATCGTCAGGGACGGTGCCGACCACATCGGCGAGGCGTACATGCTGTACGGGCTCGGCCAGGTCTACGTCCGCGAGGGCCGCCACGACCAGGCGCACATGATCCTGGAGCAGTCGCTGGCCCTGGCCGTGCGGGTGGGGGAGCGGTTGGTCGAGGGCCGGGTCCGGCACGAGCTGGGCGAGCTGGCGCTGGCCCGCGGCAGGTTCGAAGAGGCGGTCGCGCGGCTGGGCCAGGCGGTGGAGGTCTTCCGCAGTCTGCGCCTGCCGCCGTTCGAGGCCCGGGCGCTGGTCGGGCTGGCCGAGGCGAGCGACGGGCTGGCCTCGGCGGAGGGGGCGCACGCGGCGGAAGAAGCCGCTCGCGCCGCTTGGGCGCTGCTGGCCGGCCTGGACTCGGTCGAGGCCGACGGCCTGCGCGACCGGCTGGCGCTGCGCCAGCCGGTCGTGGTCCCTGGCACACCCGCCGGGGCCCCGCCGCGCACCACGGGTTGACCAGCCGCTGTCAGTCGCGCCTGAGGCGGCGCAGCAGGTCGAGGCAGGGCGCCGTCATCACGGTGGAGACCAGCGTCATGAACACCAGCATGGTGAACACGGTCGGGCTGATCACGCCCATGGACATCCCGATGTTCAGCACCACCAGCTCGGTCAGCCCCCGGCAGTTCATCAGCACGCCCAGCGACAGCGAGTCACGCCAGCCGATGCCCGAGACGCGGGCGGCCGTCGTCGAGCCGCCGGCCTTGGCCAGCACCGCGACCGCGGTGATGAGCAGGCACCACCCCCACAGCCGCGCGTCGGCGCCGAGCAGCCCGAACTCGGTGTGCAGGCCGGTGTAGACGAAGAACAGCGGCAGCAGCAGCGTCACCGTGAGACCGTGCAGCTGCCCGGCGGCCCGCTGCACCGGCAGGGACCCACGCGGCATGATCGCGCCGAACAGGAAGGCGCCGAAGATCGAGTGAATCCCGATCGCGTCGGTGGCCAGCGCCGACAGCATCACGCCGGCCAGCGCCACCGGCAGTACGGCCGCCTCGGGCAGCAGGCCGCCGGGGCCGAGCAGCCGTCGCAGCAGCGGCCGGACCCCGAACGCCATCACCGCGAAGAAGCCCGCCGACAGCCCCGCCGTGACCAGCGCGACGTCCGCGGCGGCGCTGCGGGTGACCGCCACCACGGCGGCCAGCACGCACCAGGCCGTGACGTCGTCCACGGCCGCGCAGGTCAGCGACATCACACCGACCGGCGAACGGGTCATGCCCCGGTCGGACAGGATCCTGGCCAGCACCGGGAACGCGGTGATGCTCATCGAGATGCCGAAGAACAGCGTGAACGCCAACTGCCCGGCCCCGCCGGAGCCGAGCGCCGGGTACAGCGCGAGCGCCAGCAGCACCCCGCACAGGAACGGCACCACGATGCTGACGTGGCTGATCACCGCGGCGGTGTAGCTGCGCTGCCGGACCAGGCCCAGGTCGAGCTCGTAGCCGACGAGGAACATGAAGAAGATCAGGCCGATCTGCGACAGCGTGGACAGCGTCGCGACCAGACCGGGCGGGAACAGGGTGCCGTACCCGGCAGGCCACAGGGCGCCCAGCACGGACGGGCCGAGCAGCACACCGGCGATGATCTCGCCGATGACGGGGGGCTGCGCGAGCCGCCGGAACAGGCGGCCGCACAGGTGGCAGGCGGCCAGGATCACCGGCACGGCGACCAGCAGCCTGGGGAAGACGTCGGGGACGCTGGGGGCGGCCACCCCGCCGGACGGCCGCCCCGGGGCGGAGAGGCCGTGCCGGAGGGTGAACCAGATGAGGGCGACGGGCACCACCACCAGCGCCAGGTAGACGGCGATCACCCGCAGTGATCGCGGGCGGACGATCGGGGAGGTCAGCTCTGGCCCGTCGTCGAGTCGCACGGACATGTCGGCTCCGATGAGTGACGAGGTACGGGGGGATGAGCAGGGGCGTCGTCAGGACCCGGTCGGGTCCCAGCCCCAGTGGGTGTTGACGTCGTCGCCGGGGCCGTTGGCGACCACGTGGACGGCGGGCGCGGTGTGCGTCCCGGAGGCGAGCGCGACGGCCGGCAGCGCGAGGGAGGCAGCGATGATGGCGAGGGTGATCAGCCGCTTGAGCATGACGCCTGCTTTCGTGGTCTTGGAGATCTGCTCTGCGCCATAGTCAACCGCCCTGGGCTTTCGTGGCACTAAGCCCTCGCTAAGTCCGCTCGCTTAGCGGCACGAAGCCCGCCCGATAGGCGGCGTTCGCACACTTACCGACGTGAACAACGACGCCACCGCACTCTGGTACCTCACCGAGGAAGAGACCAGGTGGGCCTGCCAGCGCCTCGACCCCGTCAAGATCGTGCGCGAGGCCCTCGTCCTGCAGGCCGAGGGGAGGACCACCTTGCCGGCCGAGGCCTATCTCGGCTGGACCAGCCCCTCCGGCGCGGCCGCCCGCAGCCTGAACATGCCCGGCTACGTCGGCGGTCCGTTCGAGATGGCCGGTACGAAGATCATCAACGGCTGCCTGGACAACCCAGAACGCGGGCTGCCCCGAGCCAGCGGCCTGACCATGCTCTTCGACCGCCAGACCGCGCGCATCCGCTGCGTCATGGCCTCCGCCCACATCAGCGCCCTCAGGACCGCGAGCGTGACCGTGGCCAGCGCCCAGGCGCTGCTGCCGCAGAAGGTCATCACCGTCGGCGTCATCGGCGCCGGCGCCATCGCCCGTACGCACATCGAGCTGCTGGCCCGATCGCTGCCCGGGACCGCCGCCATCGTGCTGCACGACCGGGACCCGCGCCGGGCCGCCGCCCTCGCGGACGAGGTGGACGCCCTGCTGCGCGCGTACGGAATCCGCATCTCCCTGGCCGACACGGCCCGCGAGGCCGTGCTCGGCGCCGACCTGGTCATCCCCGCCACCACGACCACCGAGGGCTACATCGCCTACGACTGGCTCAGCAAGGGCTGCGTCGTGGTGAACGTCTCCCTCGACGACGTCCTGCCTGACGTGGTGATCGAGGCGGGCACCCTGCTGGTCGACGACTGGGCCCTGGTCCGCGACGACGAGCACCGCCTGCTCGGCCGCATGCATCGGGCCGGCCGCGTGGTCGGCCCCGGCGAACACGCGGGCGACGGCGTCCGCCGCGTGGACGCCGAGCTGGGCGAGGTGTTCGCCGGCCGGCACCCGGGCCGCTACCACCCCGACGACGTCATCCTGGTCAACCCCTTCGGCCTGGCGATCGAGGACATCGCGCTGGCCACCGAGGTGTACCGGATCGCGATGCGCGAAGGCCGCGGCATCGCCCTGCCCCGATGACCCACCCCCAACCCGACAGAACCGATGGGAGAACGATCATGAGCAACGACGAGATCGACGACGGCCGCACCTACCGGGTCGTGCTGAACGACGAGGAGCAGTACTCGATCTGGCCCGCCGGCAAGGAGCTGCCCGCCGGCTGGTACGCCGAGGGTGTCGAGGGCACCCGCGACGCCTGCCTGGCCCACATCGGCCAGGTGTGGACCGACATGCGCCCCAAGAGCCTGCGCGAGCGCATGGCGGCAGCCGCCGCCGTCGGCGACACGGTCGCGTGAGGAGGCCGCCGCCATGTCCGTCAGACACCTGATCTCCATGGCCGGCCTCGGCTCCGGCGACGTGCGCCGGATCGTCGAGCGCGGCGCGTGGTACGGCTCCGGGCACCACCGCTGCGACCGGCCGCTGTCCGGCCGCACGGTCGGCGTCTACTTCCGCCGTACCTCCACCAGGACCCGCACCGCCTTCTCCCGCGCCGCGCAGCTGCTCGGCGCCGACATCATCGCCTACGGCCCCGCCGACCTGCAGGAGAACACCGGCGAGTCGGTGGCCGACACCACCCGCGTGCTGTCCGGCATGCTCGACGCCCTGGTGGCCCGGACCGCCGGCAGCGACGCGGAGATGCGCGCGTTCGCCGCCCAGGACCGGATGGCCGTGATCAACGCCATGAGCGCCGGCGAGCACCCCACCCAGGCGCTCGCCGACCTGGCCACCATCCACCGCCGCTTCGGCAGCGTGGACGGGCTGCGGCTGACGTACATCGGGGAGGGCAACAACACCGCCGCCGCGCTCGCCCTAGCGCTCGCCCACTACGGCAGCGTCGAGCTGCACCTGCGTACCCCGCCCGGCTACGGCCTGGACCCCGCGGTGCTGGCGGCGGCCCGGCGCGGCATCGAGGCCCGCGGCGGATTCCTCGCCGTCGAGCACGACATGACCACGCCGATGAAGCCGTGCGACATCGTCTACACCACCCGTTGGCAGACGACCGGCACGACCAAGCCCGACCCTGACTGGCGCGACGTGTTCGCGCCGTTCCGGGTGACGGCCGAGGTGATGGCCGCCCACCCGCAGGGGATCTTCATGCACGACCTGCCCGCCCACCGCGGCGAGGAGGTCGACGCCGAGGTGCTCGACGGATCCGACAGCATCGCGTTCGAGCAGGCCGAGGGGAAGCTGGCCGGCGCGCTGGCGGTGCTCGAATGGTGCCTGCTGGGGCCGGACCGGTGAGCGCCGCCCCGCTGCGCCGCAACCGCTCCTACCGGCTGCTCTGGATCGGCGGCGCCGCCTCCGCGCTCGGCTCGCACGCCTCGGCCATCGCCATGCCGCTGCTCGTGCTGGCCCTAGGCGGCTCGGCCACCGAGGCGGGCGTCGTCGGGTTCGCCGCCGGACTGCCGTACCTGCTGGCGCAACTGCCCGCCGGCGTCCTGGTGGACCGGCTCGACCGGCGGGCCGTGATGGTCTTCTGCGACATAGGCCGGTTCCTGGCGCTGGGCAGCGTGGTGGTCGCGCTCACCGCCGGCCGGCCGCCGCTGGCCCAGCTCGTCGCGGTCGCGTTCGTCGAAGGCGTGCTCACCGTCGGCCACCAGCTCGCCGAGCAGGCCGCCATCCGGCACGTCGTGGCCGAGGAACAGCTGCCCGAGGCGCTGTCGGCCAACGAGGCCCGGATCCGTGGCGCACTGCTGCTCGGCCAGCCCGTCGGGGGCGCGCTGTTCGGGCTCGCACGGTGGCTGCCGTTCGCGTTCGACCTGGTCACGTACCTGGTCTCGATCGTGACGTCGCTGGCGTTGCGCGGTACCTTCCGCGCCGCCCCGGACGCGGGGGCGGCGCCCGCGCCGAATCCGCTGGGGGAGCTGCGCGCCGGGATCGCCTGGCTGTGGCGGCAGCCGTTCCTGCGCTCGGCCGTGCTCGCCATCGCCGCCAGCAACCTGCTGTTCCAGAGTCTCAGTCTGATCGTCATCGTGGCCGCCACCGGCGACGGGGCCTCACCCGGCGCGATCGGGCTGCTGTTCCTGGGCGCGGGCGCCGGTGGCGTCGCCGGGTCGCTCGCCGCCTCCAAGATCACCCGCCTGTTGTCCATGAAAGCCGTCGTCATCGGCGCGAACTGGCTGTGGGCCGCCCTCATGCCGCTCATCGCCGTCGTCGACGGGCCGCTCGCGCTCGGGCTGGTGTTCGGCGTGCTGTGTTTCGTCGGGCCCGTGTGGAACGTCGCCGTCGCCGCGTACCAGCTGCGGATCACGCCGGAGCACCTGCTCGGCCGGGTCGGCAGCGCCATCGGGACGCTCGCCTTCGGCGTGCTGCCCCTGGGGTCGCTGCTGGCCGGATGGCTGCTCGACGGCATCGGCGTCACCGGCGCCGCGCTCACCCTCGCGGGTGTCATGGCCGTCGTCGCGGCCGTCGTCACCCTCACCCCCGCCATCCGCCGGGCCCCCGAACTGGATGTCGGCCCGGAACCCGTTCCCGACCGCTCGCTGCAGCCGAGCGGTGACCTCGAGAGGTAAGACATATGCAATCCCGACGTTTCGCCGCCCTGCCCGACCTGGTGCGGGCGCAGGCACGGCGCACGCCCGACGCGATCGCCGTGCAGCACGAGGGCACGCTGCTCGACTACGCCACCCTGGACCTGCGGGTCTCCCGCATGACCGCCCGGTTGCGCGCCGCCGGGGTCGGGCGCGGCGACTTCGTCGGGGTCCTGCTGGAACGGGACGCCGGCCTGCTCGTGGCGCTGCTGGCGGTGCACCGGGCGGGGGCGGCGTACGTGCCGCTCGACCCGTCGCACCCGCCGGCCCGGATCAGCCGGATCGCCGCCGACGCGGGACTGCGGCTGCTGGTGACCACCCGCGCGCACGAGAGCCTGGGGTTGCCGTCCCTCTACACCGACGACCCCAACCCTCTCGTAGGGGACCACGAGGCGGCGGCGATCGCGCTCGACCCGCAGGACATCGCCTACCTGCTCTACACCTCCGGCTCCACCGGCGAGCCCAAGGGCGTCCTGGTCACGCACGGCGCCGTCGCCAACCTCATGGCCTCGATGCTGGCGTGGCCCGGACTGACCGCCTCCGACGTGCTGCCCGCCGTCACCACCGCGGGCTTCGACATCTCCGTGGCCGAGCTGTTCCTGCCGCTCGTCGCGGGCGCACGGGTGGTGATCGGCAGCGCCGAGCAGGCCCGCGACCCGCGGCTGCTCGGCGAGCTGCTGGACGCCGCCGGGGCCACCCACCTGCAGGCCACGCCGACGAGCTGGCGGATGCTGCTGGACTCCGGCTGGCGGCCGCCGCCCGGGTTCACCGCCTGGTCCGGCGGCGAGAAGCTGGAGGCCGACCTGGCCGACCGGCTGCGGGAGTCGTGCGCGGTCGTCTGGAACCTGTACGGCCCCACGGAGACCACCGTCTGGTCGGCGGGCGGCCGCCTACCCGGCGGACCCGCGGACCCGGCGCACGACTCCGCCGCCAGGGTCGCGTACGACTCCGGCGGCGGGTCCGTGCACGACTTCTCCGCCTTCGCCGCGACGAGCCTGTACGTGCTGGACGACGACCTGGAGCCGGCCGACGAGGGCGAGCTGTACATCGGCGGCGCCGGGCTGGCCCGCGGCTACCTCGGGCGGCCCGCGCTGACCGCGGACCGGTTCGTGCCCGACCCGTACGTGTCCGGTGCGCGGATGTACCGGTCGGGCGACGTGGCGCGGCGCACCGCCGACGGGCGGCTGGAGATCCTCGGCCGGACCGACCACCAGGTGAAGATCCGCGGGCACCGGGTCGAGCCGGGCGAGATCGAGGCCGCCCTGCGGACCCACCCCAGGGTCCGGGCGTGCGTCGTGCACCCGTTCGGGACGCCGGCCCGGCTGGCCGCGTACGTGGTGGGCCGGGCCGGGCAGGCTCCGCCGGCCGACGAGCTGCGGGCGCACCTGGCGACGACGCTGCCCGCGTACCTGATCCCGGCCGCGTTCGTCGCGCTGCCCGAGCTGCCCGTGTCGGCCAGTGGGAAGGTGGATCGGGCCGCCCTGCCCGCGCCCAGCGCCGACCGGGGCGCGCCGCCGTACGCCCCGCCGGTCACCGCGACCGAGAAGCTGGTCGCCGCCACCTGGCAGGACGTCCTCGGGGTCGAGCGGGTGGGGCGGGACGACGGGTTCCTGGCGCGTGGCGGGGACTCGCTGGCCGCCGCCAAGGCGATCTTCCGCGCCTCGCGGCACGCGGGGGTTCGGGTGCCGCTGCGCGTCCTGTTCGAGGCGGGCACGGTGCGCGCGTTCGCCGCCTGGCTCGACGAGGCGGTGGCCGCCGCCGCGCTCGCTCCTGTCGCCGCCGCGGTCCCGGAGTTCGGCGGCGGGGTCGCTGAGCGGCGCGTCGCGGGGCAGTGGGCGCCCGTGCCGGCCGGGGAGCGGGCGCCGCTGTCGTCCGCGCAGCTGCGGCTGTGGCTGCTGGACCAGATGGGCGACGGCGGCGACGCCTATCACGTGCCGCTGTTGCTCCGCCTGACCGGCCGCCTCGACCACGACGCCCTGCTGGCCGCTGTGCGCCGGCTCGCCGAACGCCACGAGTCGCTGCGCTCCCGCTACGCCTGGGACGGCGGCGAGCCAGTTCAGGAGGTCATGCCGGCCGAGGCCGTCACCGTGACGGTCGCCCGCCTGCCCGCCGGCCGCGACGCCGAGACCGAGACCCGCGCGTGGCTACAGCGGCTGTTGAGCGCCGGCTTCGACCTCGAACACGCCGCCCCCTGCCGCGCCGGCCTGCTCCAACTCGCCCCGGACGAGCACCTGCTCGCCCTGGTCGCCCATCACATCGCCATCGACGGGTGGTCGCTGGACGTGCTCCAGCGGGACCTGGCCGACCTCTACAGGACCCTGTCGACCGGCGCCGAACCCGCCCCCGTCGCCGCGGCGGCTCCCTCCCCTGCGGTGCCGGCCTTCTCGTCCCGTCCCGGCCCTGCCGCCCGCTACGCCGACCATGTGGCCCGGCAGCGCGACCGGACCGGCGACGACGCCGACCTGGCGTACTGGCGCGACCGGCTGGCCGGGCTGGCGCCGCTCGACCTGCCCGCCGATCGGCCCCGCCCGCCCGTGTGGTCCGCGGCGGGCGCCGCGCTGCGGTTCGAGGTGCCCGCCCCGCTGCGCGCCGCCGTCACCGAGCTGGCCGCCCAGCACGGCGCCACCCCGTTCATGGCGCTGCTGGCCGCCTTCCAGGTGCTCCTCGGCCGGTACGCCGGCACGGGCGACGTCGCCGTGGGCACGGTGCTCGCCGGGCGGTCCGGCCCGGAGTTCGACGAGGTCGTCGGCCTGTTCGTGAACACCGTGGTGATGCGGGCCGACCTGTCCGGCCGCCCGGCGTTCGCCGAACTGCTCGCCGGCACCCGACGTGACCTGCTGCGCGCGCACGAGCACCAGGACCTGCCGTTCGAGCGCCTCGTCCAGGAGCTCGAACCCCGCCGCGACCCGTCCCGCAACCCGCTGTTCCAGGTGATGTTCGCCTTCCAGAGCCCTGACGGCGACGACCCCGACTGGGGCGGCGGCCTGCGGGTAAGCCGCGAGCCGCGGCCCGCGGGCGGCTCCACCACGTTCGACCTGACGGTCTCGATCAGCGACGGCCCGGACGGCGGCTGGTCCGGCTACCTGGAGTACAGCACCGCGCTGTTCGACGAGGCGACCGCCGCCCGGCTGGCCGCCCACTACCGCACCCTGCTCGCCTCCGCCGTCGCCGACCCGTCGGCGTCCGTGGCCGAGCTGCCGGTGTTCGACGGCGCCGCCGCCGTCGAGGGGCCGGCCGGCGTGCCCGCGCCCGGCACCCTGACGGACCTGGTGGACGCTCGCCCGCCCGGCGACCTCGCCGTCATCTGCGGCACCGAGCGGATGACGTACGGCGAGCTGGCCGCGGCGAGCGACCGGCTGGCCCGCCACCTCGTCGCGGCCGGCGCGGCGCCCGGCGACCTGGTCGCGGTGCGGCTGCCGCGCGGCGTGCCGCTGCTGGTGTCGATGCTGGCCGTGGCCAAGGCCGGCGGCCACTACCTGGCCGTGGACCCGGACCACCCGCGCGAGCGGGTCGCCGCGATGCTCGCCGACGCCCGCCCCCGCCTGCTCGTCACAGCCGGGCCGATGAACGGCCTGCGGATGGACGGCGTGCGGGTGGTGCGGTTGGACGACGAGGCCGGGGCCATCGCCGCCCGGCCCGCCGGCCGTCCGGCCGTGCCCGTGACGGCCGCCGACCCGCTCGCCCTCGTCTACACCTCCGGCTCCACCGGTACGCCCAAGGGCGTCGTCCTCACCCACGCCAACGTGCTCAGCGCCGTCACCGGTCGCCGCGCCTACGCCGAGCCGCCGTGCCGGCTGATGCTGCCGGTGTCGCCGACGTTCGACGTGTTCCTGTCCTTCGCGGCCTGGACGCTCTGCTCCGGCGGCGAGCTGCTGCTGCCGCCGCCCGGCCCCCGCGCCGACCTGGACGAGCTGGCCCGCCTGGCCAGCGAGCACCGCCCCACCCACGTGGTCTGCGGCCCGCACCTGGTCAGAGCGCTGCTCGAACACGACTCCGCCGCCCTCGCCGCGATCTCCACGGTCGTCACCGGCGGAGAGTCCTGCCCGGTCGCGCTGCTCGACGAGCTGGCCCGCCGCGCCCCCGGCCTGACGCTGATCAACGAGTACGGCCCCACCGAGGCGTCCTGGGGCAGCTACTTCGACACCGCCGCCGGTCCGGTGCCGACGGGCCGGGCCGCGCTGCCCATCGGCGCGCCCCCGGCCGGCTACCGCATCCACCTGTGGGACGACGGCGGCTCCCCGGTGCCTCTCGGCGCGGCCGGCGAGATCGTCATCGGGGGCCCCGGCGTCGCCCAGGGCTACCACGGGCGGCCCGCGCTGACCGCCGCGAGGTTCGTACCCGACCCGTCCGGGCCGCCCGGCGCCCGCGCCTACCGCACCGGCGACCACGCCCGTCTCGACTCCGGCGGGCAGTTGCAGTTCCTCGGCCGTGTCGACGGCCAGGTGAAGATCCGTGGCCACCGCGTCGAGCTGGGCGAGATCGAGGCCGTGCTGTCCGGTCACCCGGACGTCGCCCAGGCCGCCGCCCGCCTCGACGCGGCCGGTCGGCTGGCCGGGTACCTGGTGCCGGTCCCCGGCCGGGCCGCGCCCGACGCCGCCCGGCTGCGTACCTATCTCGCCGAACGGCTGCCCGAGCACATGATCCCGGCCGGGTACGTGTCGATGCCCGAGCTGCCCGTCACCCCGCACGGCAAGGTGGACCGCGCCGCGCTGCCCGAGTCCGGCGACGGCGCCCTCGTGCCCGCCCGGACCGGCACGCCGCCGCGCACGCCGATCGAGGAACTGGTCGCGGAGGTGTTCGCGGTGGTGCTCGGGTTGCCCGGGTGCTGCGCCGAGGACTCCTTCTTCGACCTGGACGGTAACTCGCTCACCGCCGCCCAGGCTGTCGCCAAGGTCCGTGCCCGGTTGCCCGTCACCGTGGGGGTGCGGGACCTGTTCGCGGCGCCGACCGTGGCCGGGTTCGCCGAGCTTCTCGGGGCCCGGATGTTCGAGGCGCTGACCGCGCGGGGGACCTCGGATGCGGAATCGCCCGCCGCCGGTCCCGCGTCCGAGGTTCCCGCAGTCCGGCGTCAGGACGCCCCCCTGTCGTACGCGCAGGAACGGCTGTGGCTGCTCGACCGGATATTTCCGGGCGGCGCTGACTACGTCGCCCCGATCGCGTGGCGGCTGCGCGGCCGGCTCGATCCCGCCGCGCTACGCCATGCCCTCGACGGGCTGGTCGCTCGGCACGACGTGCTCCGCACCCGGTACGAGCTGCGCGACGGCGAGCCACGTCAGGTCGTCGACCCGGTGACGGCGCTGCCCCTGGCCCGCCACGACCTGTCCCGCCAAGGCCCGGCCTCCGGCAACATCGCCCCCCACGACCTGTCCCGCCCAGGCCCGGCCGCCCTCCACGACCTGTCCCGCCAGAGCCCGGCCTCCAGCGACACCGTCTCCCATGACTCGGGCGGGGGTCGGCGGCTGGACGCGTTGCTCGCCGAAGAGGCCGCGCGTGGGTTCGATCTGGCCGGGGAGTGGCCGTTGCGGGCCACGCTGGTGCGGCTCGGCCCCGATGACCACGTGCTGCTGCTCACCGTCCACCACATCGCCTGCGACGCCTGGTCGCTCACCCTGCTCGCCGACGAGCTGGACACCCGCTACCGGGCCGCCGCCGCCGGGAGCGCGCCGGACCTGCCGCCGCTGCCCGCCCAGTACGCCGACCACGCCGTCGGCCAGCGCGGGCAGCCCGACGACGCCGAGACGCTGCGGTACTGGCGCGACCGGCTGGCCGGGCTGCGCGACCTCGCCATGCCCGCCGACCGGCCGCGCCCGCCGGTGCGCGACCGGCGCGGCCGCACCCTCGGCTTCCGTCTCCCCGGCGACCTGGCCGGCCGGGTCAGGGCGCTGGCCCGCGAGCGCGGCGCCACCCCGTACATGGTGCTGCTGGCCGCGTTCCACCTGCTGCTGGGCCGCTACTGCGGGCAGGACGACACCGTCGTCGGCACGCCCGTCGCCCGGCGTGACACGCCGCACGAGGAGACCATGATCGGGTTCTTCGTCGACACGGTGGTGCTGCGTGGCGATCTGGCCGGGGCCAGGGTGTTCGGCGAGCTGCTCGACCGGGTCCGCGACGACGTGCTCGGCGCGTTCGCCTACCAGGCACTGCCGTTCGAGCGGCTGGCGCAGGAGCTCGCCCCCGAGCGCGACGCGTCGCGCAACCCGCTCTTCCAGGTGATGTTCTCCTACCAGAACGTCCGCGCCACCACTCCGCGGCTCGGCGCCCTGGAGGTCTCCGAGGTGCCCATCGCGCCGCGGACCGCGAAGTTCGACCTGACCCTGGAGGTCGCCGAGGGCCGCGACGGGACCCTGAACGCGAGCCTGGAGTACGCGACCGGGCTGTTCGACCGGGCGACCATGGAGGCGTTCGCCGAGCGGTACGTGTCCGTGCTCGGCCAGGTCCTCGACGACCCCGGCCGGCCGCTGGACACCGTCGACCTCCTCACCCAGGCCGAACGCCACGACCTGATCACCGGCTGGAACGCCACCGCCGCCGACCGTCCCGGCCTGCCGCTGCACGGCCTGTTCGAGCGGCAGGCGGCGGCCACACCCGGCGCGACCGCCTTGACCGACGGAACGCGCACGGTCACCTACGCCGAGCTGGACACCGCGGCCGGCGCCCTGGCCCGGCGGTTGCGGGCCGCCGGGATCGGGGCGGAAAGCCTCGTCGCGGTCGCGCTGCCGCGCGGGACTGCGCTGGTGGTGACGCTGCTGGGCGTGCTGAAGGCGGGGGCGGCGTACGTGCCGCTGGACCCCGGGCACCCGGCGGAACGGCTGACCGCGGTGCTGCGCGAGTCGCGGGCGGCGGCGATCGTCACGGACGGCGACCTCGCCGCGCGGCTCACCACCCGGCCACCGCTGGTCATCCCACCGCCGACCCTCCACGCTCACCTCGCGCCCGATGCCCCGCCCGCTCTTGACCCCGCACCCGCTCGTGGCGCTTCGCCCGCACCGGCGGGCGCGTCTGGTGTGCCGCGGGTCGATCTCGATGCGCCCGCGTACGCGATTTTCACGTCCGGGTCCACCGGCACGCCCAAGGGGGTGGTCATCACCCATCGCGGCATCGTCAACCGTGTCCTGTGGACCGTCCGCCGGCACGGTCTGACCGCGGCCGACCGGGTCCTGCAGAAGACCACGATCGCGTTCGACGCGGCCGGTTGGGAGATCTTCGCCCCGCTGGCCGTCGGCGGCACCGTCGTGCTCGCCTCCCCGGGCGCGGAACGCGACCCCGCGCTGATGGTCGCCGACGCCGCGACCCACGGCGTGACGGTGCTCCAGGCCGTCCCCTCGATGCTCGGCCTGCTGGCCGAGGAGCCCGGGTTGTCCGGCTGCGCGGCTCTGCGCCTGGTGTTCTCCGCCGGCGAGCCGCTGACCGCCGATCTGTGCGCGCGGCTCGCCGCCCGGGTGCCGGCCGAGCTGTACAACACATACGGGCCGACCGAGTGCTCCATCGACGTGACCGCCTGGCCGTACCGGCCGGGCGTCACCACAGGCGGCCACCTGTCCGGCAAGGGGACCGTGCCCATCGGCGGCCCGATCGACAATACGGTGATCCGCGTCCTCGACGCGGAGTCCCGCCTGGTGCCGACCGGCGTGCCAGGCGAACTGTGCGTCGCCGGGGACGGCCTGGCCCGCGGCTACCTGCACAACCCCGCCCAGACGGCCGCCCGGTTCGTGCCCGACCCGTACGGCCCGCCGGGCGGCCGCGTCTACCGCACCGGCGACCTGGCCCGCTGGCGGGCCGACGGCGCGATCGACTTCCTCGGCCGCCTCGACCACCAGGTCAAGGTACGCGGCGTGCGCGTCGAACCGGGCGAGGTCGAGGCCGTCCTGGCCGCCCACCCCGACGTGACCGCCGCGGCTGTCGCCGCCGGGGCCGACCCGCACGGCGACACCCGCCTCATCGCGTACGTGCTGCCGGCCAGCCGTGCCGACCTGTCCGTGGACAAGCTCCGGCTGCACCTGTCGGAACGGCTGCCCGAGCCGATGGTGCCCGACGCGGTCGTCGTCCTGGACCGTTTCCCGTACACGCCGAGCGGCAAGCTGGACCGGGCGGCGTTGCCCGCGCCGGACGCCGCGCTGTTCGTCCCGCGCGGCGGAGAGTACGTGGCGCCGCGCGACCCGGCCGAAGAGGTGATCGCCTCGGTGTTCGCCGATGTGCTCGGGCTGGAGCGGGTCGGTGTGCACGACAGCTTCTTCGCCGCCGGGGGCAACTCGATGCTCGCCATGCGGGCGGTGTCGCGGTTGCGGGAGACGTTCCCGGTGCCGGTGACGTTGGGGGCGCTGCTGGACGCGCGGACGGTGGCCGAGCTGGCCAGGCGGCTGTCGGCCGCCCAGCCCGAGCCGCCCGGCCCGCCCGGCCCGGTCCCTGCACAACCGCCCGCCGGCATCGCTCCCGCCGGCGCCGCTTCCACCGGTCCCGTGGAGACCGCCTCGGACGCGACCGTCGGATTCGCTCCCGGAGTCGTCGGGGTCGCCGGGGAGCACGTGCCCCTGTCCGCCGCGCAGCGCCGCATGTGGCTGATGTACGCGATGGACCCCGCCGACACCGAGTACCTGGCCCCGATCGCGCTCCGCCTGCGCGGCACGCTCGACGAGGCCGCCCTGCTGGCCGCCGTCGAGTCCGTACGCGACCGGCACGCCGTCCTGCGCACCCGGTACGAGGCCGCGGACGGCGAGCCCCGCCAGGTCGTCGACCCGCCCGCCCCGCTCAAGCCGTATCGCGTGGACCTGTCCGGCCGCCCGGACCCCGAGCGGCAGGCCGCGGAGCTGGTCGAGCGGTGGGCCGCCCGCCCGTTCGACCTGGCCGCGGAGGCCCCGCTGCGGGTGGCGCTGGCCAGGATCGGCACCGACGACCACGTGCTGCTGCTGCTCACCCACCACATCGCCTGCGATGGCCGCTCCCTCGACGTCATCGCCCGTGAGCTCGGCGACGCCTACAACGCGCTGCGCGCCGGCGAGCGGCCGGCCCCCGAGCCGCTGCCCGTCCAGTACACCGACTACGCCATCTGGGAGAACGGCCCCGAGGCCGGCCAGGCCCGCCGCCGACGGCTGGCCCGCTGGCGGGCGGAGCTGGCCGACGTGCCCGCGCTCGACCTGCCGCTGGACCGGCCCCGGCCGCCGGTGCGCGACTCGCGCGGCGCCGTGCACGCCTTCCGGATCCCGGCCGGCGTCGCCCGCTCTGTCCTCGGCCTGGGCCGCGAACGGGCCGCGACCCCGTTCATGACCTGGCTGGCGGCCTTCCAAGCGCTGCTCGGCCGCTACACCGGCCGCACGTCGTTCCTGGTCGGCGCGCCCGTCGCCGGGCGGGACCTGCGCGCCGTCGAGAACCTCGTGGGCTGCTTCGTCAACACCATGCTCACCCGCGCCGACCTGTCCGGCGAGCCGGACTTCGGCACCCTCGTGGACCGGGCTCGCGAAGGTGTGCTGGCCGCCCTCGACCACCGCGACGTACCACTGGAGGACCTCGTGGACGCGCTCGGCGTCGAACGCGACCTGTCCCGGGTGCCGCTGCTCGACGCGATGCTGGCCGTCGAGGACACGGCGCTGACGCCGTACCGGCTGGACGGGCTGGCCGTCGGGCCGTTCCCGGTGACGCGGCGGGCGGCGATGTGCGACCTGACGCTGACCCTCGGCGAGGGGCGCGACGGGGAGTGGACGGCGGAGTTCGAGTACGCGGCCACGCTGTTCGAGCCCGGCACCGTGGCCCGGCTGGCCGAGCACTTCCTGCTGCTGCTCGGCGCGTGCGCCGCCGACCCCACCGCCCGGCCGTCGGACGTGCGGCTGGTGGATGTGGACTTGCCGGACGAGCCGTTCGCCACCCCGCTGGTGGCCGCCGCGGTCGCCGACTGGGCCCGCCGCACGCCCGGCGCGGTCGCCCTCACCGAGGCGGGTGGCGACGGCGGGACCTACACCTACGCCGAGCTGGACCGGCTGTCGGGGCACCTGGCCGCGCGGCTGGTGGCGGCGGGGGTGCGGCCGGGGGAGTGCGTGGCGTCGTGCCTGCCGCGCGGGTCGCTGGTGGCGGTGTCGCTGCTCGGCATCTTGCGGGCCGGAGGCGTGTACGTGCCGGTGGACGCCGACTCGCCGCCGGAACGGCTCGCCGCGCTGCTGGCCGACATCACCCCGGCCGCCGTCGTGACGGACGGGTCCGCGCCCCCGAGCGGCTCGTCCGTGACGGACCTGAGAATGACCGGCCCGTCCGGGTCTGGCCCGTTCGGGTCTGGTCCGTCCGAGTCCAGCCCGTCCGGGTCCGTCGTGGCCGTGCCGGTCGTGGCGGAGGGTGTCCCGCCGGACGTGGCCCTGCCCGAGCCGGACCCCGGCGACCTGGCGTACATGATCTTCACCTCCGGCTCCACCGGCCGCCCCAAGGGCGTGCAGGTCGAGCACGGCTCATACGCCCAGCACTGCGTCGTCCAGGCCCGCGCCTACGGCCTCGAACCCGGCGACGCCTTCGCCCTCATGGCGTCCGTGACGTTCGACGCCTCTCTGGACCAGATCGCCGCGACCCTGATGGCCGGTGCGACCGTCGTGGTCGCCGACCCCCGCGCCACCCTGCCCGGCGACCTGGCCGACCAGCTCACCCGCAGCCGCGTCACCGTCCTCGACGTCACCCCCGCCTACTACCGCGAACTGGTCGCCGCGCTGCGCCCCGGCGACGGCCGGCTGGCCGGGCTGCGGCTGATGAGCGTGGGCGGCGACGCCGTCACCTACGCCGACGCGGCGATGTGGGCCGCGACCGGCCTGCCCGCCGGCTTCCACACCGGCTACGGGCCCACCGAGGCCACCATCGCCACCACCGCCCACACCGTCACCGACCTCGGGGAGCCCCCCGACGCGCTCGTCCCGCTCGGCCGGCCACTTCCAGGCACCGGCGCGTACGTCCTGGACACGAACCTGTCGGCCGTGCCGCACGGCGTCGTCGGCGAGTTGTACATCGGCGGCAGCCGGGTCGCCCGCGGCTACCACCGCGCGCCCGCCCTGACCGCCGCCCGCTTCCTGCCCGACCCGTACGCGCCGCTGCCCGGCGCCCGCATGTACGCCTCCGGCGACCTGGTGCGCCGCCGCGCCGACGGGACCATCGAGTTCGTCGGCCGCGCCGACCGGCAGATCAAGATCCGCGGCTTCCGGATCGAGCCCGGCGAGATCGAGGCCGTCCTGGCCACCTGCCCAGGGCTTCGTACCGGCGTCGTGGAGGCCAGACGCTCCCCGCTCGGCGACCTGCGGCTCGTCGGCTACGTCGTCGCCGAACCCGGCCTCACCCCCGCCGACCTGGCGGCCCACCTGCGCGAACGGCTGCCCGACTACATGGTGCCCGCCGCCTGGGTGGAGCTGCCCGCCCTGCCGCACACCCCGAACGGCAAGACCGACAGAAAGGCCCTGCCCGACCCCGACTGGAGCCGCCCCCAGCCCGCGAGCCGCTACACCTCGCCGCGGACCGAGATGGAGGAGTACGTCGCCGACCTATGGGCCACGGTCCTCGGCCTGGAACGGGTCGGCCGCGACGACGACTTCTTCGTCCTGGGCGGCAACTCGCTGCTCGCCTCGCGGGTGCTGCTGCGCCTGCGCGAGGCGTTCGACCTGCCCCTGTCCCTGCGTCAGATCTTCGAGGCGCGCACCGTGGCCGCGCTCGGCGAGCTCTTGGAGAACGCCATCACGGAGGAGATCTCCCACTGGACGCGGGAGCAGACGATGTCCCTGCTCTCCGAAGGAGACCAAGCATGACAACCACGATGCCGCCGGACGCCGGGCTCTTGGTGCGCCGCTTCCTCGACCGGAGCCGGCGCTCCAGGCCCGCGCCCATCGTCGCCCGCACCGACCGTGACAGCCCGCCGCCACTGTCGGCCGGCCAGCGCCGCCTCTGGCTGCTCGACCGGATCCGCCCCGGCGGCACCGAGTACCTGGTCCCGGTGGCGCTGCGGCTGCGCGGCCCGCTGGACGCCGCCCGGCTGCGCGCCGCGCTCGACGGCCTGGCCGCCCGCCACGAGATCTTGCGCACCCGGTACGCGGAATCCGGCGGTGAGCCGTACCAGCTCGTCGACCCGCCCGGCCCGGTGCCGCTGACCAGCGTGAACCTGTCGGCGGAGCGGGAACTGCGGGTGCGCGGCATCGTCGCCGCGGGCACCCGCCGCCCGCGCCCCGCCCTGGACGCGCTGCTCGCGCAGGAGGGCGAACGGCCCTTCGACCTGGCCGCCGAGTGGCCGCTGCGCGCCGCGCTGTTCGCACTGCCGGGCGGCGAGCACGTGCTGCTGCTGACCGGCCACCACATCGCCGTGGACGGCGTCACCATGGACGTGCTGGTCGACGAGCTGTGCGCGGAGTACGCCGGCGGCGTCCCGGCCGCGCCCGCCCTGCAGTATGCCGACTACACCGACTGGCAGCGGGCGTTCCTGACCGGCCCGGCCGCTGCCCGCCAGCTCGGCTACTGGACGCGGCGGCTGGCCGGCGTCGCCCCGCTGGAGCTGCCCGCCGACCGCACCCGCCCCGCCGAGTGGGATGCCGCGGGCGACGTCGTCACCTTCGATGTGCCCGCCGCCGAGGCCGCCGCCGCGCTGGCCGAGGGGGCGCGCCGCTCGGCCACGCCGTTCATGACGCTGCTCGCCGCCTTCTGGGCGGTCCTCGGCAGGTACGCGGGCACGGACGACGTCGCCGTCGGCACCCCCGTCGCCGGCCGGAGCAGGATGGAGTTCGAGCGGCTGCCCGGCTACTTCGCCAACACGCTCGTGCTGCGTGGCGACCTGTCCGGCGAGCCGTCGTTCGGCGACCTGGTCGGCCAGGCGCTGACCGCCGTCACCGAAGCGTACGACCACCAGGATGTGCCCTTCGAGCGGATCGTCGAGGAGCTGCGCCCCGGCCGCGATCTGGCCGTCAACCCGCTGTTCCAGGCCCTGCTCACCTACCGCGAGGACACGGCGGCCGCTCGCGCCGCCGGGTCACTGGCCGTCGTCGAGGAGCCGGTCGGCTGGTCGCCCGCCCGCGTGGACATCGCCCTCGACCTCACCCTGCGGCCTGACGGGTCGCTGCGCGGCGCGCTCGTCTATCCGACGGCGCTGTTCACCCGGGCCACCGCCGAAGGGCTGGCTGGGCACCTGGTCACGTTCCTGCGCCGGGCCGGCCGTGCCCCCAGCGTGCCCGTTCGCGAGATCGCCCTCACCTCCACGGCCGAACGCGAACGCCTGCTGACCGGCTGGAACGCCACCACCGTGAACCGGCCCGCGCACTGCCTGCCCGACAGGTTCGCCGCCCGCGCCGCTCGCGACCCCGGCGCCGTCGCCCTCGTCACCCCCGCCGGGACCATGACGTACGGGGAGCTCGACGCCGCCGCCGGGACCATGACGTATGGCGAGCTCGACGCCGCCGCCAACCGGCTCGCCCAGCTGCTGCGCTCGCGCGGCGCCGGACCCGAGAGCCGGGTCGCGGTCTGCCTCGACCGCTCGGCCGATCTGGTGATCGCGCTCCTCGCCACCGTCAAGGCGGGGGCCGCGTACGTGCCGATCGACCCCGAGTACCCGCGCGACCGGATCGCCTACCTCGTCGCCGACTCGGCCGCCCACGTGGTGCTGACCAGCGCCGCGCACGCCCACCTGTGCCCGCCGGACGCCGTCGTCCTCGACGGGCTCGACCTGGCGGCGTTCCCCGCGACACCGCCGCCGGTGCCGCGCGACCCCGACGGCGCCGCGTACGTCATCTACACCTCCGGCTCGACCGGGCGGCCCAAGGGCGTCGTCGTCTCCCACCGGGCCATCGCCAACCGGCTGGACTGGATGCAGGACGCCTACCGGCTGACCCCGGCCGACGCGGTGCTGCAGAAGACGCCGTTCGGGTTCGACGTGTCGGTGTGGGAGTTCTTCTGGCCGCTGGCCGAAGGCGCCCGGCTGGTCGTCGCCGCGCCCGGCGGGCACCGCGACGGGGCGTACCTGCGCGACCTGATCGTCGGCGAACAGGTGACGGTCTGCCACTTCGTGCCGTCCATGCTGCGGTCGTTCCTGGACGTGCCCGGCGTCGGGGCGTGCACCTCGCTGCGGGACGTCATGTGCAGCGGCGAGGCGCTGCCCGCCGACCTGGCCGGCCGCTTCCACGACCTGCTCGGCGCCCGCCTGCACAACCTGTACGGGCCCACCGAGGCGGCCGTGGACGTCACCGCCTGGGCGTGCCGGCCCGGGTGGGCCGAGGCGCGGGTGCCCATCGGCGGGCCCATCGACAACATCGCCGTGCACGTCCTGGACGAGGCGATGCGGCCCGCGCCGGTCGGCGTGCCGGGGGAGCTGCACATCGGCGGGGTCGGGCTGGCGCGGGGGTACCTGGGGCGGCCGGGACTGACGGCCGAGCGGTTCGTGCCGAACCCGTACGGGGCGGGGCGCCTTTACCGGACCGGTGACGTTGTGCGGCGGCGGGCCGACGGGACGCTCGACTACCTGGGGCGCCGGGACCATCAGGTGAAGATCCGGGGGCACCGGATCGAGCCGGGGGAGGTCGAGTCGGTGCTGCTGGAGCATCCGGGGGTGGGGGCGGCGGCCGTGATCGTTCGCGACGACCGGCTCGTGGCGTACGTGGTCGGCACCGCCTGCGCGGACGGTTCTCGTACGGACGGTTCCCGTGCGGCGGGGGCTGGTGGGGGAGGGCTGGACGGTCGGGAGGTGCGGGGGTGGCTGGCCGGGAGGTTGCCTGCCTACCTTGTGCCGGCGTTCGTGGTGACGCTGGACGCGCTGCCCGTCTCCGCGCACGGCAAGCTCGACCGCGACGCCCTTCCGGCGCCCCGGGCCGCCGAGGCGGAGGACGCGTTCGTGGCGCCCCGTGACCCGGCCGAGCGGGCCGCCGCCGGCGCCTGGGCCGCCGCGCTGGACCTGCCCGCCGTCGGCGTCCACGGGAACTTCTTCGAGCTGGGCGGCGACTCCATCCGGGCGCTGCGGGCCATCGCACTGCTGCGCGAGGCCGGCTGGGAGGCGGGCGTGCAGGACATGTTCCGGCACCAGACCCCCGCCGCCCTGGCCACCGTCCTGACCCCCGGAACGTCCGCCGGACACGTCCCCTCGGCGCCCTTCGCCCACGTCCGTCCCGCTGACCGGGCGCTGCTGCCCTCGTCGGCGGCCGACGCGTACCCGCTCACCCAGGTGCAGGCCGGCATGCTGGTCGAGCTGGCCGCCGACGGCGAGCTGAGCCCGTACCACAACGTCACCTCCTACCTGGTACGCGACGACGGGCCGTTCTCGCTCGGGGCCCTGTCCACGGCCGCCGAGACGCTGGCCGCCCGGCACGACGTGCTGCGCACCTCCTTCGACCTGGTGGCGTACTCCGAGCCGATGCAGCTCGTGCACCCCGCCGCCCGTGCGCACATCACCGTCGAGGACCTCACCGCGCTGCCCCCCGCCGAACAGCGGGCCGCCGCGGACGCCGCGCTCGACCGGGAGCGGCGGCAGCCGTTCGACCTGGGGCGCGCGCCCCTGTGGCGGCTGTACGCGCAGCGGCTCGACGAGCGGCGATGGCGACTCGGCTGGGTGGAATGCCACCCGATCCTCGACGGCTGGAGCCACAACTCGCTGCTGACCGAACTGCTGGAGGTGTACCGGGCGGTCCGCGACGGCCGGCCGGTGCCCGAGCCGGCGTCGTGCGCGGTCCGGTTCGCCGACGCCGTCGGGCTGGAACGGGCCGCGCTCGCCTCGGCCGAGCAACGCGACTTCTGGGAGAGCCGGGTGCGCGGCTTCGAGCGGCTCCGGCTTCCCGAGGCGTGGACCGCGGAGGCTGGGGCTTTCGCCGATGATCCGTTCCCCTACGACCTGCGCGTGCCGGTCGGGGAGCTGATGCCGGGGCTGCGTGCGCTGGCGAAGGCCGCCGGGGCGCCGCTCAAGAGCGTGTTCCTGGCCGCGCATGTGCGTGTCATGAGCATGGTGACCACACAGCGGGCGTTCCGCACCGGGCTCGGAGTGAACGGGCGGCCCGAGGTGGCCGGTGGGGATCGGGCGCGCGGCATGTTCCTGAACGTCGTCCCGTTCGCGACCGGCATCGGCCCGGCCACCTGGCGCGGGCTGGTGCGGGACGTGTTCGCGGAGGAGACGGCGCTGTGGCCGCACCGCCGCTTCCCCGCGCCGGAGATGCAGCGGCGGTGGAGCCCGGACGAGCCGCTGATCGACGTGCTGTTCAACTATCTCGACTTCCACGTGCTGGACCGGGAAGCGCTCGACCTGGCCGAGACCGACGACCGCAGCGCCACCGACTTCGCGCTGGTGGTGTCCACGGAACCCGGTGCGGTGGTGCTGTCCGCCTCGCCGCGCGCCGTCCGGCCGGCGTGGGGGGAGCGGCTGGCCGCGCTGTACGCGTCGGTGCTCGCGGCGATGGCGGCCGACCCGGACGGGGACGTGCAGGCCGACCTGCTCCCGCCGGCCGAACACCGCCTCGCCCTGGCCGGCGGGAACGCGCGGGCCGGCCTGCTCCCGCTGGCCGAACAGCGCCTCGCCCTGGCCGGTGGGGACGCCGCGCCGTTCCTGCCAGGGCTGTCGATCCACGAGCTCTTCGCCGCCCAGACGGCCCGGACGCCGGACGCGATCGCGGTCGAGTTCGCTCCGGTCTCCTGCGGAGGCGGGCTGGAGCGGCTGACGTACGCGGAGCTCGACTGCGGAGACGGGCCGGAGCGGTTGACCTACACCGAGCTCGACGCCGCCGCGAACCGTCTGGCGCACCGGCTCGCCGGTCGCGGCGTGCGGCCCGGAGACGTCGTCGGGATCTGCCTGGACCGCTCGCCCCGCCTCATCGTGGCCGTCCTGGCCACGCTCAAGGCGGGCGGCGCGTACCTCGCCCTGGACGCCACCGACCCGCCCGCCCGGCTCGCCGAACTGCTGGCCGACGCGGCGCCCCGTCTCGTGATCACCTCCGCGGGCCTCGCGAGCGCCATCGGGCACCCGGACACGATCGTCCTCGGCGAGGCCATCGGCGGCAGCGACCCGGCTGGGCCGCCGCACGCGCCGGTCACGCCTGACGACCTGGCGTACCTGATCTACACCTCGGGCTCGACCGGCCGGCCCAAGGCCGTGGCAGTCCCGCACCGGGGCGTGATCCGGCTGGTCACCGGCCAGACCTACGCCGAGTTCGGCCCCGGGGAGACGCAGCTGCTGCACTCGCCGATCACGTTCGACGCCGCCACGTACGAGATCTGGGGCGCGCTGCTGCACGGCGGCCGGCTGGTCGTCGCGCCGCCCGGCCTGCTGGACGCCCGCGAGCTGCGCGAGGTGATCAGCCGGCATGGAGTGACCTGCACGTTCGTCACGCACGGACTGTTCAAGCTGATGGTGGACGGCGACCTGACCGGCCTGCGCGGCCTGCGCACCCTCATCACCGGCGGCGAGGCCGTCTCCGCCGAACACCTCGAACGCGCCCGCCGTGCCCTTCCAGCCACCCGCCTGGTGAACGCGTACGGACCTACCGAAACCACCACGTTCGCCACCTGCCGTCCCCTCGATCCCGGCCGGCCGGTCACCGGGCCCGTCCCCATCGGCCCGGCCATCGCCCACACCACCGCGTACGTCCTTGACCACCTCAGCCGGCCGGTCCCCCTGGGCGTGCCGGGCGAGTTGCACATCGGCGGCCCCGGAGTGGCCCGCGGCTACCTCGGCCGGCCGGCGCTCACCGCCGACCGGTTCGTCCCCGACCCCTACGGCCCCGAACCCGGCGCGCGGCTCTACCGCACCGGCGACCTGGCCCGGCTGCGGCCGGACGGCGGGTTCGACTTCCTGGGGCGGATGGACGACCAGCTCAAGATCCGTGGCCATCGCATCGAGCCGGGCGAGGTCGAGGCGGCCCTGAACCGGTATCCGGGCGTCCGCATGGCCGCCGTGGCCGCCCGCGAGATCACTCCGGGCGACCGGCGACTGGTCGGGTACGTCATGCCGGGCACCATCGACGTGTCACAGCTGCGCGCCCACCTCGGCGGGCTGCTGCCGGCGCACCTCGTGCCCGACCACCTGGTGGCGCTCGACGCGTTCCCGATGACGGCGAGCGGCAAGGTGGACCGCGCCGCCCTGCCCGCCCCCGGAGGGCGCCGTCCCGACTCGCGCACCGCGTCCGCGCCGCCCCGGGATGGGCTGGAACGTGCGGTGGCCGAGGCGTTCGCGGCCGTTCTGGGGGTGGTCGCCACCGACGACGGCGGCCACCTGTTCGGCGGACAGCGCGGCGGCGTGGACGCGATCGGCAGGGAGGACGACTTCCTGCAGCTCGGCGGGCACTCGCTGGCGGCCATGCGGGCGGCGGCGCGGCTTGAGGCGGGCGCGGGCGTCCGAGTGACGGCCCGCGACATCATGCTCCACCGCACGGTCGCCGCCCTCGCGACGGCTCTCGCCTCCCTTCCCAGAACGACGGCCGCCTCGCCTGGCACGGACACCGTTCCGCAGGACCTGGCCGGGGCGACCGCCGGTGCGGACGCGGCGCCCTCGACTGGTGGCGCGGGCGTGATGCCCTCGGTCGGTGGCGCGGGCGCGGTGCCCTTGACCGGCGGTATGGACGTGGCGCTCTCGGTCGGTGGTGCGGGCGTGGTGCGGGAAGCGCCGGGCCGGGCGGCAGTGTGGTTCCGGGCGTCGGGGGAGCGGGCGCCGCTGTTCGCCGTGCATCCGGGCGGCGGCAGCGTGCACTGGTACCGCGAGCTGTCCCGGCGGCTGCCAGGGGACCGCCCGTTCGTGGCGCTCCAGCATCCCGCGCTCGTGGACGAGGACGCCGCCGCCACCCCCGTCCGGCGGCTCGCGGAGGCGTACCTGACCGAGGTGCGGGCCGCGCAGCCTGCGGGGCCGTACCGGCTGTTCGGGTGGTGCGGCGGGACCGGGGCCGTGTGGGAGATGGCGGCCCGGCTGCGCGACCTGGGCGAGGAGGTCGAGCTGCTGCTGCTCGACCCGTGCCTGCCCGCCGTCGACGAGCCGCTGCACCTGCGGTTGCTCAGACGCGGCGAAGCACTCCTCGCCGCTCTGGCCGACGGTAGCGACGGTGGCGCCGACAGCGCCGACAGCGACGGCAGCGCCGACAGCGACGGCAGCGCCGACAGCGACGGCAGCGCCGTCGGCGGCGGCGATGGCGATGGCGGCGCCGTCGGTGGGGACGGCGGTGGCGGTGGCGACGGCGACGGCGGTGGCGGCGACGGCAAGATGCGGGCCGAGCTGGCCGAGGTGCTGACGGCCGTCGTGGACGACAACGACGGGCGGCCGATCACCGAGAAGGATCTGCACGAGGACTGGGCGCCTCGGCTGCGGCTCTGGCGTGGCATGGCCGAGGCCGCCCAGCTCGACCGGCCCCGCCCCGCCGCCGTGCCCGTCGAGATCATGCTCACCGATGATCTGATGGGTGACGGGCACGACGCCAAGGGCGGCCTCACGCACGAGGCGTACCTGCGCGAATGGCGCCGGCTACGCGGCGGGGACGTGCCGGTCGGCCGGTTCCGGCACGGCCACTTGGACGTGATGGCCCCGCCGCATGTGGACGAACTGGCCGCCCACATCGCGCGCTGGCTTGACCGAGCGGATCAGACGGAGCAGGCACACCGAGCCGACCAGACGAAGCAGGCACACCTGGCCGATCAGACGGAGCAGGCGCAGAGAGCGGATCAGACGAAGCAGGCGCACTTGGCCGATCAGACGGAGCAGGCGCACTGGACCGGCCGGGCGAGTCAGACGGAGCAGGCGCACCGGGCCGACCGGGCGGGGGAGGCCCGATGAGCGCGCCGTCCCCCGCGGCCGTCTCCTCCGGGAGGGCGGCTCTCGGGACGCGGGGCGGGAGCGTGCGGGAGGAGCTGCGGCGGCTCGGGGCCGATACGCCGCCCACCCCGCTCGTCTGCGTCCGTGCCGAGGTGAAGGGCCGCCGGGTGACCGTACGGCTGAAGCTCGAAGGGGCCGGCACCTGGGGCTCCATCAAGGACCGTACCGCTCTCAGCCTGCTGCGTTCGGTCGCCGACCGGCTCGATGTGCCAGGCGCCGCCCTGGTCGAGTCCACATCCGGCAACCTCGGCGTCGCCCTGGCGTCTGCGGCCCGCGCGCTCGGGATCTCGTTCACCGCCGTGGTGGACCCCAGCCTGTCGCCCGTGCTGGCCGAACGGATGACCGGCCTGGGCGCCGTGCTGTCCGAGGTCAGCCGGCGCGATGCCCAGGGCGGCTACCTGTCGGCCCGGCTGGACCGGGTCGCCGGGCTGCTGGCCGCCGACCCAGCCCTGGTCTGGACCGACCAATACCACAACCCGGCCAACCCGCTGGCCCACTACCAGGGCACCGGCCCGGAGCTGCACAAGCAGGCACCCGGGTCGATGGACGCGGTGTTCGTGGCCGTGTCCACCGGCGGTACCCTCGCCGGGCTCGGCCGGTACCTGCGCGGGCGGCGGCCGAAGGCACGGGTGATCGCGGTGGATGTGCCGGGGTCCCGGGTGTTCGCCGATCCGGCGGGCACCCGGCTGCTGACCGGTATCGGGGCGTCGCGGCCGTCGGCGTTCCTGCGGCCGGGGGACTGGGACGACGTCGTCATCGTGGACGACGCCGATGCCGTCTCCCACTGCCACGCCCTGGCCGCGACGACCGGGATCAGGCTCGGCGGCTCCAGCGGGGCCGTACTCGCCGCCTGCACCCGGTATCTGGCAGAACACCAGGAGATCACCTCCCCGGTCTGCGTCTGTCCCGACTCCGGCGGCAACTACACACAGACGCTGTACGCGCCCGCGTGGCTGGCGGACCGCGGCGTCGAGGTGACCCGCGACCTGCCCGCCGCGTTCTTCCTCCGGGAGCGCGCATGAGCGCCGCACCGGTGGAAGAAACCCCGGGGGACCTGCCCTTCTCGGCGCGGGCTGCCCTGTCCGTGCCCGCAGGAGCGCAGGTCGTGTCCGCAGGCACGCGGATCGTGTCCGCAGGAGCGCAGGTCGTGCCCGTGGGCACGCGGGTCGTGCGCGCCGGTGCGCCCGTCGTGAGTGTGTGGTGGGCGCGCATCGAGGACACCAGGGACAGCCTCGCCGCGCTGCTCGACCCCGCCGAACGGGCCAGGTACGAGGAGTACCGCCGCCCCGCCGACCGTGCCAGGTTTCTCACCGCCGCCGCATTGCTGCGCCTGGTCGTCGGCCGGATGCTCGACGTGGCCCCCGAACTGGTGCCTCTGGACCGGTCGTGTGACCGGTGCGGGCGCCCGCACGGCCGGCCACGTCTGCCCGCCGGGACCGGCGCCGCGTCGTCGGCACCCCCCTCGGCCTCGACCCCCGTCCTGTCGGTTTCCCACG
This sequence comes from Nonomuraea sp. NPDC049141, assembly GCF_040648415.1. Classification (NCBI taxonomy): domain Bacteria; kingdom Bacillati; phylum Actinomycetota; class Actinomycetes; order Streptosporangiales; family Streptosporangiaceae; genus Nonomuraea; species Nonomuraea sp. NPDC049141. Next base: position 181,788 of record NZ_JBEZDR010000022.1, read on the forward strand.
CCGGGGACTGCCTGGTCGTGGCCGTCGGCATCGGGGTCGATGCGGTCGGCGTGGACGTTGAGACGATCGACCACACCCTCGACATCGGTGAACTCGTCGGCGTCGCCCTCACCGAGTTGGAGACCCGGGCTTTGGACGCGCTCGACCCGCCCAGCCGGCCGTCGGCGTTCCTGCGGCTCTGGACCAGGAAGGAGGCGGTGCTGAAAGCCCTGGGAGTAGGCCTCGACCACGCCCCCGACCAGGTGGACGTTCTCGGCACGGAAGAGCCGGTGCGCGTCCCGACCGAACAGGGGGAGGCGACGCTGCTGTCCCTCAACCCGCCCAGCGGATACCTCGCCAGCCTGGCGGTGATCCCCGGCCCGGTGCCGGTCGTCGAGCGCGACGGCACAGGCCTGCTCGCCGGCGGAACCCAGAAGGAGGACATCTTGTGATCAGCACAGTGGTCATCGTCGGGGGCAGGACCGGCCTACGACAAAGGCTTCCATGGGGCGCTTCGCGCTAGAGGGGCTCAGGCGCGCCGGAGCCGACACCTCTGGAGGACCTCCGCTCGCTCCGGGCGCCCTATTTTGGGCGTGAGCTGCGTCCACGCGTCCCCGTTACCGCTCGAACCAGCGAAAGATCTCATGCATCGATCACCCTGGCATCCGCTGGAAGATCACGATCGTCGCCTGTTGGGGGCAGGTGTGCGTACACCTGCGGACCTGATGGTGGCTCACTCGAACACGGCGGTGCAGGTGGAAACCCGCAACGAGACGATCAACGAGGGTGGCCAACGAGGTGGCGGTCCCACAACTACCTCCGACCGTTCCAGCCCGAATGTGACAGTAAAGCCCTGCATCCCGCCAGGAAGCACCTGATGGGTAAATGCCGAGATCGCATCGGCCCGGAACAGGCTGAGGAACTCGTCGGGAAGCTCGTTGTTCTGGGCGTGTTCTATTTGTGGCGATCACCTGTTTGATCGCGTCAAGCTCGGCTTCGCGGGTCGGTACATCGATGTCTGGACTCACCCGACGAGTTCCACCAGCAGGCACGAGAGGGAACGTCGTTCGGTGCGCGTGGTTCCAGCGCTTGGAACCAGACGGCACGCCTCCAAGGCAGACACGCGATCAGCGTGTCAAAGGTCAACGACTGCAAGGAGCGAACATGCGCCGACTTCTCTTCACCGTCCTCACCGGGCTGGCCGTGCTGATGGTCCTGGCGATGACGCCGGCGGCCGATGCCGCCGTCTTCCCTTTCACAACGGTTCGCAACAACGCCATCGCAGTTCCCTCCAGGTGCATCGGCCCGTTCAACGGTGGTTCGGCCGACGGCACTCCTATCGTGTTGATGGACTGCAGTCAGCTCTGGCACGGCTTCGCGCCCGTCAGTTCGACGGACAACTCCATACGCCACTCCAGCGGGAAGTGCCTGAGCCTGGCCAACACCCAGAACCCGACCCCTGTCGGCACCTCGCTGGTGCTGCGGCAATGCGCCAACGGCCCCACAGGCGATCAGCAATGGACGTTCGTCGCGGTGCGCCCCGGTGCGCCCGACGGCCTCTGGGTCCTCCGCCAGCACTTCTTCGGCTTGTGCGTAGGTCCGTCCGGCGGCAGCACGGCGAGCGGTACCCGGCTGGTCACACAGAACTGCGCCTTCGCCGCCACCACACAGCAGTGGCTGCTGGAGGGTCTGCCGAACAGGTACGGCTTCTCCTACGACGACGGGACAACCCCCTGACCTGGGCGTACTGACGATCAAAAGGGCGCCGCGATGCCGGTCGAAGGCATCGCGGCGCTGCTCCCCTTCACACCGCCCAAAGCACGTCACCGCGCCCATCCCAACCACCCCGCCCTCGTCGGCCGAGGTCCCGGATGCCTCCCAATATGGCCCCATGCCGCGGACCACTGTCCACAGCCGGAATCCCCTCTGCGGGACGACACGAAGCGATGCAGAAAATGCGACATCGAGCGACGCAAGTCACAACCACGCCGGAGCACCGTTGCGCCACATCGGATACCGGTCTTGATCTCTTGGACCGAGAGCGAAGCGAGCCCGTAGCCGTTGTGAACGTCCGCGGGTGCGAGGGCCTGTCCGCTTGTGGCCACTCGGCCATTCTGGGGTGGACGGGTGGGGATGCAGCGCTGATGATGTTGGACAGTACTGTCATGATCATCGGCCGACTGGGAGAGCCGTATGAAGACCCGTACCTGGACTCGCCGTGCCGCCGCTTTGGCCGCCAGCCTGGCCGCCGTGCTGGCGCTGGGCATCACTCCTGTGCATGCGGATACCGTGATCCGCAAGCCGCAACAACCATCACCGCAAGGGTCCATGGCGCGGTAAGGCGCGGCGGTACATTATCCCCCTGTCCGGCAGGACGGGGGGATGTTCCGTCTTCATGGCCACTCGTCCGGCGGCAACCTCCGCCGCCGGGGCGAACGTCTCGGCCTGGGAGATCGAACGCCTCGTCAACGGATGCCCCGGCGTCGCGGACAGTGCCGTAGTCGCCGTCCCGTCACAGCTGGGCGAGGATGACATCAAGATCATTGTCCGCACGGCCGAACCTCACGCGCTCACCGCCTCGCACGTGTACGACTGGTGCAGGGAGCGACTCGCGTACTACCAGGTCCCGCGCTACATCGAGATGATCCGCCAGCTCCCTACGGCCCCACGCAACGGGTACGAAAAGGGCAACTGTCGCGATCGACCGAGGTCATCTTCGACGCTGAAGCGCGACTGGAAGCAACCTCTGAGGCTTCGCGCGATGCGTCCACGCACACGAAACCGCCCCAGCCTGCCGATATTTCGGCAGACCAGAGACGGTCTGGTGGAACAGTGGAGGTGCTTACCGCTTACTCGAACACCGCACCGCAGGTAGACGAGGTACGCCAGGCATTGAGGGTTTTTCATCCCGCTTCTCGGAGTTGAAGGATAAAGATCGCTTTGACGAGCTGACCTGCGAGAAGGGGGCAGCATCGGAGTTTGCGCAGGATGCGCCTCCGCGGTGCCGGCCGCACGGCATGACGCCGGCACCCTTCCGCCCGACATCGTCTACGGCAGCGGCGCCGTCAACGAGATCCTGTTCGTCGAGTGGTGGCGGAAGCGGAAGGAGAGCCTGTCCGCCGGCACCACCCTCGCCGACGCCGCCGAGAGGGTCGGCGTGAACGAGAAGACGTTCCGGACGGCGGTGCACGAGGCCGAGGCGGCGGGCGAACTCCCGGAGGTGGCGAAGGTCAGCGACCGCCGTTACGACGAGGACGCTCTGCTGGCGTGGTGGCAGGAGAAGACCTCCCCGGAGGCGGTGGCGAGCGCGGGAACCACCATGAAGGACCTCGCCGAGACGGCCGGGCTGAAGGTGGACCAGGTGCGCTACCAGGTGCGCAAGGCCGAGGAGGCGGGCATCCTGCCCGAAGGGGTGCGGCCGGCGAGCGGCAGGTTCAACAAGAAGGCGGGCCTGGCCTGGCTGGAGTCCCTCGGGCTGTAAGTCGGCGTTCAACAAGTACCGCTTACGGTTGTGGTTACGTTCGCGACGACTAGTGCGAGCAGTAGCGCATCCAGTAACTCGTCTTGTAGCGCGCCCATTGCGTTACGCATCTACTGTCTGTTCGCTACCATCGGGCTAGATGAGATCTGGTTCAATCCATCTCACCTGGTGTGAGTGCCCCCGCCGTAGCTGACAGGCCTGACGGGGGTCACCCTACTGCGGGATCAGGTAGCTGTTTCGGCTACCTGATCCTGTTGACCAACAGGTCTACGAGGATGAGCCCGGCCCGCACTGCGAGCTGCGCCCACTCCGTCCACCTCGACTGGTCGTTCTTCTTGCACCGTTTGCGCATCGTGCCCCTTTCCGGGTGATGGCGATCGGAAGGATCGGCGCCATCGTAAGCAGCCGACCCCCCGATTGACTGCTGCCGGGACCCGCTTGCGCAGCGGACAGGCAAGAGCTTAGACGTGCGCTCGCACGTCGGGGGCAATAACGCCTACTCGACGGCGCCTTTTAGCGCCGCTGTCAACCATCTCGCTCAGGTTCATGACCAGGCCCGTGAGTTGGTTCTTTCCAAGGCATCGCGCTCGGTGCCTCCAGTTGGAGCAAGACGCAATCCGATCTACTCCGGCACGATGGCCCGCCGTGGAGTACGCGGCGATGTTCCAGCGGGCAGAGACGTGCCCGCTCTGCACGCGCGTCATCCTGCTGAGCACGCGTGACGACCAGGAGGCGGCTGCAGCTCTGGCTCTGCACTTCCGCTGCGGGTGCGACGGATGACGGCGCTGGCCGTCCCCGCTCCCCACGACCTTCCCCGCTGTGACTCCCGCATCGCTTCAGGGATGCTGTCGGAGCTGATGGCGCTTGCGCCGGCAGTGCGGCGCCGCGCCCTTGCATGCTCGCACCGCCCGATCTCGTGCAGGTCCTGGTGGTCGCGGGGCGCGAGCTCGGCACCCCGTACGGCGTGTGGCTCGGCGACCCGGTCGGCTTCGTCGAGCAGGTGCTCGGTGAGGCGCTGTGGTCCAAGCAGCGGCAGATCCTCCAGGCGATCACCACGCACAAGAACGTGGCTGTGCCCGCCGGGTTCTTGCGTTTTAAGGCGATCATGCTGACTTCTTGAGCGCTGGGTGGCGGCGAGCTGGGGTGCTGGTGCGCCCTCGCGGCCGTCCCGGGCCCGCCTTGGAGGGTTTCGGAGGGGTAGCGGGGGTGCCGATGATCGGTAGTACGCGGGCGAAATCCCGGCGGACTCGTCTGGGTGAGAGCCTGCGGTGGTGGCGGCGTTCCCAAGGGTAGCGTTGATCTTGGGCGAGGCCGCGGGCGAGCAGGAGCTGAGCATAGGCGGCGAGCAGCACCCAGGTCCAGCGTTCGGCCTGTTCCGGGTGGCGGAGGGCGACATCGGTCCAGCTCAGCACGCTTTTCAGGAACTTCAGGTAGTGCTCGATATCGAACCGGCGAAGATATGATCTCCAGCATCGGTCCAGGTCGGGGATGCCCTGGCCGGACCAGAACAGCCACATCGGCTTCGGAGTGGGCTTACGTCCGCCGGGTAGCCGTTCGACCTGGACGCGGATGAGGGTTCCGGACAGGATCGGCGCTTCTGCTCGGTGGGCGAAGTGGTCCTTCTTGTCCAGCTTGGGGTGCAGGCCGTCCCAGGCGGTGACGGTGACCTGGCCGTAGTGCTCGTCGGTGAGGGTGAGCTGCTGGTCGGGCTCGCCCCAGGACTCGGGCCGGGCGCAGGAGACCTGTTCGCCGTGGCGGCGGGGTCGTCCCGCACGGCCGCCGTTGCCGGGCGGGCGGGGTCACGGTAGAGCAGCCGGTCATTGCGGATGCGCACCAGCACTTCGATGTCGTCGTTGCCGTGCACGGTGTGCACCCCGCACAGCTGGTGGTGGGTCCCCTCCGGTAGGTCGGCGCAGCGCTGGGCGTGCTCGCCGGTCACATCGTGCTCGCCGTGCAGTTCGTAGACCAGCACCGCCAGGTCGTATCCGGCGTCGTGGACGAACAGCTTGCGCCCGGTGCCTCCTGCCGTGCGCAGCCGTGCAGCCATGGCGCGGATCTGCTCGGCGGCGGCCAGCGTCTGCGCCGGCCCGCCGGTGGGCACCCGGACCACGTCCATCGGCGCGACCCACGAGTCGTGCTCGAGGTTGAGCTGTGTCACATGCTGCCAGGCCCAGCCGGGCACCCCGCCATCCACCCCACCCGGCCCGGACAGGTGGTGCCACTCCCGTCCGGGGCTGGTCTCGGCGTACGGGCGCGGGTGGGTGCTGGCGTCCACGGCGAAGGTCAGCGGCCACTCGGGCGGGCGACAGGCCACCAGTAACTCGCCCACCCGTTCCGGATCGATCCGGCCTCTGGCCAGGGCGTCATACAGGCTGCCCCAGCTGCGGCGAAAGACCGGCTCCAGGCTCAGATACGGCAGCGAGGTGACCGTCGGCGCGGACAACACCGCGTCGGTGAGCTCGAATAACGCGTCCGCGCGCATGGTCAGGCAGTCATACCAGCCCGCGCGGAACTCCCGCAGCCTCGCCGTGGACTCCGCCACCGGCGATGAACTCTTCGTCGCGGCCACTCCCGCTCGCAGCGGCGTTACCGTCATACTGGACTCCACGGCCATCGGTTTGATCTTCATTTCTTCGCAGAACAGAAGATCGGCGATGGCCGCTCTCATGTCACGACGGCGTGCCGCTCCGCCACCAGATCGTGATCAGCCAGGACGAGCGACCTGTGACGAAAGTCCGCCTGCTCAAGCAGACCCTCGGCTGGACCAAGCCCCGCCTGCGTGACCCGCACGCCGCCGACACCTGGACCTGGCTCATCCTCACCGCGCATACCCAGCTGCGCCTGGCCCGCGGCCTGGTGAGCGATCTACGCCGCCCGTGGGAGAAGCCCGCCGTCCCCGAGCGACTCACCCCCGCCCGCGTCCGCCGAGGGTTTCGCAACCTCCACACCAAGGCCCTGCCCCGGACCTGCGCCGGCGGGGCGTCGTGGGCAGTGGTCGGCCGGGTGCTCGGGGTGTCCAAGCAGGCCGCCCAGCAGCTCGCGGGCCGTTTGCGCTGGGCGGTGTCAACGCGGCGTTGACCCGGCAGGGAACGGCGCGTCAGGACCACGTGTAGGAGACGGCGGAGAGTTCCGCGAACATGTCTCCACCGACTCTGAATGAGGCGATGTACTGCCCCTTGCCGATCCCCTTGCCGGATATGGGCTTGAATTTCGTCGCGCTTGACCCGTTTGTCGAGCACTTGGTGTTGCCGAGGTTGAAATTGCCGCTACTGGCGAAACTCTTGTGCTTGGGGCGGAAGATCACCAGTTCGCCGTTCACACAGTACTTGGTGCTCTTCGAATAGGAGACAGTAGCCTTGATGACGTTTGTCGCCTTGTGGACCGTGAGGCAGACCTTGACGTTCGCTTTCGTCTTGCACGTGGTGACCGACTTCGGCTTCGAGGCGGGGTCGTCTGCCGACGCGGGCGTGGCAGTCAGGGCCGACATGGTGACGGCCAGTACTGAGACGCTGAGCGCTGTTCGGATCTTGGACATGCTGCTCCCTCTCCTGGTAGCGGAACGAGGAGTCATGCTAGGGATCAGCGGTATGTCGTCGGTATGCCGCGTCGCTCGCGGTGCAGCGTGGTCGGTGGCGCGGCACCCTGTACGTGACGGTCAGGTTGGGGCGGGCGTCGCAGATGCGGGTGTCCCGCCCCGGCTGGCGGCGGCGTCCGGGGCGCACGCGATCCGCGCCCTCGCGGGCTATCTCGAGACCGCGCCGGAGCGGTCGAGTTCGATCAACCGGCCCGCTCCGCCACCGGCTTGAGGAGTGCTGATCCCGATGTCCGCCGACCTGTCGCCCGGCTGGAATCCGAACCAGGCTGCCCGCTCCCGCTGAACGCGCTGCGGGACGCCGGGTGGACGGTGGTGGTGCCCGCTGGTCGGCGTGCGGCCGATGGGAGCTCGCAGCCCACGAAGCGGCTTCACAACCGTTGGAAGGTTAAATCGCAAGGGGTTCGGCCTCGAAAAATTCGTTAGTTTGTTCGATATCATACCCCTTGCTAATGGCCGCCTCGTTCGTGCTGCTGAACTTGTTGAAATTGTGTTCGAGATAATGGCCTGACAAGAAGGCGGCAGCCAGGTTGTGCGCCGGGCGCGGGCAGCGTGGAACAGGGTGGAGCCAGTCTTAGGGAACGAAGCGCGGGCTCGATGAGCATGCCATCCCGACAGGGGGCGCCGGCCGACCTCGACATGAGCGGCCGCGGTCCGGTTGAGCAGGCCCGCCAACGATCCGGGGGGCGACTCCGGGCCGTTGCGGCCTTTGCCTTGGCCTCGGGAAACGGAAAGATCGTGGCCTGCGGTGACGCGCCGGCCGGCCCCGGTGGGCAGGCCGTCCCAGTGCCGCTCGTCCACAACGCGGCAGCCGCGTCCGACCGCCCGCTGATGGGCGGCCAGTAGCGTCTGGCCGGTGTGGTCGGGTGTGGTGGCGTGCAGCATGATCTGAGCCTTGGTCGCCCTGACCTCAACCAGCTGGCGCGGCTGGACCCGGCGGGCCGGGACCGAATACAGATTCGCCTCGAAGGCGACCAAGCAGTCCTTGCCGACGTAGCGAAGATGCCGCTGGGCCACGACATACGGGGCAGGCGGCAGCGGCCGCAACGCCATGTGGTCGCGGACCGCCCTCACTCCGATGACCTCGCCGTGGGTCCCGTGGACCTTGGAGCGCCGCAGCGGAACCCAGGTGACAAAGGCGGCGTCGAGCTCCTCGATCGAGGAGAATGCCCGCCCGGCCAGGACATGGTCACGGACGATGGCGACCTGCCGCTCGACCCGGCCTTTGCCGGTGGGCCGGCAGGCGGCCAGCACATCGGGGTCGAAGTCGTAGTGTCCAGCGAAGGCGACCGCCTCCGGATGCAACGGAACAGCCTCACCCGGGGCTACGTGGCGGCGGACCACCGTCTTGGTGCGGTCGTAGACGATCGACATCGGCACCCCGCCGAAATGCTCGAACGCCCGGCGGTGGCAGTCGAAGAAGCTCGCCAGATCCTGGCTGGTGGTGAAGCAGCAAAACGGGTCGCGCGAATAGGACAAGGTCATGTGGAACGAGTAGACCTTCCCGATGCCGACATGGGCCAAGATCTTGCCCTCGTCGCCCCAGTCCACCTGGGCCTGAGCCCCCGGCACCACCTCGAATCGGCGATGCAGTCCCGCCAGTTCGCCCGGGCTGATACCGAGTTCGGCCGCGATCCGCGGCCGCGCCTCCTGCAAGTAGATCTTGACGCGCTGGTAGTTGCCGGTGAATCCGTAGTCTGCCACCAGACGCTCGTGGATCACCGCCCCCTTGAGCAGGATCTCCGCCCGCAACATGGCGTCGATCAGCGGCGCGACCTCGTCCACCACCCGCTGCCGTGGCCGAGTGCTGGGTGCCCTCTTCGGCGGCACCATCGGAACCTCGCCCGACAGGTACTTGGCGACCGTCCGCCGGTTCAGCCCGGTCGCGGCCGCGATCTCCCGCAAGCTCATCGCGCCGGACTCATTCAGGCTGCGAAATCGCCTCAGTTCCAACCAGCGATGCGGGTCCAAGACCACATTTGTCGTGGTCGAACCGGGCGGGCTGGCCGCCTGAGCCGAGGCGCGGTAGTTGTCACAAAGGCAGGATTCCTGTCACCGCAGCTCTATCCTTGCCCGGTGATCAACCTTCAGATCCGTGGCGACGGGCCCGAGGTCATGGCGAGGACCAGACACGGCCTGTCTTGGAGCGATGCGTTGGCCAACCTCGACCGGGCCCAGTTTCCGATGTTCGGCCATCTGATCCCATATGGCGACACGATCTTCAATCATCGGCAGATCGATACCCTGCTGGACGAACTACTACGACTCCCCGCAGGGCTGATCACCGACGCCTTCGCCGAAGCGCTCCGCGAGCTGTGCAGCATGGCCCAAGAGGCACCACACCGCTATCTGTGGTTCGTCGGAGACTGACACGCCCCGCACCGGCGGTGACAGCCATCGAGCTTCGGCTCATGCGGTTGGCTGTTGGCGCTGGTGACAAGTAGCGCGCCGATTTGGTGACAACTACCGTGCCTCGATGCGTCCGGAGGCCCAGGCCAGCAGCCGCCTGCGGTGACAACTATCGCTGCGGCACGCCGCCGGGCGCCGTGAACGCGGCTGATCACCGGGACGTGTCCAGGGCACCGAACTCGGCGCGGGCGGCCTCGACGGCCTCGGGGTATGCCTGGCGTTTGTCGTGTTCGGCCAGGGCGCGGTAGATGCTGGCCAGGCTGGGGTTGCGGCCCTTGCGCTTGCCGGTGGGGATGATCAGATCGGGCTGGATCGACTCCACGGACTCGCCGGCGGCGCGGCGGCGGAGCACGGTGTGCAGCATGTCGTCGGTGATGACGGGTGGGCGGCTGCCGTGTTTGCCTTTGCGGGCGGCCGCGTCGAGGCCTTCGAGGGTGGCTTCGCGGACGTTCTCGCGTTCGGTCTCGGCCATCGCGGCGAAGAAGCCGAACAGGATGCGGCCCAGGCCGGTGGGGTCGTAGATGCCGGGCAGCGGCCCGGCGAGCATCTCCAGCACCAGGCTGTGTGCGGTGAGGTGGTCGGCCAGGGCGGTGAGCTCGGCGGCGTCGCGGCCCAGGCGTTTCATCTCATAGACGGTGAGGATGACGCGGCAGTACGGGGCGTGCGCCTTGATCTGGCGGGCCAGGGTCAGGCGGCCTCGAACTGGGGGCGGACCCGCATCCGGCTGCTGATCTTCTCGGCGAAGATCTTGTCCCGGCCGATGCCGTGCGCGGCCAGCGCGTCCAGCTGGGACTGCAGTTCCTGGGTGAGGGTGGAGCAGCGAGCGTTGCCCGATGCGGATGTCGGCGCTCGGAGTGTCCGGCGCGACGGTGGCCGGGGCCCGTTTATGAGAACCGCGTAGGCTCGCGAGGCACGTTCTCAACCAAGATCAACGCGGTTTTGGGGCTCATGCCACGATTTTACGGCCACCCTAGAAGACGCGGGCGGCGCGCAGCCGGACCGGCTCTTATCGGAACGGATATACCCGGAACATACCGGCTGGCGCTACATTTCGCGCCATGCGCGCGATCATCGCTGTGTTCCTCTGGCTCAACCCGCTATCCGCGGCGGTCCAGCCGAGATTCCCCGTGCCGATGGACTTGTGTGCGGCGGTCGACGAAGCCTTGGTCAAGCGGCTCGTGCCAGATGCAAAGGCGAGGCATGACGGGCTCGACTGCGCCTGGACGAGCCGAAGTGTGGGCCTGACGGTCAAATCGGTCAGTGCGAACGGGAAGACGCTGGACTACACCTCCGAGGCACTGCACGAGCTCCACACAATTGGTAAGGACGTGGAGCCGTGGGACCGCACCTCCGCGCAGGCGCACGAGGCCTATCGGAAGCGCCTGGCCGACGACCTCCGCCCGTCCCGGCTGACCATCTGGCAGGAGCCCGACATCGGGGTGACCGGCGACAGGCGGCGCGGCGTGACCACGACGGCGGCGCGTGCGGTGCAGGGCGTGGGCGATGAGGCCCACGAGGTCGATTACCTCACCCCCCGCACGAAGCGGCCGGAGCGCGTCTACGTCGTCTTCCGCGCCGGCAACCTCCTGCTGGAGGTCGCCTACACCGGGATCGACGGCCGCGTGAGCGCCGAGCGTCTGCGTCAGGGAGCGGTGTCGGTGAGCAGTCGCATGGCCGCCACGCTCGGCCGGATGAGCCCGCCGGAGCAGACGCCCGCGACAACACCCGGCACCTACGCGGAGACGCCGATTGCGTGCGCCATGCTCACTCCGGCACAGATCAAGCAACTGAAAGCCGGAGACATGAAAGCGACCGGCTACCAACCCGACCGCTGCGAGTGGGGGCTGATGTTCGCGGATCCGCTGTTGACAGTGCAGTTCTCGGCACCCCAGAGGGGTCCGGCGGGCGATGGCATCGCTCAGGCGAAGGAGATGTTCGCCGGATGGAGGACACAGGAGTCGACCGCCGCGGACATCGGCGACATCGGGGACGAGGCGTTCGCCTCCAAGTCTGCGGTGGTCTTCAGGAAGACCAACCTGATCGGTCTCGTCACGGCGACGCCCCGGGCCCGCGCCGAGCAGGCCGCCCGGTGGATCGTGGCGGCTCTGCCATGATCAGGATCCTCGCGGCCGTTCTCGTGCTGCTCACCGCCGCCTGCTCGGCGGATCCGGCGCCCGCCAGGCCCATGCAGGCGTCCAGCACGCCGCAGGCGGGACCCGGCAGGTATACCCGGACGCCGGATCCGTGCTCTCTGCTCACCGCTGAGGGGGTGGAGCGGTTGGTCCCGCTGGCCGAGCAGAGGTACGACAAAACGGAGTGCACCTGGTCGACCCCACGTCATCTTGCGCCGGCGAACTCGCACTACACGCTCACGCTCGTCGTCCACCTGGCCACCGACGTCGCGGCGGCGGGCACGTATCTGAAGGAGCAGACCGAATCCCGCCCCGCGTTCGGGAGGTTTTATGTCAAGGGGAAGGCATCCGCTGTTTCGGGGGTGGGTGATGAGGCGGTCACCCTTGAGACGTCAAGATCCACGCTCCTGGTCTACCGGCTCAGCAACGCGGTGATCACCATTCAGTACGGCAGGGCCGTACAGGATGAGGCCCTGCAGGCCGACCCGCGGCAACGTGACAACGCGAGGAAGGCGGCGCTGTGGGTGGCGCAGGCCATGGATCGGCCCGCGCCCGCCGTCAACCCGTCGGACGGGCGGTTCGCCGCGGCGCCGTACGCGTGCGCACTGCTCGAGGACGGCGTCCCCGTGTCGGCGACCGTGTGCAACGACGGCGGTGTGATCGTCCAGGTACGGCTCGCGCCGCCGTGGCAGGGCAAAAGCGGGATCGCCGTGGCCAAGGAGATGATGGCCCATTACAGAAGCAAGCCGTTCAAGCCTGTGAAGAGCCTCGGGGATGAGGCGTTCCTCAAGAAGGACATCATGTGGGTCCGGGTGAGCAACCTCGTGCTGAAGGTCGGTAACGGCACGAGAGCCGACGTCGCCCGGGTCCTGGATCGCCTGCCGCCACCGTGAGCTGATTTCAAGACCGGTGAGTGGCTGTCTCGATTCCTCTCTTGGAGCCATCAGTACGCGGGCAACACCACGATGGGCTGGCCTGCCAGTAGGAGTGGAACGGCGAACCGGGTTTAGTGTCACATTTGTTGACGCTGTGCGGGATGATGATCGGCGGCGGTCCCGTCGTGATCTCTGGCGGGAGCCACTGGCCAGCCGATATCTCTACAGGAGAGGTGCCTGATGGCCCTGTCGGCGATGACGGCGGAGCAGCGTGCGAAGGCGTTGGCGAAGGCGGCCCAGGCGCGTACGGCGCGTCGTGCGCTGTTGGCGGAGGTGGCGTCCGGCGTGGTGAGTGTGGCGGAGGTGTTCGAGCGAAGCGGGCAAGATCTGGTGGGCAGGACACGGGTGGCTCCGGTCCTGCGGGCCGTTCCCAGGTATGGGCCGGCCCGGGTCGCGGCGTTGTTGGCCACCTCCGGGGTGCAGGAGAAACAGCGTGTTGGCGCGCTGAACGACCAGCAGCGCGACTCTTGCGGGCTTTGATCAGCTGACAGCGCCGGAACTGATCGTGTGAGCTATCGCTCCGCGTTCGGGTGAGGTTGGCTCTGCAGGCGATGGCGAAGTTCGGCCTCCTGCGCCGTCAGCGCCTGGCCCGGGCGTCGGATGCGGGCCGGGCGGGGTCGGGGGATGTCTTCGCCTTGCAGGAGGGCGAAGTCGGCGTGGGCCGCCTCGACGGCTTCGGGGTAGGCCTGCTGCTTGGCGTGTTCGGCGAGTGCGCGGTAGATGCTGGCCGCGCTGGGGTTGCGGCCCTTGCGCTTACCGGTGGGGATGATCAGGTCACCTCGGATGGATTCCACCGTCTCGCCGGTGGCGCGGCGGCGGAGCACGGTGTGCAGCATGTCGTCGGTGATGACCGGGGGCCGGCCGCCGTGGTTGCCGTTGCGGGCGGCGGCATCGAGTCCTTCCAGGGTGGACTCGCGGATGGCTTCGCGTTCGGTCTCGGCCATCGCGGCGAAGAAGCCGAACAGCATCCAGCCCGGCCCGGACGGGTCGTAGATCCCGGCCAGCGGCCCGGCAAGCATCTCCAGCACCAGGCCATGCGCGGTCAGGTGGTCGGCCAGCGCGGTCAGCTCGGCGGCGTCGCGGCCCAGCCGCTTCATCTCATACACCGTCAGGATGACCCGGCAGTACGGGGTGTGCGCCTTGATCTGCCGGGCCAGCGCGAGCGCCGCCTCGAACTGCGGACGCACCTTCACCCGGGTCGAGATCTTCTCGGAGAAGATCTTCTCGCGACCGATCCCATGCGCAGCCAGCGCGTCCAGCTGCGACTGCAGTTCCTGGGTGAGCGCGGAGCAGCGGGCGTAGCCGATCCGGATGTCCGCTGACGGCCCACTGAGCGGCGCGGGCGGTGGTGTGCCAGGCCGCCAGGGCTGGCCCGGGTTCCGGTCGGCCGGGGTCGGCACCCGCAACAGCTTCGCCAGTCGGACCACCTTGGTGAACCGGCCGGTGTGGTAGGTGCCGGCCACCGCGCCCGAACGCGACCGGCACGGCGAATTCGGCGCTACCGCGCATCGCGGACACGGGTGACGCTCGACCTCATCAGCGTCACGGGTGTGTTCATCGGCGATAGCGGACAGATGGGCGGGTTCGCGGGGTTCCGGGGCCTGAGCCATGCCCCAGAGGCTCTCACAAACATTTCCCAAAATGCGAAGATCTGCCGCCTTGCATGAGAACGAGTTCTGAGAAGAGATCAGCCCCCTCCGGCGATCAAAACCGGCATCCTCGGGCCGTCTGGCGATCTTCTCTGACAATAGACCGTTTATGAGAGCGGGTCCGAGGGGTTGCCTGCCGGCGGCTGGCAGTCTTCAGTGGCGCGCAGGTGCCGGACTGCTTGGCTGCGGGTGAACGCGCCGGGTGCGGGACTAGCTCGCACGGCGCGTTCAAGTGGTCTCATCCGGCCGCCCCGGTGGAGCGGGCCGCGTACGGCGAAACTGTAGTAACTGCCCTGCTACTCGTTGGCGACATCGGGTCGATGATTCTCCTGACCAGCCGGTACGGATGCCATGGGGCAGTCCGGCCTCTGGTCTCTCCTGGTGATCGGTAGCCTGCAAGTCACATGTAAGCCTGCACGTCTAGACATACATATGTGAACTAAGACGCCGAAATTCGCGTGAAGACGGCGTTCCATCCGTCATCGCCGTGAACGAGCCCGATCATCTCGTTACAATGCCGACTCCGCTGAAGGATGGGAGCGCTCCGCATGGCGCTGGAGATCAGATTCCTCGGCCCGTGGCAGGTCCTGGCCGCTGACGAGCCGGTCCGGCTCGCCGGGCAACGACGAATCGGCGTGCTGGCCAGACTCGCCCTGGACGCCGGGCAGGTCGTACACGCCGAGCGGATCCTCACCGACATTTGGGGACAGAGCTCCGCGGCGACCGTGGCCAAACAACTCCACATCGTGATCTCCAAACTCCGCGAAACCCTCGGACCCCACACCACCGAAGAGATCATCCAGACCATGCCCGGCGGCTATCGGCTCGCGCTCGAACCCGACCACATCGACGCCCACCTGTTCACCCGCCTGGCCAAACGCGCCCGCACCGCCCAGGCGCAAGGGGGCAGGGCCGCCGCGGACGCCCTGTTCCGCACAGTCCTGCAGTTGTGGCGAGGCGAACCACTGGCCGGACTGACCGACCCCTGGGCACGAATCGAAGCCACCCGCCTGGAAGAAGAACACCGCACCGTCCTGGAAGACCACGCCGATCTCCGCCTCGCCGCTGGCGACCACCACGCGCTGGCCGCCGACCTGGCCGTACACGTGCGGGCCCACCCACTACGCGAACGCCCCGCCGCCCAACTCATGCTCGCCCTGCACCGTGCCGGCCGCCCATCCGAAGCGCTCGCCGTTTACCAGGACACCCGCCGGATCATGGTCTCCGAACTCGGCCTCGAACCCGGCGCCGAACTACGCCGCCTGCACCAGGCCGTCCTGGTCAAGGACCCCGTCCTCGACCTGACCACCCCGGCCCAACAGGTCACTCTCAGCGAGCCGTACATCCCGGCCGAACTGCCCGCCGACACCCACGCCTTCACCGCCCGCGCCACCGAGATCCACCGCCTGCGCACCGCACTCGGCCCAGCCGACAGCCCCACCCACGGGCCTGCCATCACCGTGATCGACGGACCCGGCGGCATCGGTAAATCCGCCCTGGCCGTTCACGTCGCCCACGCCATGGCCGCCCGGTTCACCGACGGCGTCATCTACCTCAACTTGCACGGATCCACCGCCGGACTCGACCCACTGACGCCGGCCCAAGCCCTGCGCCACCTGCTGCGCTCCCTCGGCCTGGACGGCGCCGCCGTCCCCGCCGACCTGGGCGAGGCCGCCGCCCGCTACCGCTCCCTGACCGCGACCTGCAACCTGCTGGTCATCCTGGACAACGCCCGCGATGTCCACCAGATCCGCCCGCTCATCCCCGCCGGCCCCGGCTGCCGGGTCCTGATCACCTGCCGGGACCCCCTGGCCACCCTGGACAACGCCCGCCACCTCCACCTGGGCACCCTGAACGCCGCCGACGCCGCCGCGCTATTGTCCCGCCTGGCCGGACCCGACCGAGTCCGCGCCGAACCGCACGCGGCCGAGCGGGTTGTCCAGCTGTGCGGCGGCTTCCCCCTCGCCCTGCGGATCGTCGGCGCCCGCCTGGCGGCCCGCCCCGACTGGACCCTGTCCGACCTGGAAGGACGGCTGGCCGACGCCACCCGCCGTCTGGACGTGCTGGAGTACGCCGACCTGGCCGTCCGCGCCAGCATCGCGGTCAGCCACCACCACCTCCGAGAAGAACCCGCCGGCCGTGACGCCGCCCACCTGCTGCCCCTGCTCGGCCTGCTCGGCCTGCCCACGCACACCCCCGCCGTCACCGCCACCCTGACCAGCTGGCCCCACCACCGCGCCGAAGCCGCTCTGGAACGCCTGCAGGACGCCCGCCTCCTCGAGGCCGCCGGGCCCGACCGCTACCAGTTCCACGACCTGGTCGGTCTATATGCCCGCGAACGGGCACACCAGGACCTGCCGGAGGAGGAACGCACCGCCGCCGTCCGGCGCGCGCTCCACCACTACCTGACCACCCTCTGGATGGCGAGCACCCTCCTCAACAAGGATCCCGTAGTGCGATGCCCCGTCGAGTTGCCCGACATCACCTTCAAGGAACCGGCCGAGGCGAGACGATGGGTCCAGGATGAGCGGGACAACCTGCTCGCCGCCGCGCAGCAGGCTTTGGCCGGCCCCGACCCGGCGACCGCCATCGGCCTGGCCATCGGACTCCACTGGCCTTTCTGCTACCAGGGCTGGCACACGCAACTGGCTGACATCTACGCGCACGCCATCGAGGTGGCCGATCGCATCGCGGCATGGGAGGACAAGGCCCAGCTCCGCAGCTTCCTGGGTTGGGTCTACCGGGACCAGGGCCGCTACGACGCCGCGATCGCGCAACTGAAGACGGCTCTCACCGACTGGGATCGCGCGGAACTGCCCCGAAGGAAGGTGGGAGCCCTCAGCAACCTCGGTGTCATCCACACGATCGTGGGCCGTCTCGACGACGCGCTCGCTTACCTGGAGTCGGCTCTGACGCTCAACGACGACGCCGAACGCCCTGGGGCCCCGGCCGTGCTCCGCAACAACCGGGTGCATGTCTACTACCGGCAGGGGCGCTTTGACGAGGCGATCGCCGAAGCACGCCAGTTGGTGGAGCTGTGGCCGAAGACGGACCCGCTCGCCGGTGCGGGCTCGGCACACGACTCGCTGGGCGACATCTACCTCCATGCCGGTCGGCTGACCGAGGCGGTGGACAGCTACACGACGGCCGCGCGGCGGTTCCGCGAGTCGGGATACCACCTGAAGGAAGCCAGGTCACGCTGGTGGTTCGGCATCGCGCTGCACGACCTCGAACGGCACGGCGAAGCACGGAAACAGTGGGAGGGCTCCGTCCGCCTCCTGCGCGACGCCCGCCTGCTCACGCCAGGGGAGGCGACCGAGATCCTCGCCCAGCCCGTGCCGGAAACACCCCAGCCGATCAAGAACATGCTCTGACCCTTCATCCCGGTGCGTGTCCCACGTTGGTGCGTACCCTGCTCGCGACCGCATGAGCACCCGCGACGAACCAGCCCGCCGACCACGCCGATCCGCCGCCGCTCGACACCATGGTCGAGGACGACGATGAAGGTAAGGAGGCATAGGTGCGGCTGCCGGTCGATCCGTCCGAACCCATGGCTTGCTGGCTGGCGATCATCTAGGCCAGCCTGCGACTTCCCCCGCTTTGCGCGAGGTTGCCGCAACCGTGGCGCCCGCGGGTGTGGTGGGCGGTCATCGTGGGGACGGACGATAACGGGGTGAGCACTGCGAGTGAAGGACACGCACAAGCCAGGCCGAACAACGCGAGCCCCGGCGGCCGGACCGCGACATTGGCGGGGCGCGCCCTGGCCATGAGCCGGTACGAGATACTCGCGCCGCACCTGCACGAGGAGGTGCCGCTGGCACGGTTGGCGGCCGACCAGGGCGAGGGTGGCCCCTCCTACCGGACCTTGCAGCGGTGGCTGGCCGGCTACCGGCGCGCCGGCCTGGACGGCTTGGCTCGTGCCAGCCGCAGCGACAAGGGCCTACGCCGCTTCCCGGACGAGCTGGTGGCGTTCGTCGAGGGGCTTGCCCTGCGCAAAGCCTCGCCCCAGCGCGGCAACGATCCACCGGCAGGCCGAGAGCGTCGCCAAGGCACGCGGCTGGCCGGTGCCGGGCTTCTGGACCGTGCACGGCATCGTCGCCGACCTCGACCCTGCGTTGGTCACCCTCGGCGTGGACGGCACCAAGAAGTACCGGGAGTCCTTCGAGCTGGTGTACCGGCGCGAAGCCAAGAGCCCGACGGCACCTGGCGGTTCCTGATCGACGATCCGACCTTCGGCTTGAGCCATCACCACGAGGTGGAATCGATACAAGGAGCACAACACCGTCGAGCGCTGCGTCAACAAGCTTCGCCAGCACCTGCCGTGGCCACCCGCTTCAACAGACGTGAGCGGACCTACCAGGGCACCCTCGACGTCGCATCGATCTGATCCGGCTCGAAGAGCCAGTCACATGATCACGGCTGAAGCTCCGAGGACTTCTCCCTTCGGCTCAGCGTCGGTCGCGGCAATCACCGACATTCTTGGATGGACAGGGCGACTCGTTAGGCTGCGTCACAACGAGGTCGCGAGCGGGTGAGTTGGGAGGTGACGGGTGGCTGGGGAAGCGGCGCGGCTGCTGGTGCGCTTCGGCCGCCGGTATGCGGCCGCAGTGCGTCTGGCGACGCTGGTTCCGATCTGCGGGATCGCCCTGTTCCGCGCCCCTCCCGAGCACTTGACGAGTACCGCGTACGTGGTCGGCGTCGCGGCCGCCTGGACCTGCGGATACGCGTGGTGGCTGCGCGCGGGCCGGAGAAGCCTGCCGGTGGCTCTGGACGTGGTCGTCCTGCTGGGGCTGTTCGCGAGCGTCTTCTGGACCGGCGCCGTTGAGGACACGAACACCGGGTGGCTGCGGCTCCTCGTCACCTTCGCCTGTGTGACGTGCCAGTGGCACACTGCGCCCTTGGCGGGCGGCGCGGCGGCGCTGGCGGCCGGGGGCGGGGCGGCGGTCCTCCTCACCGCGGCGGGAGCGGCGGACGTGGACGCGAGCCTGATCGGAGGGACAGTGTGGATGGTGCCGGCGGCCGCGCTGTCCAGAGCGGCTTGGGCGCTCGTCCAGCGCGCCGCGAAACGGGCCGACCGAATGGCGGCCGAGGCCGTGCGGGCGCGCGGCGAGTCGCTGGTGGCCGCGGCAGTTCGTGCCGAGGAACGCGAGCTCGCCAACGCATTACACGACACGGCGGCGACGACCCTGCTGATGGTCGGCATCGGGCAGGTGCGTTCGGACGCGGACTGGCTGGCACCGCAGGCACGCCGCGATCTGGACAGGCTGCGCTCCGACAACGAGCGGGCACCGCAGCACGCCGACCTCGTCGATCTGCTGCGCGCCGACCTCGATGCCACGCATCTGACCGTGGAGTTCGACGCCCCTGCGCAGCTGCGGCTTCCGTTCGACGTCGCCAGGGCTATCGCCGACGCGGCGCGGGAAACCCTCACCAACGTACGCCGCCACGCGGGCACGACGCGCGCGACCGTCCGGCTGCGCGGGGACGCGCGGACGCTGCGACTCGACATCGCCGACCAGGGGAAGGGATTTTCGCCGACGGACGTGCTGGCCACCCGCCGCGGCATACGCGAGTCCGTGCGCGGCAGGATGAGCCGCCTCGGCGGCACGGCCACGATCACCTCCGCCGAAGGCGAAGGCACCCTCGTACGGCTGGAATGGCATGGCGGCCATGAGTGACACCCTCGAAGAGGTGACGCGCGCGCAGCTGAGGCACGGCCTGCGGATCGCGGCGCTGCTCGTTGCCACGGCGATCGTGTTCGGGCTCGGACTGGCCAACTTGCTGCACCACTTGGACACCCATGAGTCACCACTCACGCAGCTGGCCGCCTTCGCGGCACTGGGAGCAGTGCTCGCCGGTGAGGCCACGCTGCTCGTTCGAGGGCGTTCGTGGAGCCGGCTGCGCGGGCCCGCCATCGCCATTGTGCTCGGTGCGTCTGCTCTGTCGTATGCGACCCTGCCGGAAGGGCGCACATCGACCACCGTGGATTGGATTTTCGGTGCTGCCAACTGGGTGGGCATCGTCGTGCTGCTCGACCGTCCGCTGCGGACCGCAGCGTCGTTCCTGCTGGCCCATGAGCTCGCTGCCCTGCTCAACCTGGTCCTGCTCGATGACCCCAGCCGGCAGGCACTGGCTCGGCTCGCCACCGGCTCGGTGACCGTGATCGGCTTCCCTCTGTGTTTGGCCGTGGTGGCGGCCGTCCTGCGCGGTCTCAGCGCGGCGGCGGCGGCCTCCCGCAGGGAGATCGAGCAGCTGCGTGTCGCCGAGGCCGTCGCCGCGGAGTCCCACCGCCGCAGGCAGCAGCGGTTCGCCGAGCTGTCGGCGACCACGGTCCCGCTGCTGGAGGGGCTTGCGGACGGCTCGCTCCGCCCCGAGGACCCGGTGGTCCAGCGGCGGTGCGCCATCGAGGCGGCCCGGATGCGGAGGCTGTTCGCCGAGGGCGACACTGTCGCGAATCCCCTGTTGCACGAGCTGCGCCACTGTATCGACGTGGCGGACCGCAAGGGCGTCGTGGTGGAACTGGACGCACGCGGCCAGTGGCCGACGCCGCCCGTGGCCGTTCGGCGCGATCTGACCGAGGCGGTGCTCATCGTGCTCGCCACCGCCGCCTCCCGGGCACGGGTCACCGTCGTGGGGAGTGCGGACCTGGTATCGGTCAGCGTGGTCGCGAACTGCGGTGAGGTGAACGTGCCGAGCCCGGTGACACCCGGCGTACGGGTCGAAGCGTTGAACACCGACGATATGGTCTGGATGGAGGCCCGATGGCAGCCGATTCGGCAGCGGACGAGCTGATCACTGCGGTGATCATAGATGATCATGCGGCCATCGCCGCAGGCGTGCGCTCTTGGTGCTCCGAAGCCGTGCCGCCGATCAATCTCATCGATGCCGGGGACCGGCTCGCTGATATATGGACCGGACCCGGTGCCGTCGCCGACGTGGTGATCTTCGATTTGGAGTTGGTGCCGCGCAGACCGGACTTCGGCGAGCTTCGCAGGCTGGTCGACAGCGACAGGCGCGTGATCGTGTATTCCCAGCACACCGACGATGCGACCGCGATCAAATGCGTAGACCTCGGCGCGCTCGCCTACCTGACCAAGCGTGAGGGACCTGACCACCTGGTACCCGCCATCCGGGCGGCCGCGCTGGGCGAGCCCTACACCCCTCCGTCGCTGTCCGGGGCGCTCATCGCCGATGACGACCCCGGCCGGCCGCGCCTGTCCCAGCGCGAAACCGAGGTGCTGCGGGCGTGGTTCGTGTCCTCGTCCAAGGAACTCGTCGCCGCGAAGCTCAACATTACTGTCAAGACCGTTGACACCTATATCGCGCGGGTGCGGGTGAAGTACGCCAACGTGGGACGGGCCGCCCGTACCAAGAGCGAACTCGTCGGCAGGGCCCTCGATGACGGACTCATCACGCTCGCCGAGCTCAACCAAACGGTGACCCCGATGTAGGGCGTTCACCGGACACCGGCCCGCCCTGTGCCTTCGTAGAGTAATGATCAGTCGCGGCGCAGCCGCGCGGATACCCTCTGCGACGGGGCAGCGGGGATGGATGTGAAAGTAATGGGGGAAGGTTCCTGCCTTGCCGTTGATCTTCGCGACGGGCGCGTTCACGGTTGCTCGCACAGGTGAGGATTCGTGTGCGAAGTGATCGACTAGTTCTGGTCGATGTCGAACGCGGAGACGGACACCGGCACCTCGACGGGGGGTCGGCGGTGGCGTTGATGAGAGACAGCGCCACCGCCGGGCGATGACGCCGTTCCAGCCGGAGCCGTCCATCCAGCCGCGGTGGACAGCACGATCGTCGGGATCGAGGCGTGGCGCTTGAGGCTTTCGCGCCCTGCGTCGAGTCACCGGGCAGGAGAGCCGTCGGCACGAGCCGGCTGTCCTGCGCCTACCAGCAGATGTGTCCTTCCCTTCATGTCGGCTATCCAAGAAGACAGGGAGAGCCCTGATGGGACTGGAGATCAAATTCCTGGGGCCATGGGAGGCCACAGCGAACGGTGAGCCGGTGAAGGTAACCGGTGAACGGCGGGTTGGGGTCTTGACCAGGCTGGCACTGAGCGCTGGGCAGCCGGTCCCCGCGGAGGAACTCCTTACCCAAGTATGGGGCCAGAGCACAGCGACGACGGCAAACAAACAACTGCACATCGTAGTGTCGAAGCTGCGCAGCTTACTCTCACCGCACCAAGACGACGACATCATCACGACCGTCTCCGGCGGCTACCAGCTGAATCTCGCGTGCGAGCGCATCGACGCCCACCTGTTCACGCTCCTGGCCCACCAGGCACGTGCCACATGGGCCCAGGGCGAGATCGCGAGGGCGGACGCACTGTTCCAGCGGGCTCTGGCTCTGTGGCGGGGTAACGCGCTGCCCGACATGACCGCCTCATGGGCCCAGGTCGAGTCCGCCCGCCTGCAAGAGGAGCACCTGACCGCACTGGAAGACCATATCAACCTCCGTCTGGCGGCCGGTGATCATCACGCGGTGGTACCGGCGCTCATGGCCCACGCCGAGGCCCACCCGCTGCGGGAACGCCCTCGCGCCCAGCTGATGCTGGCGCTGTACCGGGCCTCCCGATCGTCCGAAGCCCTCGCGGTGTACCAGGAGACTCGCCGCGTCATGGTCGATGAGCTGGGCATCGAACCAGGAGCGGTGTTGCGTCGGCTGCAGCAGGCGGTGCTCCGGCGAGATCCCGCACTCGACCTCACCTCCCCGGCGCAGCGAACCACGCTCACCGAGCCCGTCATCCCGGCCGAACTCCCCGCCGGCACCCGGACGTTCACCGCGCGCGCCACCGAAATCGCCTGGCTGCACAAGACGCTCACCGACACCGGGCGCGGATCGCCAGCCGTCGCTGCGATACATGGCCCCGGCGGGATCGGCAAATCCGCGCTGGCCGTCCACGCCGCGCACGCCATCGCCGATCACTTCGCTGACGGCGTTCTCTACGTCGATCTGCGCGCCGCCACCGCCGGGCTCCAGCCGCTGCCGCCGGTCGAGGCTCTGAGCCGGCTGCTGCGCTCACTCGGGCTCGACGGCGCCGCTATACCGCCCACCCTGGACGAGGCCGTCGCCCGATACCGCTCCCTTACCTCGACGCGCAACCTGCTGGTCATCCTCGACGACGCGTTCGACGCGAGCCAGGTCCGGCCTCTCATTCCCACCGGGCCCGCGTGCGCGGTCATCATTACCAGCCGCCAGATCATGGCTTCACTCGATATGCCGAGCCATCTGCACCTGACTGGGCTCGACCACGCCGACGCGGCCGCGCTGTTCGCCCGCCTCGCGGATCCCGGCCGAGTCTGTTCCGAGCCGGAAGCGGCACGCCAGATCGTACGGCAATGTAGCGGCCTTCCCCTCGCGCTCCGCATCTCGGCGGCACGCCTGGCTGCTCGCCCCGAGCGCAAGCTGTCCCATCTGGCCGATCAGCTCGCCAACCCAGGCCGCCGCCTCGATGCCCTCCAACACGCCGACCTGTCGATGCGGGACAGCATCGCGGTCAGCCTCCAGCACCTTCCAAATGAGCCTGCAGGTCACGACGCCGCCCACGCATTCTTCTTGCTCGGCCTCCTGGAAACCTCCACCCACACGGCGGCTGCCGCGTCCGCTCTCACCGACTGGCCGGAATACCGCGCGGAAGCCGCGCTCAACCGTCTCTTGGACGTCCGCCTTATCGAATCCGCCGGGCCCGGCCGCTACCGGATGCACGACCTGATCCGCCTCTATGCCCGCGAGCAGGCCGCCCATCACATGCCTGAACCTGTGCGCATCACCGCCACCCGCCGCGCGTTCCATCACCCGCCAACGCCGGTTCCGGCACACCTCTCGCCGCGCGCCTGCTGCAGCGCGTCATGTGGCGCACATACGCCGACATGGCCCGCATGGAGGAACTCCTCACGACCAGCGACCTGCACTGCACTTCGGTGCGCCCGACCCGGCTGACCGACCAGCTCGCCACCGGCCGCCCCCATCTCCATCGGCGCCACCGACAAGGTGGGCGCCACCACCGCCCGAGCCGACCTCACCGCCTTCATCCGCACCGCGGTCGCCGTCTCATCCTGAGGCTCCCGGGGTTCAGATGGGAGGAGACCTCCGTGCCGGCCAGCGTCAGAACGCCAAAGCGTCCCAGAGTCTCCGCAGTTCCCTCCGGACACGCGATGAAGACCATCCGGCCTGAGGGCACTCCGGTCTGTGGCTGTTCTCGTCTACGATCAAGCCCCACATTGGGGAGGCTCACAAGGCCACGAACGCCTAACAGATGGTTTCCTCGCCTCAGCGTAGGGCCATGTACACGGCCCTACAGGACCGCTCTCAGCCTTGATCGTTCGTGCGCCCATGGCTCTTGCTGATGCGGCGACGGGCCAGCGGTCGGCGTGTTCGTTGGGTATGGCGGCGCGCCGCCGCAAGGCGGTGTGGGATCGCGCTGTGCTCCTCATCCGGGCCGGAGGCCCTCAGAAGTACGGTGTCCAGCCGGAGCCGATCGCGGTGGCCGGGCCGAACTTGTTGCCGCCTTCGCCGTTCCAGATGGTCAGCGTTCCGGTGGCGGCGGAGAAGAGGTCGCCCACGCCGTCGGCATTGAAGTCCGACGTGGCCGATGCACCCATTTCGGCGTAGTGCGGGTTCTGCGCGTGGGTGAGGGTCTCCCAGCCCAGGAAGTGGGACACCCCGGCGGGGCGGTTCTGCTCGACCCACTGCTTGGCGTAGGGAATGTCGTCGTATCCGAGACGTTGGTGCAGCGCGTTGTAGCCGACCTCGAAGTGGTCCCCGAGGTCCTTGGTGACCTTTCCGCCGCACAGCCAGGACGGCGCCGTCCCGCCCAGTTGCAGTCGAGCGTGGAAGTCCATCGCGTATCGCAGCCGGTGCTTGGCCGTGGCGTACAGGTCCACGCCCTGGTGGCTGGCCGTCTCCGCGACGTGGGAGATGGCGGCGAGGCCCCATCCGGTGTGCCAGAAGTCGCGGCAGGTCTCCTGGGTCAGGCCGTCTACGAACTTGGTCTGCCCGTGCCAGTAGTCGATGATCTCGGCTTTGGTGTTGTACGTGCTGCCCGGTGGTGCCTTGGGCAGCGAGCCGTCCGTCGCGAGGTAGATGTAGGCGGGCAGCCTGCCGCGCCAGGTTGTGACCGCTCGGTCGAAGGAGGCACGGTCGTCCAGGTGCACGGCGATACCGATGGCGGCATCCGTCATGATCAGTTCCCAGTTGCCGTTGTGGTTGGGGCTTCCGGCGATCACGGTCGGGAGATACACGGTGCGCAGCTTGCCGGCGAACCGGCCGGCCTGAGTCCAGCCGGTGTAGGTGTGCTTGATGAGCTCGGCGGCGCGGGAGAAGCTGGCGCCCGCCCAGCCGGTCTGCAGCGGCGCGTTGCTCCCGGTGTGTTTAGTGATCACGGCTGACCAGGCGTCCATGATCTGGATCGCCTTCTTCGCGTAGCGGGAGTCCTTGGTGAGGTACCACCGCAGGGCATGCGTGTAGGCCGCCATGGCGTCCTTGCGTTCGTCCGAGCAGCCGTTGTCGGGATTCGACGACGGGCCGCACTCCACGACGGCGCGGGGCTTGGCCGTATAGGACAGCGAGGCATAGGAACTGCCTTGCAGGGCGTTCCAGGCAGACTTCCACGGCTCGTTGCCGAGGTTGGCTCTGACGAAGTCGAGCTGAGCGCGGCTGACCAGGACGCCAGGATGCTTGAACACGGCAGCCTGTGCAGGCTGCGGGACGGATAAGGCGGCGACCACGAGCATGGTGGCGGCAAGAGGACGAGCGAGACGCACGGGCTTCCTTCCAAGACGAGGACGCCCATTCCGTCAGCCGCCGGCTCAGCCAGTCAAGGCGTTCATGCCGTGAACATAGGCCCGATATACCCGCCGCATACCGGACCCACGGCTGGGCACCTCGCGGGTTCAGGATTTCGGCCAGACGGTGACGAGGGCGAGGCGGGCATGCTGGTCCTGACAGGGGGATCAACGGCGAAGCGGGAGTGCTGGAGCCGGTTGGCTAGGTAGGCAAGAACAATTGTTCTGGCACGACAGCGAACACAGGGCCTTAGCAAGATCAAAGCCCAGGTCTCGGATTCCACTTCGACCTGGTCTTTCGCGTTGAGAGCGGGTGACGGGGATCGAACCCGCCCTCCCACGGCTCGTTCGTCCTCGGCTTCGCCTCTGGGCGCTCCAGCTTGACCTACTCCTCAGGATGGACGGCTACCTCAACGACCTGCGATCCATCTGCTGAAGATCCGTCGTCGCAGGCATGATCAGCGAATACCACCACGCCGCTTAACCTCAAGACGTCCGCGGGGGGAGCGGGTATATGTGAGGGCTGGCCAGACATAGAGAATCGCGCGTGCGGTCGCCGGCCGAAAGCGATCGTCGGGCCAGTGGCGACCTACATGACGAAAGCCTTATTCGCATTGGTCTGACCGAAAACCAAAAACCTCCCATGGCTGCGGCGCATGAGCAGCCGCTGCCGCTCGGGCCATCCGCCCCGGGTGGACAGACCGGTCAGCTCCGCGACATCGCACTCGTCCTGGACGGTGCCGTCCTGGCCGATCGACGCGCTCCAGGCCAAGGCGGGTAGCCGGGCGATCGCGATCTCGTCGGCCTCGGCATCTTCCAGCCGACCAAGTACCGAACCGTCCGCCGGGTGGTGTTCAGCCCTTGTAGATCTTCCAGCAGGTCATGGGTCGCTCCGGCCCCGTCGATGCCCATCGGCTGCCACTGCAAGTGGCCGCGACATACCACGTACATACCGTCACAACTTACGCTCGCACCCGGTGCCGATCCCGAGCATTCCCGCGCGAACACCCACCGCAGGAAGAGTCCATTTCACCGACGCTGAGTCACCGTCTCCGACTCCTCCGGTGACAGGCATGCCCGAATACGAATCGGCGCCCCACGTCAGGACCCTCCTGAGAAAGGGACCACATGAAGAAGAGATTATGTCTCACCAGTCGCCTCGCGAGCATGGCCGTGGTGGTCACGGTCGCGGCAGGCGGCCTGATGGCCACCTCCGCCCCTGCCGCAGCCGCACCGGACTTCCAGCTGCCCTTCCCTGCGGGCAGAAGTGGCGGCTGAACACCTACGACTCCACGCACGCCCCTGCCCTGGACATGGTCCGCGAGCCGCAATCGGAAACCGAGGGCTCGCTGCTGGTCGCCCCGGCCGCCGGCACGGTGAACCGGTCCGAGTACCACAGCAAGGCCGGCAACATGATCCAGATCGACCACGGTGGCGGGCACTTCACCACCTACATCCACCTGCAGTCCCGTGCTGTGGACGTCGGCACCAGGGTCACGCGGGGACAGACCATCGGCAGGGTCGGTCACACCGGTCCGACGTCCAACGGAACTCCGCACCTGCACTACGAGCAGGGCTACGACGCCGACGGCGACGGCTCCGCCTCCTGGGGCTTCGAGGGCGCCGAGTGGGTCACGGCCAGGTTCGACGGCAAGGCGTACGGCCCCGCCCCCGGTGGCGAATGGCGCAACGTCGAAAGCCGTAACGGCTGCTCTTCAGCTCTGTCCGGCGCGGATTTCGACGCTGATGGCGTCGGCGACATCTTCTCGGCCGCCACCGGAACGCTGAACATCTGGAACGGCAAGGGATCCAACACCTTCACCGGCGCCATCGAAGTCGGGCCCGGATGGGGACCCTACGACGACACCCTGATGTCTCTCGGCGACGTCAACAACGACGGCCACAGCGACATCGCCGCCACCAATGACGGCACCCTCTACGTCTGGAACGGCAAAGGCAGCAACACCTTCGGCGCCGCCAACGCCATCGGCCCCGGCTGGGCCCCCTCCTTCTAGTCTGGGTGCGAGGGTGCTGGAGGACAATCTGCTGCCTAGCACGGTGTGGCGCAGGTTTTGCGTTCTTCCATCCCAAGACGGCGCGCCCTCGCATGAGCGTGACGATGCCCCTGTCGGAAGCCGGGGGTATCGGACCCTGATCGAGAGCTGGCGCGAAGAGGGGGCGCGCTAGCAGTTGACGAGTCCGGGCCAGCCCTAGCGGCGGGTCACCGTGGCCGACGCGCGACCGTCGCCTCCCGGGACGAGATCGGCCGCCTGGCCAGGGCGTTCAACGCCATGGCCGACAGGGTGGAGAAGGGAGACGAGCTGCGCCGCCTGTTCGCCGCCGATGTTGCCCACGAACTACGCACCCCGCTCGCAATCCTGCGCAGCCAGATCGAGGCCATCCAGGACCAGATCGCCGAACCGACCACCCAGACCATCGCCTCACTACACGAAGAGACCTTGCGGCTCGGCCGGCTCATCGCCGACCTGGAAACCCTCGCCTCCGCCGACGCAACCGCGTTCACGCTGCAGCACAAACCCCTGGCATTGGAGGCGCTGGTCCAGGAGACGCCGCACAGATGCAGCCCTCACGCTCGCCACAGCGTGGCCGGCCACCGTATGTCGTGGTTCCGGTTCAGCCCACACGCGATTACATGGACAAGTCGAAGAGCAGGTTCCTCTCCGAGCAGGTCGTCTACAGGGCGATCACCGATCTGATCAACGCGCTCCCACGCTAGAAGTGCTTGACGGGGTCGGGAGGCTGAGGGAGGTCCTGGGCGAGCAGGACCTCCAGCTCCTCCTCGGTGAGGAGATGGACGTCACACAGAATCCGAGCTGACTGGTGCCAGTACTTCCGTGCCTCTTCCTGCCGTCCGAGATCGTGCAGGGTGTCGCCGAGTCCCCACAGGGAAATGGCCTCCACCGCGCGGTGACCGGCCTTGTGGTTGAGGTAGGCCGCCCTCCTGTATCCGGCCTCGGCCTCGACGAGTCTGCCGGCGCGTCGGTAGGCATTGGCCAGCGTGTCGGTCGTCGCTCCCTCGCCGTGGGGATTGTCGAACTCCGCCCAGATCTCCAGGCTTTTTCGGCCCGCGTCGATCGCGTCGTCCAGCCGGCCCATTCTGATCAGCACCGCGGCCCGGCCGTTGAGTATGAACGCTTGGGAGTGGCGCAGGCCGCTCGCTGTCGCTGTCGCTGTCGCCTCGTCCTGGGTGGCAAGCGCGTCGTCGAACCGCCCCAGCTTGCCGTAGGTCGTGCCGAGGTTGTGGAGGGTGCCCGCCTTACGCAGGGGCAGACCTGCTCGATCCCAGCACACGAGGGCACGCTCGAACTGCTCGACCGCAGGCTCGAAGCGACCTTGGTTCTTGTGGATGCAGCCCAACTGGTTGTGCCTGCGGGCTTGGCCCGCCCAGTCACCAGTCTGGACGGCCACGTGCAGGGCGCGGTGATGGATCTCGGCCAGATCAGCGACCCAGCCTCTGTGGCTGAAGGGTCCGTTGAGACTGGTGGCGAGGCCTTCAACCGTGCCGGGATCGTCGGTGCGGGTGGCGGCCTGCCGGGCGACGGCGATGAGGTTGTCGCGCTCCAGCTCGATCCAGTCGATCGCCTCCTGCGGTGTGTCCAGGCGAAGGCCCGGCTGGTCGGCGCGAAGGTTTCTGACGTGGGGGGTGGGGTTGAGCAGAAGGCTGGCCGTCCTGGCTGTGGCGAGGTAGTGGTGCAACGCGCGGCGGGTGACGGCCACCCGATCGCTCTCCTGGACGATGTCGTCCGCTTGTTCGCGGGCGTAGAGGCGGACGAGGTCGTGCATCCGGTAGCGGCCCAGCCCCGCCGATTCGAGCAGCCGGGCATCCAGGAGGCGGTCCAGCGCGGCCTCCACCGTGCGCTCGGGCCGATCAGCGAGAGCGGCGGTGGCTGCTGGGGTGTGGGTGGGCGTGTCGAGGAGGCCGAGCAGGGCGAACAGGTGGGCGGCGTCCTGGCCGGCGGGCTCCTCCTTGAGGTGATGGAGGCTGACGGCGATGCCGGCGCGGACGGCCAGGTCGGCATACTCCAGCGTGTCCAGGCGGCGGGTGGCGTCGGCGAGCCTGTCGGCGAGGTAGGACAGCGTCCAGTCGGGGCGGGCGGCCAGACGTGCCGCCGCGATGCGGAGGGCGAGGGGCAGGCCCCCGCAGAGCCGGATGATCCGCCCTGCGGCCTCCGCCTCGGCGTGCACCCGGCCGGGACCGGCGATCCGGGCCAGCAGCGCGGTGGAGTCGGACGGGTCGAGCCCGGGCAGGTTCAGATGGCTCGCCCCGTCGACCGAGGTGAGAACCTGCCGGCTCGTGATGACGACCGCACACCCCGACCCGGCGGGAATGAGCGGGCGGACCTGGCGGGTGTCGAGGGCGTTGTCGAGGATGATCAGCACGTTCCGTGCCGACGTGAGGGATCGGTAGCGGGCCGCGGCCTCGTCGACCGTGGTCGGTACGGCAGAGCCGTCCAGGCCGAGCGAGCGCAAAAGCTGGCCGAGCGCCTCGATCGGCGATAGAGGCCGGAGGCCCTCGGTGGCGCCGTGCAGGTCGATGTAGAGAACGCCGTCGGTGTAGCGGTCGGCGACGGCGTGCGCCAGGTGTACGGCCAGCGCGGATTTGCCGATCCCGCCGGGACCGCCGATGGCGACGATCGCCGGCGTGCCGGCCCCCGAGTCGGTGAGCGCTTTGTCGAGCCAAGCGAGCTCGACATCGCGGGCGGTGAAGGCGCGGGTGTCGGCGGGCAGCTCGGTCGGGGCGACGGCGTCGCCGAGCGTGGCGTCCTGCACCGGAGCGGTCAGATCGAGGACGGGGTCGCGAGCGAGCACCGCCTGCTGGAGCCGGCGCAGCACGGTACCCGGCTCGATGCCGAGCTCCTGGATCATGACGCGGCGAGTCTCCTGGTAGACCGCGAGCGCTTCCGACGACCGTCCAGCGCGATACAGCGCCAGCATCAGCTGCGCATGCGGCCTCTCCCGCAGCGGGTGCGCCTCGATGCGGACGCTCAGATCCGGTATCACCGCGTGGTGATCGCCCGCCTCCATCCGCAGATCGACGTGATCCTCCAGAGCGGTGAGACGTTCCTCCGTCAGGCGGGTGGCCTCGATCTGGGCCCACTCCGCCGACATGCCCGCCAGGGCCTCTCCCCGCCACAGGGCCAGAGCCTGCCGGAACGACCTGTCCGCCGTAACGATCTCTCCCCTGGCCCGGCCGGCGCGCGCTTCGCGCACCAGCCGCATGAACAGGTGAGCATCGACGTGTTCAGGTGGCACGTCCAGGCAATATCCACCCGGCGCGGTTACGATGACCTCGTCGAGCGCCCAGGGCGCAAGGAACTCGCGAAGCTTCGACACCACGATGTGGAGCTGCTTCGGCGCCGTCGCCGCCCGGCTCTCCCCCCACACATCGGTGAGGAGCTGGTCAGTGGTGACCACCCAGCCGGCGCTCAACGCCAGCCGGGCCAGCAGGCCGATCCGCCGGCTGCCGGTCAGCGGCAGCACGTCGCCGCCTGCCGTCAGCTCCCACGGCCCCAAGATCTTGATCCCCAGTCCCATCGCACAGCCCTCCGTAGGCAGGACCAGAGTTTAATCGGTCATGACCGTTACCCGCTGGAGGGCCTCTTCCGCGATCTCCTGAGCGGCAGATGACGAATACATCCGGAACATACCGCGTGTTGGCACGCTGTCGCCGTGTCGTGACTCTTCGCTGTACCGTACTCATCCTTGTCGCTTCCCTCCTGGTGTCAGGTGCGCGGGCCGCTTCGGACGCGGCTTTCTTCGATGTGTGGAGCGATGGGAGGTGGACGGTTCAGCCACGGCTGGCATACGGGCGTACGGAGGGGCTTGCGCCGGTGCAGGCGGCGGTCCAGAGCGCTGACTACACCCTGGCCAAGGAACGGCTGCTCGAGCTACATCCGCTCCCGCCCGTCGGTGACGGCGGGAGTGCTCTCGCCCCCCGGCTGGCCGGGGGTTCTGGAGCTGACCGCCGACCACATCTGGACCCTGGGCGACGGCGAGCGGCCACGACGACACCGACATCCTGGAAGGCCGCTTCGCCTTCGGCCTGGAATCGGTACTGAGCGGCCTGGCCGTCCGGCACCCCTACGGCCCTGGTCCATCCGGAAAAGCACAGTTTGGCGCCCTGCCTGCGATGAGTTCCGGCGCTCCATCGGGTCTCCACTCTGGACGACCGCTACGACCAAGGAGGAGTTTCATGGGCAAGGTCATCTACTGGATGAACACCTCGATCGACGGCTACATCGAGGATCCCGACGGTGGCATGGACTTCATGGACCCGGCCGAGGACTTTCGCCAGGCGGCGAACGACCATGTGCGCCGGACCGCGGCGTTCCTGTTCGGGCGGCGGCTGTATGAGGCGATGGAAAAGCCCTGGACGCAGGACCTCGGCAAGGAAGGCGCCCCGGCCGTCGAGCGGGAGTTCGCCCAGTTCTACAAGGAGACGCCGCGGTACGTCTTCTCCGACACCCTCCAGACCGTCCCCGCAGGAGTGACGATCGTCCGTCGCAAGGACGCCGTGTCCGTGGTGACGCGCCTCAAGCAGGAGATCGACGGCACCCTCCAGCTCGGCGGCCCCGAGCTGGCCACCTCCCTGCTGGACCTGATCGACGAGTTCTGGGTATACGCGTTCCCCGTGATCGTCGGGGGCGGCAAGCCGTACCTGCCCGTGGGAAAAGAACTGCGGCTGCGCCTGGTCGAACACCGTTCCTTCGCCTCCGGAACCATGTTCCGACGCTATGTACGGTCCTGACCGACCAGGGGCGGACCCCGCGCGGGCGTACCCACGAGGCGCCAGCGGCCGTACGCCCGTGCGCGATCCCAAACGAAGTGGCGCCCGCATCACTGAACCCGCGACCCTTCGGCACCACCTTGCACAGGTTCGCGCGAACATGTGCGCTTTGTTGATGCCGACGTGACTGGTCGTGATGATCAACCTCGCGCTGCGGTCCCTGGTCGCCGCGTTCGCCTCCGGCAAGAACCTCGTCGACGAGGCCGCCGCCCGCTCCGCAGTCAGCGAGGTGGTCGACATTGGAGCCGCGTGCTCGGCGCGGTCGGCCTCGGGGGCGCCGCGGGAGCGGCGGGCACCGCGGCCCTCGCCGACAAGAGCCACCCCGACCCCGAGCAACCATCCGACGAGGCCGGTGGGCCCCTTTTGACCGCTGGCGCGCGGTCGATGACTCCGCGCCGTCCATCGAGACCACCGAGACCGGCCCCGATGCCTTGCACGCCGCCACCGCGACGCTGACGCCCCCGACGAGGCACCCGCCGCCGGGCAGGTCACCACCCGCGTTCGGCCGCTGCTGATCGCCCTGGCCGCCGCGACTGTCGGGCTGGCGATGCAGGCGCTGGGCTACGTGCAGGGCTGGCAGCAGGCGCCCGCCAGGTCGCTGCTGTTGTGGACCAGCGGGCTGATCGTGATCATCGGCACCTTAGCGTGGACGATGGTGCAGTCACACGCCTCCGACCGGGCTCGGCTGCTGCTGTCGCTGGCCTTCGCCCACCTGCTCTACTTCTCATGGTTGTTCAGCAACCCGCTGATGGCCACCCGCACCGAGGAGTCGTTCCACCTCAGCACGCTGCTCGACCTCGTCGAGAGGGACGAGTTCTTCGCCGGCAACGACCTGCTGGCGGTGTCGTCGTTCTACCCCGGCCTAGAGCTGGCCACCACCGGCGTGCACTGGCTGACCGGGCTGCCGCTGGTCGGCGCGCAGATCCTGGTGGTTCTGCTGGCGCGATCGGTGCTGGTCATGGCGCTGTTCACGCTGGTGCGACGCGGCGCTGGCTCCGGCACAGCGGGCGGGCTCGCCGTGCTGCTATACGCCGCGAGCCCGCAGTTCTACTTCCTCGAGGCCCAGTTCTCCCACCAGGCGGTGGCCACGGCGCTGCTGGTGGCCCTGGCGTGCTTGCTGGTGCGCAGCTTCGACCGGGGGGCGCCCGCCTCGGCGCGGCGGCGCGACTCCCGCAGGACCTATTTACTGCGGCGGTTGCGGCGGCGACTCGGCTGCACGAAGGTACGCGCGGCCCGATAACTCCGAAAGCTCTCGGCCATCTCTCGCCGAAACTGACAACCATTGGCGACCCGACTGCCACGCCTCAGATCAGGGGTAGAGCGTGTAGGTCTTGGTGTTGTTGCACACGATCGTGCCCGGGAGGCAGCGCTTGGCCCTGATCGTAATCCGGTCGAGGTTGGTGCGGGTCGTGGACCATGTGAAGTTCTTGTGGCCCTTGTTCCGGCCGGCCTCCTTGTACTCGCCGTAAATTTCGTTGCCGTTGCTCTTCTTGAAGGAGACCTCGACCACGGTCGTCCAGGCGTCGCTCTTGGTGTCCGTCACGCTCCCGCGCGCCTCGCCGTAGCCGTTGCTGCAGAGGTTCAGGACGTAGCTGACGAAGCCGTCCTTCGTGTTCAGCTTGCTCCACTTGTCCTTGCAGCCGGCCGAAGAGACGCTCGAGGAGGCGGTGGTGGTGGAGGCCGTGGCGGTCGTGGCCGGCGTCAGTACGGCGAAGGCCGCAGAGACCCCGACAACAGTGGCAAGCATCTTCGAGGGGGAGAGCTTCCGCATGAAATTCGATCCTTGTCTGTCAGTTAACGAGAACTTCGCGGTGCTCCGCCTGTGATCAGAGCACCGCGAAGAATGCTAAACACCGGCGGTATAGCAGTGGTATGTCCACAGCAAGTCGTGGGTCGAA
Organism: Nonomuraea sp. NPDC049141; assembly: GCF_040648415.1. Lineage (NCBI taxonomy): Bacteria > Bacillati > Actinomycetota > Actinomycetes > Streptosporangiales > Streptosporangiaceae > Nonomuraea > Nonomuraea sp. NPDC049141. The sequence goes on from NZ_JBEZDR010000022.1 coordinate 216,460, forward strand.
CCCCCCAGCCCTGGTGGAGCGGCCAGATATCTCTGAAGGCTCGCGGCCACTTACCGTGATTCGAGTTCTTGAGCCCCACAGGTCAGCCCGCTTCGAGTTCGCCGTCCTGTCGATGAGGTGTGCGGAGTGGCGTGGAACGCGACCGCCGTCTTGCACCACCTCGTACGCAGGACGCCGCCGCGTCGCCCTGGAGGCCTCTCGGGCGCTTGGTTGACATTAATCACAGGGTGAAATGTCCCGTTTTGCGCGACAAGTCCGTAACGGGGCGACAGAATGCGGGACCACCAGCCTCTCCCGCCACCGGAGGAACCCATGCGCAGACCCCTGGGGGTACTCGCCGCCGTCGCCAGCCTCGCCGCCTGCACCCCGTCCGCCGACCAGCCGCCAGGTGGAGCGGCGGGAGCGGTGCCCGAAGTGACCGCACCGGCCTCGACGCCGACACAGACCGGGGAGCCGACCCCGGTCGACCCCTGAATCGGACGAGTGCCGCGTGAGCGTGCTCAGGCCGGACATCTCCGCGCTCAGGATCCGGACGTCGGCCGCCCGCCGTGGCTGTGTGCGCCCGGCACTGCTGCGCATCCAGGTCAAGCGCGCCGTCCCCGGCGCCGATCCGGTCGTCAAGAGCGGCGCCACCAGGAAGAGCCGCATCGCCCTGCGACTGCCCTGCGAGCCGGGTACGTACTACGTGGTCGCCACCGACTACCGGGGCGGCACAGCCAGGTCCAGCTTCGCCCCGCTCCGCCACCGCATCCTCCTGGCCTGACGCTCCGTCACCACCGAAAGAGAGACAGAGCCGAAAGAGAGACAGAGCAGTTAGTTAGGTGGACAGACCCTCCTCCGCATAGCTGGAACCAGCTGAGCCCTGGACCGTTCTCGTTGGAGCCGCACTGCCAGGGACTGGCCGGCTCATCACAGAAGTAGACGGGGATATTGGTGGCGCGGGTGAACTCGTTTATGGACATACCGGCGACATACCGCCCGTCTCTAGCGTGACTTTCGTTCCGCTGGTAATTCGGCAGGAGCAGTTGTCACCCACTGCGAGAGAAGGGGTACTCATGCAGGCTGTCAACGAGAAGACCGTGGTCTGGTCGGAGCAGACCACCGATGAAGTGTTCGACCTGGTGATCGGCGATCTGGAACTGGAGATTCCGCCGCTCGCATCACCGACGAACTCGGGCAGCGGCACCGCTTGCGGCACCTGCGCAGGCATCTACTGCTGTTGACACATGCCGGGTGGTGCCGCTGACGGCGGCACCACCCGGCTGTGCCTTGCGCTCCGCAGCAACGAGTTGGGAGGGAAGTTTTGCTGGATGCGTCAGCGGACGTCGAGCCGCTCTGGGAGACCTGCACCCCGACCGGCGACGCCGATGAGGACGTTTCCGCCGTACTTCCGCCGGTGGCACGGCGATTGATCGGCGCGGTCCGCGAAGGCACGGCGGGGGGGCTATTCCCCCCTGTCGTCACCGCTGGCCCTGAAGGCACGGTCAAGCTCGACCGGTTGCTCGGTGGCGCGGCGGACGCACGGATGCTCGCGCACGCGCTCGCGGACCAGCGGTTCACGCCGCTGCTGGCGATGCTGGAACGGCTGGACGACTGGTGTGTTCGCGCCACGCGGCAATATTCGACGGTCATAGCCGGTGGAGTGCTGGATGTTACCAACGCAGACCTCTTCGGACCGGTGGTGTCCGAGGCGTTCGTGGCGTGCGCGACCGGACGAGCGCATTACGCCCGCGACCGGGTGGCGGAGTGGGCGGAGCGTTGCCAGGCATTTCTGACGCTCTTCCTCGACCGGTTACTGCGGGACATGCGCGTCTGCTGGCCCGAGGAACCGGCCTTTCAGGGACCCGTCCTCGGTTTGTGGGCACATGGTGAGGAAACCCACAACGGCCGGCAACGGGTGTTACGGCTGGACTGCGCAGGTGGTGGCCGGGTCGCGTACAAACCGCGTCCGGCGTCCGGTGAACTGCTGTTCACCGCGCAAGGAGGAGCCGGCTCGCCGGCGTCGGTGTTCGAAATGCTCAACGACGCGCCCGCGGCGTCCGGTGAGGTCCGGCTGCCGGTGCTTTCGTGCTGGTCCGGTGCCGGCCCTGGTTACCTGTGGCAGGAATGGATCGAGCCGCCGGCGCAGTGGGGACCGATCCGCACGTCCGGGGAGTGGCGGCTGACCGGCACCCGGTTGTCCCCGCAGGAGGCGGCGCGGTTCTGGCACCGGACCGGCTCGCTGGCCGCCGCGACGTTCGCATTCGGGATCACCGACATGATCGGCAGCAACGTGGTGACCGGGACCAGGCCCGGCGAGCATGAACCGCTGCTGTATCCGATCGATCTGGAGATCTACTTCTGCCGGGTTTCCCGGCTCTACGACACGGGTCTGCTGCACGACCGGACCGCCGAGGTCGACCAGCACCACGTCGGCTTCGAGAGCACCCCGCGATGGTGCAGCGCCGAGGGCCCGGTGGTGTGCTGGCGTGCGGAGACGACGGGGGCGCTGCGCCTGTACCGCCGCCGGCGGTCCTACACCAGGGAAGAGACCAGGACCGTCGTCGCGGACACCGAAGGAAGGGCCGGGTACGGCCACTACCTGCCGGCCATGCTGCGTGGCATGTTCGACGCCTGGACCCTGATGTGCCGGCAGCGGCCGGCCATCCGGCAGTTCCTGTCGACCGCCGCCTCCGGCCACTACGTCCGGGTGCTGCGGCAACCCACGTACCGGTACTTCGACGCGCTGGTGCCGCGATGGCTGTCCGGCGGCGGCGCCGCACCGGTGCCCGCCGAGCCGGACGTCCACTTCGACCGGGCGGAACTCGACCAGCTCCGGCGTATGGACGTGCCCTACTTCGTTCGTTCGCTCGACGGTGGCCCGGTGCTGCGGATCGAGCCGCCGCCGCGGCCGTTCGAGACGGCCTCGTTCGCGACGGCTGCGGTCGCGGCCCGGCCGGAGCCCGAAGGCGGCTGGCCCCCGCTGCCGGAGCTGCTCAACGGCGCGAACCTGGAGCTGGCCGGTCTCGGAGTGGCACTTCGGGACGCGGTGGAGCACGTGTTCGACGATGTGACAGAGCACGTCGTCACGGACGAGTCGCTGGGCGTCCGGCTGCACCTGCAGAGTCCTGCCGAGGGCCAGGTCGGCTTCGACTGGCCGGAGGTTGGCAGGCGGGTCACCTACATCTGGAACCGAGAGAAGGTACGCCTGCGCATCGACGCGGTGGACGCGCCGGAGGTCCCGGTCGAGCCGGCGCCGGCCGGTGAGGTCCGGCGCCGGCTGCTGCGGCTGGACCGGCTCGACGGTGCCATCCGGATGCCGTGGGCGGACGGCGGCATGGTCGATGGCACCGCCGAGTGCCGCTTGCGGACCCTGACCGACGCCAGCATCGCCTGGCTGTCCAAGGTCGTGACCGACCATGGGTGGCCGGGGCACACGATGGTCGGTGCCGCGGCGGCCGCCGCGGCGAGTCGCCTCGTGCAGCACACGAGAGGGCACCTGGACTTTCGCCGGCACTGCCTCGAGCTGATGCGGCAGGCGGCAGCGGGCGGCGATCTCCCATGGCGGGAGGTCGCGTACCTGACCGACGAGTTGCGCCTCGCCGACGGACTCCCTCAGGTGTACGGCACGAAGTTCGAGCCCGTGGCCGGAACGCTGGTGCCGTGCCCGATCGAGGAGCCGGACGACGTGGACCACCGACGCGCCGCGATGGGCATGGAGCCGCTGGCGGACTACACGGACCGGATCCGGCAGCGGTTCCCCCTGACGGGGAAGGAAGCATCATGACCACACTGATCCACGAGGTGTCACAGGCGTCTGGCAACGTCGACTGGGCGCTGTTCGGGCAGCGGTACTGGGCGAGGCAGCCCGCCCGGCTGTGTGTACGGCCGCCGGTCGGCCTCGACCAGATCCACGCTCTGACCGTTCAGTCGTGCGCCCCGTTCCGCGCCGGCACCCGGTTCGGAGTGATGCCCGACGTCCGGTTCCTGGCCGGCGACGGCTGGCTGCGCGCGCCGGGCGAACGGCTGCCGGACACCACCGACCGAACCCTGGACGACTACCTCGACCGGCTGGACGCCGACCTGTCCGGGCAGGGTTACTTGCTCACCGTCCGGCAGCCGTTGCTCCTGGACTACACGCTGTGGTCCGCGGTACGCGACGCGATCCGCGGGCTGTGGCAGGCGGTCGGCTGGCCGAACCTCCCGGTCGTCGCCGAGGTGCTAATCGGCGACCGGTTCACCCAGCACGTCGGCGCGACCGAGGCGCCGACTCACGCTGCGCTGACCTGGGTGCTGCGCGGGCGGATGGGCGTACGGCTGTGGGACGAGCGCCGCGGTTCCCCACCGGTTGCGATCGCCGACCCGGACCGGGACCTGGACGGTGTGCGAGCCGTGAGCGCCGATGCCGGGGAGTTGCTGTACTGGCCGGGCGACCAGCGGCACGTGGACACCTACCACGAGCGGTGCGTGGCGCTGCGCCTGCGGATTCCGACCGACCGGCGGCTGCCGTTCACCGAGTTGCGGGATTTGCTCGCCGACCTGGTGCACGGCCAGCAGGGCAACGACGAGACCGTGCCGTACTTCCCGTTCGGCCCCGGCTCCCGCGTCGACGGACAGGGCGGGGTGCTGCCTCATCTGTCCGCGCTCGGCGACGAGCTGCGCACGGTCGCGGACGGCGAGCAACTGCGCAGGATACTGCGGGTCCGCTGGGCGGCGCTGCGTTCCGCGGCCGGTCTCGAACCGATTCCGGTGCCGCGCGACGGCGTCCCGATGACGCCGCGGAGCCGGATCTACCGCTCGGGCGAGATCGTCCGGATGCCTCACGGGCCCGGACACGAGGTGTGGGCGATCAACGGGAACGTTTTCACCCTGCCGAGAGCCGCGAGTGACCGAGTGTTCGCCGCGCTTCGCGACGGCGAGGAGACGAGCGTTGCCGAGGTGTGCCGCGCCATCGGCGTCGCTGATGACGACGAGAACGTGCTCGCGTTGCTGAACAGACTGTACCGGCTGCGCGGCATAGAGGTGGTCGAGATGAACGAGGTGCCCACGCGATGACGCTGACGATCGAGAAGTCGTTCGACTGGGACGTCTTCGTAGAGGGGTACTGGGACCGGAAACCCGTGCTGTACAAGCAGATCGGCGACGTGCCGTTCGCCGAGGCGGAGGTGTTCGAGGCCGCTGTGCTCGGCAGTCGGCCGCCACATCCGCTCGCCGTGCCGGGAAATGTGCAAATCCTCGTGGAGCGGCGGCAGCAGACACGGCCGGGCGAATACCTGCCGGAGCTGTCGGACCGCTCGCTCGGCGGCTACGAGCGGCGCGTGTCCGACCGGTTGCGGGGGCAGCGTTACGCCCTCGTGGTGCACCGCTTCCACTCCTTCTCCCACCCTCTGTGGACGCGCGCGCAGCGGTTCTACGCCGGTCTCTGGGAGCGGGTCGGCCAGCCGACGCACACCGCGGGCTCCACGATGTTCCACGGCTCCTACGAGCACAGCCCCGTCGGCGTGCACCAGGATCGCTTCGCCACCTTCATGTTCTGTGTGCGTGGCACCAAGCGCATGCGGTTCTGGGACGAGCGCCCGTGGTCGGATCCGGTGCACACGGTGCTGGACTACCAGCCGTACCTGGCCTCCTCGTTCGTCGCAGAGGTCGAGCCGGGAGATCTGCTGTACTGGCCGTCGCGGTACTACCACGTCGGGGAGAGCGCCGGCGAAGCACCGGCGACGAGTGTCAACGTGGGCATTCCCCGCCGCGAGCACCGGCCGTACTACGAGATCAAGGATCTGTTCCGGGGCACCGTGCCGGCGGCGTCGGCCCCGTTGTTCTCCCCGGATGCCGGTCCGGGCGGGCAGTTGGCCGGTCAGTTGCCCACGGCCCTGGCCGACTCCGTGGACGCCTTCATGGAGCTTCTGAGCCAGGACTGGTTCGCCACTCGGGCCACCGATCTGGCCCTGCGGGTAAGAACGGCGGGCGGGTTCTGGCCGACCCAGCGGCCCGCCGAGCTTCGCCCGCTCGACGACGACACCCCCGTCCGCGGGTGCGCTCCCCTGCTGGCCGCGCCCGGCGACGGCGCCCGCGGATGCGCCGCGAACGGCAACGTCTCGTCCGGAGCGGCCACCGCCAAAGCCCTCGCGGTGCTGGACCGGCTGAACGGCGGCGAGGTGGTACGCGTCGGTGAACTGCCCGTGCCGCAGCGCGGTGAGGTCCGCCACCTGCTTCAGGAATTGGAGAGCTTCCGTGCCGTCACCCGCGTCGACACCGACTGACCACGTACCGGCCCACCAGCAGGCGGCCGCTGATATCGTCGCCGAGATCGCGGACCGGCTGGCAGAGCCGGACCGGGTGGCCGAGATCGCGGGCGCGCCCGACAACCTCATGCGTTATCCGGGCAACTCGCAACCGGTGTGGGATCCACTGCTGCTTTCCGACGGTCACCCCGGAGTCGCGCTGCTGTTCGCGGAGCTGGCCGCGCAGGTGCCGGAATTGCGCGACCGAGCGCACGCGCACCTGTCCGCGGCGCTCGGCCGCGGGATCCGGTTGCTGCCGCAGTCGCTGTTCAACGGCATGGTGGCGCTCGCGCTGGCCGGGCACAACGCGGCCACCGCATTCGGCGGCTACGCCACGATGCTGGAAGGACTGGACCGGCACATCACCGACCAGGTCCGGCAACGCGTTCGAGCCGACCGGGAGCGGCTGCGTGCCAGAGAGCCGGTCGGCACGTGGAACTGCTACGACGTCCTCGGCGGCACCGGCGGAATCGGCCGCTACCTGCTGGCGCGGTACGAGTCGGCCGCCGAGCCGGCAGCGCGGCAGGCAGCGGGGCTCGCCCTGACCGACGTGCTCGAGTCGCTGGTGGCCGCGGCGACCGCCGACGACATCGCGCGACACGGCACCCGCCTGCCCGCGTGGTGGATCACCGAAGGACTCGAGCACGGTCTGGCCGAGCACGTCAACTTCGGTCTCGCACACGGTGTCTGCGGACCGCTCGCGCTCCTCTCCGTCGCCTGGCGGGCAGGATTGCGGGTGGAGCGTCAGGACGAGGCCATCGAGCAGATCATGGCGTTGCTGTCCCGCTGGCGCACGACCGACGAGGCCGGCCCTCGCTGGCCGCACCTGATCTCGCTGGCACACATCGAGAGCGGGGAACCGCCGGAACGCGGGCGGGACTCGTGGTGCTACGGCGCCGCAGGTACGGCCCGTGCCGTGTATCTGGCCGGCGCCGCGCTGGACCGCGCGGACTGGCGCGCCGACGCGCATGCCGCCCTTCGTGGTGCGCTGAGCGCGGCGAGCGACGAGCTGATTTACGACTCCGCTCTGTGCCACGGGTGGGCGGGGCTGCTACAGATCGTGCTGCGCATGGCCCACGACAGTGCCGACCCGGGCTACCACGCCGTCGCCGACGAGTTGGCGATACGGGTGATAGACGGGTACGACCCGCAGGCGCCGTTCGGTTTCCGGTACCGACACTCGCTCGCGGCACGCGACCTCGACCGCCCCGGCTTCCTGGAAGGCGCCGCGGGCATCGCCCTCGCCCTCCACACGTACGCCATGGAGGACATCCCGATGACGTCGTGGGACAGCGCCCTGCTGTTGAACTGACAGCACGGGAATGGCGCCGGGCGCTCTCGCTCCAGTCGCGGGACGGTCAAGCTGAGCCGTCCCGCCCGCGAACGCAGCGACCACAATGCCGAACCCGGCCTGGTGGCGATGACCATGGCCGAGATCCGGCGCCTGTTCACATTTCTGATCGCCGCGCCCATCCGCAGTGTCACGTTCGTCGTTGGCTGGTCTCGCCGGCGACGGCGTCATCAAGCCCGTGCCCGAGACAGCCACTACAAACGAGAAGCTGTGCACGAAGCATGAAGATCACGATCCACGACTGGATCACTAGGTTGAGGGTGTCGAGGATGACGTTCCTCGAGGCGCCGGGGTCGGTGGCAGTGCGGCCGAGCCAGCTGCGGTGGTGGCGTTACTTCCCCTTCCACCGGACAGCCGCGTAAAACTGCGCCGCCGCAGAATTGCAGCTTGGCTTCAGGTGCGCCTTCATGCCGCTACACGTCCTGAGCATGTCCTGCAAGAGCGCCCGATCGACGCCCTTGCGATAGACATCGGTCCACCTCTTGGTGCTGACCAGATCCTTGAGGTTGCGGTAGCCGAAGTCGTGTCGCACGCACGGGATCGCGAAGATCTTCGCCCAGGATTTGACGCCCGGTATTTTCCCCGCGTCCTTCACTGTGCAACCGTCGTTGTTCCAGCTGAAGTTGTACTGCTTGACGGAGTCCTTGTTCCTGTTCGCTCGGAACTTTGCCCACGCCCAGAAGCTGTCCTCCGTCGGCAACGTGAGCTGGACTGCCACGGCCAGCTTCTTCGCCTTACTCGGCTCCGCGTTCGCCACTGCCGGAGCGCTGATCAGGGTTAGCGCCGCCGCGGTGCCCACGAGCCCGCTCGCGATGATCCTCGTCCTTTTCACTGCCGTCCCTTTCTCTGAGTTGAGTCGGCCATCAGATTGGCGGCACGTGACGCGGCAGGACAACTGATCATGAGCGCGACGACCCGCAAACATACCGCCGACATACCGGGAGGGAGAGGGACGCTGGTGTGGGCCTTCCAGAGCCCAAAATTTCGTGATTATGGGGACAACGTCTGGAGTCGCCGGTCGAGCCGCTACGGAAGGCACTTCTACGGCTGGGCACTGATCACCTTCGCCTCCCCGCATCCAGGCCGGCGTTGGTTGCTGGTCCGCCGCCACCGGCGGACGGTTGAACTGCTGCACGATCGCGGTCGCCCGGCGACCGCCGAGCAGCGCAGCCGGCTGGCCGTCTTGAGCGGGTCGAAAGATCTGTCGACGGCACGCGAGAGCTCCACCGAGGCGCACCCCGAGGAGAACCGCGCCGAGCCCTTCGGCCTCGCGTACGGTCCGCTTGATCGGCAGCGCGTAGCAACCGCGCCCCTTGCCCGGGAAGACGGAGGTCTTCCAGCCGCTCCCTCCGATCGTGACCCGCACCCGCAGCGAACCGAACCCACGCCGCGACCCGCCGGTCATGTCCTGAAGCGCCGCGGATTCCTCGACGGGCAAGATAACGAAGGTCCAGCTGTCAGCCCGCCGAGCATCCCAGATCCATAGCTCGGCATCGAAGACGACCTTCAACGGGCACAGCATGGCACGCGGGTGCGACATACCTCCGACATACCGCCGCTGGCAAGAATGGTGATCACGACCTACGGGAGGGAACCATGAAGATCCTGCGTAACGTGGCTGTCGTCGCCGCCATGGGCCTGGCCACATCGATCACGGCGGCGCCCGCCATGGCATCCGCCGACCAGTACCTCATCGCACGCTGCAAGGACGGCAACTTCGGCATCGAGATCACCACCCGCTACCGGACGTCCGGGACACAGCACGTGTTCAATCAGCTGTCCTGGCGGATCGCCGGCAATGTCGGCAGCAAGAACACCGTCCGCTTCTACTTCATGCAGGACGCCCAGCCGGACATCGTGTTCAAAGCCTTCAAGTACACGGGCGGCAAGACGGGCTCGCGGAACATCTGGGTGACCAGGCCGAAGCCGCACAAGGTGTTCGTGAGGTTCGGTGCCCGGTTCGACACGAGCGCCTCCTCCGACCCGGGCTGCACGTACCAGACCCGTGGCATCTAGCCTCGATCTTTCGTGCGCCCAGCAGAACGGAGGTGAAGCCGTGACGTAGCGGCTGATCGTCTGTTTGTAAGCTCGTCGTCGCTTGCCGGTGGGAGTCCGGTCCGGGTAGCTGCCAGGAGGCCCGGTAGCAGGCTGGCGGCTTCGTCTGGAAACGGGCGGGG